>NZ_JAVAYG010000005.1:0-346988 GCF_041954745.1 Pantoea sp. CS_6
GCCTCTGCGGGCTTCACAGATCTCTGTTGCTGCCTGACCGGGCGCGCGAAACCATCATGCCGGAACCCTCCGTCGACTGTCAGCCCATTCTCATCCCGTTTATAGCAACGCGATGAAACGATGGCTTATGACGTATTTCCGCCTCCTTTCCTGAATATAAATAATGTCGTGAAACAGGGTAAGCCTGCCATCATCCCGACGTTATGACATCCGATCTCTTTCAATATCAAAACCAGTAAATCAAACGAACGCGTCACCCCTGCCGTGATCCAAGAAACGGTTATGTCTGTGCTTAACGTGACTTTGGGCGCATTCGTTTTACTGGAAGAAAAGATGGGACGTACAGGGGCTAAATACTGGTGATTTAATTACGTGTTAATGCAGGGAAATATACGTCGGCACGGTAAGATATGAATAAAAAAGTTTGAAAAGCCGGTAATTAAAGCGCCGGGAGGCGTTTTAAAACCGGCTTTTTATTTCACTTACTGACATTATTTATATAATTCAGCGGTGACGTGTGCGTAGTTATTCGTGTCAGCACTAATCACTTTAAAATGCTCGCCCTGCTGTTTAGCCTGTCTGGCGATTTTAGAAACCGCGCCATCCAGCGTTAACGAGGTGGCAGAGACCGTTTCTGCGGCGAAACAACCAAAAGACATCAGTGTCAATGCTACAGCCGCAGCGGCTGATGATACTTTATTGATTTTCATAACATTACCCCTTGATTCCGGTTGATGAAGGAGTCTGTCTGGCTCCGTTAAAATCAAATTAGCAAAAGGAACGCGATCTAAAATTAACGTCGTGTGCTCTAATTAATATCAAGCTGATAAGATTAATTGCAGTGTGTAAAAGTGAATATCATCAGGTTAACTGTGTAGGGATTTAATACGGAAATAACATATTTCAACAATGGGGACGTTATTTTGAACTGACATTTTCAGGCCCTAATCATAAGTAAATAGGTTAAATGCACCAGGATAAAGCGTATTTGCTGAGTACGCACTAATCCTGCCGATTTATTCTCATCTTTTGTAGTTTGTCTCAGCTAAAAACATGCCCTCTTAAGTGGATATCAGCATGCAGAGCGATGTCAGGGCATACGCGCATTTCAGGGTCAGCAAACCGAACCAATGGGCTGGCGCTGTCTGTCAGGCGCGTCCTGCATCGAAAATGCCACGACACCGACAGTCATCCCTGCCACTCAGACCCGTGACAACGACAGGCGCATCCACTGTTTACCTTGTCGCGGTGCATCGCTATATAATCAAATACATTACGCTACAGGGGACCTTCATTGAAAATCAGACCGAATCACCTCGTCTTTACAGGCTTACTTATCTTTACCGCATGGAACAGCTACGCCAGCCGCATCGTGACCGATCAGCTTGGTCGTAACGTTACAATCCCGGATCGGGTTGATCGCGTAGTTGTGCTTCAGCACCAGACGCTGAATCTTCTGGTGCAGTTAAATGCGACAGATAAAATTGTAGGGATACTGGCTAACTGGAAACAGCAGTTAGGGGACAATTACGCAACGCTGGTGCCTGAGCTGACGCATAAAGCAATGCTGGGTGATTTGACCCATGTTGATCTGGAAAAGCTAATTGCACTGCATCCACAGGTGGTATTCGTCACCAACTATGCGCCGAAAGAGATGATTGACCAGATCTCCGCACTGGGCATTCCTGTACTGGCGATTTCACTGCGTCACGATGACGCCGGGCAGCAGGGCGAAATTAATCCCAGTATGCAAAATGAAGATAAGGCCTACGATCTCGGGATAAAGGAAGGCATCACCCTGATAGGTGAGGTGGTGAACAGGCAGCAGCAGGCCAAAGCTCTCATCTCAGCAGCCTTTGCGGGGCGTAAAGAGGTGACTGATCGTCTCCACGATCTCCCTGAACAGCAGCGTGTACGCGCCTATATGGCCAATCCCAGTCTGACGACATACGGTGCCGGGAAATATACGGGGCTGATGATGGCCCATGCTGGCGCACTGAACGTGGCAGCATCGACTATTCAGGGTTTCAGGCAGGTCAGCATGGAACAGGTGGTGGTCTGGAATCCGCAGGTAATTTTTGTGCAGAACCGCTATCCGCAGGTTGTTCAGGCGATTCAGCACGATCCGCTCTGGCAGACCATTGATGCTGTCAAACATCACCGTGTCTGGTTGATGCCTGACTATGCCAAGGCATGGGGCTATCCGATGCCAGAAGCCATAGGGTTAGGTGAACTGTGGATGGCGAAAAAACTCTATCCTGACAAATTTCGCGATGTGGATATGCAGCAGCGGGCCGACCGCTGGTATCGCCGCTTTTACCGGACCGCCTATCATGAAACCTCTCCAGATTCTGGCGGCCGGTAGTCTGCGCGATGTGTGGCCGGTGCTGGTTGCCGCGTTCAGCGCGGAATACGGCATAACGACACAAACACACTATGGCCCGGCTGGTTTACTGCGTCAGCGCATCGAACAGGGTGAAGTCGGTGACATGTTTGTTTCGGCCAACCTGCAGCATCCCACAAGCCTGTCGCGACAAGGTCTGGCAGAGGACACCGGTCATTTCATCGATAACAGGCTGTGTCTGACTGCCAGGCGGGAGGATGTCTCTGCAGAAGACGACTGGCTGTCATTACTGCAACGTGATGATTTACGGCTGGCAACCTCAACGCCCCTGTACGATCCCTCAGGGGATTACACGTGGCAGTTATTCGAAAACATTGAGCAGCGATATCCCGGTCAGGGCAGCCGAATCCGGAACAAAGCAAACGCCCTGGTTGGTGGCCCGGACAGTCTGCCTGTTCCTGTTGGCAGACTGGCAGCCCAGTGGCTCATTGATGAAGGCTACGCTGAACTCTTTATTGGCTATGCCAGTTATGCGCTCCGCCTGAAGCATCACCAGTCCCTTCTGGTGCTTAATATTCCCCCTGCTTACAACGTACGGGCGCAATACGGCTGGGCCACTCTTTCACCCTCCGCCATGCCGCTTGCCGCCTTCCTCCATACTGATGAGGCACAGCGTATTTTGCGGCGTTACGGTTTTTTGCCGCCGTATGGTTTCAGAAAGCCCGCACAAGGTAAAGCCTGTCTCTGACCCACCAGTGCGGGCTGTAACAGTGCCTTGAAACTTTTTCACCTGTCGATATGCAGACTCGACATTTAGCAAAAGAGCCGTTATCTTTGGCTGTCTGGATGTCTAAACGTATATATGGTTACAAGAGGTGATTAAGTCATGCCAATCAGGGTTCCCGATGAATTACCGGCAGTGAATTTTTTACGTAACGAAAATGTCTTCGTGATGACGTCGTCGCGCGCCAGTGTTCAGGAGATCCGCCCACTTAAAGTTCTGGTACTTAATCTGATGCCTAAAAAGATTGAGACCGAAAACCAGTTCCTGCGCTTGCTCTCTAACTCACCTTTGCAGATTGATGTCCAGTTGCTGCGTATCGACAGCCGTGAATCGCGTAACACACCCAGCGATCACCTTAATAATTTCTACCGTAACTTTGAGGACATCCAGCACGATAACTATGATGGCTTAATTGTTACAGGTGCGCCGCTGGGCCTGGTTGAATTTAACGATGTCGCCTACTGGCCCCAGATACAGCAGGTGCTGGCGTGGGCGAAAGATCATGTTACCTCGACCCTGTTTGTCTGTTGGGCTGTACAGGCAGCACTGAATATTTTGTATGGTATTCCTAAACAAACCCGACAGACGAAACTTGCAGGCGTATTTGAACATCAGATTCTCCATCCCCATGCCTTACTGACGCGGGGATTCGATGATAATTTTCTCGCTCCGCATTCGCGTTATGCGGATTTCCCCACTCAGCTGATCACCGATTACACCGATCTGGAATTATTTGCTGAATCGGAACAAACCGGTGCCTACCTGATGGCAAGCAAGGACAAGAGGCTGGTGTTCGTTACGGGTCACCCGGAATATGATGCGTTAACACTGGCGGGAGAGTTTCAGCGCGACTATGACGCAGGGCTGAACCCTGACGTGCCGTACAATTACTTCCCCCACGATGATCCGCAGCGTCATCCACGCGCCACATGGCGTAGCCATGGAAACCTGTTGTTTTCAAACTGGCTGAACTATTACGTCTATCAAATTACGCCGTTTGATCTGCGCCATATGAATCCGACGCTGGAATAAGCGCACTTTCATTACAACTGAACCGTGTTAGCTGGCTGGCAACACGGTTTTTTTTCGTCCTTAAAAAGCTTTGAAAGGCATTACCTAAAGGAAAGTAAAAATAAAATCATAAATTTCAATGCTATAAATATAATATTTAATTAAAATGGAAATAGTTTTTGATTTTACATTTAAAATACATATGCTCTGATCCTGTAGCTCACTAATCACCCTTTTTGTGGATCGACCATGTTGATCTGCCTGTAAACAGGAGAGAGCAAGCATGACAGACTCAGTTATTACCCACGAATTACACTTCCAGAAGCCCTTTTATCATCTTGAAAAACAGCTTCTTACTGAAGAGGCCGTCGCGTTTTTACAGGATCTGGTTATCCGTTTTGCCCCCCAACGCGATACGTTATTAGCGGCGCGACAGGCACGACAAGAAAAGTACGATGCCGGGTTGTTACCTGATTTCGAAATGGAAACGGCTTCCATCAGAGAGCGAGAATGGACGATTCGCGGTATTCCCTCGGATTTACGGGATCGTCGCGTGGAGATTACCGGACCGCCTGATCGCAAAATGGTGATTAATGCCCTGAATGCGAACGTGAAAGTATTTATGGCTGACTTTGAGGATTCCCTGGCACCGACCTGGGAAAAGCTGATGGAAGGGCAGCAAACCCTGCGTGAAGCCGTGGCTGGCACATTGTCTCATACCAGCGAGACAGGCAAGATCTACCAGCTTCGCGCCGATCCGGCTGTCCTGATGTGTCGGGTACGCGGACTGCATCTGTCAGAGAAACATGTCAGCTGGCAGGGCAATGCCATTCCTGGCGGACTGTTTGATTTTGCACTCTACTTTTTTCATAACGTCACGAATCTCCTGGCGAAAGGTAGCGGTCCCTATTTTTATCTGCCTAAAACGGAAAGCTGGCAGGAAGCGGCCTGGTGGCGAGAGATCTTTAGCTTCGCTGAGGATCGTTTTGATCTGCCGCGAGGCACAATTAAAGCCACAGTCTTAATTGAAACGCTGCCCGCCGTGTTTCAGATGGACGAGATTCTGTGGAATCTGCGCGATCATATCGTAGGCCTGAACTGCGGGCGCTGGGATTACATTTTCAGCTACATCAAAACATTACGGGAACATGAAGATCGGGTTCTCCCTGATCGTCAGTCCGTGACCATGGCTCAGCCTTTTCTGGATGCTTACTCGCGGTTGCTGGTTAAAACGTGTCATCGCCGCGGTGCCTTTGCTATGGGCGGTATGTCAGCGCTTATTCCAAGTAAAGACAGCGCACGTAATCAGTGGGTGTTGCAGCGCGTCAGGGAAGACAAGCAGCGCGAAGCCAGTAACGGACATGATGGCACCTGGATCGCACATCCAGGCCTGGCCGATACCGCAATGGCGGTGTTTAACCAGGCGCTGGGCGATCACCCCAATCAGCTTCATGTTCTGCGCCACGAAGACGCTCCGGTGCAGGCCGAACAGCTTCTGGCGCCCTGCGAAGGCGATCGAACGGAAGCAGGGATGCGCGCCAATATCCGTGTGGCATTGCAATACCTCGAAGCCTGGATTAGCGGCAACGGCTGCGTTCCTATTGACGGCCTGATGGAAGATGCCGCCACCGCCGAAATCGCCCGTACCTCTATCTGGCAATGGATCCATCACAAGAAAACCCTGCGCGATGGGCAGCAGGTCACGGCGTCGCTGTTTCAGCAGTTGCTCAACGATGAGTTGCACACGCTGCAGATGAATCTGGGTGATAAGACGTTCAGTTCAGGTCGTTATGAGGAAGCAGCGCGATTAATGGCGCAAATCACTACCGAAAACGAACTGGTTCCTTTTCTTACTCTGCCGGGCTATCGCCTGCTTCCCTGACATAAGGAGTGGTTGCCATGACACGTACACAACAGATTCAGCAACTCGAACAAGACTGGCAGGAAGCACGCTGGCAGGGAATTACCCGCCCTTACAGCGCACAAGATGTTATCTCGCTGCGCGGTTCAGTTCTGCCAGCCTGTACGCTGGCCGAGCGGGGTGCCGGTAAACTCTGGTCATTACTTAATGGCAGCGCGCGCAAAGGTTACGTCAATAGCCTCGGCGCTTTAACCGGCGGTCAGGCATTGCAGCAGGCCAAAGCCGGAATAGAAGCCATATACCTCTCTGGCTGGCAGGTAGCCGCCGATGCCAATCTGGCGGGGCAAATGTATCCCGATCAGTCGCTGTATCCGGTGAACTCGGTGCCTGAGGTTGTCACCCGGATTAATCAGACCTTTCAACGTGCCGATCAGATTCAATGGGCCAACGGCATTGAACCGGGCGACAGCCGCTTTATCGACTATTTTCTGCCCATCGTGGCGGATGCCGAAGCGGGTTTTGGTGGCGTGCTGAATGCCTTTGAACTGATGAAGGCGATGATCAGCGCAGGGGCAGCAGCGGTCCACTTTGAAGATCAACTTGCGGCCGTGAAGAAATGCGGCCACATGGGAGGCAAGGTACTTGTGCCTACCCAGGAGGCCGTACAGAAACTGGTTGCTGCACGCCTGGCCGCCGATGTGATGGGTGTTCCCACCATTCTGCTGGCGCGAACGGATGCCGATGCCGCTGACCTGATCACCTCTGACTGCGATGACTATGACCGTCCGTTTATCCGTGGCGATCGTACCGCGGAAGGCTTCTACCGCACTCATGCCGGCATCGAGCAGGCTATCAGCCGCGGTCTGGCTTATGCGCCTTATGCTGACGTGCTGTGGTGTGAAACGTCGACGCCCGACCTGGCGATGGCGCAGCGCTTCGCCGAAGCCATCCATGCCCGCTTTCCCGGTAAACTGCTGGCTTACAACTGTTCGCCTTCGTTTAACTGGAAAAAGAACCTCGACGACAGCACCATCGCGGCCTTTCAGCAGGCGCTCAGTGAGATGGGCTATCGCTTCCAGTTCATTACCCTGGCCGGTATTCACAGCATGTGGTTCAACATGTTCGACCTGGCACAGGCTTATGCTCAGGGCGAAGGCATGCGTCACTATGTTGAAAAAGTCCAGCAACCAGAGTTCGCTGCCCGGGAGCGGGGGTACAGTTTTTCCTCGCATCAGCAGGAAGTGGGCACCGGCTATTTCGATCAGGTCACCACGATTATTCAGGGTGGTCAGTCCTCAGTTACGGCGCTGACCGGATCGACCGAAGAGCATCAGTTTTGAGTGAAGTCTGTGTCTTTCCCGCCCGGTAACGGTGGGCGGGCTTTTTCAGGAGTGGATTATGCCGCCACGTGAATCCCTAATCGCGCACACCATTCTGCAGGGCTTCGATGCGCAGTATGGCCGTTTTCTTGATATTACGGCGGGTGCTCAGCAGCGTTTTGAACAGGCTGAGTGGCTGGCCGTACAGCAGGCTATGAAGGCACGAATTCATCTTTATGACCACCATGTGGCGCTGGTTGCCGATCAACTGCGCGCACTGAACGGGGCGGCGCACTGGGACGATGCTTTTTGGCTGAAGATCAAAAACCACTATGAAACCCTGTTACCCGGTTATCCGCGTTATGAAATTGCTGAAAGCTTTTTCAATTCCGTTTACTGCCGGCTGCATGGTCACCATGCATTACAGCCGGAGCGGTTATTTATCTTCAGCTCGCAACCGCCTGCGCCACAACGTCAGGTTTCGCGTCCACTGGCGCGAACCTATCGGCCCGATCGGGGCTGGCAAACACTGCTGCATGAGGTGCTACGCGATGTGCCTTTGACGCTGCCCTGGCAGGATCAGGCGCGCGATGAAGCCTGGATTGTACGCCATTTGCATGAGGCGTTCTCTTCCGCGCAACTGGCACAGGGCTGGCTGGACGTCTGTTGTGAGCTGTTTTACCGCAACAAAACCGCCTGGATAGTGGCTCGCCTGCATCTGCCCGACGCTATCCTGCCATGCCTGTTGCCGGTTCAGCGCAGCGAGCAAGATGAATTGTGGATCGATACCTGCCTGACGGATGTGAACGAGGCCAGCATCGTGTTCGGCTTTGCCCGCGCGTACTTCATGGTTTATGCCCCATTACCCGGCGCGCTGGTCGCATGGCTGAAGCCTGTCTTACCGGGTAAAACGCTGGCAGAACGTTATATGGCCATCGGCTGCCAGAAACATGGCAAAACGGAAAGCTACCGGGAATATCTGCAGGCGCTGGAGCAAACGGATGCCGCCTTTGAGATTGCGCCAGGCATCCCTGGCATGGTGATGCTGGTCTTTACGCTGCCGGGCTTTGATCGGGTGTTCAAAGTCATCAAAGATCGCTTTGCTCCGCAAAAAGAGGTCACGGAAGAGCAGGTAAGGGCCTGCTATCAGCAGGTTAAAGAACATGACCGTGTGGGACGCATGGCTGACACGCAGGCCTTTGAACAGTTTGCGCTGCCGCTCGCACGCATTACGCCGGCACTGCTGGTGGCGTTCCAGAATACGATTGCCGGAAAAATGCGTATTGAAGGCGATCGCCTGATCATCAGTCATCTGTGGCTGGAACGTCGTATGCAGCCGCTTAACCTTTTTCTGGCTGAGGCCAGCGACAGCCAACGTGCTCAGGCCATTGAAGAATATGGCAACGCGATCAAACAACTGGCTGCCGCCAATATCTTTCCCGGTGATATGCTGTTTAAAAATTTTGGCATCACCCGTCATGGACGCGTGGTGTTTTATGACTACGATGAGATTCGCCCGATGCAGGAACTCCATTTCCGTGACGTGCCTGCGGCGCGTTACGAGGAGGACGAGTTAAGCGCCGAGCCCTGGTACAGCGTTGGGCCAGATGATGTTTTTCCTGAAACCTTTCGTTATGCCCTGTGCAGTGAGCCGAAAGTCGGTGCGCTGCTCCAGCAACGGCATCCCGAAATTTTTGACGCGGGCTGGTGGCGCGCCCAGCAGCGGCGCATTGCGCAGGGGCATATTGAGGATGTTATTGCCTGGCAGCCCGCCCAGCGCTTCTGTGTGCGCTATGGCAGCAGGCTTGCACCACGTTATAAAACCCCAGAGCATCCCGACCAGGAACGGGAACCGCTTCAGCCGTCACTCTTTGCCAGCGGCCAGGAGTCAAACAGATAACCATCAAAGTCGAGATCGTCCACGTTGGAAAATTCCAGTAAACGCTGCTTCACATTTTCCAGATGCTGCCACATAGCCAGCTTAGCGGCGCGGGCATCTTTTTTGATCAGCGCGGCAAGAATTTGCCGGTGATCGACCAGCCACGCTTTACGGTATTGGGTATCGCCAAGATGACTGTGCAGCTGAATCCACATAGGGTTGTTTTCGCGCCACTGCCATGACTGGCGAAATACGTCGACCAGCATACTGTTATGCGTGGCTTCAGCGATGGCCAGATGAAAGTGCATATCACCTTTTTCCGGGTTTCCTAGCGAACACGAGGTCAGCTCGCGTTCTTCCAGCAGCAAAGCCTGACGCATTTTGATGATGTCCGCCCGTGTCGCCTGCAGGGCGGCAAACTCCGCGATATTGCTTTCCAGCAACTGTCGCGCCTGAAGCTGCTCAAACGGGCCGGCATCGTTGTGAAAGGAGGGATTTGCCTCACTAATACGGCATCGAGAGTTGTGCGCTGTGACGTAAATACCGGCTCCCCGTCTGACTTCGATCAGCCCTTCGATTTCCAGCATAATGAGCGCCTCGCGAACGACGGTGCGGCTGACGTTAAGCATGCCAGCCATTTCACGCTCGGGTGGCAGGCGCCCGCCCGGGCGATAGGGCGTTTCCACAATGCGCTGCCGGATTTTTGCGGCGACTTGCTGATAAGGACGTTGCTGAGAGACAGATCTCATAGTGATGCTCCCGTCAGATACCGTTGCGGCAAAAATTTTACCACCTCACGATCGGGATAACAGGGTTCAGCGCACGTTAAGATAAGCAGGCTGACGCGTTGGCACGCTGTTTTATTCTTTATTTAACAATAAATTGCGAGAATAATTAAAAGCGGCATCAAGAGATGCCACTTTGGAAACATACAGACTACTTCATCTGATGATTTGTTACTTCAGCATGAAGTCATATTGCATACCGGCTTTCACATCCCAGTAATTGAGCCGGTCACCCAGTGAGCTACCGGGGCGCTTCTCCCTGGCTCTGTCGGCGGCAATATACATGTTCAGGCCTTTAAACGGGCCCTCTGCGACGTTGTACAGGATCGCGCCCATCAGGCCCACTCCGTTGATTCTGGTGTGACGCTGTTTGTCTTCATAACCGTGGGTAAGAATCGGGCCCAGCATAACGACGACGTTCGGGGTGAAGAAATATTGCCCGCCAAGCTGAACAGACAGCATGCCTTCTTTATTGCGATTAATACTCAGCGAGTCGGGATAGCCAATATCCGTATAGATAATGCGACCATCAATATCATGGGTAAGCTTACCCACGGCACCAAATAACCGGGCATTCGCAAACGAATAGGTTAATCGCCCGGAAATCAACGCCGTCTCGTGGTGATAACTGAGAGGCTTACTCATCCCCTCAACCTGACCATAAAAACCCATCAGCTCCCATTTGAGTGCGCGATCGTCAGCAAAGGCATAGGTTTTTTCGACGATGCTTTGCACCTGAGTCGATACATCTTGTTGATAGGAGGCACCCAGTGAATACCGCGAAGAAGCATCGTGCCAGGATCCCACCAGATAGCCGCGGCTCCGATGGGGATGGTATTTCCCTGTTGTGCTGTTAATCACGCCTTCATCACGCACGCCCGTGGCAGAGTCGACATAATAGAACGCGCGCTTACGCCACATTGACCAGAATTCCAGATTCTCCGTCGCCTCAAAGTGGGCCAGTGCACCTTCAGAAATCGTCTGTATCGTGCGTGACGAATTATCGGCGATCAACGGGATGCGCCAGGGCAGGCTGCCGTAACCATAATCCGTCCCAAACCGCCCGAGCGTCAGGCGAAGATTCTCTGCCGGTTTAAGTTTGACCGCGCCAATGGCCACACCAAAGCTGTCGTGACCGTCCAGATAATAGCGGGTGCTCCAGCCGGCGTTTGCACCCAGCTTGTACACATAATACGCTCCCGCGCTCACGCCGATGACGTCATTGTAATAGCGCGTATTCACATCAATCAGCCCACCCTGTACCCAGGCGTAAATATGACGATCTGAACCCGCGCTGGGTTTGTCGGCCCGCCGAAAATCGTTTTTCAGACGAATGCGCAGGCTGTCCTCATCGTCATTAATCGCGGCAGCATAAAGCGGAGAGGACGGGAAAAACAGGCTGACAAGCAGAATGCAAAATAGGGCAATTTTCATCACGTATCCATACCGTATGTGAACAGAGCCGGATGACGTCGGGCCGGGCGGTTATCCGCATGCCTTGCGTTTTACCTTTCCTGACCCGCGTCAACCCGACCAGATTAAGGCCGGGTGCATTTATCCTGTTGCCAGACCTGCTCGTAGTCGTAGCCCGTCAGGGCTTTCACGACCTCTTTGGTTTCGGGTGTGCAGTCGGCTTTATCGCCGCCTGCCTTGAGGCGATCAATTTCATTCACCAATACCCGATGCGTTTCGCGTGTCAGTTTAAATTTGAAGGTCATATATAAACTGATCAGTAACAGACCGCCGGTGCCGAAGACCAGGAGCCCGGTAATCGCATTGAGCGCACTTTCCGGTTGAATTAACTGGCCTTTAACAAAATGATTGTGTTCCAGTACCGCACCCACCACCATAATGGCGACGGCCACGGTACTTTTTCGCATCAACGTCATGACGCCAGCAAAAACACCTTCGCGCCGCTGACGCGTGACCATTTCATCCACATCGGGAATAAAGCTGTAAATATTCCAGGGGATAAAGTAAAGCCCCGCACGGCCAAAACCCAGCAGGACAAAAATGAGCGTGGTCAACCACCATGACGACACTGCCGAATGGCCGATAAACATTAAAATCAGATAACCCAGCACACCTAAAATACACAGGTAGGAAATACGCATGGCGTAGGCGGGCCTGACATTCAGTTTATCCAGCATAAACATGAAAAGCAGCGTGGAAGGAATGGAGACGGACGTCGCAATGGAAAGATAGGCCGACGCGTTGGCCGCATCCAGATTTAAACCGTAGACAACAAAGTAAACGAAGACAGCAATAAAAATATCCAGTGCAGTAAATGAAGAGATATAGATAATTAAATGTTGTCTGAATATTTTTATTTTGAAGGTTGTCATTAACTCGACAAACATATTTTTCAGGTGGCTCAATAATCCGAGGCTGGGACCCGTATTGCGCCGTTCAAACTCTTCCGGGTTCATATCTTTTGACTCCCAGGTACAATACCAGGTAATCAACACCACAATAAAGAACAGGCAGGAAAACATAATACCGGTGTAGGTATAGGTCAGCGCCGAATCCTGGCCAAAATACTGAATCACAATGCCCGGCACCGAAGCGGTCAGGAAGGTTCCTACCTGAGAAAATGTCAGGCGGATGGCGGCCATCCGTGTTCTTTCACCAAAATCATTGGTCATTTCTGCCGCCAGGGTTTCCCACGGTACCAGCACCATGGCAACCAGCAGTTCTACCGCCAGGTAGGTGCCAAGGTAGTACCAGTAGTTCATGTCGCTGACCCAGACCAGCGCGTAAACAAACATCATTGGCGCGCTGATGAGCAGGAAGAAGCGACGGCGACCAAAGCGCTTACCGAGCCGGGTACTGCCGAATTTATCGGTGATATATCCCATCACCGGACTCAGAATGGCATCAATAATACGGGCAATAGCAAAAATTGAGCTGGCTTCCAGCATTGAAAGCCCACAGAACGTCGTATAAAAAAACAGTAACCATGTACCGATTAAAGCCATGGACCCACCGCCAAAAATATCAGTAATGCCATAGCCAATGGCGGTGCCTGTCCCCACTTTTCTGCGCACGGGCTGTGCTAACGTTGTCATAATATTCCCTTAATAAAATCGGAGTGGCGCTCAGACGCATTCAGGTGTCGTATAAGCGTGAAAAAGTAATGCGAACTTTTAAATAAAGCTCTAAAGAATAAACAACGCGGGTGTGTGTTTGCGTTGTCAGTCTTTAATGCAGGTGAGTATTTTTTGTTAAATAAATAGTAATTTTTAACGCCGTTATTTAGCGTGGTAAATTTTGGTTGACCAGAATAATGCCCCGCTCTGTGTTCTCTAAAAGGCGCGCTGTTATTTGTACTGATGCGTTAATACGCGTATTTTCGGCGTAGAGCATGGTAATCATTCTGCCCTTTTAAAAAAAAGAGGTCGGTCACAAATACTATGGATGCCGATAAGGTAGACTCAAATTTCCTATTGGTTGACCAGTTGAAAAGGGGAGGGAGTTATTATGTAAGGCGTGTGTTATTTAATGATGAGATGTTATCTAGTTTAACCATTGTGGTTTGGTTTTTATTTTTCATTATTAAATTATCTAAGTGAATACATTCTTTAAAGATTAAATATTGCCTGAGATTGCATGTTTTATCTTTCTCACTACTTCTGATTAAAAAAGGACTTCATTATGTTTTATTTTACCTCTGGACTCTCTCCTGCCCCGGCAAAGTTCGAAGCCGCAATGGATGCGGTTATTGATCATGCGATTAATAGCCAGCGTGTTGTGGGTACCACAGTGATGGTGGCTCAGGCGGGAAAACTGATTTATCAACGGGCGGCGGGGTGGGCGGACAGAGAGCAAAATAAAGCCATGTCTGTGGATGCGATATACCGTCTTGCGTCACTCACCAAACCCATTGTCAGCCTGACCGCCATGCGCCTGATCGAGCAAGGGGATATCACACTGGACGACGATATCACCCGCTGGCTTCCGGATTTCCGTCCCTGCCTTGAGAACGGTGAGCCAGCCACTATCCGGGTGCGGCATTTGCTGAGCCATATGTCAGGTTTACGCTATCGTTATTCCGCCCCGGCGGATTCGCTTTATCACTCACGCAATGTGTCAGACGGCATCGACTATCAGCCCGGACTCACCCTGGAAGAGAATCTGCAGCGCCTTGCGGGCACCCGGTTACAGTTCCGTCCCGGCACCGGCTGGCGTTATTCCCTGGGCATCGATGTCCTCGGTGAAATCATGGTGCGGGCGACCGGTAAAAGCCTGCCAGAACTGGTGAATCACCATATAACGAGCCCACTGGGGATGGCAGACACGCTGTTTAGTGTCAGAGACGCGTCGCGACTAACCACGGTCTACACGGACGACAACCCGGTGCCTTCAATCATGCGTGATAATCAGCAGATCCCTTTCGGTGAAGGCGCCGCGATTTTTAGCCCCGGCCGTATTCTCAAACCCGATGCCTGGCCGTGCGGCGGCGGCGGTATGGCAGGAACGGCCCTCGATTTTATGCAAGTGCTGGAAACCGTCCGGCGTGAAGGCGCGCCGCTAATCACGCGTGAAAGTTTTGACTACATGACGCAGGAACACGTGACGGCAAACTGGGCTACGCAGGGGCCGGGATGGGGATTTGGTGTGGGCTGGGCACTGCTGGTGGATCCGGATGCTGCCCTGTCGCCTCAGTCAGCCGGTACGCTGTCGTGGAGTGGAGCGTATGGACACACCTGGTTCGTGGATCGTCAAAACGCGCTGTGCGTGGTCGCCATGACCAATACCACACCGGAGGGGGTGAATGGGCAGTTTCCTGTGATGGTGCGTGATGCCGTCTATAAAGGTTTACTAAGCACCTGATATGACAGGCCATCAGCCACTGGCGCGCTGGATCGCGCCAGTGATCTACGCGTCGATTTCCGGACTCGCGCACGGTGCAAAGCCCGTTCCTTAACGACCACTGTAAGCCTGGGTAACCTGGCGCGCTTCCCGAATGACCAGCGCGCCCAGTTCGGTAATGCGATCGTCAGTCATGCGGGCAATTGGACCCGAAATCGACAGCGCGGCAAAAGGCTCGCCGTGTTCGTCATAAATGGGTGCCGCCACGCAACGCAAGCCGAGCGCATGCTCTTCGTCATCGAAAGAAAATCCACGGGTACGTATTTGTGCCAGGTTAGTTTTCAGGCTCTGCGGAGACATCAGCGTATTGGGTGTGTAGTAATGCAGGCCCTTCTGGTGCAGCAGCGCGGTCACTTTGTCGTCGCTGAGATGGGCAAGAAAGGCTTTGCCCGCTCCGGAAGCATGCATGGGCAGCTTGCCGCCTATCGGTGCGGACATGCGCATGAGCTGCGTGCACTGTACCTGGTCAATAATGACCGCCTGGAAGTCGCTCAGGTCCAGCACCGCCAGATTGACCGTTTCGCCCGAACTCTCCATCAGTGAACGTAACACCGGATGCACCAGCGCCAGCAGGTTGCGGCTCTGCAAAAAACTGCTTCCAACCACAAACGCATGCGCGCCGATTGTCCAGAAACCCAGATCGCCCACCTGGCGTACAAAGCCCTGCTGCTGCATTGTGGTCAGCAGACGATGGGTGGTCGAGTTTGGTAAACCCGCCTGTTGTGCCAGTTCGGTAAGTGCCACGCTACCCTGTGAACTGGCGATCAACTCCAGCAACGTCAGCCCCCGTGTCAGTGACTGAACCTGACCGCCAGCCGGAGCGGGAGGTGCCGACGTGCTGCGAGGTTTTTTACCGCGTTTGGCGGCAACAGGCGTAGCCATAGAGTCTCTCCTTTCACATAGTGGAAACCATTTTCGTTTTAATCACCGTAAATGCAAACGCTGGTGCGCTGGTCAGACCTGCTCTCCGTCTCCGCAATCCGCCGGGCCTGACCGGATGTGAAGGCACACGCTGGAATGAAACCTGTGGGGGTAATTTGCGATGTGATCAGGCGCGTCAAGGTGAGGCAGATATTTTAGTCATCCTGCCAGCCGCTATGTTGCGGTGGCGCAAAGCCAGCGCGATCGGGTGGAAGATTATTCGGCTGTAAAAACACGTCGGTGAGCGGCGTGGCGCGCGGGCCTTTCAGCTGAGGACGACGCAGACACAAAAGAAGGCAGCCCGCAGGCTGCCCTCTTTATCAGTTGAACCGCGCATCGCGATCCGAGGTCATGTCATACAGCTGGTACTTGCGTCCCAGCATCTGACCGCCATCGCGGGTGAGCGGAACCCAGTTAATCTGCGCACGGCCACGCGTTGGTGTCACGGTAAACAGATCCATTGGGATGGAAATGTAGAAACCTTTCGTAAAGTCGCCTTCGCCGTACTGCTGAGAGGAGACATTGGTTTTGGTCGCATAGACGCCGACCATGACGCCGCTGTCGAAGCGTTTAGAGACATCCAGCGTGACGCCTTTATCCTTCGCCAGATACTGGCCGATACTGGCCTTAACCAACACATCTTCCGCAAACCACGGCCGCCAGTAACCTGTCAGGTTGCCGGTCGGGGCTTCGTAATGCGTAAACCGCATCATGTCGTTCCAGTCACGCTGGCGCACATAGTTGGCGTCTACGCCCACCGCCCAGTTGCTGTCCACCGGACGATAAAGCACTTCGCCCCCGACACCACCGTACATGGTTTCCAGATAGCCGCCATAGACCTGGCCGTAGAAACCATTGCCCAGATAATCCATGTAGTTAGCCTGCAGATCGTTGACGTAAACGTTGTTCTCAACGTAGTCACGAATATGCGTACGCACGCGGGGCAGGGTGGAATCGGCGGGGGCACCGTTGTAATTGAATTTGTTATAGTTATTTGCCACGTTAGCAAACAGGCTGCCACTGACCAGCAGATGATTGGTCAGCCAGTAATCGACGTTGCCCATGACGCCGACCTGATACAGATAAAAGCTCTCCGGGCCGCCGACAGACTGATTGAGTACCGGAGACAGACCGTAATCCAGGCGATCTTTGCGAATAAACATCCCCTGCTCGGTCTGACCCGGATCGACCGGATTTTTGCGTACCTGCTGCAGAGACTGCTCATGTCCTAACGGGTAGCCAGTCAGATCATTACGCAGGCTGGCAACGGACGTTTCTGTCGTCACCTGCGGCATATTGAAGCGCGACTCTGTGACGTTAATCGTATCGATGCCGTCCGGCAGGTTGTTCATGATGATACGATTGGCGCGGTCGACCCCTTCGCGGGTATCGCGATATTTGGTCTGCTCGCCCGATACATACAGCGTATTGCCTTTGGTCTGGATTTTCGGGCCCGCCAGGCCTGCGTCGTACTTCAGCGCAGACAGCTGATTGCCTGTCACCGTGGTCTCCAGCAATTTCGGCTGCGGATGCGGATCATAGGCCGGTTTAGGGCTGTCGATATGATCCTGATGCATATCGTTAAAGTTAGTCCGGATGGTAAAGCCGAACATAAAGGTATTGCCGCGCTCATAGCTGGCATTGATATCCGCCCAGTCAGTTACGCGGTAGATCGCACCGACGTTAACTTTACTGCGCTGCGGCAGGCGTCCGGCAAAATCATCTTTATAATCATTGCCTTCATATTCCACTTTCAGGCGCAGCGGCTGCCACGGCGTTTGGTATTCAATACCGCCGAACACGGCAGAAGGGCCGTGAAACATCTGAGAACCGTTAATCGAGCCAGCCTGTCCCACGCCCGGGCGCTGACAGAAGCTGTCGCTGTAAGAGCAGAAGGGGTTGGAAACGGTTCCGCTGTTGCCCAGATAGCCCCAGCCAAAGCCCAGCGTAAAGTCAAAGGGCCCCCAGGCTTTGGTGGCGACCAGATATTCACTGTCAAATAAGCCGGTACCGCCAAGATCGCGCGTACCGAACGAGACTTCAGGTAACCAGTATCCTTCCTGCCACAGCCGCAGTTTCAGATCGAAGGCTTTATCTTTATAGCTTTGATTACCACTGAAACTCTCTACCGCACTGTAACGTCGTGTCCGAACATCGGTGTAGCGCACAGTCGTTTCCAGCCAGGGGAAAAGCTGTAATGAGGCGGAATAGTAGCGATACTGGTCATTATCGCGGAAGTTAAGGCTGAATTCGCCTTCTCTTGCCATTCGCGCGGTCGGTACCTGCATCAGCCCTACGCCGCCGAAATCAGACTGTGACGGCGTGACGGGCGCCTCATACATTTCCGCCTGCGCCTGGCAGGCGCTTGCTACTGAAACAGCCAACAGGCTGAGAAGATAACGTTTTTTCATCAGTCTGGTATCCGGTGAGTCAGAACAGAAACAAGGCGGCTATTCAGATCGTCAAAGGCGCCTGGCAGGCTCCATGAGGAAAAGCCCACAAAAATAATGCTGCCAGGTTCAGGTTCGACATGGCGATGGTTCCAGTAAGCAATCGGGACGTTCTGCGTCGTTCCGTCTGGCGCAATCACAACCGCGAAATTGCGTTCTGCGCCGGCCAGCCGTGGATGGTCATGCAGGTATTCCCGCACGGACTTGCCCGGTTGCCAGGCTTCGCGTCCGGCTCCGGCAATCGCGCCCAGCAGCAGCACATGATGACTGGGCTGAGTGAGATAGAGATCATAACGTCCGTCCAGGCGGCGGTTGTCTGCTGAATGCAGCCGGATGCGATCAGGATCCAGCGTGACGAACTGACGGCCCGTCACCTTCATGTTGCTGAACTGCCGAATCACCGCGTCAATGGCGGCGGCTTGTTCACCACTGCTGTCGGCCCGCCAGGTACGCAGCGCGGCCAGGGCCTGCTGATACTGCTGCCGGGCCTGGGCTGTCGCTCCCTGCTCAGCAATCACGGCCCGTCGCCAGTCGGTTCGGGCCATTAATGCGGGCTGCGTCACCAACTGCGCCAGATTTTCGACCTGATTGAGCTGCACGCTGGCGGTGTCCTGCGGAGCATGGACGGTAACCTGACCTGCGGCACGGGCACCCAGACTGGTAAGCAGGCTCACGCCTGCCAACAATAGCGTTATTTTTTTCATGATTTCGCCGGTTTCAGAATGGTGATTTCAACAGGGAAGGTATCGGCAGCAAGCATCTGTCGGGATTGCACGACCTGACCGCTGCTGTTATCGATCCAGAACGTGTTTTGCCACTCACGGCCAAGGCTGTCGATACGTAACGCCTCATGCCAGACGCGGCAGGGGATGCGGTTTCCGGCAATCGTCAGAACTTCATCATCGCCACGCTCGAAAGTGGAACTGACGGTGGCGCTCTGGAATTTGCCCTGCCCGGTCCACTGCACAATCCGCGTCCAGTGCTGGCCGTTGGTCAGCGACAGGCCTTTCGCCAGCGGATCCTGTTGCAGGTTACTGACGTTCATCAGGTTGTCGGGCAGGCCCAGCGTTTTAATCAGCCTGCCGTGGGCCGTTACCAGCATCGACTGGTCGCGCGTAATCCATTTTTGCTGGCCGTTTTCGTTGTAACCCAGCACGACAAAAATGCGTGGGCCGTCATTAATGCGTGCATACAGGCTGGCGTAGGGCAGCGCATCAATTTCCTGAGGCGTGACAGTGACATCTTTTGGCCCTTCGATGGCCATTATCACCGTCTGTTCGAGTCCTTTTTGCGTTTGTGTACAGGCCTGCAGCAGCAGGCAAACGAGCAGCAGCGGAAGTTGGCGCACAATGTGTCCCTGATAAATGATGCCAAAGTAAAAATAACCACACGAATGTGTGGTTATGATTAATGCTCCCATACCTCTGTTCTTTCAGCTGCCGACACGCTGGCGTCCTCGTCGCAACACACTCACCTGCGTAAATGCATCACGACTCACACGTTCGCGGCCTTGCTGCAGCCTAAAGAATCAGGGTACCCATCAACGTGTGGTGCCCGTTGTGGTCGTGGTAGTTGTACCCGTATTTGCCCCGTCACCACCGCCAGAAGCGGCAACGCCGAGTCCTACTAACGCGCCGAGCACGCCGATACCTACAGCGGTAGTCGTACCTGCGGAGATTGTCCCCGCCTGTGCGCCTGCTGCGGCACCAGCTTCTTCCGGTGCCGCATAAGCGCTGGAAGAGACGGCGACGAGTAATGCCAGACCGGCAATCATGCGTTTTTTCATAACAACACCTACATTGGTTGAATGAAGGATTGCTATCCAACACATTCGCGAAACAGAATAAACGGTTATCGCAAACCGAAGGACAGACCCATTATGGGCGCGTCCAGTATAGGGCAACAAAATACCAGAGTTGAGTAGTCTTAAAACCTGGTAAATGACGCGTAAAAAAACGGGGCAAATTAAGCGGATTCAGCGTTAACTTATTTTAAATTGGTGGATTTACCGTGAAAGGCCGGATATTTGTCTGTGAGTAAGAGGAAAGCAAAGCGGTTTCTACTTATTTAGTATCTTTTGGTACGGAATGAGAATAATCGGAATTACCTGAATAAGCGTAAAATCCAATCACCTTATAAAACAAGAGGTAAGAAGCATTGGCTTACCGTTTTAGATCCGGTTTTTAGTAGGGTGATGCGCTCTGCGCAGCGCGAGGTTCAGAATTGCCGCAGTGCATTTTAAGAATTTTCCAGTCTGCCAGCAGGCTTTTCAGATAAAAAGCAGCGTGCCCGATCGTGATGACAAAAAAAAGGCGGCCGGCAGGCCGCCTCTGTCACTATACGATTAGCGCCATTTCTTGTAGCAGTTAATTAAGGCGTTAGTCGAACTGTCATGACTGGTAATATTACTGTCATCTTCCAGCTCCGGCAGAATACGGTTAGCCAGCTGTTTGCCTAATTCCACGCCCCACTGGTCAAAAGTGAAGATATTCAGAATTGCCCCCTGGGTGAAGATCTTATGCTCGTAGAGCGCAATCAGCGCGCCCAGGCTGAATGGCGTGATTTCGCGCAACAGAATTGAGTTGGTCGGGCGGTTCCCTTCAAACACTTTAAACGGCACGATGTGCGCGACAGATTCCGCCGATTTACCCGCATCAGTAAATTCTTTCTGCACCACTTCGCGTGACTTACCAAATGCCAGCGCTTCGGTCTGAGCAAAGAAATTCGACAGCAGCTTAGGATGGTGATCGGCCAGGGCATTGTGGCTGATGGCAGGTGCAATAAAATCGCAAGGTACCAGTTTGGTGCCCTGGTGAATCAACTGATAGAACGCATGCTGGCCGTTGGTGCCGGGTTCACCCCAGATAATCGGGCCCGTCTGATAGGTCACCGGCTGGCCTGTGCGATCAACGTACTTCCCGTTCGACTCCATATTTCCCTGTTGGAAATAGGCTGCAAAACGGTGCATGTACTGATCGTAAGGCAGGATAGCTTCGGTTTCCGCGCCAAAGAAGTTGTTATACCAGATACCAATCAGCGCCAGCAGAACGGGGATATTCTTTTCGGCTGGCGTGGTAGAGAAGTGCTTATCCATGGCATGCGCGCCACTCAGCAACTGCTCAAAGTTCTCAAAACCAATCGACAGAATAATGGACAGGCCAATGGCCGACCACAGCGAATAGCGGCCGCCGACCCAGTCCCAGAACTCGAACATATTGTCGGTATCGATACCAAATTCGCCCACGGCTTTAGCATTGGTGGAGAGCGCAGCAAAGTGCTTCGCAACGTGTTGTTGATCGCCGGCCGTTTTCAGGAACCAGTCGCGTGCGCTGTGCGCATTGGTCATGGTTTCCTGGGTGGTAAAGGTTTTTGACGCCACCAGAAACAGCGTGGTTTCGGGGCTGAGGTCTTTCAGCGTTTCGGCGATGTGCGTGCCGTCAACGTTGGACACAAAATGCATGTTCAGGTGGTTTTTGTACGGGCGCAGTGCCTCAGTCACCATAAACGGCCCCAGATCGGAACCGCCGATACCAATGTTTACCACATCGGTGATCGGTTTGCCGGTGTAACCTTTCCAGTCACCGCCAATGATGCGCTCGGAGAAGCTTTTCATTTTCGCCAGCACCGCGTTGACTTCAGGCATCACATCTTTGCCATCCACCTTGATTGGCGTATTGCTGCGGTTGCGCAGGGCGACGTGCAGGACGGCGCGATCCTCCGTCCGGTTAATTTTTTCGCCCGAGAACATGGACGCAATCGCGCCGCTTAAATCGGTTTCTTTTGCCAGGGCCAGCAGTTTATCGAGCGTCTCCTGCGTGATGCGGTTTTTCGAGAAATCTACCAGCATCTGGTCGTCAAAGGTGGCTGAGAATTTAGCAAAACGATCGGCATCCTGGGCAAACAGGTCGGCGATTTTCGCCGTTTTCATCTGTTCATAATGCTCTTGCAGCGCTTTCCAGGCTGCGGTTTGGGTCGGATTGATATTTTTCATGGCAACACTCTTGTTGATATTAAGAACCGTCATTCCATCGGGGTCGCATCGTACCCGGTTAGCATTTCAGTATGACCACAGTTGCAACTGAAAGGAAAAACTTTGTCAGTGCGATGGTGTCAGCGCACGAATACAGCCCGTTTCGCAGTGGATGATGCGGCAATCATTCGGACTGTTTCCATGGGCGAAAGGCTGAAAAGTATGGCGCAACGGCAGCCCACGAACATTGTGCCGCATCAGAATGTGACGACGTTGCTGAAGCCATTTAGCACTGTAGTCGCAGAGATTAGGCAAAATTTGTTATCCGGTGCGCTCTGCATGAAAAATTGTCCCGTGACGGTCATTGACAGCAGGGCCAGAAATCGCTAAATCTATGCGCGCTACTTGCGCACCTGTGCGCAAGCCAGAAGAGGCGCGTCGACCAGGCAGTGTGTTGGAGGAACCGTATCCAGAGATAACACATCAGGGGGAGCGACGCCGAGGTGGTCAACATCACGGTGTGTTGGCTGTCGGCTACAGGGGCTGAATCCCCTGGGTTGTCACCAGAAACGTCCACAGTCGGACGTTTCGCAAGGTGGAGCGCTTCTGGGTGACTCGTCTATTCGATTTTACCCGTTTCTGCTCTTTCCTTGTGCTTAGGCTGAATTACTGTTTCTCATCTCTTAACGGGTGAGGGCAACGTATCCTGACACGAGGTCATACAATGTCTCTGAATCTGAATGTAGCGAAATTTGGCGGTACCAGCGTTGCCGATTTCGATGCCATGAACCGTAGCGCCGATGTGGTGTTGCAGGACAGCAATACCCGGCTGGTGGTGCTTTCTGCCTCTGCAGGCATCACCAATCTGCTGGTCTCCCTTGCCGAAGGTCAGGAGACATCGCAACGCGCGGCGCAGCTCGATGATATCCGCCGCATTCAATATGCCATCATCGATCGCCTGAACAATCCAGACGTTATCCGCGATGAAATCGACCGCATTATCGACAATATAGGCATGCTGTCTGACGCCGCGGCTCTCGCCACCTCCAGCGCCTTAACCGACGAACTGGTCAGCCACGGCGAACTCATGTCGACTCTGCTGTTTGTCGAGATCCTGCGTGAGCGCGGGGTCAATGCGGAATGGTTTGACGTGCGTAAAGTCATGCGCACCAACGATCGCTTTGGCCGTGCGGAGCCTGATGTTGCCGTACTGGCCGAGCAGGTCAGTGTGCAGTTGCAGCCGCGCATTGCCGCCGCTCTGGTGGTCACGCAGGGCTTTATCGGCAGCGAAGAAAAAGGACGCACCACCACGCTGGGCCGCGGCGGCAGTGATTATACGGCCGCCCTGCTGGGTGAAGCATTAAACGCTGCGCGCGTGGATATCTGGACAGACGTGCCGGGCATTTACACCACCGATCCGCGTGTAGTCCCGGCGGCTAAACGTATTGATGAAATCACTTTTGAAGAAGCGGCTGAAATGGCCACTTTTGGTGCCAAAGTTCTGCATCCTGCCACGCTGCTGCCCGCTGTCCGTAGCGACATTCCGGTGTTCGTCGGCTCCAGTAAAGATCCTGCAGCAGGCGGTACGCGCGTGTGCAATGAGACGGCGAATCCGCCGCTGTTCAGAGCGCTGGCGCTACGTCGCAAGCAAACCCTGGTCACGTTGCACAGCCTGAATATGTTGCATACGCCGGGCTTCCTGTCTGAAGTGTTCAATATCCTGGTGCGTCACAACGTGTCAGTGGATCTGATTACCACCTCGGAAGTCAGCGTCGCGTTGACGCTGGATACGACCGGCTCGACTTCAACCGGCGACCATCTGCTGAGCCAGGCGTTGTTAACCGAGCTCTCATCCCTGTGTCGGGTGGAAGTAGAGGAAAACCTGGCGCTGGTGGCCATAATCGGCAATGAACTGTCGAAAGCCTGTGGGGTAGGTAAAGAGGTGTTTGGCGTACTTGAGCCCTTTAACCTGCGCATGATTTGCTACGGAGCCAGCAGCTATAACCTCTGCTTCCTGGTGCCAGGTGACGATGCGGAAAGTGTGGTGCGTACGCTGCACCACAACTTGTTTGAATAAGCGCCGCTGACATCAAAAGAAAGCCGGACCCTGTCCGGCTTTTTACTGACCGGCTGTGATGCCGCCGGACATCATTCCACGCACGTCGCTGATTTTGCTAAAAGGATGTTTGTTGATGCTTGCCACCTTAACCCGTCTGTTCCCCCTGTGGGCCGTCCTGTTGTCTGTCGCGGCTTACTACTCGCCCACCACCTTTCTTGGCATTGGCCCGTGGGTCGCGTATCTGCTGATGCTGATTATGTTCGGTATGGGCGTCACGCTGAATATCAATGATTTCAAACGCGTCTTAACCCGTCCGGCACCGGTGCTTATAGGTACATTCCTGCACTATCTGGTGATGCCCCTGGCGGCATGGGCGCTGGCAAAACTGTTTAACATGCCGCCCGATCTGGCTGCCGGGATGATTCTGGTGGGCAGCGTTGCCAGTGGAACCGCCTCGAACGTGATGATTTATCTGGCAAAAGGCGATGTGGCGCTCTCGGTGACCATCTCCTCGGTGTCCGCGCTGGTCGGGGTATTTGCCACGCCACTGCTGACCCGTTTTTATGTGGATACGCATATTCAGGTTGATGTTGCCGGTATGCTGCTGAGCATCATCAGGATCGTCGTGATCCCTATCGGGTTAGGGTTGATCATTCACCACACGTTTAACGGTCTGGTTCGTCGGGTAGAGCCTTATCTTCCCGCTTTTTCAATGGTGTGTATTCTGCTGATCATCAGTGCTGTGGTCGCCGGTAGCCAGAGCTTTATTGCCTCGGTTGGCGTGATGGTGATCGCCGCCGTCATGTTACATAACGCTATTGGTCTGCTCGGCGGTTACTGGGGCGGCAAGCTGTTTGGCTTTGATGAATCTACCTGCCGCACGCTGGCGCTGGAAGTGGGCATGCAGAATTCAGGGCTGGCGGCGACGCTGGGTAAACTGTATTTCTCGCCACTGGCTGCACTGCCGGGGGCGTTGTTTTCCGTCTGGCACAACCTTTCCGGTTCCCTGCTGGCGGGCTACTGGTCCGGTAAGCCCACAGATAAAAAGCCGTCATCCCGTCCCTGAGAGACACAGTGCGCAGGCCAAACGGCCTTCGCACTTTCTTTAGTCATAATCCCGCTCATCGTCAGGCTGCTCCAGAACCGTGTAAGCGACCGCGCAAAACAGCGAGTTCAGACGCTTCATATCGCCCAGCAAGCCCAGGTGCAGCGAACTGGTTTCAATGCTCTGAATGTTCTGCTGATGTAACCGATCAACATGCGAGTGTGAATAGCGGCGTATTTTCAGGCGAAAGCGGTGTTTGGCGCGGCGTAGCCGCTTAGCGCTGGTAACATCGTGAGATAAAAATACCGACAGGCTCAGCCGTAGATTCGCGATAAGCTGCTCATGCAAGGCTTCCAGCTCTTTCAGGCCCTCAGGCGAAAAGGTTCGCCGGGCAGCCAGAGATTTATCGGCGACGTCCCCGCTCATGCGCTCGATAATGTCACCGGCCTGCTCCAGATTCAGCGACATTTCTATGATTTGCCCCCAGCGGCGGGAATCCTCCTCTGATAAATCCTCTTTCGGCATGCGCGCCAGATAGAGTTTGATGGCGGTATACAGGACATCCACATCATCATCCAGCCGCCGTACCGTGCGTTCTGCCCGCGACTCGCCGCGCACCACCTGCAGAAACGTATCCAGCATCTGCTCCAGCACGTCGCCCATACGCAACGCTTCGCGCGCAGCATTCACCAGCGCCAGAGCGGGCGTATCCAGCGCGCTGCTGTCAAGGTGTCTGGGTTTTAGCGTGACGTCACTTTCGGCATCGTCCGCAATCAGTCGACGGCACAGGCGTGCCATCGCATCGGCAAAGGGCACCATGATAATGCAGCGAAACAGGTTGTAGAAAACGTGAAAGAAGATCACCAGCTCTTCGTCATTAACGGGCAGTTTATCCAGCCAGCCCGCTACGGTTTCAACAAAGGGCAGAATTATTACACAGCCCGTCAGCTTAAACAGAAAGCTGCCCATTGCAACGCGTTTCCCGGCCGCATTGGAACCGCTGCCGTTAATAACCGCCAGTAAGCCGCTGCCCAGGTTCGCGCCGATTACCAGGCACAGGGCCACCTTGAAGGCGATCACGCCTGTGGCGGTCAGTGTGGCGGTAATCAGCACGGCGGCGAGACTGGAGTAGCTGATAATGGCAAAGACCGCTCCGAGCAGAGCGTCCAGCATTACGTCACCGGTTAAACTGGAAAACAGAACCTGCACGCCAGCCGCCTGGGTAATCGGTCGGGCGGCTTCAACAATCAGCTGTAGCGCCAGCAGAATTAACCCCAGACCTATGCTGGTCCGGCCAAGCTGACCTGCCCGGCTTTGTTTGCGACTCAGGAAGAAAACCACGCCAAAAAAGATAAACAGCGGGGAAAGCCAGGAGAGATCGAATGTCAGGACGCGCGCCATAATGGCCGTACCGACGTCAGCGCCCAGTATCACTACCAGAGCGGGTGTCAGGCTGACAAGATTTTGAGCCACAAACGAGGTCACCAGCAGCGTGGTGGCATTACTGCTTTGCACCAGCATCGTTACGCCGATACCGGCAAGAAACGCCATCGGCTTCTTTTCCACGCTGCGACTGAGCACCCGGCGCAAATCGGCCCCGTAAACGCGCATAATGCCGGAGCGCGTAATGTGCGTGCCCCAGACCAGAAGCGCAACGGCAGACAGTAAGTTAAGCAGGGTTAACACGTAACGTTGCTCCTCAACCATCAGGCTTACGGCATGACAGATTGCCAGCCTGATGGAGAGCGCAATCTGCGAACATGGCTGCCGGACGTTGCGAACTTTTTTCCAGTGTTTTAAATGACCTGCGCAGCGTCGGCCCCTTTAAATGTAGACCACTCTGCGGATACCTCACGACAAATCCGGCTGGCCTCAGGCGGACCTTTCCCGCCGTGCGCGGCCGGTGCGCTTTTTTCTGTGGTCAGTGAAGGGCATGGCGACAAAGTCAGTACGGCAGGGGATCAGCGGAATAACGGCAACAGAAGGACGGGTTGTGCCGTTTGCCCAACCCGCCAGACCCGGGGCGGCAGTTTACTGTATTCCTGCCGCCAGAAGCGGGAAGAGGGTCAGAGCGAAACCTGTGCCAGCAGATCGTGATGCACCGGCTTGTCATGAGGAACGCCGAGCAGTGTACACAGCGTGCCGCAGAGATCGGTTTGTTGCAATTCCAGCCCAGGCTTTAGCGAGAACCCGTTACCAAAGACAAACAGGGGAACGGTCGTTTCCTCCGGCAGCATGCCACCATGTGAGCGGTCGTCGTTCATGCCATGGTCGGCGGTCACCATCACCTGATAGCCTTCTGCCAGCCAGCCAGGCATCCATTGCGACAGGTAACCATCCGCCATGCGTGCCCGGTTACGATACTGGGGCGAGGACAGGCCATGTTGATGACCGGCATAATCGATATTCATCGGATGGATGAGGAGGAAGTCCGGGTTGTGCCGCAACCTCAGGCTCTCGGCATCTTCAAACAGGTGCGAATCGGGGTAACTGTCGTCAACGTAAAAGTGCCCGAACTGGACAGGCAGGGCCGGCGCTTCGGTATGACGATCGCGCGCGGGCTCGAAAGGGCTGCGGTTGTAAAGTTCACTGATCCAGTGATAAGCCGCTGCGGCGGTGGTCAGGCCCGCATCACGCGCATAGTGAAATACGCTCTGTTCGTGACTCAGGCGGTTTACCCCGTTGTGGATGATTCCACTTTGCACAGGCGCAACACCGGTCAGAATGCATTCATACAGCGGACGCGACAGAGAAGGCAGTGCACAGGTGAGATGATAATAATGCCCTTTACCTTGCGCACATTCTGCGTGCAGATAACCCATCGCATGATGGGCAACGTGATGGCTCAGGCCGTCCAGAATCACCAGAATTGTTTTCATGTTGTCCTCTCTTGCTGCGGCGTCTTCACGCCACAGGGGGCGTTTGTCTGCGTCTCTGACGTCGGGCTGTTTTAACGCCGCCAACGCAACGCCGTCCGGCCGCATCTTAATAGTTGAGTAAGTGCACACTAACCTGACGTAATCCCGTAACCGTTAATGCGGGACAGATTAAGCCTGGCCGGGCCTGAACGCCGCTGTTGGCTGCGCGGAGAGCAACGCAGCGTGTTACCTCAGGACGCTTATCCATTGAGTCGGGTATGGAAGCGGGCGCTAGCTGATTGCCGGGGTTGAAAAACCGAGCCAATGTAAATGTCGGATGTGAAAACCGTATGACAGGACGGCACGACGGAGTGAGTCTGCCAGCCGATATGATCGGTCTGTCCGGTTGGCTTTCATCAAAAGACAGGTTCGTACGGTCCCGGCGGTATAACCCAGGATGCCGGGGCTGGCATTCCATCGCGCAGTCTGGTGATTTGAAAGACGCTCTTAAGTAAGCCTGACGGCTATATTGTGATTTACGTCACACTAAAGCATGATAATGCCAGAAAACATCCCTTTATTTTCGAGGCGTGAAATGAGTGATAAAAACCCGATAGCACAAAAGATAGCGCGCCTGATGCAATGGGTGCTGAATGCAGGATTGCTGATTCTGGCGTTCATTTTAATGGTCTTCCTGGGCAAAGAGACGGTCCATTTAGCTAACGTCCTGTTCAGCACGGGCGAGCAGGCGTCCTCCTATCTTCTAATCGAAGGCATCGTGATTTACTTCCTTTACTTTGAGTTTATTGCCCTCATCGTGAAGTACTTCCAGTCGGGTTACCATTTCCCGTTACGCTACTTCGTCTATATCGGCATCACGGCTATCATCAGGCTGATTATCGTCGACCACAAAAATCCCTTTGATACGCTGTGCTACTCGGCAGCTATTCTGCTGCTGGTTATCACCCTGTGGCTGGCAAACAGTAACCGGCTTAAGCGCGAATAACCTCGCGTTTGCATGATGGACGGGTGTGCCGTGAATCGCTCTGCGCTAAACTACCTGCCTGAAAATTTTTGGGGGAAAGTGTCATGACGCAAGACCCGCTCCGTTTATTACGTTCACTCAACTGGCTGGCGCTGGACGGTGCTGCTCTGTCGCCATCACTTCGTGACTGGCTGATGGAGGAGGACTCTATGACCAGGCGCTTCGAACAGCATTGCCAGAAGGTCAGGGTGGAGCCCGTTCGTGAAGGGTTTATCCACGCGGACGAATTAGGTGACGAAGGTGCGCTGTTACCCGCTGATCAGCGCTTCTGGCTGCGTGAAGTGATCCTGTACGGCGACGAACAACCCTGGCTGGCTGGACGCACGCTGGTGCCTGAAAGCACCCTAAACGGTCCCGAAGCGATGTTGCAGCAGCTCGGAACGCGACCGCTGGGACGTTACCTGTTCTCCTCTTCAACCCTGACCCGCGATTTTATCGAGCCCGGAAACGTTGAATCGCTGTGGGGACGTCGGTCGCGCCTGCGTTTATCGGGGAAGCCCCTGCTACTAACCGAATTATTTTTACCGGCGTCGCCGGTTTACCGTTACCAGGGTTAAGGATTTGACCTGTGCAAAACAGACAACAAATGACCAAATGGCAGGCTTACAGCCGCCTCATGCGAATTGATAAACCTATTGGCACGCTGCTGCTGCTGTGGCCGACGTTGTGGGCGCTGTGGCTGGCTAACAGGGCGATGCCGCCGTTACCGGTACTGATCGTGTTTGTCGCGGGCGTATTTGTCATGCGTGCAGCTGGCTGTGTGATTAACGATTATGCTGACCGCAAAGTCGACGGCCATGTGGAACGCACAAAGCTCCGGCCACTGGCCAGCGGTGCTGTCACGGCGAAAGAGGCTAAAATGCTGTTTGTGGTACTGGGGCTGATCGCGTTTGGCCTGGTACTGAGCATGAACCTGATGACGATTATGCTTTCTGTTGTCGGGCTGGCGCTCGCCTGGGTTTATCCTTTTATGAAGCGCTATACGCATTTGCCGCAGGTGGTCCTGGGCGCCGCATTTGGCTGGGCAATTCCCATGGCCTGGGCTGCGGTTAGTGAGTCCTTACCTCTGGTTTGCTGGCTGGTATTTCTCGCCAACATTTGCTGGACGGTGGCCTACGATACGCAATATGCCATGGTGGATCGCGAGGACGACCTGAAGATTGGCGTGAAGTCCACAGCCATTCTGTTTGGCCAGTACGACAAATTGATTATCGGTCTGCTGCAACTGGCGACGCTGGGGCTGATGGCGCTGGTAGGGACACGGCTGCATCTGAATGGGGCGTTTTACTGGACGCTGTTACTGGCGGGCGGTTTATTTGTTTATCAGCAAAAACTGATCGCAAAGCGCGCGCGTCAGGCCTGTTTCCAGGCGTTTCTGAATAACAATTATGTAGGGCTGGTGCTGTTTCTCGGCGTGTTAATGAATACTCCGCCGTTCTTAAACCTGTTATAGGGCAGGCACCGAACGTAGCGCCAGTGCGATGCACAGTGTGAGGTTCAGTAAGCAATAAAAAAGGCGACCAGTCAGGTCGCCTTTTTTGTCATGCCAGCACGTTAGCTGTGTGCAACGGCGCTCTCGATGGTCATACGGACGTCGCTGGTGACCAGTTCTGCCAGAATGTGCCAGGTCGCCAGCGTCTGCGCCACATCCGCATCGCCACTGTCGCTGATATAGCCTTCATCGCGCAGGGTCAGTACCAGTGTAGAGAACACCGCTTTATCGAAAAACTCAGGCGCATTGATGCCATGCAGTACGCTCAGGCGCTGGGCCAGCGTGCGGCTCTCTTTTTCCAGCGTGCCGCGGTTGATGGTGGGCTTGGCGCTGAGAATCGAGAAGGTGATGGCGTAACGTTGCAGCGTTTCACGTACACCGGCAGCCAGCAGCTGCAGCGTACGGTAACGTGCCGTATTGAACGACAGCAGACCTGCCTCAACGGTAATCAGTCCCTGGCGCGCCAGCTCCTGGCATAAGTCAGCCAGCAGCTGCGGCAGCTGGTCGTTGCCCCAGCGCAGGAACAGCTCGCTCTTCAGCATGGGGTAAATCAGGCTGACCTGGCGCAGCAGTTCGGCTTCGCTCAGGTTACGGTGCTGCTGGATGATGGCCGCAATCAGAGAGGGCATCACCAACATATGGTGGATGTTATTCCGGTAATAGGTCATCAGTACCGCCTGCTCGCGCGGCAGAATAATGATGTCGCCAATGCTGTCCTTCTCACTCTCAAACTTGTTCATACTCAGCGCGTGATCCAGCAACGCTTCCGCAGACATGTCAGGCAAAGTGGCATCCGGCGAGTAGGGCACATTACGTAATAACTGGGTATAGCACTCCAGCTGCTCAATCAGCTGTTCACGGGTCAGCGAACGCTGGCGGGAAGCGAGCAGTGCCGTTACGCACAGGTTCATGGCGTTCGCGGCACCGGCTTCATTAATACGTACCATGATGGTGGCGGCGATATCATTGGCCGTTGGCGTTAACCAGCCCGGACGTTGCGCTTCAATGGGATCGATAGACTCACGCCATTCCGGTACGCGCTTGTTCAGATAGTTGATCAGCGGCAACGGCTCACCAAAGTTCACATAACCCTGGCCCAGGTTGCGCAGCTTACGCAGGCCGCGCACCATCTGCATAAAGCCTTCTTTCTCTTTTGCCGCACCGCGTAGCTCTTTAGCGTAAGTACCCACTTCCATTACATGTTCATAACCGATGTAAATGGGCACTAACGTAATAGGTCGCGTGCCGCCGCGCAGCATGGCCTGCAGCGTCATAGAGAGGGTGCCGGTTTTCGGATCCAGCAGTCGGCCGGTACGTGAGCGTCCACCTTCCACGAAATACTCGACGGAATAGCCGCGGGTAAAGAGCTCGCCAAGGTATTCACGGAACACGGTTGAATAGAGCTTGTTGCCTTTAAAGGTACGACGAATAAAGAAGGCACCCAGACGACGGAAAATCGGCCCGGCAGGCCAGAAGTTCAGGTTAATCCCTGCGGCAATATGCGGCGGAACCAGACCCTGGTGATACAGCACATAAGACAGTAGCAGGTAGTCCATATGGCTGCGGTGGCAAGGCACATAAACAATTTCATGGCCGTCCTGCGCCAGCTGACGTACCCGCTCACCGCCGTTAACGTTGATCCCCTGATAGAGTCGGCTCCAGAGCCAGCCCATCACGCGGTCGGTGATACGAATCGCTTCGTAGGAAAAGTTGGCCGCAATTTCTTCCATCATTTCAATGGCGTTTTGCTGCGCTTTCTCATGGGAGATTTTCTTGCTACGCGCCTCGTCTTCCACAGCTTTTTCAATCGCCTTCGACTGCAACAGGCGATTGAATAAATCCTGGCGAGCCGGCAGACGCGGTCCCACCGCGGCCAGGCGCTGACGGGCAAAATGGATGCGCGCTACGCGAGCCAGCTTCTGCGCAATCGACTTGTCGGTACCGTGTTCGGTCGCCATACGACGCAGGGAGACCGTGGGCGAAAAACGCACAAAACTGTCGCGGCCATGCCAGAGAACGGCAAAGAATTTTTGAATGCCGTTAAGGAGCCGCAAATGAGGCGGATGATCGTCGCCCTGGACTTCCCGACCTGGCGCACGGCCAAACATGACTGAAACCGGTAACATCTGAACATCAAGTTCAGGATTGCTGCGGTGCAGATCAAGATACTCGTGGAAGATTTTGACCGATTCAAGGCTGGGCACGAAATAGGGGAACACACGCGGACCGTCATTAATAAAGACATGACGCGGCAACAGGGCGCCGTCTATCTCCAGCGGAATAAGCGGATCAGGCAGATCGTGCCGGATGCACTGCGCGCGTAAAGTCAGGAGATCGGCCTTTGAATCATAAGGCAGGACATACATAATAGGCCGGGTAGGATCCAGCCCATGTTCGGACACGGGATCAGCCGGAATGGCCTTACTCTTTACCAGAAATGAAAGGGGTAAGTTCAGCAATTTATAGAAAATTTTACGCCAACCTGACATAGACAACATGAAGCCTCTTGTTAGCAAAGCGGCGCAAGCATATCAGAACGCGCAGCAAAAATCTGTGACAGCGACAATTGTGCGCTGCCCGGTATTGACGTCAATCCTTTGAAAAGAGTTCCTTTATCATGACAAATAATGTCACCGGCATTACCCGGATTGTGAAAGCGGCTGGCTACTCATGGCAAGGTCTTCGCGCCGCCTGGCAGCATGAAGCTGCCTTCCGCCAGGAAGCCGTAATTTCACTGGCGGCAATTATCCTGGCCTGCTGGCTGGATGTCGATACTATTTCGCGCATCCTGATGATTGGCGCGGTCATGCTGGTGATGATTGTTGAAGTTCTGAACAGCGCCATCGAAGCGGTGGTGGACCGCACAGGGCAGGAACGTCATCCTCTTGCCGGCCGAGCCAAAGATATGGGATCGGCCGCTGTTTTGCTGGCAATAGTACTGGCCCTGTTCGTTTGGGGAACGCTACTTTGGTCGCATTTGCGATAAGCATTCCATCTCCCGTCAAATTACTGATTTTGGCCTGACTTTTGGTTTCCATTTCACCAATACCTGTATATACTCACAGCGACTGTATAAACAACCAGGGGGCGGGATGAAAGCATTAACCAGCAGGCAGCAACAGGTCTACGACTTGATTCGCGACCACATTAATCAAACGGGCATGCCGCCTACGCGTGCAGAAATTGCTGCGCAACTGGGCTTCCGCTCACCTAACGCGGCAGAAGAGCATCTGAAAGCGCTGTCGCGTAAAGGCGTGATTGAAATCGTCTCTGGTGCGTCCCGCGGTATCCGTTTGTTAATGGAAGAAGAACCTTCAGATGGCCTGCCACTTATTGGGCGCGTTGCGGCGGGTGAGCCGTTGCTGGCCCAGGAACATATCGAAACCCACTACAAAGTGGATCCAGACATGTTCAAGCCCTCTGCCGATTTCCTGCTGCGCGTTAGCGGCATGTCAATGAAAGACATTGGCATCATGGATGGTGATTTGCTGGCCGTGCATAAAACGCAGGAAGTGCGTAATGGTCAGGTGGTGGTAGCGCGCATTGATGACGAAGTCACCGTGAAGCGCTGGAAAAAGCAGGGATCAGTGGTGCATCTGTTACCTGAAAATACGGATTTTGAGCCTATCATTGTCGATACGCGTGCGCAGTCGCTGACGGTTGAAGGTCTGGCGGTTGGCATCGTACGTAACGGTGAGTGGTTATAACTCTTCTTAAGGTTGGCTCTTTACGTCAACCTTGACGTTACCCAGTCTGCCCCTGTTTTGCCGCTGTGGGTTCATCTGTAACACCAGCGGCGCATTGCACGGACGTTACATGCGCTTCCTGACAGCTACCGATAAAAAACTGTGGCGGCTGGCGCTGCCCATGATCCTGTCAAATATCACCGTTCCTCTGCTCGGCTTAGTCGATACAGCCGTTATTGGCCATCTCGACAGCCCGGTTTATCTGGGCGGCGTTGCGGTCGGGACGACCGTTACCAGTTTCATCTTCATGCTGCTGCTTTTTCTGCGGATGAGTACGACAGGCCTGACGGCTCAGGCGTTTGGCGCGGGTGATAAAACGGCGCTGGCGCGCGCATTGGCACAGCCCCTGATCATTGCCTTACTGGCCGGCAGCCTGTTTATTGCCCTGCGTCATCCTGTTACGGCATTAGCAATCCGCTTTATCGGCGGAGAGGCCGCCGTGCTTGAGCAGGCTGCGCTGTTTATCCATATTCGCTGGCTCAGTGCGCCCGCCATGCTGGCTAACCTGGTGATTCTGGGCTGGCTGCTGGGCGTACAGTATGCCAGAGCGCCGGTCATCCTGCTGGTGGTGGGCAACGTTATCAATATTCTGCTGGACCTCTGGCTGGTGCTGGGGCTGCACTGGGGCGTAGCCGGGGCTGCAGCCGCGACGGCCATCGCGGAGTATGCGACGTTGCTGGTTGGGGCACTTATGGTCTGGCGCGTGCTGGCGCTGCGCGGCATCACGCTGCACAGTCTGGTCCATAGCTGGCGTGGCGATATCCACCGCCTGCTTCGCCTGAATCGCGATATCCTGCTGCGTACCTTACTGTTACAGCTTTGCTTTGCCTCTCTGACCGTGCTGGGAACGCGTATCGGACCTGATGTGGTGGCGGTAAATGCCATCCTGCTGATGTTCATGACGTTTACCGCCTATGCGCTGGATGGCTTTGCTTACGCCGTCGAAGCCTTTGCTGGTGAGGCACACGGCGCAAAGGACGGCAGCAGGTTGCAACTGGTATGGATTGCTGCCTGCCGTCAGGCACTGTCAGTCGCGCTGTTTTTCTCCGTGGTCTATGCTGTTTGTGGCTATCAGATCGTGGCTTTCCTGACATCGATTCCCGCACTTCAACAGGCGGCTGACCGCTTTCTGCCGTGGCAGGTTGTCATGCCGCTGGTTGGCGTCTGGTGCTATCTGCTGGATGGCATGTTTATTGGTGCGACCCGCGGAAGAGAAATGCGCAACAGTATGGCGATTGCCGCACTGGGCTATTTCCTGACGCTGTTAACCGTGCCTTTTGTCGGTAATCACGGTTTATGGCTGGCGATAGCCGTTTTTCTGGCGCTTCGCGGCCTGTCACTTTGGCTGGTCTGGCGCAGGCACTGGCGCAATGGCACCTGGTTTAGCGCCTGAGCAAGTTGCCTGAAATATGACGCAGGATACATAAAATTTTCATTTTTTCCGGCAAAACTGGAATCAGCTACTACAATTATCTTTGAATGGCGCTATTAAACAGCGCTTTATATCGTGATTTTGCCTGATGGCAAAATAAAACGAAACCGAAGGATGACGTGGAGGTCTGCAATGAATAAAGACGAAGCGAGTGGTAACTGGAAACAGTTCAAAGGAAAAATGAAAGAGAAATGGGGCAAGCTGACCGATGATGACATGCAAGTCATTGAAGGTAAACGCGATCAGCTGGTCGGCAAAATTCAGGAACGTTACGGCTACGCGAAAGACCAGGCAGAGAAAGAAGTAACGGACTGGGAAGGTCACAACAAGGATTACCGGTGGTAATCACGTTATTCAGGGATGCTCCTACCCGGGCCGGTACGCTCATGCCGGCCAGACCGCACAAGGATGTGCAATTAACTTCGTTTAGTGCGTTTCTTCCCGTCAGCCTGATGGTCATGATCACAATGTTCATGCTGTTCACAGGCTTCAACTTCCGCACAGTTTTCACATAACCCGTGCGCCTCTATCACGCTATGCCGTAGGACAAAGCTTGCCTCTTGCGCCAGCGATGCGATGATTTTTTCTGCGCCCTGCGCCTGCTTTTCCGTGACCACTGCACAGCGATCGCAGACCAGCATCACCGATGTATGGGCGGGTGCGTCGAAATGGTGACACATCACATAGCTGTTATTGGACTCGACGCGGTGGATAAAACCCTGCTCAAGAAGAAAATCCAGCGCACGGTAGACGGTAGGAGGCTTGGCCTGGGGCTCACTGACACGCAACTGATCAAGCAGGTCATAAGCACTGATCGATCCTGGCTGTCCGGCCATCAACCGCAGGACCTCTGCGCGCTGGGTCGTCAGGCGTACACCGCGCTGTAAACACAGTTTCTCAGCCTGGGTCATGATTTGCTCTGGCGTCATGGTTGACATGGAATTTCTCCGTTTGACAGGTGATGTTATCTTATCACATTAATGATACGTACGATGCACCTTGCCTGTCTGCACCTCCCTTTACCCGTGCTTATCTGTTCCTTACGACTTTGCGCCCGTCTGCGATGCCAATATATGTCAGAATGTTTGTAAATATTTTTTCCTTTTGCTTTACATCTCACTGAGTTAAGAACTAATGTTTAAAAGTTCTTAATAAAGTGCTGGTCCCGACCTCCTTCTGTTAACGCTTTTTGGACGGTAACCAGACATAACGGATCGAAAAATAATCAATCAATGGAATTGCGCCACTATTTACTCTGAATTCACAGCAATAAAGCGTTAGCCATCCTCCACAATGGGGCTAACAAACTATTCGGTCGTTAATGTTTTAACGGCAATTTTTCAGGTGATGATAAGCAAATGGCAAAATTAACCGTCCCACGTTCCGTTCTGGTTTTCCCTGCAGTGTTTAATGCTCTGGTTTTTTCATCATCCGCGCTGGCCGCGGGAACCTGGTACGATGCCCGTAACGATGCAATGGGGGGAACGGGCGTGGCGTCCTCTACCTACGGGTCTGCCGTTTTAGCTAACCCGGCGTTAATGACCAAAGCGAAGCCCGATGACAACGTCAGCATCATTTTTCCCAGTGCGGGCGCGCAAATTACTGATAAAGACAAGATGGTCGATAAGATCGATAACATTACTGACACGGTAAATCGCTATCAGGATCTGTTTGATAATGCCTCGACGTTAGAGCTGCTGCGCCGTATTCCTGAGATTCAGGCTGCGTCAGGGGATCTGGCCAATACGCTCAGAGATTTACGCGGTAACAAAGCCAACGCGACAGCAGGTGTCGCGATTGCAGTCACCGTTCCGAATGAAACGCTGCCTTTTGCCTTTGTCACCAAAGCCTATGGTACGGCGCATGTCCGCGCGAATGTAAAAGAAGGCGATATCGTTATTTTACAAGGCGTGGCTGACGGAACGTTTGCCGGTATTCCTGGCGGTGTATTTGGTCTGCCTAGTGTACAAAACTTGCTGGGCTCCAGCGCGAACGGGCTGGCTGCGCTAAATACCGATTATGGTATCGCCGTTGCCCATGAGTTCACGATTGCCGGCCATCCGGTGTCGATTGGTGTGACGCCTAAGCTGCAAAAGACCTGGCTGTATAACTATTCCGCCAGCGTGTATAACTACGATAAAAACGATTTACGGGATGGCCGCTACCGCAGCACCGAAAGCGGGTTCAACGTTGACGCCGGCCTGGCGACGGTATTCGCAGAAAACTGGACATTAGGCGTGACCGGACAGAACCTGGTATCACGTGACCTGCAAACCAAAGAGGTGAATGGCTATCAGGATACCTATGAAATCCGTCCATTAGTGACGGCGGGTTTAGCCTGGGATAAAGGGCCGGTAACGCTGACAGGCGATGTTGACCTGACCGAAACGCACCGTTTCAAATCTCAGGAAAACAGCCAGTATGCAGGCGTGGGCGCGGAATATCGCGTACTGGACTGGTTACAGTTACGCGCCGGTTATCGCGCAGATATGCGTTCCAACGACGAAAATGTGGCGACCGCAGGCTTTGGGCTGTCACCGTTCAACAATTCTGTGCATCTGGATCTGGCAGGCTCGGTGGGGCAAAACAATACCTGGGGTGCCATGGCGCAACTCGGATTTAACTTCTGATTCCGTGCCATTAACGGGCGGGCGATACCTTGTCGCCCGCCCTTATGCTATCCTTGCGCAGAATATCATCACTGTTAACCACCGGATCGACTGCGCTTCATGACCGACACTTTTTCCTCCCAACGCTTCTCTGTTGCCCCCATGCTCGACTGGACGGATCGTCACTGTCGCTATTTCCATCGTCTGCTGACCGGCGATACGCTTCTGTATACCGAAATGGTCACCACGGGTGCCATTATTCACGGTAAAGGCGATTATCTGGCCTTTAGTGAAGAGGAGCACCCGGTCGCGTTACAACTGGGCGGCAGCGATCCGGCTGCACTGGCGCAGTGTGCAGCGCTGGCTGAACAGCGCGGTTACGATGAAGTTAACCTCAATGTGGGTTGCCCGTCAGATCGTGTTCAGAATGGCCGCTTTGGTGCCTGCCTGATGGCGGAAGCCGGGCTGGTCGCTGACGGCATTAAAGCGATGCGTGATGTGGTGGATATTCCGGTCACGGTCAAAACCCGTATCGGTATCGATGAACAGGACAGCTATGCCTTCCTGACCGATTTTATCGGCACTGTGGCAGAGCGCGGTGGCTGCGACACCTTTATCATTCATGCGCGCAAGGCATGGCTTTCGGGTCTGAGTCCGAAAGAAAACCGCGAGATTCCACCGCTTGATTACCCCCGGGTTTATCAGTTAAAGCGTGATTTTCCACAACTGACGATTGCCATTAACGGCGGCGTGAAAACGCTGGAAGAGGCTAAAACGCATCTTCAGCACCTGGATGGTGTCATGATGGGCCGCGAGGCCTATCAAAACCCCGGCATCCTGGCGCATGTCGATCGGGAAGTGTTTGGCCGGGAACAGCCTGCCGCTGATCCGGTGGCGGTGGTGCGCGCCATGTACCCTTATATTGAAGCCGAGCTGGCAAAAGGCACTTACCTTGGCCATGTGACGCGGCATATGCTGGGGCTGTTCCAGGGGATCCCTGGCGCGCGCCAGTGGCGTCGTCACCTTAGCGAGAATGCCCATAAGCCCGGTGCCGATGTGCGGGTACTGGAGGCTGCATTAGCACTGGTCGCCGATAAGATCCCTCAGGAAGCCTGATACAGTTAAACCAGCCAGCCGGCTGGTTTTTTTTCACCATAATCTGGTGAATCTCGCCAGGTTGATTTTCCATACTTCATACTTAACTCATCACTATCAACAGGTTACTTGTTGGCATGGTTCTTGTAATACGTAACGTATTCATCGTGAGGAGTGAACAAATGGACATTATTTTTGTATTCGGTTTCTTCCTGATGCTGTTGCTGACTGGCGTGTCCTTAATCGGCGTCATTGCTGCCCTGGTCGTGGCCACGATCGTGATGTTTGTCGGCGGTATGGTGATGCTGATTGTGAAGGTGCTGCCCTGGCTACTGCTGGCCGTGGCCGCAGTATGGCTCTATCGGCGCTTTTTCACTGACGAAGACACTCGCCAGCGCGTCCTGTACAGGCGCAGGATCCGCAGGCTGGAGCGGAATGGCAGGGGATAAATGTGTGCGTGATCACACAGTGAAAAATTGGTGCTCAGAATATTAACAACAATCATACTTTTTACTTATGTTTTCTGTCAGGATAGCTGTCGTTGATTCATAACATATTCATCGCTTCTGCCCCTACATCAGTGCGAATGAAAAATAAAAGAAGGGCTTCCTGCGGGAAGCCCTTTTTACATCAGGGAATCAGCAGGCTCGATCCCTGCGTCGCGCGGCTCTCCAGTAACTGGTGAGCGCGGCTGGCCTCTTTCAGTGCAAATTTTTGCTGCTCGGGCACATCGACCTTAATGGCGCCACTTGCCAGTAAAGAGAATAATTCTGCACTGGCCGTTTCCAGCTCCTGACGATTGGTGATGTAGCCGAACAGGGAAGGACGGGTAACAAACAGCGAGCCTTTCTTAATTAAAATGCTGAGATCAACATTGGTCACCGGCCCTGAAGCATTCCCGAAGCTCACCATCAGTCCCTGACGACGCAGGCAGTCCAGCGAGGCTTCCCAGGTCGCTTTCCCCACAGAGTCGTACACCACACCAACCTTGTTGCCGCCGGTCAGCTCACTGACCCGTTGTGCAATGTCCTCTTGCTGATAATTAATGGTGGCCCAGGCTCCCGCGTTTTTGGCCAGTGTCGCCTTTTCGGCGGAGCCGACGGTGCCGATCAGATGGGCGCCGAGCGCTTTTGCCCACTGGCAGGCAATCAACCCCACGCCACCCGCCGCGGCATGAAACAGAAAAATTTCGTCGGCTTTGAGCTTATAGGTCTGTCGTAACAGGTACTGCGTCGTCAGGCCTTTCAAAAAACTGGCGGCAGCCTGCTCGAAACTGATGGCGTCGGGTAACAGCATCAGACGGTCTTCCGCCACGTTATGCAGCTCGCTGTAAGCCCCGAGTGCGGCCTGACAGTACACGACGCGATCGCCGGGTTTGAAACGCGTGACCGCCGATCCCACGCGGGTAATCACGCCCGCCGCCTCGGTGCCCAGACCAGAGGGAAAATGACCTGTCGGATACAGCCCGCTGCGCACGTAAGTATCAATATAGTTAATGCCAATCGCGCGGTTTTCGACCTGGATTTCATTATCGGCGGGATCGGCAGGCTCAAAATCAACCCAGGTCAGGACATCCGGGCCACCGTGTGCGTTGAACTGAATACGCTTTGCCATGCTTACTCCTGTGATTGTTTCATCATGAAGGTGAGGCACGCCCCTTAACTGAGGTATACTTGCGCGTCCCCACAGAAGATCGGTAATGCATTCACTATGGCAGGAAATAAACCCACCAACAAATCGAACGAAACGCAGGATCGCCAGTTAGAAGGCGTGAAAATGCCCCCGCATTCGCTGGAAGCGGAGCAGTCGGTGCTGGGTGGGTTAATGCTGGATAACGAGCGCTGGGACAACGTGTCCGAACGCGTCGTGGCAAATGATTTTTTCAATCGCTCGCACCGTCTTATTTTCTCCGAGATGCAGCGTCTGCTGGAAAACAGCAAACCTATCGACCTGATTACGCTGTCAGAATCGCTGGAAACGCGCGGCGAACTGGAGATGGCCGGCGGATTTGCTTACCTGGCTGAGCTGGCGAAAAACACGCCCAGTGCGGCGAACATCGGCGCTTACGCGGATATCGTGCGTGAACGTGCGGTCGTGCGCGAAATGATCGCCGTGGCGAATCAGATAGCCGATGCCGGTTATGATCCCCAGGGGCGCAGCAGTGAAGACCTGCTGGATTTTGCCGAGTCGAACGTATTTAAAATCGCTGAGGCGCGGGCTAACAAAGACGATGGCCCCAAAAACATCGAACAAATTCTGGAAGCGACGGTTTCACGGATTGAGTCGCTGTTTCAGACGCCGCACGATGGCGTCACGGGCATCGATACCGGTTATCAGGATCTGAATAAGAAAACGGCCGGGCTGCAACGCTCAGACTTAATTATCGTGGCCGCACGTCCCTCAATGGGTAAAACCACGTTCGCCATGAACCTGTGTGAAAACGCGGCGATGCTGCAGGACAAACCGGTACTGATTTTCAGTCTGGAGATGCCCAGCGAACAGATCATGATGCGTATGCTGGCCTCCTTGTCGCGGGTTGACCAAACCCGTATTCGTACCGGTCAACTTGACGATGAAGACTGGGCGCGCATTTCCGGCACGATGGGCATTTTGCTGGAAAAGAAGAATATGTATATCGATGATTCTTCTGGCCTGACGCCGACCGAGGTCCGTTCCCGCGCGCGTCGCATCTATCGTGAAAACGGTGGCCTCAGTCTGATCATGATCGACTACCTGCAGTTGATGCGCGTGCCCGCATTGTCAGATAACCGTACGCTGGAAATCGCCGAGATTTCCCGTTCATTAAAAGCGCTGGCAAAAGAGCTTAACGTGCCCGTGGTGGCGTTATCTCAGCTGAACCGCTCACTGGAGCAACGTGCCGATAAACGTCCCGTAAACTCGGATCTGCGTGAATCGGGTTCGATCGAGCAGGATGCTGACCTGATCATGTTTATTTACCGTGACGAGGTTTATCACGAAAACAGCGACCTGAAAGGGATCGCAGAGATCATTCTGGGTAAGCAGCGTAACGGCCCGATCGGTACCGTACGCCTGACATTTAACGGTCAGTGGTCACGCTTTGATAACTATGCAGGCCCGCAGTACGACGACGAATAATCCGTCACTGGCCTGCCATGCACGATCTGTGCATGGCAGGCAGGACCGTGCAAAATAGTGTTGGACAACGTTGCAGTGAATCGGGTTATCTGTAGCAAAGCGACACTGACACGCGACGGAAACAGCATGACGCACGTAGACGATTACGATCTAAAAATCCTTACTCTGCTCCAATCTAATGGCCGTTTGACCAATCAGGAACTCAGCGATTTGGTCGGTCTTTCTGCTTCACAATGTTCACGTCGGCGTATCAATCTTGAACAGGCCAACCTGATTCTTGGCTATCACGCACGGCTGTCGCCGGACGCGGTGGGGCTGGGCATTGTCGGACTCATTGAAGTGCGGCTCATTAACCATACCGCCGACTATGTCGACAGCTTCCATCGCATGGTGGAACAGGAAGACGCAATTATTGATGCCTATAAAACCACCGGTGATGCCGACTACCTGCTGAAAGTCGCCGTGGCCGATTTGGCCTCACTGAGCGCGGTAATCAGCCAGCTGTTAGCCGGTCACCAGAGCGTTTCCCATGTCAAAACATCGGTGGTACTGGGCAGACTCAAAGAGAACGGATTAATGATGAGCGAGCAGCAGGCTGTGCGCCAAAAAAGGGCATAATGCGCGCAGGTGGTGCATGATGTGGCGGAATGATGCGTTTTTTATGCGTATTTGAGTCGGACAATGCACAATCGACCTCCCCGGCGGGGCAGTAAAATTCGGTAAGACGCTTATGCCTGAGCGCCTGCACAGGCTGGCGCAGTTATTGCATTGGTGCTGCATCATCCGCACTGAGACTGCTTTATGGACAACATTGTACAACCCGCCGATATTCCTCACTCTCGCCTTGAAGATGCGCTGGCTATCCTGCTCGGCACCTTAATGGTCTCGTTTGGTGTGCTCATGCTGAAGCAGGCAGGCGCATTGACCGGCAGCACGGCTGGACTGGCATTCCTCATCAGCTATCTGTCGCCCCTGTCATTTGGCAGCGTTTTCTTTGTAATCAACCTGCCGTTCTACTGGCTGGCTGTGAAGCGAATGGGCTGGGAATTTACGCTAAAAACCTTTTGTGCCGTGGGGCTGGTGTCGCTTTTTACCCATCTTCATCCCCTGTTTATGCATTTTTCCACACTGAATCCTTTTTATGCGGCATTGTTCGGTAACGTCATCATGGGGATTGGGTTTATAGTGTTGTTTCGCCATAAAGCCAGCCTGGGCGGGATCAATATCCTGGCGCTCTGGCTGCAAGACCGTTTCGGCATTCGCGCCGGTAAACTGCAAATGGCGGTCGATACCTGCGTGGTGCTGGCCTCGCTGTTTGTCGTCAGCCTGCCGATGTTGCTTGCGTCCATTGCGGGCGCGGTGGTACTGAATATGATCATCGCAATGAACCATCGTCCCGGGCGGTACAGGGTTTAATCGCCCTTTTTTATTTCAAGAACAATCATGGAGATCTGCACCGTGTTCCAGAACGTTGATGCCTATGCTGGCGACCCGATTTTGTCGCTAATGGAAGCCTTTAAACAGGATCCGCGCGAGCATAAAGTGAACCTGAGTATTGGGCTTTATTACAACGAGCAAGGCATCATCCCTCAGCTGCAGGCGGTGGCTGATGCTGAAGAGCAGTTACGTGCCGAACCACAGCAGGCTTCGCTCTATCTGCCTATGGAAGGATTAAATACCTACCGCAACGCGATAGCGCCACTGCTGTTCGGGGCCGATCATCCCGTATTAAAAGCGGGCCAGATCGCCTCGATTCAGACCCTGGGCGGCTCAGGTGCGTTGAAAGTCGGTGCGGATTTCCTGAAGCGTTATTTCCCGCAGTCCAATGTCTGGGTCAGCGATCCGACCTGGGAAAACCATATCGCTATCTTTAACGGTGCCGGTTTCGAGGTGAAGACCTATCCGTGGTATGACCCGGAAACCAACGGCGTACGTTTTGATGCCTTCCTGAGCACGCTTAAAACCCTGCCAAAGCAAAGCATCGTGCTGCTGCATCCGTGCTGTCATAACCCAACCGGGGCCGACCTGACCAATGCGCAGTGGGACGAAACTGTTGCCGTGCTGAAAGCACAGGAGCTGATCCCGTTCCTGGATATCGCTTATCAGGGCTTTGGTGCTGGCATGGAAGAGGATGCGTACGCGATGCGTGCGGTTGCTGCGGCAGGTCTGCCTGCGCTGGTCAGCAACTCCTTTTCAAAAATCTTCTCGCTGTATGGCGAGCGCGTCGGCGGCCTGTCTGTGGTATGTGACAGCGCTGAAGAGGCCAGCCGCGTATTAGGCCAACTCAAAGCGACCGTCCGCCGTAACTATTCCAGCCCGCCAAACTTCGGCGCACAGGTTGTGGCCCGCGTGTTAAACGACGCTACGCTGAAAGCTAACTGGCTGGCCGAGGTCGAAGCCATGCGGTTGCGCATTATCGACATGCGCCAGGCGCTGGTACAGGTGATGAGTACGGCGCTACCCGGTAAGAACGTCGACTACCTGTTGAAGCAGCGCGGGATGTTCAGCTACACCGGCCTGAGTGCGCAGCAGGTGGACCGCCTGCGTGAAGAGTTTGGGATCTACCTCGTCGGCAGCGGCCGTATGTGTGTGGCAGGTCTGAACAGCAAAAACGTGCATCAGGTCGCGGAAGCCTTTGCGGCAGTAATGTAATTCCGCACACAATCTTCCCCGGGCCGCCAACCTTGTTGGCGGCTTTTTTATTTTTACGGATCGGGTTTACCTTTGCGCCACATTCTGCACACTTAACTGTGTCTCACAGATTCAGGAAAAAAGTATGTGGTATCAACAAACGTTGACCTTAAGCGCAAAATCGCGAGGTTTTCACCTCGTCACGGAAGAGATTGTGCAACAGTTGCCCGCACTCCGTGATATCCACACCGGATTACTCCATTTGCTGTTGCAGCATACGTCGGCCTCACTGACGCTGAATGAAAACTGCGATCCGACAGTGCGGAGCGACATGGAACAACACTTTATGCGCCATGTCCCGGAAGCGGCTCCTTATCAACACGATTACGAAGGCCGTGACGACATGCCCGCCCACATTAAGTCGTCCACGCTGGGCGTTTCACTGATGCTACCGGTGCAGCGTGGACAGCTGGTACTGGGCACCTGGCAGGGCATTTGGCTGGGGGAACATCGTATTCATGGCGGAGCCCGACGTATTGTGGCGACCTTACAAGGGGAATGAGTATGAATAATTCGGACTTACTGACGTACTGCATGAGCAAACCCGGCGCAGAGCAGAGCGTTCACAGCGACTGGAAAGCTACGCAGATCAAGAGCAACGGCGTGCTGTTTGCCATGGTGCATGAAGTCAAAGGGCGTCCGGCGGTGTCGCTCAAATCCTCGCCCGCGCTGGCTGAACTGATGCGGGATGAGCACAGCGATGTGTTTCCCAGTGAACATCTGAATAAATCACACTGGAACACGCTGTTTTTAGACGGCACGCTGAAAGATTCGCAAATTTACTATCTGGTGGATGCCTCTTTTCAGCAGGCAGATACCGGGCGGTAACGGCCCTTTCCCGGCGTGGGAAAGGGCACAGGACAGGATTACGCCGCCGCGTTTTTACGCAGCGTATCGATATCAATGACAAAGCGATATTTTACATCGCTCTTCAGCATACGTTCGTAAGCCTCGTTGATCTGATCCATGGCGATCAGCTCAATATCTGACGTGATGCCGTGTTTGCCACAGAAATCCAGCATCTCCTGGGTTTCAGCGATACCGCCAATCAGCGAGCCAGCGATGCTGCGGCGTTTAAAGATCAAATTGAAAACCTGTGGCGCGGGATGATCGTGTTCAGGCGCGCCGACCAGAGTCATATTGCCGTCACGCTTCAGCAAGGTGATAAACGGATTAAGGTCGTGTTGCGCCGCCACTGTGTTAAGAATGAAGTCAAAACTGTTGGCATGTTGCGCCATCTGGTCGGCATCTTTCGAAATGACCACTTCGTCTGCGCCCAGACGTTTTCCGTCTTCGATTTTTGACGGCGAGGTGGTGAATAACACGACATGCGCGCCCATCGCGTGAGCAATTTTTACACCCATGTGGCCCAGGCCACCCAGCCCCACGATCCCGACTTTTTTACCCGGGCCGACATTCCAGTGACGCAGCGGTGAATAGGTGGTGATACCGGCACACAGCAGCGGTGCCACACCGGCCAGCTCCAGGTTTTCTGGAACACGCAGCACAAAGCTTTCATCCACTACCATAGAGGTGGAGTATCCACCGTAGGTGATAGCCCCTGTCTGGCGATCCTGACCGTTATACGTGCCGACAAAGCCATTTTCACAGTACTGCTCCAGACCTTCCTGACAACTTGGGCAGCTGCGGCAGGAATCAACCATACAGCCAACGCCGACCAGGTCGCCGACTTTGTACTTCTGCGTCTCGGGGCCGACTGCGGTCACGCGGCCAACAATCTCGTGTCCCGGAACCACAGGAAAAATGGTGTTTTTCCACTCATTGCGCGCCTGATGCAAGTCAGAATGACAAACGCCACAAAACAGCACGTCAAGCTGTACGTCATGAGCACGAAGCTCACGCGGTTTGAAATCAAACGGTGCCAGTTTGGACTTTGCATCCTGAGCAGCATACGCATGGGTAATGTTCATGGTGTCTCCAGTTAAAGTGTGTCGTGATTTTTCGATCAACGCCGCAGCATAACGCGCGCAGCAAGAAGGTGACGCCAGGGGCGTACCAAAGGGGAACGAATTAAGGATAGTCAGGGGAGGGAAAAGCGTATATGCCTATATGTGTCTGAATCTTGCCTGATCCTGCATTTTTCAGGGTAAATTGTGCAATCCCTGTAAGAAGGCCCGCGTGATGCGGGCCTGCAATTTTATTTTTTCAACAAGGGCTTAAGGAAGCGGGCCGTATGTGATTTTTCACATTCGGACACGGTTTCTGGCGTGCCTGCCACCAGAATTTCACCGCCGCCACTGCCGCCTTCCGGCCCCAGGTCGACAATCCAGTCCGCCGTTTTCACGACGTCGAGGTTGTGCTCAATGACCACGATGGTGTTGCCCTGATCGCGCAGTTGATGCAGCACTTCGAGCAGTTGCTGGATATCGGCAAAATGTAACCCGGTGGTGGGCTCATCCAGAATATACAACGTCTGTCCCGTGCCGCGCTTCGACAGCTCACGCGCCAGCTTGACGCGCTGCGCTTCACCACCGGACAGGGTGGTGGCCGACTGACCCAGGCGGATATAGGACAATCCAACGTCCATCAGCGTTTGCAGCTTACGCGCCAGGGCAGGAACGGCATCAAAGAACTCACGCGCTTCCTCAATCGTCATTTCCAGCACTTCGTGAATGCTTTTGCCTTTGTATTTAATCTCCAGCGTTTCACGGTTATAGCGTTTGCCTTTGCACTGATCGCACGGCACATAAATATCCGGCAGGAAGTGCATTTCCACTTTCAGCACGCCGTCGCCCTGACAGGCCTCACAACGTCCGCCACGCACGTTAAAGCTGAAACGGCCTGGGTTATAACCGCGTGAACGTGATTCAGGCACGCCGGCAAAAAGCTCACGAACCGGCGTAAAAATACCGGTGTAGGTGGCCGGGTTAGAGCGCGGCGTGCGGCCGATGGGGCTCTGGTCGATATCGATGACTTTATCGAAGTGCTCCAGACCGGCGACATCGCGATACGGTGCTGGCTCAGCAATGGTGGCCCCGTTCAGCGCGCGCTGGGCAATCGGGAACAGCGTATCGTTGATCAGCGTCGACTTCCCTGACCCGGAGACGCCGGTGATGCAGGTAAACAGGCCAACAGGCAGCGTTAAGGTGACGTCCTTCAGGTTGTTACCGCGCGCGCCCGTAATTTTCAGGACCTTCGAGGGATCGCCTTTCACACGCGTTTCAGGCACGGCGATTGCGCGTTTGCCGCTAAGGAACTGACCGGTCAGCGAAGCCTCTTCCGCCATAATCTGCTCAACCGTACCTTCCGCGACGATAGCGCCGCCGTGCACGCCCGCGCCGGGACCGATATCGATCACGTGGTCGGCGGCGCGAATCGCGTCTTCATCGTGCTCGACCACAATCACGGTATTACCCAGATCGCGCAGGTGAATCAGCGTGCCCAGCAGGCGCTCGTTATCGCGCTGGTGCAGGCCGATTGACGGTTCATCCAGTACGTACATCACGCCGACCAGACCGGCACCAATCTGGCTTGCCAGACGGATGCGCTGGGCTTCACCGCCCGACAATGTTTCTGCAGAACGCGACATCGACAGGTAGTTCAGGCCAACATTGACCAGAAAACTCAGGCGATCGCCGATCTCTTTCAGCACTTTTTCCGCGATTTTAGCCCGCTGACCACTAAGTTTCAGATTTTCAAAAAACGCCATGGCATGACCGATGCTCATGTCTGAAATGGTCGGCAGCGTGGTGTTTTCTACATAGACGTGGCGCGCTTCACGACGCAGACGCGTGCCTTCACAGCTGGCGCAGGCGCGATTGCTGATAAATTTCGCCAGTTCTTCGCGTACCGCTGAGGATTCCGTCTCTTTATAACGGCGCTCCATATTGTTCAGCACGCCTTCGAACGGATGGCGGCGCACAGACGTGTCGCCACGGTCATTAATATATTTAAATTCAATCGTTTCTTTGCCGGAACCGTACAGAATGACTTTCTGCACGCTGTCCTTGAGGCTGTTAAACGGCGCTTCTATATCGAAGTCGAGATGATCGGCGAGTGAGCGCAGCATCTGGAAGTAATAGAAGTTACGACGGTCCCAGCCACGGATGGCGCCGCCTGCCAGCGACAGCTCTGCATTTTGCACTACGCGATCGGGATCGAAATATTGCTGCACACCCAGACCGTCACAGGTCGGGCAGGCACCGGCGGGGTTGTTAAACGAAAACAGGCGCGGTTCCAGCTCACTCATGCTGTATCCGCAAACCGGACAGGCAAAGTTCGCGGAGAAGAGCAACTCTTCTGCCGCGCTGTCGTCCATATCGGCCACAATCGCGGTACCGCCAGAGAGTTCCAGCGCCGTTTCAAAGGATTCCGCCAGGCGTGTCGCCAGATCATCGCGGACTTTAAAGCGATCGATAACCACTTCAATGGTGTGTTTTTTCTGCAGTTCCAGCTTAGGGGGATCGGAAAGATCGCACACTTCGCCGTCGATCCGGGCGCGGATGTAGCCCTGCGTCGCCAGGTTTTCCAGCGTTTTGGTATGTTCACCTTTGCGATCTTTCACGACCGGTGCCAGCAGCATCAGACGGCGACCTTCGGGCTGTTCAAGCACCTGATCGACCATCTGGCTCACTGTCTGAGCAGCCAGCGGGACATCATGGTCCGGGCAGCGCGGTTCACCCACGCGGGCAAACAGCAGGCGCAGATAATCGTGAATCTCCGTAATCGTGCCTACCGTCGATCGCGGGTTATGCGAGGTCGACTTTTGCTCAATGGAGATGGCCGGCGACAAACCCTCAATATGATCGACGTCCGGCTTCTCCATTAAAGACAGAAACTGGCGCGCATAGGCAGAGAGCGACTCCACATAGCGGCGTTGACCTTCCGCATACAGCGTATCAAACGCCAAAGAGGATTTACCGGACCCGGAAAGGCCAGTAACCACAATGAGTTTGTCGCGAGGGATGGTCAGGTTGATGTTTTTCAAATTATGGGTGCGGGCACCACGAACTTCGATCTTATCCATTCACCTTTCCCGGATTAGCTGCACTCACCGCGCCCTGTGACACGGCCAGAATAAACGCATCATTATGGCACAAAAAATAGACTGAATAAATATCCAGTAGTTTTTTGCTTTTTTCCGGCGGATGATTAAAAATGGAACACCGCTCGAAACTGGGAAACCAGGCGCGGGACGTGTTAGAATTGATCGTTTAGAGTTGACGTAATCATTCATCGGGAGACAGCAACATGGCCAGTCGTGGCGTTAACAAAGTGATTCTTGTCGGGAATCTGGGTCAGGATCCGGAAGTACGTTACATGCCAAATGGTGGCGCTGTCGCCAACATTACGCTGGCTACCTCTGAGAGCTGGCGCGACAAGCAGACCGGTGAAAACAAAGAGATCACCGAATGGCACCGTGTCGTGCTGTTTGGCAAACTGGCGGAAGTGGCGGGGGAATACCTGCGTAAAGGTTCTCAGGTGTATATTGAAGGCCAGCTGCGCACCCGTAAATGGCAGGATCAGGGCGGTCAGGAACGTTACACCACGGAGGTGGTTGTCAACGTGGGCGGCACCATGCAGATGCTGGGTGGACGTCAGCAGGGCGGTAACGCGCCAGCAGGCGGCGGTCAGGGCAACAACAACGGTTGGGGCCAGCCTCAGCAACCGCAGCAGGGCAATAACAACCAGTTCAGCGGCGGCGCACAGTCTCGTCCGCAGCAGCAGCCCAGCGCTCCGGCCAGCAACAATAACGAACCGCCGATGGATTTTGACGACGACATTCCGTTCTAAGCCGTCTGTCAGTCTCTGTTGCAGAAAGCCCCATTACCGGGGCTTTTTTGTTTTGTTGGGGATGTCTGGTTTAACTCTGCACCACTTCCCGCCTTTCACGCACACCGTGGCGTGGTTTATCCAGCGCCGGGACTGGAGGCGCGATGACCCGGCATGACCTGGCCGAAATAGATGGCCTGTATCCTGAAAGCCCGGGCAAGATCGGGCACGGGCGACAAAAAACATGTCATCACATCTCTGGACGACGCGCCCGCCGTTAACTTAAATCATGCAGTGCTTTATCCAGCGGCGGCGTCAGAAGCATGTCGCGGAAGGTGACCGCCAGACCGGCACGCTCCGGCGTGCAACACATAGCACCTATCCTGAGCGGACCGGGTGGAAAATAGCTCAGACGTAATAAAGGCCACGTCTGTCCGTCTGCCGAATACTGCAGTCTCAGGCTGTCACCTTTGCGCGTCAGCCGGAGCCAGAACGCTCGCGGATCGCCAGGAAATATCCCCGTTGCCCAGTCGGAATGGCCGAGCGTCAGCACGCTGCCAATGGCGGGCGCACCATCGTTATATTCAATTCCTGCTTTTAGCCAGTGCTGTGCGTCGCGTATCAGCATCAGTCCGGCCTGATCGTACAGCGTGGTAAAGTCTGCGCAGATTTTGAGCTGAAAAGTCATGTCGCCGTCCACCTCCGTGGCAAAGACATGGCCGGAAAAGCGCTCAAACCCGTACCAGGTCTTGTGCCAGAAATCGGTCTTATCATCGGTGGTGACCTGTAGCGTACCGTTCTGGCACTGCCACGTTGCAGGCTCATTGATCCAGGCAAACGACTCAAACATAGCGCCTCCAAAATCGGCCATGACTGGCCGGGCTGATGCGACTCAGGATGAAGAAAGAGTCAGATGGTCTGACACGGATGAAAGCGTGGTCGCTTAACGCCACCCGGCCAGCACGGTATCGGTATCGATCACGCGCGGTACGTTACCCGGAAGACTTAAGCCCGCCCAGACTTCATTATGCTGGCCAATTAACTGTTCCGCACTGGCACAGGTCCGGTCGGCGGTGGTATGGGCGTCAGCGGCGACGGTGATGCGATAGCCCAGTCCTGCGCCGACCTTGATGGTGGTGTCGACGCAGTAATCAGTGGCACACCCACAAATAACAAACTCATGAATAGCCAGCTCACTCAGCAGTGAGGCCAGAGACGTCCGCCAGAAACTGTCGCAGGCTGTCTTGGTAATAAAGTGCGCATTCCGGGGTTGAGCCATCTCGGGTAACAGCGCAAAGGCCTGGCTGCCTGGCACCATGTCGCCTTCGCTATGCTGAATAAACAGCGTAAGATCAGCCTGTTCGATGAGGCGGTTAATCTGCCTGACCCGGCCAGCCCGATCGAAACGCGGCGTGGTAAATACGCCATTTTGCATATCAACTACCATTACAACACGCTGCATGATGTTTCCTCGTCAATACACCTGTTACGCAGTGTCATGTATTCAACCGGGGATGACAATCTTTGCATTTCATCCCCTTTTAACGGCATGCTTGCACATTCTGCCAACCGGATAAGGAGCGATAACGTGGAAGGCGTTCCAGCTGTTTTTCCCTGTGAAAAAGATCGTGCGCTGTTTCGGCAGTTGCCTGAACTGCCGGGCGTGGAACTTTACCAGGCGCATATTTCCCGTTATGCCTTTGCTCCGCATACGCACGAAGCCTTTGGCATCGGCACCATCGAGGCCGGGGCACAGCGCTTCCGTTACCGCGGTACGCACTACACTGCCCCTGTACATTCTCTGGTCATGATGAATCCTGATGAGCTGCACACCGGGGAATCGGCCTGCGAAACGGGCTGGCGTTATCAAATGATCTACATCCAGCCCGACTGTATGGATGAGCTGAGTGGCGACCGTGGCTGGTGGTTCGGGGATGCACTGCGAACGGACGTGCGACTTGCGCAGCCTGTGTCGCAGTGTCTGGCGGCGCTATGGCAGGCCGATACGGCCCTGGCGCGTTATAGCCTGCTGTCAGACCTGCTGGTGCGCATCCGTCCACAGGCCCGTATGGCCTCAGCGCGTAAAGTCGATGCCAGACACCGTTTTGATGACGTGCGCGACTACCTGCGCGCCCATCTTGGGGAGCCGGTCAGGCTGGACACACTGGCGGCATTAGCGTCGTTATCACCGTGGCATTTTTTACGCGCCTTCCGCGATCATTTCCATGTCACGCCCCAGCAAATGTTAATGGCTTACCGGCTTTATGAAGCCAAACAGATGCTCGCCAGGGGTGAGGCCATAGCCAGCGTCGCGGCAGCGGTAGGCTTGACCGATCAGGCGCATCTGACCCGTGCGTTTACCCAACGTTACGGCATTACACCGGGCCGCTATCAAAAGCAGATCGCGCCACACAGGTCCTGACCGCAATTTGCTACAAGGCATGCTTACCTGTTTGGTTCACACTGAAGCAAAAAGACAGACAGGAAAAAGCCATGTTGACAGGAATAATGTTTGCCCTTGCCGCAGGCATGATGTGGGGGCTGATTTTTGTTGGACCGGTCATCGTCCCGGATTATCCGGGCGCGTTGCAGTCAGCCGGGCGCTATGTCGCGTTTGGCCTGGTTGCGTTGCCGCTTGCCTGGCACGATCGTTTCCGACTGCGCCAACTGAGCGCCGCCCACTGGCGGGAAGCATTAAAGCTGTCGCTGGTTGGCAATCTCTTCTATTACGCGTTTCTCGCCAATGCGATTCAGCGAACGGGGGCTCCGGTCTCCACGATGATCATTGGTACCTTACCGATCGTCATCGCTGTCACTGCAAACCTCTGTTATGGCCATCTTGAAGGACGGCTCTCATGGCGACGGCTTATCCCGGCACTGCTGGTGACGGGCGCAGGCCTGGTTTGCGTTAATGCGGCGGAATGGCAACTCCAGGGGGCAACGCCCAACGGCCAGCGTTATCTGACCGGCATTGCCCTGGCGGTGATGGCGGTGGTGTGCTGGACCTGGTATCCGTTGCGCAATGCGCGCTGGTTACGCAACCATCCTCAGCTCAAGGCCGCGACCTGGGCCACCGCGCAGGGCATTGTGACCTTACCGCTGGCACTTATCATGTATGCGCTGGTCAGCATACAGCTGGCGTGGCAACAGCCTGATTTTGCGCTGCCTTTCGGCCCCCGGCCTTTGGTGTTTATTGCATTAATGCTGACGATTGGCCTGCTGTGCTCATGGGCCGGAACGTTATGCTGGAATGCGGCCAGCCAGCGACTGCCTACCGTATTGATGGGGCCACTCATCGTCTTTGAGATTCTCTTTGGCTTGCTATGGACGTTTATCTGGTATCAACACTGGCCACCTGTTCTGACAATGATCGGTATTGTTTGCCTGATCGTTGGCGTGATTTGGGCGATGCGCATCAAGCCACAACCCCGCGTGACCGCCCTGAACAGGAAATCATCTGAACGTCCCGGATAATGAATAATTACTGGGAGTGATATTCACGCTTTTTCGGATTATACCGAGGTGTAAAACGGCGAAATAAAGCCGCCTCGGTAATCTGCCGGGTTTAAATCTTCCTCAAAACCGCCACTCAGCCATGCCGTATTTATCCACACAGGCGGCTTCCGCCCCCTTAACAGCAAGATAATCGCACATATTGTTCAATAAATAGCCAGAAAATGGCTGGGTAAAGCGCGTTTATTCCTCAAAAAGCGGACAGATGAAGGTAAAGCGCTAACCCGCACCCAGCTTTTATGTTTAAAAAACGGGGAAAACATACCGTTTGGCTAAGAGAAATCCTTATCAGAAACCACCTTTTACTTCAGGCAGCCTTAATTTCAGCAGAATCAGACTGCGCTTCGCTTATATTTACTGTTTAACAGCAGACATCAATAGCAGGCAGAAATAGTTATCAATTGTGTGCTACCGGATGAAAGTGTTAAGTATCAATAAACTGTTAATCTGAGATTATTCTGGGCCATTTTTATCTTTTTATGCGATTACGCATAATCCGACGATCGGCAAAACATTTCTCAGGACCAGTCGGTGCTAAGGAAATGTACGGAGAAATCAAAATATGATTACTGGGATTAAACGAAAAAGTGGAACAGCGGCAGTTTCTTTTAGACGAGCTAATGAAAAAAAAGGAAGGTCCAGTCTCACCGAAATGAGACTGGGGGGATAAAAGTGGTGTAGATTGAGAGACTTTTGCTGTTGTAAATCAATTTTACCGCAAAAAAGGAAGCGTAACCGCAAATCCATTCATTAATTACGGACTGGGCGAGGCGCGCCATCCTAATGTCCTGTTAAATGCTCTTCATCTCTTCTGGTAAGAACAAATCTCAGCGAGGTAGCTATCAAAAGCAATGCTCTCAGTATTAACGGTTTTCTGATCCCGTTGGGTAATGGTAAACACTACGGCTAATATCCAGCAAACGGCAGCTGCGGCGGGTGCCGACATCGAATGTGTCCTGCAGGAAGTTGACGGCCTGACGCTTCTCGTGCGTAGTAAAGAAGTTCTTCAGAACGCTTTGCAGCATCTCCTTGTCGGAATGAAGTGCGTGCAGTTCGCGCGTCAGTAACTGAACCTTTTCTTCCAGCTCCTTGATTTTTCTGCCTTCTTCCGAGGCTAACCCAGAAAACTTCTTCTTCCAGCTATAGAAGGTTGCCTCAGAGATGCCAAGCTCTTCACAAATCTCTTTAACCTTAACGCCCGATTCAGAAGCTTTAATGGCATTTGTGATTTGATCTTCGCTATATCGTGACTTTCTCATAAATGCTCTTACCTTTCTTATCAATTAATGGATGAGGATTACTTTATTAACCTTTGGTACTGTAAAAGTGTGTGGAATGCCGTGTTTAAATACGGACGTTAAATTACGTGGGTTAAATTAAGATATTTAGAATAAATATCATCATGGGATAAATCTTATTTTATTCTGATCGGGATGCCGCGCCTTCCTGGTATGGGTTTTTTGATATAAATTCATCGCACCCCAAAGATAAAAAATGACTGTAACTTGGCTGGTTGACGCCTCCGCATCCGTTTTATTCAGGAATGACGGTTTTTGTTAACATTAATGATTTCATTTTGAAATCGTTTCCAGTAGTCGGCATTCGTGCCAGATATAATCAGAATTCTCCTGAATTCTTTCATTAAAATATAATCGGATTCTCATTTTCGAGCCGGGTTGGCTTGATGATTATCATTTCGCTTTGAAATTTAAGCGCTTATTAATTCGCCCACGGATGGGCGTGCCGAAGCGGTAGATGTTGAGTATTACTAAGGAACAGTCGATGAAATTTAGCGTAATGTCTAATGCCGCCTGGATGATGTCTGAAAAGATTATCTCCGTTTTTGGCGTCATTTTCGTGACGTCTTACGTGGCTAAATCCTTTGGCCCAACCCTATTTGGGCAGATGGCGTTTTCAACATCGTTATTTGCCATGGTGCAAACCATAGCCCTATTTGGCACTGAAACTATTTTGTTTAAACGTGTCAGCAAAAATGCCACCAAAGGTTTGCGCTTAATGCGTATTGCACGTACTTTGCGTATGGTTTTATTACTTATTACCTCGGCACCAGTGTTAATTTGGGTCTGGTACAACATGCAGGAAAATTTCCTGGCATTTGCGCTGGCTTCATTTGTTGCCTCTGTTTTTGTCACGCAGGATACGTTTAGCGTTTATAACAATGCACGTCTTGCATCAAAGCTGAATACCGTGGCGAATGCCGTCGGCATGCTGGTGAGTTTTGCGTTGAGTTTCACTATTGCCTGGCTACGCCTGAATCCGCTGTGGCTGACATTGTCAGTTATCACGGTAACGCTGGTGCCGTATGTCATTAAACGCTACTGCTTTTACCAACAGCATCAGGAGCAATTTCCCCCGCGGGAAACACGCACCCTGTATTTGCGTTATCTGCTGTATGCGGGCTTGCCATTGGCCATTTCCAGCATTTTTATTTCTGTCCAGGTCAAAACCGCGCAGATGTTTTTGGCCGGCATCGCCTCGGCGCGCGAGCTGGGTTTATTTGCTGCTGCCAATACGATTGCCGCGTCCTGGATTTTTATTCCCGTGGCGCTGATTACCTCCTGTTTCAGCGAGATTTTTCGTGCGCGTGGAGACGAAGCCGTCAGGCTGACGGCCCGGCTCAATGGCTACGTGATGGCCGTGTCGCTGTTGATGTTGTTTATCGTCGCGTTGTGGGGTGAGCACATTATTGTGGCGTTATATGGCCCGGCCTACAGGCAGTCAGGCAACCTCATCACGCTGTTATCCCTGGCGACCAGTTTTTCGGCAATGGGAACCGTCGCGTACCGTTTTATGGTGAAAGAAGGGGGCTTTGATTATTTACTGAAGAAAATCATTTGTCTGGTGCTCATCAGCATCCCGCTTTCCTGGTGGCTAATTCAGGGCTACGGCATCATGGGGGCCGCCTGGAGCGTTTTTCTGTCTGAGCTCCTGTCCCTCACCGTCATGAATTACTTCTTTAAACGCGGCGTGATTCAAAAAATTCAGGTTTCCTCACTTAACTACAAAACCTACAAATGAGGTCAAATATGCTCAGGTTGAAGCAAGAGCTCAGAAGAAGTTTGCAGTACTTTATTAAGAAGATGCCCTGGACTTATCAGGACCGTATTTATTACTTCCGCAAGTTCAGAAAGCTCCCGAATCTGCGTGAGCCCAAGGTCTTCAACGAAAAAGTGCTGTATCGCAAGTTTATCCATGGTGATTATCAGCTGTATGCGCGCCTGTCCGATAAGTATTCGGTGCGCGACTATATTGCGGAAAAGATTGGTAATGACTATCTGATTCCGTTGCTCCACGACACCACCGATCCCACCACGTTGAATGATCTTACGCGCTGGCAGGGCACGGTTATCAAACCGAATCATGCTTCAAACATGGTAGAGATCGTGCTGGAAGAACCGGATGCGCTTCGTAAGCAGCAAATCATTCATAACTGCTATTCGTGGTTAAAAACCGATTTCGCCAACGAAGCGCGTGAGATCCACTATCGCTATATCAAGCCACGTATTCTGGTTGAGCAGTATATTGGTGACGGTAAAAGCGCGCCGGTTGATTACAAGTTTCATATGTTCAATAAGCGCGATGGCAATTTTGAGTATGTTCTTCAGGTCATCTACAACCGCTGTCAGCCTCAGCTTTCGATGAATTTTTACGTTAATAACCTCTCCGAGGCTTACCATAAAATTCGCGATACCGGCCTGGATGTTTCCCCGATCATGCCCTCACTGGAGCGGGCACTAGCCCTGAGCAAAACGCTGGCCAGTGACTTTGACTACGTGCGAGTCGACTGGTATATCCACGACCAGCACATCTATTTTGGTGAACTGACGTTTACGCCTGGCGCAGGCATGGTAACCGGACTGGATCGTGGCTTAGACAAGATGATGGGTGAAATGTGGATTCAGGAACGTCGCGGAACGCAGAGACCGGACGTTGACGTACAGGATGTCGCCATTCCTGTCATGTTGAAGAAAATTTGACTTTACACAGCAATATAAAAAACCCCGCTTTGCGGGGTTTTTTATTGGTCATTCAGGGCATTGGCCAGTTCGCAGGCGCACGGCTCATCATGTCAATGAACACTTCTTTAGAGACGCTCAAAAAATGGTGCACGTTTTCCATGCTTAGCGTGATGCCCATTAAACCGGTCACAAACCAGCACGACAGACCAACGCCCACGCCGCCACAGAGAAAGGCCATGACATGATGGCTGTCCTGGCGAAGGCGGGTTTTCAGTGTACTGGCGAAAAACATCATTACAGCGCTCAGCAATTCCCAGCGCATAACAAGAAAACTGGTGGTTAGGGTAGCCATCAATTTTGACCTCAAAATCGGAAAGGACGCCTGACTGTCTGCGAACATCACGTCGGCGGAAAAGTCTGTCAGGTGGGGCTCTTTCGTCGGCAACAAACGTCATAATGTGATGTGGGTCACATTATATCATCTGGTTCTCAATTTTTGTACAGAATTTGTTTGATTTGTCAGCGCAGTGTCAAGCCAGCGGAAGGGTAAAAAAGAGGGGATAAAGCCGTGCGCCCGATCGGGCGCACGCGGGCTGTTAATTAAGCGGACAACATTCACCCGTTGTACGCTGCGTAAAGCTGCTCATCGTTTCCCCACAGTCAAAGCTCAGCAGGCGTGGACGCTGAACCGCCTGGCGACGCATATAGTGACGATACGCCGTAGGCGTCTGGGAAAACTGGCGGCGAAAAACCCGTGAGAAGGTCTGCTGCGAATCGTAGCCATACTGCATCGCAATATCGAATACCGGACGCTGCGTCTGACGCAGGGCTTCTGCGGCCAGCGTCAGCCGGCGTTCGCGGATATAACCACCCAACGTCTGTTTCGTTACGCTACGGAACATACGTTGCAGGTGCCATTTCGAATAACCGGACTTCGCGGCCACCTCATCGATTGACAGGCTTTTATCCAGGTTCTGGTCAATCCAGTGGGTCAGTGAATGAATGATCTCTTCTTGTATCATGGCCTCATCCTTCTGGTGAATGTCCCCGTCACCGTGCATGCCGCAGTTTGTGAGGCTGATAATCAGCCTGCAGGGGGCGTGACGTCGTCAGGGCGGGTGTTGTTCTGATGGGAAAGGAGTATAATTCCTCAAGTTAACTTGAGGTAAAGTGCCAGATGAAAAAAGATCGCAATTATCCAAAACCGGTGCTGACACCGGGGGAAGTCGCGCGGCGAAGCGGCGTGGCCGTATCAGCGCTGCATTTTTATGAAAGCAAAGGGCTGATTTCCAGCACGCGCAATCCCGGCAATCAGCGGCGCTACAGCCGTGATGTCCTGCGCCGTGTGGCGATCATTAAAATCGCCCAGCGCATCGGCATTCCGCTCGCCAGCGTCAGCGACAGTCTGGAAAACATGCCTGCGGATAAACGCATGTCTGCGCAGGACTGGGGCAATCTGACGCAGCACTGGCGGGATGAACTGGATAAGCGCATCGAAACCCTGACGCGCCTGCGTAACGACCTGGATGGCTGCATTGGCTGCGGCTGTTTATCCATGCGTGACTGTCCGCTCCGTAACCCCGGTGATCGGCTGGGACAGCAGGGATCAGGTGCGGTCCTGCTGGATCCCGAGCAGGATGGTTCTCTGCACAAGGTAAAGTGACGTCTATACTGTCTGCATATTCATTCGCAGGGAATCATGATGATTACTGTTCACCATCTGGAACAATCTCGTTCGCACCGCGTACTGTGGATGCTGGAAGAGCTGGAAGTGCCTTATCAGGTTAAACGTTACCAGCGTGAAGCCTCCATGCTGGCACCGGAAGCACTGAAAAAAGTGCATCCCTTAGGCAAATCGCCGGTTATCACAGATGGCAATCGGGTGGTGGCGGAGTCCGGGGCCATACTGGAATACCTCGAAGAAAAGTACGACAGCGAGAAGCGATTACAGCTTACCGACGAAGAGGCGCGCCTCCAGGCGCGTTACTGGTTACATTACGCTGAAGGTTCCCTGATGCCGCTGCTGGTCATGAAGTTGGTGTTTGGCCGGCTGGGCAGCGCGCCCGTGCCCTGGTTGCTGCGTCCCGTGGGTGCCGCGCTGGGGAAAGGCGTACAAAAAGCCTGGCTGGACAAACAGCTCCACGTCCACAGGCAAATGATCGAAGATCATCTCTCGGCCAATCCCTGGTTTGCCGGTCAACGATTCAGCATCGCCGATGTGCAAATGAGCTTTCCTGTTCTGGCGCTGAGCCAGCGCGCCGGCTTGCACAATGCGCCCGCCACGCAAAAATGGTTAACCACCGTTCAGCAGCGCGCCGCATGGCAACGGGCCATTCAGCAGGGCGGTGAACTCACTCTGCCGGGCTGAGGCGATGCGCTCTGATGACGCCGTCCGGCGTCATCTCTCTTCCACCAACATCCTCTTTCATCGACCGGTCACGCTGCCTGCAAGAATGTTACTGGCAGGTTTCCAGCACGTTCCTGATGTTACTAACCTGATCTTTATACGCAGTAATTCCCTCTGAACGGTTGAAAAGCGGCGGTTAAAGACCGGATAATCTGCCCCCTTCAGTCTGGTGGTGCTTGTTACACCCGTTCTGCGTGGCGAAGTAAACGTTTGCCTTTTGTCGGTTGCCCGTGGGTAAAGACATATTCAGGGAATGCAGAACGGTGACCGCGTGAATTACACAATAAAAATTTTTGAGGCTTAACTATGTCAATTGAATCACGCCCGACCAGTGGAAGACTGGATGCCTGGTTCGCCATTTCGGCCCGTGGCAGCAGCGTGCGACAGGAAATCCTGGCCGGGCTGACGACCTTTCTTGCCATGGTCTATTCGGTGATCGTGGTCCCCGGTATGCTGGGTAAAGCGGGGTTCTCTCCTACGGCGGTGTTTGTTGCCACCTGCCTGGTGGCAAGCTTCGGGTCAATCCTGATAGGGCTGTGGGCCAATTTACCCATGGCGATTGGCTGTGCAATCTCGTTGACGGCCTTTACAGCGTTCAGTCTTGTACTGGGTCAGCACATCAGCGTGCCGGTCGCGCTTGGCGCTGTGTTCCTCATGGGGCTGCTGTTTACGCTGATTTCCACCACCGGGATTCGGGCCTGGATCTTACGTAATTTGCCCATGGGCGTCGCACACGGTACGGGCATCGGGATTGGCCTGTTTTTACTGCTGATTGCCGCTGACAACGTGGGGCTGGTGGTCAGAAACCCTGGCTCAGGTTTACCGGTGGCGTTGGGGCACTTTACCTCCTTCCCCGTCCTCATGTCTTTGCTGGGGCTGGCGGCGATTTTTGGTCTGGAGAAGCGCCGGGTGCCTGGCGGTATTTTGCTGACGGTCATCGTGATCTCTGCTCTCGGCCTGGCCTTCGATCCCGCCGTCCGCTGGCAAGGGCTGTTTGCGCTGCCGAGCCTGCGTGATGCGCAGGGGACATCGCTGTTTTTCAGCCTCGACATTATGGGCGCGTTGCAGCCTGCCGTCTTGCCCACCGTACTGGCGTTAGTGATGACGGCGGTATTTGATGCGACCGGCACGATTCGCGCCGTGGCCGGGCAGGCCAATTTACTCGATAAAGACGGGCAGATTATTAACGGCGGACGGGCACTGACCACGGATTCGCTGAGCAGCCTGTTTGCCGGACTGGTGGGCGCGTCGCCTGCCGCGGTATATATTGAATCGGCGGCCGGTACGGCGGCAGGCGGTAAAACCGGCCTGACGGCAATCGTCGTGGGTCTGCTGTTTCTGGTGATTCTGTTTATGTCTCCGCTGGCTTATTTGGTACCAACTTATGCGACGGCACCCGCCCTGATGTATGTCGGCCTGCTGATGCTGAGCAACGTCGCTAAAATCGACTTCGCCGACTTTGTCGATGCGATGTCGGGCCTGCTCACCGCAGTCATTATTGTCCTGACCTGTAACATTGTTACCGGCATCATGATCGGTTTTGCCACCCTGGTAGTTGGCCGACTGTTTGCCGGTGAATGGCGTAAGTTAAATATTGGCACGGTCGTGATTGCCGTTGCGCTGGTGGCTTTTTATGCCGGAGGCTGGGCGATCTGACTGTCTGACCGGACGTGCAGCCGTGCGTCCGGAATTTTCCGCTTTTTCCTCACCGAAGCACACGTAGCTTTTTCCGCGCTTGCCAGTTTGTTTTACACTTTATCTTCACGTTGATTCAAAGATAACAACCCGCCTAAGGAAAGCATGGAAATCTTTTTTACTATTTTGATCATGACGCTGGTGGTGTCGCTCTCTGGGGTCGCCGCGCGTATCTTGCCTTTTCAAATCCCGCTGCCGCTGGTGCAAATTGCCGTTGGTGCGCTGCTGGCCTGGCCCACGTTTGGGCTGCATGTGGATTTTGACCCGGAATTATTCCTCGTCCTGTTTATTCCGCCGCTGCTCTTTGCCGACGGCTGGAAAACACCGGTCAGCGAGTTTCTGCACTATGGACGGGAAATCCTTGGCCTGGCGCTGGTACTGGTGTTGATCACCGTCGTCGGTATCGGCTACCTGATTTACTGGACCGTGCCGGGCATTCCGCTTATCCCTGCGTTTGCGCTGGCCGCCGTGCTCTCACCCACCGATGCCGTGGCCCTTTCTGGTATCGTCGGTGAAGGCCGCATTCCTAAGAAAATCATGGCGATTCTGCAGGGCGAAGCCTTGATGAACGATGCCTCTGGCCTGGTTTCACTGAAGTTCGCCGTCGCGGTCGCGATGGGCACCATGGTATTTAGCTGGGGCGGTGCCAGCGTAGAGTTCCTCAAGGTGGCGCTGGGCGGCCTGGTGGCTGGGGTTGCGGTCTGCTGGCTTTACGGGAAGTCGCTACGTGTGCTGAACCGCTGGAGCGGCAGTGATGACGCAGCCACACAAATTGTTCTGCTGTTACTGCTGCCTTTCGCCTCTTATCTGATTGCTGAGCACCTCGGCGTATCCGGGATCTTAGCCGCCGTCGCGGCCGGGATGACGATTACGCGCTCTGGCATTATTCGTCAGGCACCGCTGACGATGCGCCTGCGCGCCAACAGCGTCTGGCATATGCTGGAATTTGTGTTTAACGGCATGGTGTTCCTGATGCTGGGTCTGCAACTGCCCTCTATCCTGCAAAAATCCATCGCCGAGGCCAATGCGGATCCCAATGTGGATATCTGGATGATTTTTGCCGATATCGTGCTGGTCTATGCGGCGTTAATGGTGGTGCGCTTCGGCTGGTTGTGGATTATGCAGCGCTTCAGTAAACGGTTGCTGAAAAACAAGCCGTTAGTGTTCTCCTCGTACTCACTGCGTGAACTGTTAATCGCCTCCTTTGCGGGCGTGCGCGGTGCGATTACGCTGGCCGGTGTGCTGTCGATCCCGCTGTTTCTGAGCAACGGCAATCCTTTCCCGGCCCGTTACGAACTGGTGTTTATCGCGACCGGGGTGATTCTGTTCTCCCTGCTGGTCGGCGTCATTATCCTGCCCATCCTGCTGCGCGGCGTCGAAACACTGGATAAAAATGCGCATCGCCATGAAATACAGCATGCGAAGGCGGTAATGGCGGGGGCGGCGATTGAGAGTCTGCAAAAAATGGAAGCCAGGCTCGAAAAAGAAACCGATGAAAACATCGATCCAGAGCTGCTAAAAGAGGTAAGCCTGCGCGTGACCGGGAATCTGCGCCGTCGCGCCGAGGGCAAAAATGACCTTGAACATGCCCTGTTTGCCGAAAATCTGGAGCGCCGTTTCCGTCTGACCGCGCTCCGTGCCGAGCGCGCGGAGGTCTATCACCTGCGTGCCACCAAGGCGATTTCGAACGAGACCATGCAAAAATTGCTGCACGATCTGGATCTGCTGGAAGCGCTGTTAATCGAGAAAGAGGCGTAACTCGCCGCCGCTTTCGGGCCCCGCCTGCTTCGCCGTGCGGCGGTGAGCAGGCGGGGGCATCAGACAGACAGGCGGGGTGCATCATCGGGCCAGTGGGCCCGGCAACAGGCGATCCACGCCTGCGCACTGCGCGACAGATAACTTCCTTCCCGCCAAATCAGCCCCAGATGCCACTGAAGTTCAGACGCCAGCGGCAGCCACAGTAACGACTGCTTATCTAAACGCTGACAAATGGGTTCCGGCAGAATGGCCAGGCCCATCTCTGCCTGAACCATGGCGGCCAGAAAATCCCACTGCCCGCTTCGGACGGCAATCGTGGGCGTTATTCCCTGACGCTGAAACGCCTGCATCAACTGCCGGTTCAGTGAAAATTCTTCGTTAAAGATAAGCAGCGGATGCGCCGCCAGCTCAGAGAGTGAAAGCCGGGTGCGACGTAGCCAGGGCGCCTTACGCGGCAGCAACACACAGAGCGGATGGCGCATAAGGGATAAGGTGGCGAGGGGCAGTTCGGGATCGACCGGGAGCGCCGTCAGGGCGATATCCAGTGTTCCGGTCAGCACGGCTTCCTGCACCGTCAGCCCGCCAAATTCAGCAATGTTGAGTTCCAGGCCCGGATAGCGGCGGCGAAACGCGGAGACGGAACCGGCAATCTGCATGCCCACCATTGGGGGAATACCGAGGCGCAACTGGCCGGTTTTCAGATCGTTAATATCGCCTATCTCTGCCTCAAGCTGATGAAACTCTTGCAGAATCGCCAGACCGCGTTGGTAGACCGCCTGACCGCTGTCCGTCAGATGCAGGCGGCGACCATCACGCAGGAGTAAGGCACAGCCCAGTTCCTCTTCTAACTGGCGCACCATTTTGCTGATTGTCGGCTGCGTCACGAACAACGCCTGTGCAGCCCGGGTAAAGCTTTGTTGGCGGACGACCTCGGTAAAGTAACGCAGGGCGCGAACGTCCATAACTATTCCCTTTTGGCATGATTTGGATAATTTTAATTCATTTCTTTCACCCCATACAGCAAATCTATACTGGACGCATTCATTCCAGAGGGGAAAGACAAATGGCACTGGCCTTGCGTCGCCTGAACGTCAGCCACATAAACCGGCTGAGCGTGCCGGTACAACTGGCGCTCTACATCTCGCTGTTTATCGCCAGCGAACAGTTGGTGAACTGGCTGCACTTGCCGCTGCCAGCCAACGTGGTAGGCATGCTCCTGCTGCTGTTGCTTATCGCGCTGCGTATTTTACCCCTGCGCTGGGTAAAGGCCGGGGCAAGCTGGTTGCTGGCAGAGATGCTACTGTTTTTTATCCCGGCGGTGGTTGCGGTCATCAACTACGCGGACCTGCTGCAGGTGGACGGCTGGCGAATTTTTCTGGTGATTGCGGTCAGTACCACGCTGGTGCTGGCGGCAACGGCGCTGGTTGTGGACCGGCTTTATCGGTTTGAAGTGGCGCGCGCGGCGCGTAAGAAGAACAACGATGCCTGATTTGCCGATCAGCCTCCTGTGCGCGGCCGCCACGTTAGTGATCTACTACGTGAATAAACGGCTGTATCGCCGCTGGCCAACGCTGCTGCTGATGCCGTTGATCATGACGCCCATGATTCTGGTGCTGCTGTTGCTGGTCACCCATATCAGCTGGCAAAACTACATTGCCGAAAGTCACTGGTTGCTGTGGCTGTTGGGGCCCGCCACGCTGGCGTTTGCAGTGCCCGTGTACGAAAACATGGACGTGATAAAACGCCACTGGTTATCGCTCAGCGCCGGTGTGCTGACCGCCACCACGGTATCGGTGTGCAGCTCGGTGTGGCTGGCGCGTTTGCTGAGTTTGCCCGAAAGCCTGCAACGCAGCCTGGCGGTGCGCTCCATTACCACGCCTTTTGCCCTGGCGGCCGCCAAACCCATGGGCGCACAGCCCGATCTGGTGGCGCTGTTTGTGGTCATTACTGGCGTATTTGGCATGGCGGTCGGCGACGTCCTGTTTTTACGCATTGCTATCCAGCAAAGCGTGGCGAAAGGGGCTGGATTTGGGGCCGCCTCCCACGGTGCGGGCACCGCGCGGGCTTACCAGCTGGGCCAACAGGAAGGCGTCGTGTCCAGCCTGGTGATGATGTTATCCGGCGTGGTTACGGTGATTCTGGCACCGTTAATCGGGCACATTATGTGGGCACAGTAAGGCGGCAGACGGCACAACGGTGCCCGCCGTCACTGGCCAGCTGACAGACATGATTGTCATGAATGACATCACTTTTTACGTAAAGCTTTCCAAATAAAGTTGTCACCTCGTTTCAGACTGCTACCCTTGAGGCGGAATTATTGGACCCCTCATGGAGTAGAATCATGTTTAAACAACTTGTCACAGGAAGCGCGCTGAGCGTTATGTTGCTGAGCGGCGCTGCGCAGGCTATCGAAGGCAGCGTGGATGTGGGCGAGCACAGTACGAATCTCAATCTCGGACTGGGCACCACGTCACCGGGCCTGTTCCTGAATGGCAACTGGTTACGTAGCGATCATGACGGAAGCACCTACGGTGCAGGACTGGGTTACAACGTTGATGTTGGCGATTTGCGCCTGGCGCCAACCGCAAAGGCGATTTTTACCCATCCTGAAGACGGGAAAGACGGATTTGCGGTGGCGCTGGGCGGCAGCGCGCAGTACAACATCAACAGCATGTGGGGCTTATTCGGTCAGTACTATTACGCACCAGAAGGCCTGACTGACCACCTGGACAGCTATCAGGAGGCAAGCGGTGGTGTGAGCTTCACGCCTGTTTCTCTGCTTAACCTGCGCGTCGGTTATCAGTATATTGAGCTGAATAACAAAGGTGGCCGTAAAGATAACGTACTGGTCGACGGTCCGTACGTCGGCGCGTCACTGCGTTTCTGACAGCGGTCTGAGAAAAAGGGCAGCGACCTGGCGGTGGCTGCCCTTTTTTTATTGCAGGCACTACAGATTAGTGTGCTTTACCCTGCTCAATACCTGAACCCGTCTGGGAACGAATAAACTGTGCCCGGAAACGGGAGCGTTCTTCAGCACCCTGCGGTGAATGGTCGGTAATGGAAAACAGCCAGGTGCCAATAAAGGCGATGGCAATGGAGAACAGCGCCGGATATTCATAAGGGTAAATGGGGGAAGCGTGTCCCAGCACCTGTACCCAGACCGTGGGTCCCAGGATCATCAGCACCACTGCCGTGATCAGCCCCAGCCAGCCGCCCACCATCGCACCTCGTGTGGTGAGCTTTGACCAGTACATGGACAGCAGGATAATCGGGAAGTTACAGCTGGCCGCGATCGAGAAGGCCAGTCCCACCATAAACGCGATGTTCTGCTTCTCAAACAGAATGCCCAGCGCGATGGCTACTGCGCCCAGCACCAGCACCGTAATTTTCGATACCCGAAGTTCGTCGCGCTCGCTGGCCTGGCCTTTACGGTAAACGCTGGCGTACAAATCATGCGACACCGCCGACGCGCCAGCCAGGGTCAGGCCCGCCACCACCGCCAGAATCGTGGCGAAAGCGACGGCGGAAATAAAGCCCAGGAAGGTACTGCCGCCCACGGCGTTAGCCAGATGCACTGCCGCCATATTGGTGCCGCCAATCAGCGCACCCGAAGCATCTTTAAAGGCCGGGTTAGCTCCGACCAGTAAAATGGCACCGAATCCGATGATAAAGGTCAGGAAATAGAAGTAACCCATAAAGCCGGTGGCCCAGAAAACGCTTTTACGCGCCTCTTTCGCATCGGCGACGGTAAAGAAACGCATCAGGATATGCGGTAAGCCCGCCGTTCCAAACATCAGCCCCAGCCCCAGCGACAGGGCAGAGATCGGGTCTTTAACCAGCCCGCCAGGCTGCATAATGGCCGCCCCTTTCGGATGCACTGCCATCGCCTCAGTGAACAACGTATTAAAGCTGAAGCCGGTACTTTTCATCACCATAATCGCCATAAATGAGGCACCGAACAGCAGCAGAACGGCTTTGATGATCTGGACCCAGGTCGTCGCCAGCATCCCGCCAAACAGCACGTACAGCACCATCAAAATGCCCACCAGAATGACGGCGATATGATAGTTCAGACCAAACAGTAACTGAATCAGCTTACCGGCACCGACCATCTGCGCAATCAGGTAAAGCGCAACCACCACCAGTGAGCCGCAGGCGGACAGGGTGCGAATGGGCTTTTGTTTGAGGCGGTAAGAGGCAACATCGGCAAAGGTATACCGGCCCAGATTACGCAGACGTTCGGCAATCAGGAACAGGATCATCGGCCAGCCGACCAGAAAACCGAGCGAATAGATTAAGCCGTCATAACCCGAGGTATAAACCAGCGCAGAAATCCCCAGAAAGGAGGCGGCAGACATAAAGTCACCGGCCATCGCCAGCCCATTCTGGAAGCCGGTAATATTGCCGCCCGCCGTATAATAATCGCTACGCGAGCGGGTTCGCTTTGACGCCCAGTAAGTAATACTCAGCGTCGCACCGACAAAAATGACAAACATCACAATGGCCTGATAATTAACGGCCTGCTTCTGCACCGCCCCGGTAATCGCATCGGCGGCCAGGGCGGAAAAGGGCAGGAGGGCGGCCAGCATCCACAGCATAAGACGCATCATGGTTTTACCTCGCGGAGGATAGCCTTTGTCAGGCGATCAAACTCGCCATTGGCGCGCCAGACATACACGCCGGTCAGTAAAAAGGAGATAACGATCAGGCCCACGCCAATCGGAATACCGCGCGTCACGTTGGTACCGGCATGCAGCGGCGTACCTAACCAGCCGGGAGCAAACGCAATCAGCAGAATAAAGCCGACATAGAGCACCAGCATGATTAGCGACAGCAGCAGGGCAAAGGACTGGCGCTTATGGACCAACTCCTGAAAGCGCGGATTTTTTTCAATTTGTTGGTAGATTCTTTCCTGTTCGGGCAGGGCATCGTTCATCACATTATCTCCAGAAGCTTGCAGGCGTGGACCTCACGCAACGGCGTGAATGCGTTATATTTTTTTGTGACTACAGAAACACACTACGTAGGGAAGCGGTGGCGGAAAGCCTGATGCTTTCCGCCGGCGTGGTATTACGGCAGGGTGATGGATTGTTTCTCTTCAAGCAGTTTCTCAACGACGCCAGGATCGGCCAGCGTGGAGGTATCGCCTAAATTACTGGTATCGCCTGCGGCAATCTTGCGCAGAATACGGCGCATGATTTTGCCGGAACGGGTTTTTGGCAGCGAATCCGTCCAGTGCAGTACATCAGGCGTGGCAATCGGGCCAATCTCTTTACGCACCCAGTTACGGACCTCGGTATAAAGCTCCGGTGAGGGCTCTTCCCCGTGATTCAGGGTGATATAGGCATAAATAGCCTGGCCCTTAATGCTGTGCGGAATACCTACCACGGCCGCTTCGGCAATTTTCGGATGCGACACCAGCGCGGATTCGATCTCGGCGGTGCCCAGGCGGTGCCCAGACACGTTCAGTACGTCATCCACACGGCCAGTAATCCAGTAGTAGCCGTCCTCATCACGTCGCGCGCCATCGCCGCTGAAATAGGCATTTTTAAAGGTCGAAAAGTAGGTCTGCTCGAAACGTTCATGATCGCCAAACAGCGTACGCGCCTGACCTGGCCAGGAATCCGTGATTACCAGATTACCTTCACAGGCGCCGTCCTGAGGATTGCCTTCGTTATCCACCAGGGCAGGCTGGACGCCGAAGAACGGCGTGGTCGCCGAGCCGGGTTTCAGCACGGTGGCACCCGGCAACGGCGTAATCATGAAACCGCCGGTCTCTGTCTGCCACCAGGTATCGACAATCGGACACCGGCTGTTGCCGATTTTTTTGTGATACCACTCCCAGGCTTCCGGGTTAATGGGCTCGCCCACTGAACCCATGATACGCAGGCTGCTACGGTCGGTGCCCTCAATCGCTTTATCCCCTTCCGCCATCAGCGCGCGGATAGCGGTAGGCGCGGTATACAACAGGGTCACCTTGTGCTTATCAATCACCTGGCCCATGCGGGCTGGCGTCGGCCAGTTTGGCACGCCTTCAAACATCAGCGTCGTGGCCCCACAGGCCAGGGGACCATAGAGCAGATAGCTGTGGCCGGTGACCCAGCCCACGTCCGCCGTACACCAGTAAACGTCATCCTGATGATAATCAAAGACAAATTTAAAGGTCGTGGCGGCGTAAACCAGATAGCCCCCCGTGGTATGCAGTACGCCTTTAGGCTTACCGGTTGAACCGGAGGTGTAGAGAATAAACAGTGGATCTTCGGCCTGCATTTCGGCGGCAGAGTGGTTGGTGCTGGCGTTCTGCATCAGCTCATGCCAGTGCCGATCGCGTCCTTCAACCCAGCCGACATCTTTGCCGGTACGTTGAAAGACCACCACGTTTTTCACGCTGTTCACATTGGGATTTTTTAATGCATCATCCACATTTTTCTTCAGTGGAATCGTGCGGCCCGCACGTACGCCTTCGTCGGCTGTCACAATCAATGATGCGCTGGAGTCGATCACCCGGCCCGCGACGGCTTCCGGTGAGAAGCCGCCGAAAATGACGGAGTGCACCGCCCCGATGCGAGCACAGGCCAGCATCGCGACGGCGGCCTCGGGCACCATGGGCATATAAATCGCCACGACGTCGCCTTTTTTGACGCCAAGCAGTTCCAGCACATTGGCAAAGCGGCATACATCAGCATGAAGCTGACGGAAGGTCAGGGTTTTGCTTTCACTGGCATCGTCGCCTTCCCAGATAATGGCGGGATGATCGCCCCGGGTAGCCAGATGGCGATCCAGGCAGTTGGCGGCCAGATTGAGCGTGCCGTCTTCATACCAACGAATTGAAATATTGCCTGGCGCAAATGAGGTGTTTTTGACTTTGCTGTAAGGTTTTATCCAGTCGAGGATTTTACCTTGTTCCCCCCAGAAGGTTTCTGGATCGGTAACAGACTGCTGGTACATCGCCTGATACTGTTCGGCCGTAATCAGCGCGGTTGCTGCGATATTTTCTGGAACAGGATAGTTATGATTTTGGCTCATGGCGATTCTCCTTGAAGATGTTAATCATATGTCAATCAATAGTTAAGTGAAGCAGAGCAACAAGATTTGTTTCTTTTTTGCGCCATAGATCACGCGTTAACCTTGTTGACATAAAAACGTCGCAAAAGAATGAAAAACGCGCTAACGCCATGCAAAGGATAGGGATTTAGATTGCAACATTTTGTGTCTTGCGCTGTTTAAAAAAGCAGCGAACGAACCGCGTAGTGTTTGCCCACAATCTGAATAGCTATGCGAAAAATTATCGAAAGTTTACTTTTCATAACAGCAGGTTAGGAATAAATAGCCGCATCAGCATTTTATGCTTAAGAGATGGTTAAGTTTTAATCGAAGCCACCAAGGGTTGCATTTACTGCAGCGAAAATGGTACTTATCTCGCCCCTGATAATCAGGTATCAACTCAGACCGCGTCTGAAATGGGTTTAGAAATCATCGCATCGCAATGCGGGACGCTGTCTAAAACACCCTCTACTTTACCGGGCTTTTTGCTCACTTCCCTGTGTGTATTGTCTTCTGCACCTTCGCAGTAGAGAGAAACGGGTTTTGACTGAGGAAATTACGCGTTATGAAAGGTTTTAAAATCAGCCTTGCGTGGCAGATTCTGATAGCACTGGTGCTCGGCATCATCGTGGGTGCCGTATTGCATAATCAGCCAGATGATCGTGAATGGTTAGTCAATAATATTCTCAGCCCGGCGGGCGATATCTTTATTCACCTGATAAAGATGATTGTCGTGCCTATCGTGATTTCATCCCTGATTGTCGGTATAGCCGGTGTTGGTGATGCGAAAAAGCTGGGTCGTATTGGTCTCAAAACCATTGTGTACTTTGAAGTGATTACCACCGTTGCCATTGTGGTCGGGATTACCCTGGCAAATGTGTTTAAGCCCGGCACTGGCATTGATATGTCTACGCTGGCAACGGTGGACATCTCTAAATATGAAGCCACGACGGCGCAGGTACAGGAAGGGACGCACAGTCTGGTTGCGACCATCCTTTCTTTGATCCCGCAGAACATCTTTGCCGCGATGGCGAAGGGTGAAATGCTGCCGATTATTTTCTTCTCAGTCCTGTTTGGTCTGGGGCTGTCGGCCCTGCCCTCCGAACAGCGCGATCCGCTGGTCAACCTGTTCCGCGGCGTGTCTGAAACCATGTTTAAAGTGACGCATATGATCATGCGCTACGCGCCAGTAGGCGTGTTTGCTTTGATCGCCGTGACGATTGCTAACTTTGGTTTTGCCTCGCTGTGGCCACTCGCGAAGCTGGTGTTGCTGGTCTATGTCGCTATCCTGTTCTTTGCGTTTGTGGTGCTGGGGGCGGTAGCACGCTTCTGCAAACTGCGCATTACTACGCTGATGCGCATTTTAAAAGACGAGCTGATCCTGTCCTACTCGACCTCCAGTTCTGAAACCGTGCTGCCACGCATCATGGAGAAGATGGAAGCTTACGGTGCACCAAAAGCCATCACCAGCTTCGTCGTGCCCACCGGCTACTCGTTTAACCTGGATGGTTCAACGTTATACCAAAGTATCGCCGCGATTTTCATCGCGCAGCTGTACGGTATCGACCTGTCACTGACTGATGAAATCATCCTGGTGCTGACGCTGATGGTGACCTCTAAAGGGATTGCAGGCGTGCCAGGCGTTTCGTTTGTCGTCCTGCTGGCGACGCTTGGCAGCGTCGGTATTCCGCTGGAAGGACTGGCGTTTATTGCTGGCGTTGACCGCATCATGGATATGGCCCGTACCGCGCTGAATGTCGTGGGTAACGCCCTGGCGGTGCTGGTGATTGCCCGCTGGGAAAACCAGTTCGATGCAGAGCAGGCGAAAGCGTATGAATTGCAGTTACGGACGCAAACCGCGCCTTAATGCGGATTAGCAAATCAAAGGCTCAACGATGGTTGGGCCTTTTTTTTATTCTGTCTGGCTGCACCGCTCACGGCGCCACAAAAAAGCAGCTGGAAAGGATGAATTTTTCATTCGCTGTGTTAAAAATATCCAGAATAAATTATTCCTGTGGAGAACAAGCGTGAAAATCGATCTCAGTCAGATGGTCACGGAAGGGCGCAATCCGGCCAGCCTGAATATTGACGAAATGAGCACGGAAGCGATGCTTCGCGTCATTAATGATGAAGATAAAAAAGTTGCGCTGGCCGTTGAGGCTATTGTGCCGGCTATCGCCCGCGCTGTGGATATTATCTGCGCCGCCTTTCAGGCCGGTGGGCGACTGATATACGTGGGCGCGGGCACCTCCGGCCGCCTGGGGATCCTGGATGCAAGTGAATGCCCACCAACTTTTGGCACACCGCGTGAGCAGGTAACTGGCCTGATTGCCGGGGGCCATCAGGCCATTTTGCAGGCGGTGGAAAACGCTGAAGATAATGTGGCGCAAGGCGCGCAGGATCTGAAAGACATCCACTTCAGCCAGCAGGACGTGCTGGTGGGCATCGCCGCCAGTGGACGCACGCCTTATGTTCTGGGCGCGCTCGAGTACGCCCGGCTATGTGGGGCGACGACGGTTGCGCTGACCTGTAATCCGCACAGCAAAATGGCCGACGTCGCCGATATTGCCCTGACGCCCGTGGTCGGGCCTGAAGTGGTGACGGGGTCATCACGCATGAAGGCGGGGACCGCACAGAAGCTGGTCCTGAATATGCTGACGACCGGCGCGATGATTCGTACAGGCAAAGTCTTCGGCAATCTGATGGTGGACGTTGAAGCCACCAACCAGAAGCTGGTACAGCGCCAGGTCAATATTGTGATGCAGGCTACTGATTGTGACGAAGCCTGCGCCAGTGCCGCCCTGGCGGCCTGCGGCGGGCACTGCAAAACCGCCATTCTCATGGTGCTGGCGGAACTGAGTGCTGATGAGGCAAAAACGTTGCTGACCCAACATCAGGGCTTTATTCGTCGGGCGCTACAGGCTGCGGGAGCACGCTGATGGCGGACGTGACCGATGCACTTCTGCACGCTATCGTGCAGGCAGCAGGCGGCGCAGACAATATTGCCGTTTGCGGCCATTGTATGACCCGTTTACGCCTGACGCTGAAGCAGAATCAGGCTGACATCGCCCGGCTGAAAGGTTTGCCTGGCGTGCTGGGTGTCATCAAGGGTGACGATCAACTGCAGATCGTGCTAGGTCCCGGCAAGGCGCAAACGGCGGCGGAACGGATGCATTTGCTGCTTTCACAGGGTGCACCGAATCTGCAACAGGTGGCTGCGCAACAAAAACAGCAGATAAAGGCCAGACAGACCCGCGCGGTGCATCAGTTTCTGGCACGTTTCGCCACCCTTTTCACACCGCTCATCCCCGGCTTTATCGCCGCAGGTTTACTGCTGGGATTCGCCACGCTGATTGAGCAAAGCCTGCACCTCAGCACGCCGGGCGCACATCCTGCAGGCTTACTGCAGACCGTGGCCTATATGAAAGTGTTCAGTAAAGGGTTATTCACCTTTCTCAGCATCCTGATTGGCTATAACGCGCAAAAAGCCTTTGGTGGCACCGGCGTAAACGGGGCCATTATCGCCTCGCTGTTTCTTCTGGGCTATGTGCCCGATGCGAAGGTCGGCTATTACAGCGGCATGGACAGCTTTTTTGGTCTGGCTATCGATCCGCGTGGCAACATTATCGGTGTGCTGCTGGCCGCAATGTTTGGTGGCTGGCTGGAAAGGCAGTTGCGCAAGGTCATCCCGGATAACCTGGATATGATTCTTACCGCCCTGTTAACCTTATTAATCACGGGCGCGCTGACTTATCTGCTCATCATGCCGCTCGGCGGCGAGCTGTTTAAGGGAATGTCGTGGTTGTTTATCCACCTCAATAACAACCCCTTCGGCTGCGCCCTGCTGGCTGGGCTGTTTTTGATCGCCGTGATGTTTGGCATTCATCAGGGGTTTATTCCGGTCTATTTTGCGCTGATGGAAACCCAGGGATTTAATTCACTGTTCCCTGTTCTGGCTATGGCCGGTGCCGGTCAGGTGGGGGCCGCACTGGCGCTCTGGTGTAAAGCGGAAAAAGGCGCGTTGTTGCGCACCCAGATAAAAGGCGCCATCGTGCCCGGCTTGCTGGGCGTGGGTGAACCGCTGATTTATGGCGTCACGCTACCGCGGCTCAGACCCTTTATTACGGCCTGCGGCGGCGGGGCAGTGGGCGGATTTTTTATCGGTCTGGTGGCCTGGCTGGGGCTGCCGGTCGGCATGAATACGGTGTTTGGTCCTTCGGGTCTGGTCACGCTTCCGTTAATGACCTCGCATCAGGGCATTTTTGCTGGCATGGCCGTGTACCTGGGCGGTTTGATCGTGGCCTGGGTCAGTGGCTTTGTACTGACGTGGTGGTTTGGCTTACGGGATGTCGATTTAAGCTGAATCCATAAGGAATGCGCTATTAACCCGTCAAGCGGTACGGTAAGACGTTAGTCTCACTGCGGATGTCACGCGCCGGGCGCGGGTGGGATGGTGCTGCGCGCTAATCAGTTGCGTTAAAGTAAATCGTTAAAATGTAATGGGTTAAAAATCCCCGTGAGTAAACGAAGCCGCTACTGAGCGGCTTTTTTAATGCAATAAATTAACGCGTAGCACTAAAGTGTAAATGCGCCACTGCCGAAAACATAAAAAAAGGTAAAGCTTACCTTTCACGTGCTTTCATCCATGCTTCTGGTGCAAGTCTGACTGGTACTATCAAGGACTCCTATGCGCAACAACCAACCTGTTTCTCAGCGTGAATATGTGTATGACGATCATGCCACACTGATGACAACGACCGATCTCAACAGCTATATCACCTATGCCAATGATGCATTCGTTGAAGCCAGTGGCTTTTCATCTGATGAGGTCAAAGGGCAGCCGCACAATATGGTGCGTCACCCGGATATGCCACCCGAAGCTTTTGCCGATATGTGGGCGACGTTAAAACAGGGCGAACCCTGGACAGCGCTGGTGAAAAACCGCCGTAAAAACGGGGATCACTACTGGGTGCGGGCGAACGCGATTCCGGTGGTGCGCAACGGTCAGGTGCAGGGTTATATGTCGGTGCGGACGAAGCCATCCGCCCAGGACGTGAAAGCCAGTGAAGCGCTCTACCGTGATTTTCGTGAAGGTCGCGCGCAAGGCCGCCGCTTTCACAAAGGATTAATTGTCCGCAGCGGCTGGCGTCGCCTCGGCTCGATCTTAAAAACGCTGCCACTGCGCTGGCGCATCCGTACGGCGCTGCTGGCTTTACTGCCGCTGTCCGTCGCGGGCGTCTGGGCGCTGGGAATGGCACCGCTGGCGCTGAGCGGATTTGCGGGCGGCATGGCCGTTCTGTTGCTGCTTGCCAGCCTGTGGCTGGAGCAGCAAATTTCCCGTCCTGTTGAGCGCATGTGCAAACAGGCACTGCGCGTGGCCACCGGGGCCAGTCACCAGGTGGAGCAGATGGACCGCATTGACGAGGTGGGGCTGACGTTGCGCGCCATTGGGCAGCTAGGGCTGATGTTCCGCTGGCTGGTGGACGATGTGAGTGGCCAGGCGATTAACGTGCTGAGCGCCAGTGACGCCATTGCCCGCAGTAACAATGAACTGAGCCGCCGGACCGAACAGGCCGCAGCGAACGTGCAGCAAACGGCCGCGACCATGAACGAAATGACCGCCACCGTGAAGAGTAATACGCAAACGGCCCAGGAGGTGAATTCGCTCTCCGTCAATACCAGCGATGCGGCAAGCAAAGGTGGCGAGGTGATGAAAGAGATGATGAGTATGATGGCGGATATCGCCGACAGCTCAGAACGCATTGCCAGCATCACCAGCGTAATCGACAGCATCGCGTTCCAGACCAATATTCTGGCGCTGAACGCCGCCGTTGAGGCGGCACGCGCGGGTGAGCAGGGTAAAGGCTTCGCCGTTGTGGCTGGCGAAGTACGCAGCCTTGCACAGCGCAGCGCAAAAGCCGCCAGCGAGATTAAAGCGCTGGTGGAAACCAGCGCCAGCCGGGTCAGTTCAGGCAACGAGCACGCCGGTGCTGCGGGACATACCATGCAGGATATTGTGCAGCAGGTGCAGAACGTCACTTCGCTCGTTGCCCAAATCAGCGCGGCCACGGCGGAACAGGCGACCGCGCTCAGTGAAGTCAGCACGGCGGTAGAAGATCTGGACGATATTACCCATCAAAACGCCGCCCGCGTTCAGGAAAGCGCAGAAGCGTCGGGTCGTATGACCCATCAGGCTAACCGTCTGGTGGAAGCGATCAGCGTGTTCCGCTAAGTTTTGACCGGCCTGCCACCGGATGGTGTTGTGCCATTCGGCGTGATCACGCTCTTCGCGCGCGCAGGGTGCGAACCGTGATCATGCCGTCTGGTACGGCATGATCGCTAAGAGGCTTTCCCGTCCTAATCGTCTCTTCTGCTGCCCAATTGCGTACCCTCAGCCAACATCCCATCACGGCCTGACTCGTCTCAGAGCATCACGGCGTAACGCCTGTCTTTGCCGTCTTGTGACATAACAGCATAGCGCTGGGCGAAAGTCGTCAGGCGCACAGGTAGTCATTAATACTGCCTGCTATGCAAGGTGTAGTCATTTAACCTTTCGTGTTTAAACAGCGCTAAACGTGCTTTTCATTTTCAGTTTTATTGAACGATATGAGCAAAACCCTCTGCTTTTTCTTGTGCGATATTCCTCCTATTATGCTTTCACACAAGGCATGTAGCCTTATATAAACGAAAAAGACCGAGGAATTGACCATGAAAATTATCAAAACTTTTGCTGCTTTAATCGCCCTGACTATTCTGCCTGCTGCGGCTTTTGCACAAACTGTGACGGCGACCGGCTCAACACTGGACAGCGCAGAAGCGAAAATTGCTGCTCAGGCGCAGGATGCTGGTGCTTCCTATAAGATCACCGAAGCGAACACCAACAACGGTGTGCACATGACGGCTGAGCTGTATAAATAAGCCTTGAACGTCTGTGCTGACAGGACGCCTGATGGCGTCCTGGCTCCGTTTTTAGCGCAACAGAACCTGTCACTTTACTGCCTCTACTCCGCTTTCCGGCATCATTCTGCCCCATCGGGCCTGTCTCTTTGACCAACAGATCGTTCGCTTAACCGTTCAGCCTTTGCCAGAAAAGCCCCTTGTATGCGCGCCATCATCCCTCAATGCTGCGCGTACCGGCGATAACCCGGGCGCGGATGTCGTCCTGAACGGACGTAACACTGCGGCATCATGCGCAATGAATGGCAGGAGAAGGAAAAGGAAAGTGGGGGAGACAATGCGGAATCGACCGCTGGTCGCCTGCGGCAACTACCCCAGGCGACCAGAAAGGTTATGACACCTCTTCTGAAGCGTCGTGCATCATTTCATCGTGCGGCACATCGTCCAGAATCTGTTCAAAACTGCGCAGACGTTTATAGATCGACATTAACTCGACCAGGGTGGACCACGAGGTAATGAGGTACTGGAACGATCCCCGAACCTGGTCAAACACGTTGGTGATCTGGTTCAGCAGGCCCAGCGTAATGGCACCGGCCACAATAGACGGGAACAACAGGAACAGCCCGAACACGTTATCCACCTGCAGATAAAGGATGCGGCTGATATTGAAGTAAAGATAGTGAAAATAGAGACGGAAATAGTTAATCCGCACATTGTGGAACAGCACTTTTACGGTCGGCGGCGTGGCGCGATCGGCGTGATCTTCGCCGTAAACCAGCTCTTTACGGTAAGCCGCTTCGACGCGCTGGTTACGGAACTCCAGGCCGGGAAGCTTAATGCCCACCAGCGCCAGCAGCGCCGTACCAAAGAGTGACCACAACACCGCCGCGATCACCAGCGCATAGGGGATGCTGCCCAGAATCGGGATACTTTTTACATGATGTGAAAGCGCCACCAGAACGGGTAAAAACGCCACCAGGGTCATAATGGCCTGAATGAAACTCACGCCCCAGCCTTCCAGCGTGGTAGCAAAGCGCATGGTATCTTCCTGCACACGCTGTGCCGCGCCTTCAACGTGGCGCAGGCGCTGCCAGTGATGCATATAGTAATTATTCATCGCAGTGCGCCAGCGGAATACCCAGTGGCTGATGAAAAAAGCATTCATCACGCCAATGACCACCGCAATCAACGCGATACCCAGGAAGGCGATGACCTGAGCATAAAATTCGGCAATCTGTACCGAACCGGCTTTCGTCAGCGCTTTTTGAATTAAATCGTAGAACGGGCCATACCAGGCATTGACGGCCACGCCAACCTGGACGCCAAACCAGGTCACAAAAATAATCAGCGCGGAGCCCCAGACCGACCAGCGCTGCCAGGGATGGTTATCAATGATGCGCCACGCAAGAGCGAACAGGGCAACCATCAGCCAGTAATAGCCATAGAACCATAACTCACCCGGCGCAATAAAGCGCATCACCGTCGTGGGCAGGGGCTGCCTGATGGCGGCCCGAAACGCAGGCCAGAAATGGGCCGGTAAATCGCTGGCAAAGCCAAACCAGGCAAAAATCGCCAGTAAACTCCAGATGGCCGCCGAACTGAAAAACGGCCCAGGTCGTGGAAAGAAAGACTTAAACATAGGTACTCCGCTGTTGTGTAATCGCTTTTATAACGTCTTAACGGCCATCTGTCTGTAGCCTGTTGTTTCTGAACATGACATTGACAACTTATATGTTAATGAAATTGTGCTTTTTTGTTTCCTTAAACTAAGTATTTGTCAGTAATGGTGTTACACTTAGCGCCACTGTTACCGGTAACAGCTTGTTGTACCCGAAATCCGCAAATAAAAACCACTACAACGCGCATTCACTTCTCTTTTTCGTACCGCAGTTGATGCGGTGATGAGGCAATGTCATGTCAGACCAGAAAAAGGGTCATTCACGCAGGGATTTTTTGCTGAAGACCATCACCCTGGCGCCCGCAGTGGCGGTAGGCAGCAGCGCATTGGGTGCCTTTTCTGCACCCGCTCAGGCACAGGCCGCAACGCCTGCCGAAAGCCAGGTCGCCCGAGACTATCAACCCAGTTGGTTTACTGCCGAGGAATTTGCGTTTATCAACGCTGCCGTGGCGCGGCTGATCCCCGCCGATGAACGCGGTCCGGGCGCGCTGGAAGCGGGCGTGCCGGAGTTTATCGATCGCCAGATGAATACGCCTTATGCCACCGGGGCCAACTGGTATATGCAGGGCCCCTTTAACCCGGATCTCCCCAAAGAAATGGGCTATCAGCTGCCGCTGGTACCGCAGCAGATTTACCGTCTCGGCCTGGCCGATGCCGACCAGTATAGCCGGCAGCAGTACGGTAAGGTCTTTGCCCAACTGAGCGCTGAACAGCAGGATGCGGCGCTTCAGGCGATGGAGAGCGGCAAGGCCCATTTCAGCCAGCTCCCCGCCAACGTGTTTTTCTCTTATCTCCTGCAAAACACCCGTGAAGGCTTCTTTAGCGATCCGATCCATGGTGGCAATCAGGGCATGGTGGGCTGGAAGCTCATCAACTTCCCTGGCGCCCGCGCCGATTTTATGGACTGGGTAGAGCGCGGTGAACGGTATCCGTTCCCGTCAGTGTCGATTCGTGGAGAGAGAAGCTGAGCATGGCAAATGAATTAAAGAAAGTGGATGCCGTGATTGTCGGCTTTGGCTGGGCAGGGGCCATTATGGCCAAAGAGCTGACCGAGGCCGGTCTGAATGTGCTGGCACTGGAACGCGGTCCGCATCGTGATACCTATCCCGATGGATCCTATCCACAGTCGATTGATGAACTGACCTATAACATCCGAAAAAAGCTGTTCCAGGATCTGTCCAAAAGCACCGTCACTATCCGTCATGATGCGTCACAGACTGCCGTGCCGTATCGCCAGTTAGCAGCTTTCCTGCCGGGCACCGGCACCGGTGGCGCAGGACTGCACTGGTCAGGTGTACATTTTCGGGTCGATCCGGTTGAGCTAAAACTTCGCAGCCACTATGAGGCGCGCTACGGTAAAAAGTTTATTCCTGAAGGGATGACCATTCAGGATTTCGGCGTGGACTACCAGGAGCTGGAGCCATTTTTTGATAAAGCAGAAAAAGTGTTTGGCACCTCCGGTAGTGCCTGGAGTATTCAGGGTAAGGTTGTCGGCAAAGACAAAGGCGGTAACCCGTTTGCGCCCGATCGCTCTGACAACTTTCCGTTGCCCGCGCAAAAGCGCACCTGGTCAGCACAGCTGTTTGCCCAGGCCGCCGAGTCAGTAGGCTATCATCCTTACGATCTGCCCTCGGCGAATACCTCAGGTCCTTATACCAACACCTATGGCGCGCAGATGGGACCGTGCAACTTCTGCGGCTACTGCAGCGGTTACGCCTGCTATATGTATTCCAAGGCCTCACCTAATGTGAATATCCTGCCTGCGCTGCGTCAGGAGCCAAAGTTTGAACTGCGCAATAATGCTTATGTGCTGCGCGTCAACCTCACGGACGATAAGAAACGCGCTACCGGCGTCACCTATGTAGACGCGCAGGGGCGTGAACATGTGCAACCGGCAGATCTGGTCATCCTGTCAGCCTTCCAGTTCCACAATGTCCACTTAATGCTGCTGTCCGGCATTGGCCAGCCTTACAACCCGATCACTAACGAAGGCACGGTCGGACGCAACTTTGCCTACCAGAACCTGTCGACGCTGAAAGCACTGTTCGATAAAAACACCACCACCAACCCGTTTATTGGGGCAGGCGGTGCCGGTGTCGGCGTGGATGATTTCAACGCCGATAACTTTGACCACGGGCCGCATGGTTTTGTCGGTGGATCGCCATTCTGGGTCAATCAGGCGGGCACCAAACCCATCTCGGGTCTGCCCACCCCGCCGGGAACACCTAACTGGGGTAGCCAGTGGAAGGCCGCCGTTGCCGATACGTACACGCATCACCTTTCTATGGATGCCCATGGTGCGCACCAGTCTTACCGCGTGAACTATCTGGATCTGGACCCGAATTATAAAGACGCCTACGGTCAGCCACTGCTGCGTATGACGTTTGACTGGCAGGAAAATGACATCAAGATGGCGCAGTTTATGGTGGGGAAAATGCATAAAATCGCCGAAGCCATGAACCCGAAAATGATCATTGGCGGGGCTAAAAAACCCGGCACACATTTCGACACCACCGTCTACCAGACCACCCACATCAGCGGCGGGGCGATTATGGGTGAGGATCCTAAAACCAGCGCGGTTAACCGCTATCTGCAAAGCTGGGATGTGCCTAACGTCTTTGTGCCTGGCGCATCGGCGTTTCCTCAGGGACTCGGCTATAACCCCACCGGTATGGTGGCGGCATTGACTTACTGGTCAGCGAAAGCGATTCGCGAGCAGTATCTGAAAAACCCAGGCCCTCTGGTGCAGGCATAAGGATGATGGCGATGAAAAACGGCATTTTAGCCCTGATTCTGGGCGGTATTTCCTTTGTTGCCCTGGCCGATGAGAGCACTAGCGATCTGATAAAACGCGGCGAGTATCTGGCCCGCGCGGGCGACTGTGTCGCCTGCCACAGCAGTGAAGGCGGCAAGCCCTTCGCAGGTGGCTTGCCGATGGCCACGCCGATTGGCACGATCTACTCAACGAACATCACGCCGGATAAATCGACCGGGATTGGTGATTACAGCTACGATGACTTTCAGAAAGCCGTGCGGCACGGTATTGCGAAAAATGGCGATACGCTCTATCCCGCCATGCCTTATCCCTCTTATGCGGTGGTCAGCGATGAGGACATGAAGGCGCTGTATGCCTACTTCATGCATGGCGTCGCCCCTGTCAGTCAGGCCAACAAAGCGAGCGATATCCCCTGGCCTCTGTCGATGCGCTGGCCGCTGGCGATCTGGCGCAACCTGTTCGCACCGGATGTAAAAGCGTTCCAGCCTGCCGCGCAGGAGGATCCGACGCTGGCGCGAGGCCGTTACCTGGTAGAAGGGCTGGGTCACTGCGGTGCCTGCCATACGCCGCGTAGCGTGACCATGCAGGAGAAAGCGTTAACCAACGCCGACAGTAACGATTATCTGGCGGGCAGCAGTGCGCCGATTGATGGCTGGACCGCCAGCAACCTGCGCGGGGACAACCGTGACGGCCTGGGCCGCTGGAGTGAGGATGACCTGCGCCAGTTCCTGCGCTATGGCCGTAACGATCACACCTCAGCCTTTGGCGGCATGGTGGATGTGGTTGATCACAGCCTGCAGCACCTGACGGATGACGACATCACGGCGATTGCCCGTTACCTGAAGTCGCTGGGTGCGAAAGATCCGCATCAGGTGGCTTTTAGCGTGGATGACGCGACCGCGAAGGCCTTATGGAAAGGCGATGACAGCCAGACAGGCGCTGCGGCCTATGTCGACAGCTGTGCGGCCTGCCATAAAACGGACGGCAGCGGCTATACACGCTTTTATCCCGCGCTGCGCGGCAACCCGGTGGTGATGGCGGACGATCCGACCTCGCTGATTCACATTGTGCTGGTCGGAGGCGAGCTGCGTGGGGTGAAGGGCGCGCCGTCAACGATTACCATGCCTGCCTTTGGCTGGCGTCTGAACGATCAACAGGTCGCAGACGTGGTGAACTTCATCCGTCACAGCTGGGGCAATAACGTAAAGGGAATGGTCACCGCGAAGCAAGTGGCTGACCTGCGCAAGGATGTGAAAGATCGTCAGGGCAGTGCAGATATCAAGGTGTTAGAAGGCAAGTAACACGTTAGGTTGCAGCCTTACCCCACCGGGGGAAGGCTGCACGATCAAATATTTTCCAGCGTCATACCGCGCGTCTTAGGACCAAAAACGCCCACCGACAGCATCACCATCAGCATGCTCAATACAATAAAGGCGATGACGCCATGCGTACCGGTGTGCTGCAAAATCACGCCGATCAGAAGACTGCTAAAGGCGGTCGATAACCGACTAAAGGAGTAGCAAAAACCTACTGCTCGGGCGCGGATAGCGGTCGGGAAAATCTCGGTCTGGTAAGCATGATAACTGCAGGTAAGCCAGGCATTAGAGAAGGTGATCAAAAATCCGCATATCACCAGCAACACCGGGTTCGTCTGCAGGGCAAACAGCGTACCAAACACCACTGTCATCAGCGAAGAAAGGACGATTTGCCATTTATTCTCAAGCTGGCTGGTAAAGCTGCCACAAATCAACGAGCCGATGGGATAGGCCAGCGTGATAAAAAAGGCATACAGCAGGCTATGGGTAATGGACGTACCCTGCCCGGACAGCAGCGCAGGCAGCCAGTTACCAAAGCCGTAGAAGCCAATCGCCTGGAAGAAGTTCATTATCACCAGCATCAGGGTGCGGTTACGGTAGCGCGGAGCCCAGATGTCGCGGAAGCGGCTTTTCGTGTCAGAGGCTGCCGCAGGCTGTGAGTGCGTCAGGTGTTGGCCGGGCACGATGCCGCAGCGTTTTTCCATGGCCGACATCACGGCATGGGCGTCTTCATGCCGTCCCTGCTGGGCCAGCCAGCGGGCGGATTCCGGCAGGTTTTTACGCACCAGCCAGATAATCAGCGAGCAGACAGCGCCCGCGATGACCACCCAACGCCAGCCCTCCAGGCCCAGAATATGTTGCGGCATCAGCCACCATGACATGAGCGCCACTGTTGGCACCGATAAAAACTGAATAAAAAAGGAGAAGGCAAACGCCCGGTTACGCAGATGCGTGGGCACCCATTCGCTCAGGTAGGTGTCGATGGTTACCAGCTCCACGCCCAACCCAATACCGACCAAAAAGCGACACAGAATCACCATCTCTGCGCTGTGCTGAAACGCCATCAGTAACGAGAAAAATCCGTACCAGGCTAACGCACAGATAAAGGTCAGCCGACGGCCAAACCGATCGGCAAAAGGCGTAAGCAAACTGGCCCCCACAAATAAGCCCAGAAAGGTCGCCGACGCAAATGCGGCCTGATCGGTAATGCCCAGAATACCGGCGCTGCCCGCATGGAAAATGCCGGCGGCCAGTAACCCTGTGCTGATATAGCCGGTTTCAAACAGATCGTAGAGTTCAAAAAAGCCGCCTAACGCCAGTAGCGAGATGAATCGCCACAAACCGCCAGAAGAGGGCAGCGCGTCAATGCGCCCGGCTAAGCTGGTATGGGCAGTCGACGAGGCAGACGTCGGTGCCATCCCTGAAGTCAAGGCTGGTGTCATTTAGAGTAAACCTCATGTAAGGATGATGGCCATTCTCACTACAGGCAATAATCGCTTTGAAACAGGTGCCCGTTCGCGAGCAGGAAGCAGCAGAATAATCAATTCTCTGATTCTTGCCGATAGGAATAGTGGTGAATTTTTAACAGGGCAGAGTCCAGTTATGGCTGGATCGGATGGGCGGTCAGCGTTCAGACGCGGTGCAGAGAGAAATAAGGTCAAGTCAGATGCGATAACAGCCTGTCAGGTGGAGATATCACCTGACAGACTTCCCTGCCCGCCCCGCTTTTTTTCCGGGGTGGGCAGGCGATTAGGCGTCAGCCAGACGGAACGCCGACACGGAATGTGTCAGGTACTGCGCCTGCTCCTCCAGCGACGCGGCCGCGGCGGCCGATTCCTGCACCAGTGCGGCGTTTTGCTGGGTCACGCTGTCCATTTCGGTCACCGCCTTTTCAATCTGGCTGATACCATGATGCTGCTCATTGGAGGCCGTCGAAATGTGATCCATCAGAACGTTGACCCGGCCGACCGAGGCAATAATCGCATTCATCGCTTCACCGGTCTGGCTGACCTGATCGGAGCCGACCCGGATTGTCGCCACCGATTCTGCAATCAGTCCTTCAATTTCTTTTGCCGCCACCGCACTGCGCTGGGCGAGATTGCGTACTTCGCCCGCTACCACGGCAAATCCGCGACCTTGCTCACCGGCTCGCGCGGCTTCAACGGCCGCGTTCAACGCCAGAATATTGGTCTGGAACGCTATGCCGTTAATGACGTTGGTGATGTCTTCGATTTTTTTCGAACTCTCGTTAATTTTTGACATGGAAACGATGACCTGCTGGGACACGTGTTCGCCGCTCTCCGCATTCTTCACGGCTTCGCTGGCCAGACGGCAGGCTTCAAAGACATTGTCCGTATTCTGTTTCACGGTCGCGCCCAGCTGCTCCATACTGGCGGCCGTTTCGGTCAGGGCTGCGGCCTGCTGTTCCGTGCGCGAGGCCAGGTCAACGTTGCCGCTGGCAATTTCCTGCGAGGCGAAAGAGACCGCCTGGGTTGCCTGGCGGACGCGGGTAATAATGCCGGTCAGCGCGGTACGCATGCTTTCCATAGAGGTCATTAACTGCTGAATCTCGCTCTTTGAACCGGTATTGACCGGCACCGGTTTGTCCAGAATTCCTGCGGCAATCTGGCTGCAGTGGGCTTTGGCGTGATCAAGCGGCGATAAAATATAGCGTCTGACAAAGACCAGTATGGCCACGATAATGGCAAGAAACAGCACACCAAATACGACTAACAACAGGATCCCAGAGGAAAAGTTGCTCTGGGCATCCGTATTGAGCTTCTTCGCAAAGGCTTCATGTTGTGCCAGCACCTTGTCCAGGACAATTTCATACTGGCGATCCAGGCGCACGACGTTTGCGATCTGGTTTTTAAAGCGCTGCTGGTCCCCGGCCTCGGCCGCTGCGATTAAAGGCTGAATGCCCTGATCGCGGTAGGCCAGGTAAGCCTGACGATAGCGTTCTGCTTCCGCTTCTTCTCCCGGAATACGTGGCGCGTTCAGATAAGCCTGGAAAGCGGCATCGGCTTTAGCGGCAACGCTTTTTACGCTGTCCAGTGAAGCGGCGCCCTGCGGGCCACCATTCTCCGTCTCTTTCATGTACTCCATCAGACGGACGCGTAAGGTACGACTGTGGTTGATGGGGTCAATCACCGACAGCACCACACGAATTTCTTTATTTACGGCATTGAGTGACGCGTTGCTGCGGGCCAGTAACCAGATGCTGACGGAAATACTGATAAGAAAAAGAATTAACAGAAAAGACAACACCAACAGTGATGATTTTTTTAACGACATAACACAGTCCTGAACAGGGGGGATTATGGACAGATATATCGGCATCCTGGGGCTAAATATTTAGCTGGAACGCACCGAAATAAGCACAGAATTAAGTGCATAAAACATAAGCGAAATAATGAACCAACTGATTCACTATTATCAGGTTGACGTTTCGCTTGCCGCTTCGGTTATTTCATGCTTTAACGCCGGCGGTATGGTTTTCAGGTCCAGTAATAGGTTGAGTCAACGAGGAAGTGCAAAGCAGGAAAGTGCGGTTGTCAGCATTTGTCTGAACAGTTCATTTATTATTTATTTTAAGGCATTGTAATTTAAGGATTAATTCTAATCCTTGCAGTAGTAAATAAAAGTGACTATTGCCTGTGAGATAATATGGTTATTAACACGTAAAACATTATTAGCGTACCAGGCATTGATTTAATTGAAAAAAACGGGGGCGACGTCTCAGGCGATTGGGTAAATCCTCTGAAAGGAGATTCTTTGCGCCGTTATGAATCCTCTTCTCTGCGCTGTCGTCTACACTTATTACTTCTTTATAAGGAAGTTTCTACTCACCTGTATCGAGGTAATAATGCAAGTATGTCCTTATTTGTTTCTCTATGGTCGCTGTGAAGAGGCGATGGAATTCTATTTGCAGGCAACAGGAGGACAGCTGCTGCAAAAAATGACGTTTGGTGATATGCCGGAGCAGGGTGAACAGATTGGCGACCAGTCTGCACCCCCGTTGCCACCTGAAAAAATTATGCATGCGCATCTGCGTATCGGGCAGGGCGAACTGATGATGAGTGACGGCAATCCTGACCAGCCACCGGCGTCAGAGCACGCAGGCTATGCCGTCAGTCTGGCGACCACGGATGCAGAACAGGGTAAAGCCTGGTTTGAAAAGCTGTCGGCAGGCGGGAAAGTCACCACACCGTGGCAAAAAACTTTCTGGTCTGATGGCTTCGCCATGTTTATTGATAAATTCAATATTCCGTGGCGCATTAACGTTGTTAAATCAGACGAGTAATTTGTCGGTGATGCCGTTCAACGGCGTTGGATGGCGCATACAACAGCGGCCTTCCCAGGGGGAAGGCCGCCGTCAATTACCGTGCCTGTCTTGCAACAAACTGATCAGAAGTTATAGCCAGCCACCAGATAGTAACCCCAGCCCGTTGATTTAATTTCAGACGCGCTGCTGCCAAAACCTAACTCCTGACCGTCTCCCCACTGACCGCCGTTATGGAAGTAACGCGCCACAGCAGAGAAGTGCCAGTGCTCGTAGCCCAGTGACAGGATATGACTGGAGGCGATGGAATTACTGGTACGGATCGGCCCGGTCTTATCACGCAAGTCTGAGCCCCAGTCGAAGTTGGTAAAGCCTACATAGCCCAGGTTACCACCCCACAGTGTGGTGATTGGCACGAAATACTTCACCTTAAAGCGATAGCCGTCCCAGCTGTCTTCGTTCGCAGCACCGTAGTTTTCCCACTGGTACTTGGCATAGACGTTCAGTGACAGACCGATATCGCTGTGCGTATCGATGTCGGTGCCCAGGCCCATGTACCAGGTGTTCTGGCGGTTTGCGCTGTTACGGCCCATATCGTAGATATAGTTGTTGGCAAAATACCACTCTTTAAACGGACCGAAAGCCAGGCTGGTGCCGGTCAGTTTATCAATAGAGAAACGCGGTTCGATTTCCATGAACAGCGGTGAACCGTGGTCGAAAATACCGTTGGCGTTGTTGTTACCTACGCCAAAGAAGTTTGGCAGGTCAACGTAGCCGTAAAAATCAAACCAGTCTTTTTTGGCGAACGCTTCGTATTCCAGATAGACATCGTTATTGAACTGGGGCCCGAAGCGGGTGTGGTAACTGCCCACCACGTTGACGCTCTGATGCCACCAGTCGGAAAGGTACTGGGGATCGTTTTCTGCAGCCTGCACTGCACCGTTCAGGGAGCCTGCCAGCAGGGCACCTGCAACTAACGTTTTAAATTTCATTATATTTGACCACTGGTTTTCATACGCAAGACAATCGTTTGCGTGCTGTTTGGAAATCAATCCCAAAGGTTGGGCAGTAATGTACTCAGGCCGCCTGTTTTAGTTAGCGTAGCGTGCCTGTAACAGAGAGATAGAAAATAGCTTTTGATCACATTTGTCAAAATGTGTTGCATAACAATTCATCGTAATTGTGATGATTGTCACAATACAGGGTTGTGGCGAACGGAACCAGGCAACCGTTTACGTTGTCGGGTTCCGAATCGATCGGCAGGAATCAGGGAAAGGTGACGCGCACCTGAAAACCGCAGCGCAGGCCTTGTGCGTCCCGACAGTTGGCAAGGGCAACGTCGATATGGTGTTTCTGGGCGACGCTGCGCACGATAGACAGACCTAAACCGCTGCCCTGAGCTTTAACGTCGGGTGAACGGGCAAAGCGATCGAATGCGCGTTCAAGAAAGGATTCCGGTACACCCGGACCGTTATCAACGATGTCGACAACGGTTTGTCCCGCCACTCGATGCAGCAGCACATCGACCATGCTGCCTTCAGGCGTATGTAACATCGCGTTGCCAATCAGATTATCAAACAGGCTGCGAAGTTCGGAACGCCCGGCCTGCAGTCGATAGTGCGTGGTGCCGCTAAAGCCAATGTCGATACCGCGTTTATCCGCCACAACCATGAGCTGTTCAATACTCTCTTTCAGCACATCTTCCAGATCGATATTTTCGAGGTGCGCGACGACTGACTGATCTTCCCAGCGCGACATATTCAGCAGTTGAGTGACCAGATGGCGCGTGCGGGTCACACCTGATTCCAGTTGAGCGAACTGACGGCTGGCCTCGCCGGGTTGAATGTGCTGACGCAGATTTTCCAGTTGCAGCGTGACGGCGGTGACTGGCGTCCGCAGTTCATGAGCGGCATCTTCCATAAACTGACGTTGTGAAGACCAGGCGGCACGCAGTTTATCCAGTAAGGAGTTGTAGGCCTCAACCAGGGGCTGAATTTCGTCGGGCAGCCGTTCCGGCGATACGCTGTGGGGATGGTGCGCATCCTGCGCGGCGATTTCTCGCGAGGCAACGCGCAAATCCCGGGTGATCTTGCGCACGACCAGCCAGATGACCAGCAGCGACAGCGGCATCATCAAAATCAGCGGAATAATCGCCGATAGCGCCCGTCGCACCATCATCTCTTTCATGTAGCTCAGGTTCAGCATGACCTGAATAGTTTTAATCTCACTGCCTGGCTGACCGGAACGGGTGTAAATACGCCATTCACAGTCGCGGCAGTCACCTATCTGCACGTCTTTGTAGCCATTTTCCGGCTGTAAGGGCGCATGCAGCTCTGGCCATGAGCTGGATCGTAACCGGCCCTGCGCATCCCACAGCTGAATGACAAAGGCACTTTTGATCTTATGCGCAGGCGCAATCACCGGCATCAACGGGGGGATTTCACGGTTAACGGACCACGCATCGGCCAGCTTGGCGAGCTGTTCGTCCTTAATGACGCCAACCATTTCGCCGTAGCAGTTAAAAAAATACCAGGCGACACCGCCAATCATCAGTAAATGAATCAACAGCAGGGTACTGAGTAATTTATTTCGTAATGAACGCATAAAGATTTTCATATTGCCGGTACTCGCCAGCCCAGCCCACGCACGTTGCGAATCACATCATTATCCAGCTTGCGCCGCATCCCGTGGATAAGAACGTCCACGGCATTGCTGCTGACTTCTTCGCCCCAGCCGTAGATACGGTTTTCCAGCTGTTCACGTGACAGAATGGCACCGGGCCGCTCGAGCAGAGCATAAAGCAGGGCATATTCCCGGGCGGTGAGCTGTTCACGCTGCCCTTTGTACAGGACTTCGCGGGTCAACATATCCAGTTGAACATCGCCGCTGCCCAGCACCGAATCGGCAGAACCATGGTGGCGTCGGGTGATCGCGCGCATACGGGCCATGACTTCCTGCAGATCAAAGGGTTTGAGCAAATAGTCATCTGCCCCGTAATCCAGGCCCTGCACCCGCTGAGCGACCGTGTCGCGTGCGGTCAGAATTAATACCGGTGTGGCATCACCGCGCCCACGTGCGCGTCTGAGCACCTGCAACCCGTCGTCGCGAGGCAGACCGAGGTCAAGCAGCACGCAACTGTAACCGCCTTCGCTCCAGGCATTGTGCGCATACACGCCATCGCGTACCCAGTCGACAGACCAGCCCGCGGCTTCCAGCGCCTGCTGTAAATTGGCACCGATCATTTCATCATCTTCAACCAGCAACACGCGCATGGATGACGTCCCCCAGAAAAATGACCCCAGTGTAGCGCTGGATTATTAGCGCAGAATTATTGCTGTTACCAGCCTCAGCACTCTTACCGCACTGGCCGGGAAGGCGACAAAACCTGGCGTCGGTGCAGGCATGGAGCGCTTTGCTAATTCTGCGCTAATTTTCCGCTAATTAAGGGATAAATTTAGCGCGCTAAAGTGTGTTCCTGCACATCTGCTTTAACCAGGAGAACACCATGAATCAGCGCGAGTTTATTCGTAGTTTGCTGGAATGGATAGAAAGCAATTTAGGACACGATCTGCATCTGGACGAAGTCGCCCGCCGGGCGGGCTATTCCCGTTGGCACTTACAGCGTTTGTTTCGCCAGCACACCGGTTTCTCACTTGCCGAGTACATCCGCCAGCGCCGCCTGACCGAATCGGCCCTGACGCTGCTCAACAGCAATGAAGCGATCCTGCAGGTGGCGATGAACTACGGCTTTGATACACAACAGGCCTACACGCGCACCTTTAAAAACTATTTTATGATGACGCCCGGCCAGTTACGACGCCAGCGCCGTGTTGAACCGGATCGCTTGTTGTTTCCTCTCGCCATGGCCAGTTAGTCTCTGTATGGACATTGCCATCCTGATCGCTTGTGGCAATGTCCATACATCGCCCGCGCGATGTTCTGCCTCCTTTCCGCCGTGATGTTGTCAGCTTTCCTGACGTTCCTTTATGCTTAACGCCTGATACATGGCGCGCCTGCCATGTTGCACCCGGCGGCGGCATGCCGCGATGTCCGCAGGAAGCCCATGAATAACAGCGATAACCTCATCGCCATGATGGTGTTTGCACGCGTGGTTGAATTAAAAAGCTTCACAGAAGCCGCGCGCGTACTCGGCGTGTCAAAATCCCACATCAGTCGGGAGATCGCCGGACTGGAACAACGGTTGGGGATCCGTTTACTGCAGCGCACCACCCGCAGGATGACCCTGACCGAATTAGGCCAGGCTTACTATCCCTACTGCGTGCGCATGCTGGATGAAATGCAGCGGGCAGAGGCGTTTGTTCAGGAGACGCATCAACATCCCGTTGGACATGTGCGCCTGCAGGCTCCCGTTACCTTCGGCTGTCAGTGCATCGTTCCCATCTTCAATCGCTTTCTGCGCGGTCATCTGCACATCAACGTCGACCTCAGTCTGACGGATAACAACGACGAGACGATGGACGAAGGCGTGGATGTCGCGGTTATCATCCGCGCTCATGCGCCACGTCAGGGCAATTTCCGGGTACTGAACGATATCCACTGGGGGCTGTATGCCGCCCCGGCTTATCTGGCGCAGCATCCTGCTATCTCGCATCCTCGCCTGTTACCACGCCATGATTTATTGATGTTCCACGGTCCGGCACATACGGCTGCGCTGCCTTTTCGCCGTGATAAACAGCGCCTGGCGGTGGATGTCCGCAGCCGCTTTCGCGCTAACAACAGCATGGCTTTGCTGAATGCCGCGCTGGCAGGCACGGGTATTGCCTATTTGCCTTCGTACATGGTGCAGGAAGCCTTGGCGCAGGGCACGATTGTGCAGGTGCTGTCAGAGTGGCAGATGGATCGCTTGCAGAGTTACCTGCTGGTGCATCAGGACAGTCTGGCGGTTTCCGCGGTCAATCTGCTCTGTGATGTGCTTATCAGCCAGCTCAGTGGTCGCTGATTGTTGCAATACAGCAACAAACTATGCCAGCAGACAAATATCCCGCCCTCACTGTTGTTGTCTTGTGACCATTGGTAGCCTGAATCCCTGAACATAAGGGGGATATCGCATGGCAACCGCGTCGGAAGCACCTGACTCTGAACACTGGCAACGCAACTTGTGGGTTTGCGTATTCGGCTCCTTTACCACACTGGTAGCGATGACGCTTCTGCTGCCGTTTTTGCCGTTGTATGTGCAGCAGCTTGGCGTCAACGCGCCTGCTGCAATTGCGCGCTGGTCGGGCATCGCCTATGGTGCCACCTTCTTCAGTGCGGCCTTAACCGCGCCGTTGTGGGGGAAACTGGCCGATCGCTACGGACGTAAGCTGATGCTCATCCGCGCCAGTCTGGGTATGGCAGTAGCCATGGCGCTGACGGGCATGGCGACGGCGGCCTGGCAACTGGTGGCGCTGCGTTTACTGGCGGGATTACTGGGCGGTTATGCCTCCGGTTCGACCATTTTGATTGCGGCACAAACGCCCAAAGCTCACACCGGATGGGCTCTGGGTGTGCTGGCATCCGGCATGATGGCCGGTAACATTGTTGGTCCGCTGCTGGGTGGCGTCCTGCCGCCGCTGATAGGGATTAGAGCGACCTTCTGGCTGATGGGGGCGATCATCTTTGTGGCCTTTCTGGCGACGACCTTTTTACTGAAAGCGCGGCCGCCGGTGCGAAAAACCGACCAGGAGCTGTCTCAGCCGGTTGACGACCTGTCGCCGCACAAGCTTGTTAACGTCAGGCTGATGTGGCTCTCAGGCATGCTGCTGATTTTTGCCAACATGTCGATTGAGCCGATCATTACCCTGTATATCGGCCAGTTTTTACATGAGCAGCATGCCATAACGCTGATGTCGGGTGTGGTCATGGCGGCAGCCGCGCTGGGCAGCATTCTTTCCGCGCCTTATGCCGGCAGGCTGGCCGACCGTATCGGCCACTGGCGCGTACTGAGTGGCGGATTGCTGAGCTGTGCGCTGTTACTCATTCCGCAGGCGTTTATTACCGACGCCTGGCAACTTCTGCCTCTGCGCTTTTTGATGGGGCTGGCGCTGGGCGGATTGATGCCCTGTATTACCGCCATTATTCGTCACACTGTTCCGGCCACGCAGGTGGGGCGGATGCTGGGCTATTCCACCTCGGCGCAGTATATCGGGCAGGTAACGGGGCCGGTGTTCGGCGGGTTTATTGGCGGCGCATGGGGCATGCGGCCCGTCTTTCTGGCGACCAGCCTCGTGGTGGGCGTGTGCGCCTGGCTAAACTGGCGGCAGGGCAGAAAGGGCGGAAGGTCGGCATAAAAAAGGCGGACCGGAGTCCGCCTTGTTTTTACAGGTCCAGGTTATTTCTGGTCCGGCAGTGCATAGGCAATGACATAATCGCCCAGTTTGGTACCAAATGAACCATGGCCACCGGCAGCAATCACGACGTACTGCTTACCGTTAACTTCATAAGTCATTGGTGTCGCCTGACCGCCTGCGGGCAGACGCGCCTGCCACAGCAGCTCACCGGTATCGGTGCTGTAAGCACGCAGGTAGTTATCGGCCGTTGCGCCAATAAAGAACACTTTACCGGCTGTGGCGACCGGGCCACCCAGCATTGGCATACCCATTTTGAATGGCAGCGGCACTGGCGCACTGTCACGAACGGTACCAATACGTTGCTTCCAGACGACCTTATTGGTTTTCAGGTCAACCGCCGATACATAACCCCATGCAGGCTGTTTACAGGGCAGACCAAACGGTGACAGGAACGGATTCAGTTCCACGCCATACGGCACGCCGTACTGCGGCTGAATACCGGTTTCGGTACCGGAACCGCCTGTTGCGCCGGCTGGTGGCTCTTCCGGGTTACCCGGTCCGCGCGGAATCAGCTTGGACACAAACGGCAGTGCCATTGGGTTGGCAATCGCAATCTGACGATGCGGATCGACCGAAATCCCGCCCCACTCAAACATGCCCAGGTTACCCGGGAACACCAGCGTACCTTGCTCAGAAGGCGGGGTGAACGGACCTTCATAGCGCAGGCGTTTGAAGATCACGCGGCACACCAGTTGGTCGTACATCGTGGCGCCCCACATGTCCTTGTCCGTCAGATTCTGTTTTGGACGGAAGGTCAGTTCAGAGTAAGGCTGAGTCGGAGAGACGTGGTCGCCTTTTGCGGCACCCTGCGGAACCGGGGTTTCGGGGGCCGGTACAACGGTTTTACCGGTACGGCGGTCCAGGACGAAAATGTTCCCGGTTTTCGCTGGCGCATAAATCACCGGCACGGTGTTACCGTCTTTATCGGTAATATCGGCCAGCGTCGGCTGCGACGGCAGATCCATGTCCCACAGATCGTGATGCACGGTCTGATAAGACCACACCAGCTTACCGGTGGTGGCATTCAGGGCCAGGACGCTGCTCGCATAACGCTCCTGCTCTGGGGTGCGGTTACCGCCCCAGATATCAGGCGTTGTCACGCCCATAGGCAGATAAACGATATCCAGTTTCGGATCGTAGACCGCAGGTGCCCAGGAGTTCGGCGAGTTCATGGTGAACGTGTGTTCATCCGCCGGAATCGCGTTGGGATCTTTCGCTCCCGGATCAAATACCCACAGCAGTTTGCCGGTATTAACGTCAAAACCACGGATAACGCCGGATGGCTCACGGGTTGAGAAGTTATCGGTCACCGCACCCGCCATCACGATGGTGGTGTCGGTAATCACTGGCGGAGAGGTCGGCTCATACATGCCAGGCGTAGTGACCGGCTGTTTGTGCTGAAGATCCAGCTCACCGTTATTACCAAAGGCCGGGCAACGTTCACCGGTTTCCGCATCCAGTGCAAACAGGCGACCATCGTTCACAGGCAGGTAGATACGACGCGAGCACAGCGCAGGCTGCGTATTCGCGGCATCTTTAGCTGCCGGGAACTCGTGGTAGGACACACCACGGCAGGTAACATGCTGGAAGGTTGGGTCAGTTTTCAAACCGGGATCAAATTTCCATTTCTGCTTACCCGTTGCCGCATCCAGGGCGAACAAAATCTGGTGAGGTGAGCAGAGATACAGCGTGTCGCGGATTTTAATCGGCGTCACTTCATCGGTGATTTCACCGGGATCGCTCGGCTTTTTCATATCGCCGGTCTGGAACTGCCAGGCAACCTGCAGCTCTTTCACGTTATCGTGATTGATCTGCTTCAGCGGTGAATAGCGTGTACCTTGCTGATCGCGTGCATAAGCTGGCCAGTCAGCATCGGCAACATTGCTCAACGGCTGAGCCTGCGTCGCCGTATCTGCTGTGGCAGGCACGGCGCCGTTAACAACCTGCGGATCGTTAAAGACGGCATAGGCTAATACGACTGCACTGGCCACCAGGGCAACCGCCATCGCACTCAATGGGCCTTTGCCTGGACGATAAAAGACCCGGTAAACAAAAGGCAACACCAGCCAGACGCCAAAAATGACCAGGACATCGGTGCGAGGTGCCAGCGCCCAAAAGTCAGTACCGACTTCCCAAACGCCCCATGCCAGGGTCGCCAGCAGCAGTAATGCATAGACCAGCAGCGCAGCACTGTTTCGACGCCAGAGCAGAAAAGCGGTAAGCAGCATAGCTGCACCACCAATGATGTAGTACCAGGAACCACCAATCGTGGCTAACCAGATACCACCAATTAACATGAACGCACCCGTTAGCACGGCGAACAGCACCGTTAAAAAACGGACCACGCTAAAGGATGAGGAGTTTTTCCCCATAATGTTGACCTCATTTCGTTGCCATAAAACACAAGAAAACAATCAGATAGATTGTTTTCAGTCATAAAGTACAAAAGTTAAAGGCATTCTTAATTAGGCTCTTCCGTTAAGCTTGATGATCCAGATGTGTTAAATGTTATAGCAAAATTGGTATGAGTTTTGATTTTTTTGGCTTAAAACTCTTAACAACGCACCTAAGGCAACACTTTAGAAGGGGTTAATGGTTCATCTCGATATGATCCATTACTAATCGAACGCAGGAAAGGTTAAAGCGTAAAAGGAATGAGATCGCCCGATAAACGCTGTAATTGCCAGCCGCTGATGTTCACGGCTGCGAGTTGTTCTGCGCTTAACGTTGGATCATAACCGCGGACGAATATCTCGGCGCCTTTTTCCCTTAACGATTCAATTAAGAAAGGAAAACTAAATTTCCGATAGTTGTCATTAAAGAAGGTTTCACTCAGGACAATTGCGGAAAAGGGAAAAGATTCGACTAAATGCCACTCTGCGCCAGGCGGTGCGAAATCAAAAAGCCAGAAAGCATAGGTGTTAATTAATTCCAGTAATCTTTCCCGGTAAAGCAAAAGACTGTGATAATTAATACCAATACGCACCCGTGAATCCTGCAAAGGTAAATAACGCGCAGGCTGATTCATCCATTCCTTTAACTGGCGATCGCACAGCGGAATAATCATTAATGCTGCTTCAGTTGCAAGGTGATTGTGTAATGAAATAATGTTGTCGTCATTAAGTATCATTTTCTCAGGACGTGCAAAGTCCGCATTGGGAAGATGATAGCAAATACCGGCCACCTGGCTCGTGACGTGATGAATAGGCTCAGTAATATAAGGGTTATATAAGCTATTTTTCATTATCTCTTCGAAACGTTTTTTATGTTTGCTGTGCGTTATATTTTTTCATTAACAAAGTGAAGTACGGCAATGAATATACGCTATTCTGTTGGCAAACACATTATCTCACTCTTCTTATTAGGCATTCATTTAACTTTATATGACATCTAATTATAACGTTGAATGGTTTTTCCAGACGTGATTACTGCACGCATGTTAATTTAGCAACACGCGATAACTTTACGAAATCGGGAAAGTCCGCAGTTAAGATTCACAGAATAAACTGTCGTGTTTTTGCCTGACTTACCGCTTCGGTTATGGCTTTATTTTCTCCTGGCTAAAGTTAGCAGCAGAGTTATCGGTTTTTTTTATCGTTCGCACGTAATTATGATTGTGATAATCGTGACAGAAAACGCGACCAGATTGCTAAATAGCGGGACGAATTGAGGGGCGTACGAAACGGTATGGCACGCCGGACAGGGCGGGTACAGGCATTGTCCTCAACGCCCGAAGAAACCGGGCTGTGGCTGACTGGTCCCTGACGCCGCAAGGCGCGTGCAGCGCCGAATGGCCTGCTTACAGGAGCCACTCTGAATGTGGCTCCTGTAAGCAGGCAGCCACACTGGCGTGCCTCAGCGTGAACCTGATGAAGGCGTCGCAGATGCGGAGCGTCGTTCACGCACAGGCTGTCAGCAACCTTTCGTATCGGCGGGCAGGCTGGTAAGAAACGGTACGTTTCCCTTTGCCCTAAAAAACCGGCCCAGAGGGCCGGTTTGAGTGAGGTACCAGTCAGTGATGCTAGCGATCAACCTGATGCTCTCGGGGGAGAAAAGATCAGGAGGGAACTAAGGCGTTCCCGTTTTTCCCAGGTTGGCGTCAAAATTTTTCCAGCTTTCGGTCAGATCGATGACGCTGCGGGTTTTGCGCGCTTCGTCAATCTTAATGGCCGTCAGGCCCGCTTCCAGTGCATCGATCACAGAAACTTTAAGCGGCGTGCCCTGCTTAATATGTTTCACGATCTCTTCAGCCATCAAGGCATCGGCCCCGTAGTGGCCATCGTAGGCATTACCGTTATAGATGGTTTCAACCTCTTTTTCGCCGGTACGTGCGTTGTGCACGCGGAAATAGTTACGGACAAAATCGCCCTCGGCCATGCCGTCAGTCCCGATCACGCAGAAGCGACGGAACTCGTCCGGGACATTCAGGTTGGCGTGAAAGGCGAGCGTCGCGCCACTGGCATATTCAATCAGGGCCGTCTGGTAATCGACGATGTCCGCATCGCTGTCAAAGACCGCGTCGGTACTCGCCCAGCCACTCGGTTTAGTATGGTAAATCTCAGACTGCGCATTCACTGCGCCCTGCGGCGCATGTTGCGGTGTAAAGGATTTGCGTCCACCAAAGCTGGCAACCCGCACAGGACGTTCCTGCATTAATCCCTGATAGAGATCGATGTCGTGACAGCATTTTTCCAGAATATAGGGGCCGGCATATTTTTCCAGCCTGCGCCAGTCGCGCTGAAAGAACGCGCCATGGTAAGGCTTGATATGCTCAGTGGCTTCAATTGAGGTAATTTCACCCAGTCGACGATCGTCCCGTGCGGCCAACAGATCGTGGTACAGCGGTGAATAACGCAGCACCAGCCCAACCAGGATTCGGTCTTCACCGTACTGGCGCACCAGTCTTGCCATCGCCATCGTCTGTTCTTCATTGATCACGACAGGCTTTTCCGTAAATACGGTATAACCTGCTGCCAGCGCCTGCGTGACATGCTCAAGATGCATAAAGTTTGGCGAGCCCACCAGCAACAAATCAAAGCCGCCGTGCTGCAGCAGCGCGTCAATGGAGTCAAACGCCTTGCCGGGATCGATACCAAAACTGTGCAGATTCGGCAGCCCGGCAGGTGCGGGATCGCAATAGCCTACCAGCGAAAATGCGGGATCGGCTTTGTGAAACTCTTTAACCACGTGAGAAAGACGAAAGCCGAGACCAATAATGCCTACTTTCATGGGAAACCCCTGATCCTGAGTTCTGACAACGGTAATCACGCCGCTGACCGGACGTTATGGTTGAGATGCTGACCACCAACTTATTACGATGGAAAAAGTAATGTCAATAACGGGTTGTGTGATTTGCGTACGTATTTTTTGTTATTTAACTGATTTTAAATAAAAAATAGTTATTGTTTTTTCCCTATATTTATTTGTTATTGCGATTTAAGTTTTTTTCACCTATCGTTCGCAGATTACAGAATCGAGATGAGTTAAGGCGGGAGGAAGCGCGTGCAATCACACTATCTCCTTGGTATTGATGGCGGCGGCACCCAGTGTCGCGCACGGTTAACCGACAGCGAGGGCACGCTCCTGGCCCAGGCTGTGGGCGGTCCCGCTAACGTCTGGTCCCAGTTCGATGCCGCACTGAACAGCGTTGAACAGTTAATCGCGGCGGTGCTGTCTCAGGCCGGTCTGGCCCCCGAGGCGCTGTCTCACACGTCGCTGGTAGCCGGTTTAGCGGGGGCCAATGTGGCCTCCGTTCAGGCACGTCTGGCACAATGGCAGCCCGACTGCGCGGCCCTGCAGGTCGTCAGTGATGTGGAAATCGCCTGCGCCGGTGCGCATGCGGCGGCACCGGGCGCGGTCTTTATTACCGGCACCGGGAGCCAGGGCGCGGCATGGGATGGCGAACGCTTTACGCTGCTGGGCGGCTGGGGATTTGCGCTTTCCGACCAGGGATCGGGCGCTGAGCTTGGTCGACGGGCACTGCGACTGGCGCTGCTGGCGCATGAAGCCATTGTTGAACGTACCGCATTGACGCACAGCCTGATGGCGCGTTTTGATCACAGCCCGGAATCCATGCTGCTGTGGACGCGCGATGCCATGCCGGCCGACTGGGCGCGCGTGGTGCCCGAGGTTTTCGCCGCGGCACATGCAGACGATCCTCATGCGACCGTCTTACTGCGGCAAACCGCTCACGATATTGGTTTGATGGTGAATCGTCTTTCCGCCATCAGTCAGGGGCAGGTTGCGTTAATGGGCGGGCTGGCAACCCCGATTTTGCCCTGGCTGGCAAGCGATGTGCAGGCTCGCCTGGTCGCTGCGCAATACGATGCGCTGGACGGCGCATTAATGATGGCACGATCAAATCTGAGGACTTTATGATCGCTCCCAACGTCACCGCGCGCATTCTGCGACTGATTGTGGAACATGCGCCCATCAGTCAGTCTGACCTGAAGGTTCGCAGTGGACTCAGTATGTCGACCGTGTCTCAGGCGACCAACCGCCTGCTCGCCCAGGGCATTGTGCAGGAGCTTGGCCTGCGGCGGGTCTCAATGGGGCGGCCTAAAACGCTGCTGGGGCTGAATCCCGATCGCGCCAGCGTCATCGGAATCCAGCTGAATGCCGAACGTAACCTGATCGTCATGACGGATCTCAGCGGCAATTTGCTGGGGGAACAGCAGATGCCTGCGGGCGCGATCACGCCGCGTCAGTTAGGCGACGCGCTGGCCAGGTTTTTACGCGGTGTTGAAGAAAAACACGTCGGCGCGATTGGCCTGGCCCTGTCCGGTTTAGTCGATGCCGAAAACGGCTACTGCATCCGGTCTAAAGTTCTCGACTGGGAAAATGTCCCCATTGCGCAGCTACTGGAAACGCGCTTTTCTCTGCCGGTCTTTATCGAAAACGATGCCAACGCGATGGCGATGGCAACGATGGTCTTTGGGCAACTGGGTCATGCACAGTCTGCCGTTATCGCCACGTACGGCAAAGGCATCGGTGCGGGCATCATTCTCAACCGGCGACTGTACCGTGGACGGCACGGCAAAGCGGGCGAAATTGGCAATGGTCTGGTCGGTGATGGCTCGATGCGCCTGCTGGAGGATGTGGCCTCGTCCCGCGCCATTCTGCAACGTGTGGCGCAGGATGAGGAGGGCGGTCCGTTAACGCTGCAGGCGCTTGATCAGCGTCCGACGGCCGATGTGCTGGCGGCGCTGGAAGAGGCCGGTCGTGAGCTGGGAATTTCACTGGCAAACCTGTCGGTCGCCTACGATCCGGATATCGTTTATCTGGCTATGGAGCCGCATATGGCCTCGCGTATTCTTTTAGACCATATCACCCAAAGCTTTCAGGCCTATCGTCTGAAGCTTACGCCTCATATGACACCGCTGCAGTTTCTCACCGAATCCAACCGGATGTGGGCCCTGGGCGCGGCGGGTTTCGCCGTGAACATGCTGCTCGACCTGCTGGCTGCACAGGCAGACGAAGAACCGGTGACCTGACGAGGGGCGCGCAGGCCGCTGGTATGATGATGCGGCCTGCACTGGTGAAGCTGGAAAAGTCATCTGACGGCGCCGGGGCGCCTCCGGTTTAGCGCAGACGCTGCCCCTGCTCATCAAACAGCAGGCAGTGATCGGTTGACAGTCCCAGCCTGACCGCCGTCCCCAACTCACGTGGCTGAGCCTCACGTTCTTCTACCACCAGCATCTGTTCAATGCCCACATCCAGATAAAGGTAGCTGGTATGGCCCAGCATTTCGGCAAAGGACAGCGTTCCGCTAAATTGCTGTGCAGATGGTGTGGCGGCAGCGGGCTGAATATGTTCAGGGCGAATGCCCAGCGTTACGCGCTGACCTTCATGGCAGGGCGCCTCAATCTTCAGTACCAGCTGCGTGATGGCCAGATCAGGGACGGTTAACTGCACTTCGCCCTGACGCGTCGCCGTAATCTCAGCTCGCAGGAAATTCATCTTCGGTGAGCCAATAAATCCGGCCACAAACAGGTTGTCGGGATCGCTGTACAGGCTCAGCGGCGCGCCCACCTGCTCAATCTTGCCTTTACGCAGCACGACGATGCGATCGGCCAGCGTCATTGCCTCAGACTGATCGTGAGTAACATAGATCATGGTATTGCCCAGTGAGGCATGCAGACGGGCGATTTCAATGCGCATCTGCAGACGCAGTTCGGCATCCAGGTTGGACAGCGGCTCATCAAACAGGAAAATGCGGGGATGACGAATGATGGCCCGGCCAATGGCGACGCGCTGGCGCTGACCACCGGACAGTGCGCGCGGCAGGCGGTCTAACAGTTCTGTCAGGTGTAAGCGCGCGGCGGTCTGTTCAATGGCCTGGGCAATCTCCGCTTTTGATTTCTTCATGACTTCTAACGGATACGCCAGATTGCCGCGCACGGTCATATTGGGATAGAGCGCGTAAGACTGAAAGACCATGGCAATGCCGCGTTCGGTGGCAGGCTGGCGGGTCATGTCTTTGTCGTCGATGAGCAGCTTTCCGTCCGTAATCTCTTCCAGTCCGGCGATCATGCGTAGCAGGGTGGATTTGCCACAGCCGGAAGGCCCGACAAACACAACAAACTCGCCGCTGTTTATGGTGAGATCGACCCCGTGAATCACCCCGATGTTGTCATAGGACTTCTTAACGTTCTGTAAGCGCAGGCTGGTCATAAGCTTCCCCTGATCAAAGTAACTGGCCCATATAGATGGCGTTGCTGCGCAGGATATGGCTGAATCCCAGGCGTTGATAAAACGCGCAAACCTGCTCATTTTGCAGGCTGACGCCAAGATGGACACCGCGCACACCCGCGTTGCGCAGGGCTGCCAGTTCATGTTCGATCATCCTGCGTCCCCAGCCGCCCGCCTGAACGGGCGGCAGAAGATTGATATGCAGATGGGCAGGCCACTGCGTCACCAGCGCCTGTGCGGCAGGCTCAGGCTGACGGATACTGTCAAGAATCTTGCTGTCGTAAGGGGCGACAGGTGTGCGATCGCGGTATTTCTCCTGCAGCCGGGGCCACCAGTCGCGTGCAAGCTGCGCTTCAAAGGCGACGGTATCCGGTGTGGCAACGACATATCCCATCACCTCACCGTCAACCTCCAGCACAAAGGCAAAATCCGGGGCAAAGCGTGCATAGGGCACGGCAAAGCGCTGCCCGGGATACTCAGGGTCGGAATAGCAGTGACTGGCATCTTTTCCAGCATTGGCCGTTTCCAGACAAATACGGTAGAGCGCGGGATAATCCGACGCGGTCGCCGGACGAATGACACCTTGATTCACCATCGTCATTTCTCACAGGTCAGTCATTGAACAATCTCACGTTAATGAAAGCTGACTTAGTTTTCAAGATGGAATAATTACCGTGCTGTCAGTGGGCTTCCCGTTATGTCCGCGCTCTGCCTGACCAGACCAGTCTCCGTGCGCCCTTGTGGCGTGCTACCGCAAGGCCTGCGCGGATTACCCGTTTAAATTAAAAGTTAAAAATGTGAGCGTCATAGGATTTTCATATTTTTTATCAGCAGGTTATTACGTCATTTTGGCGGTGGTTTATTGTGCTGCCGCGGAAAAGATCAGCATGAATATTACGCTGTATTTCTTTTTATCACCCCGCGCTTATTCGGATAAGTGGTCTGCCAGGTTGATTTTTTGCGCAGGCTCACAACCTGGCAATTCCGCCGGCCCGGTGTTTGACTTTATTTTTTTATTAAAGTAACTATGGATGTGAAGGTGAGTTATGCGGCTTCAGTCTGCGGGAGTGCAGACCGTGTGAAGAAAGGATGCCCGTCCTCTATTGGAGAAAGTGAGCATGATGTCTGATTCCTCAGTTCGTTCGTTCCGTTTTCGCACGTCGGTTCGTAGCCTCCTGGCGGCGGGCTTGCTGATGGGCAGCGTTGCGCATGCCGACAGCAAAGTCACGCTGAATGAGTGGGATATCTATACGTATCCTCAGCAAACGGCGGCAGTCGATGAAGGCATTAAAGAATTCACTCAACAAAACCCCGGCATCGTCATTAATCGCTCCGTGCACTCTTTCGAAGATACCCGAATTCCCCTGAAGCTGGCGTTAACCGCAGGCGAAGGGCCACAGATCGCACAGGTGAACCAGGGCGGCGGCGATATGGGATCGCTGGTAAAAGACAAACTGCTGCTGCCGCTGGACAGCTATGCGGCCGAGTACGGCTGGACCAAACGCTTCCCGGACTCCATTCTGAAGCGTAACCGCTGGTCTGACAGTGGTCAGTTTGGCAGCGGTAAGCTGTACGGTGTTGCCAGCCTCGGTGAAATGGTCGGCCTGTATTACAACAAAGCGCTACTGGATAAAGCCGGTATTGCGGTGCCGAAAACCCTGAGCGAGCTGGAAGCCGCCATGGCAAAACTGAAGCAGCAGGGCACGCCGCCAATGATGTTAGGTCTGCTGGACGGCAATATGGGTCAGCAACTGCTCAGCACCTTGTGGGAAGCGCAGATTGAAAGTCACGATCGTAAAGCGCTGGATGACCTGATTTATGACGTGGGCGGCACGTTCAAAGATGAAAAGCTGATTAAGGCCGCCACGATGATGAAAGGCTGGGCCGATAAAGGTTACCTGTTCCCTGGCTATCAGGGCATTGGCCACGATGATGCCGCCACGCTGTTCCAGAACGGTCAGTCGGCTTTTCTGGTCAGCGGCACCTGGTATCTGGGCCAGTTTAAAGACAATAAAGATATTCACTTTGCCGCGATGCCGGCGGGTGAGGGTGTGAAGCAGCCGTTGATGGTCGGCGGGACTGACCTGGCCTTCTCGATGACCAGCATGGCAAAAACCAAAGCGCAGCAGGATGCCTCAGCCAAATTTATCAACTATATGGTGTCAGACAGCATGGCAAACCGCTGGCTGAGTGTGGGCTTCCTGCCCGCCAGCACCAGTAAAGACGCAAAAATCCCGGCCGACAATCCGCTCTTAGGCGAGGCCTATCAGGTCTGGCTGACGCTCAATGCCTATGACGGACTGGGTCACTATGTGGACTGGGCCACCCCGACGATGAACGCCGAACTCAATCAAAACGTACAGCTGCTGCTGGCGGGACGACTCACGGCGAATCAGATGGTCACTAACTTCGATAACAACTATCAGCGTTATATAAAAACCCTGAAACACTAAGCCGGGTGCCCGGCAGCATATCTGCCGGGCCTGAATGTCGATCTCACTACGACGAGTACGGTTATGTTGAATCAAAGCAGTTGGCGCAATTTTCTCTATCTTCTTCCAGCCGTGCTGGTTTATGGACTGTTTCTGTTATTGCCGCTGCTGGCGTCACTGGGAATCAGTTTTACCGAATGGGATGGCATATCCATGCCGGTTTTTGCCGGCGTCGCTAACTACCTGCGCATGTTCAGCGATCCGGTGTTCTGGATTGCGCTGGGCAACAACGCCATCCTGATGCTGTTTTATACGCTGCTGCCGATCAGCGTCGGACTCCTGCTATGCAGCTTTTTGTATGAAACCCGCAACAATACCGAGCGCAGCGTGCTGCGGATTCTGTTCTTCCTGCCCTATATCATGCCGATGGCGGTGCTGGGCGTGGTCTGGCGCTGGCTTTATAACCCGGCATTTGGCCCGATCGATCAGTTCCTGCGTGCTGTCGGTTTACCGCAGCTGGCAATGTCGTGGCTGGGGGATTTTACCTGGGCACTGCCTGCCGTGGGCATGGTGGCCACCTGGTACTTCTTTGGCTTCTGTCTGGTGCTGTTTATGGCGGGCCTGCAGCGTATGGACCCGTCCCTGCTGGAAGCGGCCGATCTGGATGGCTCGTCGCGGCGGCGTAAGTTTATACGCATCACGCTGCCGGGTCTGCGCCCGGAGTTGCGTATCGCGCTGCTCCTGACGGTGATTGCCAGCTTAAAAGCCTTTGATCTGGTTTATGTGATGACCCAGGGCGGGCCGGGCACTTCCACGATGGTCACCAATATCTTTATGTATAAGCAGGGTTTTGATCTGCACTACTTCGGCTATGCCTCATCGGTCGCCGTATTCAGCATGGTGATTGTGCTAGGGATTAACTACCTGATTCATCTGGCCCTGAAGGAGCGTTACTGATGAAAAGCACTCCGGTTATTTCTCGTGCGCTCATCTGGGTCGTCGCGTTGCTGACCATCATGCCGTTTCTGATGGCGTTTATGACCTCATTTAAGACTCAGACAGAGCTGTTTCAGGGCGTGTTTACGCTGCCCGCGTCCCTGAATATCAAAAATTACGTGACCGCCTGGCAACAGGGGCATTTTAACGTTTACTTTATGAACTCCGTGCTGGTCGTGATTCCGGTGGTGCTGTGCAGTATTTTGCTGGGTATTCTGGCCGGATTTGGCTTTGCCATGCTGAAAATCCCCGGTAAAAAGCTGGTGGCGGCGATGCTGGCGCTGGGCATGGTATTACCAAGTGAAGCCTTTATCATTCCGCTGTATCACGAACTGCACTGGATGGGATTAACCAATACCACTCTGGCCCTGATCCTGCCGCAAATTGCGCTCTCGTTGCCCTTTACGACGCTGATGATTGCCAGCGCCTTCCAGCAGGTTCCGAAAGAGCTGGTTGAAGCGGCCGTAATGGATGGTGCGTCGCGCGTCAAAATCCTGTGGGGCATTTTAGTCCCGGCTATCTGGCCGACGATCTCCACGCTGGCCTTGCTGCTATTTATCTGGACGTGGAACGAATTTCTTATCCCGTTAATTCTGGTGAATAAAGACGAACTGCGTACCCTGCCGATTGGCATGATGTTTTTTCAGAATAAAAACACCATCGATATCCCGGTACTGATGGCAGGGGCGATGATCGTCATTATGCCGCTCATTCTGGTGTTCCTGTTCTTCCAGCGCAAATTCATCAGTGGCGTGACCGAAGGCGCGGTGAAATAACCCCACCAGGTCACACTTCACGACGGAGGCCGAAAAATGGATCTTTCTCTTGCTGATTTTCATCCGGCTGCGGACGGTGAAACGCCGGACACGCAGGCACTGCAACGCGCGATCAATCAGATTGCCGAAGCGGGCGGCGGTCGGCTGACGTTGCCACCGGGGCGTTATCGCAGTGGCAGCCTGAATCTGCCTTCCAATTTTGAGCTGCATCTGGCCGCCGGGGCGGTGCTGATTGCCAGCCGGCACCTGGCAGATTATCAGCAATGGAAGACGCTTAGCAGTGCTGAGAAATCGCATAACGTCCTGCTGTATGCGTTGGGGCAGCGCAATCTGACGATCAGTGGCAAAGGCCGTATAGAAGGCGACGCCGAAGCCTGGTTTGCGGCAGAGGCCGACGAACAGGGCTATCGCATGCCCAGGGCAGACAGACCGCGCATGATCGTCTTTGAGGACTGCGAGCAGGTGACGCTCAAGGACTTTACCCTGTTCCAGGCCCCAATGTGGACCGTGCACCTCGTCAGCTGCCGCCATGTACACATTGACCATCTGACCATTGATAACGCCATGACGCTGCCCAACACGGACGCGCTGGATATCGACAGCTGCGAGGCCGTGTTGATTAGCAACAGCTACTTCAGCGCCGCTGACGATGCGATTTGCATTAAAACGACCTTGAAGCCTGGCAGTCTGCGCCGTCCGGCCCGGCGCATCGCGATCAGCAACTGCCTGCTGCGCAGCGACAGCTGCGCGATTAAAATCGGCACGGAAACCTGGGATGACGTCGAAGATATTACCGTGACCGGCTGCAGCATATTTGATTCCAACCGCGGCATTGGCATCGTCTCGCGGGACGGCGGTGCGATACGGCGCGTCCTGTTCAGTCACATCACCTTTCACTGTCACCATGTTGCCGCCTGCCACTGGGGCAAAGCCGATCCCCTGTTTATTTCTGTGCGCACGCGCGATCCGCAGGTGCCACCGGGGATCGTTGAACAGGTTCAGTTCAGCCATCTCAGCGGTGTGGCAGAAGGAGCGATCAACCTGCATGCGGCGCAGCCGGGTTGGATCCGCGACATCGTCATCAGCCAGCTACAGCTGCGTCAGACAGTCGCGCAGGGCGTACAGGGTCAGTTCGACGTTCGCCCGCCCTGTAATCCGGACTCACCGACCGGGATGGGGCTGGACAACGCGTACCGGGTGGATGTGGCCACGGGCGAGGCGTACGGCGTGGAGCGCTATCCGGGCGGGCTGCCGGGCCTGTTCGCGCGCGGCGTTGAACATTTGCACCTGCACCATCTGGCGATTCAGCGGCCTGAGCCACTGCCGCCAGGCTGGCATCCGGACAGCGTGGTGCTGCTGGCGGAGTAACTTACAGCGCCGCTGCGATAGCGTCGCCCAGTTGCTGTGTATTGGCGCTGCCGCCCAGGTCGCGGGTTAAGTGCTCGCCTGCGGCCAGCGTGCGTTCGATGGCATCCAGCACGGCATCTCCTGCCGCCTTGTAGCCCAGATGCTCCAGCATCATCGCACCACACCAAATCTGACCAATCGGGTTCGCGATGTTTTTACCGGCGATATCGGGCGCGGAACCGTGTACCGGTTCAAACAGGCTGGGGAAGTTGCCTTCCGGGTTAATATTGGCGGACGGCGCGATGCCGATGGTGCCGGTACAGGCAGGGCCCAGATCTGACAAAATGTCGCCGAACAGATTGCTGGCCACCACGACATCAAACCAGTCGGGATGCAGAACAAAATTCGCGGTCAGAATATCAATATGATACTTGTCGACCTTAACGTCAGGATAATGCGCCTGCATTGCCTGAACGCGGTTGTCCCAGTAAGGCATGGTGATGGCGATGCCGTTTGATTTGGTGGCAGAGGTCAGGTGTTTTTTAGGCCGACGCTGCGCCAGGTCAAAGGCAAACTTCAGGATGCGGTCAACGCCCACCCGGGTCATCACGGTTTCCTGAATGACCACTTCTCGTTCTGTGCCGGGGAACATCGTGCCGCCGACGCTGGAGTACTCACCTTCCGTGTTTTCGCGCACGACGTAAAAGTCGATATCACCGGGATGCCGGTTGGCTAACGGCGCTTTCACGCCGGGCATCAGGCGGACCGGACGCAGGTTAACATACTGATCGAACTCACGACGGAACTGCAGTAACGACCCCCACAGAGAAACGTGATCCGGCACGATATCGGGCCAGCCGACCGCGCCAAAATAGATCGCATCAAAGGTTTTCAGCTCAGCAAACCAGTTATCAGGCAGCATTTTGCCATGCTGTTGCCAGTATTCCGCGCTGGCATAATCGAACCACGTCCACTGCAGCGGAATATTAAATTTCTCTGCTGCGGCATTCATCACGCGAATACCTTCTGGCATCACTTCCTTACCAATGCCGTCGCCGGGAATCACGGCGATACGATGAATTTTCTCTGTCACAGGGTACCTCTGAGGTTGATGTTGTAGGGGCCCGTCAGTGGGTGAAGGCTGTCGATATGCAGCTTGATTAATGATCGGGCATCGGCGCAGTATAACTCTCCACCTGAGGTAAATAATTAGCCTGGAAGTTAATCCCATGTTGAATCAAAGTAGAGAATCACGCACCTCCAGTGATGACTTAGTGTTCTTTCTGCGCGTCGCTTCTCTGGACAGCTTAACGGCGGCGGCGCGCGAGCTGGGATTATCGCTGGCGGCCGTCAGCAAACGATTAAGCCAGCTGGAGCAGCGGCTGGGCGTACAGTTACTGCGCCGCACCACGCGCAGGCTGGAGCTGACGCCGGAAGGGCGGCGCTATCTGGACGGTGCACGTCCGCTGCTGGAGCAACTGGCGGCACTGGAAGAGGCGGTCAGTGGTGAAACGACGCAGTTACGCGGCACGCTGAACATCAACGCCTCCTTCGGCTTTGGCCGTCGCCATATTGCACCCTGCGTGTCAGCTTTTGCCGCCCGCCATCCTCATCTGGCCCTCTCCCTGCAGCTCAGCAGCCAGCCGCTGAATTTTCTTGATGCGCATGTGGATATTGATATTCGCGTAGGCGAGCCGCCGGATTCGCGGCTGATCGCCCGTAAGCTGGTCCAGAATCCGCGTGTGCTGTGCTGCTCGCCAGGCTATGCGGCGAAGCACGGCCTGCCAGACAGTATCCGTGCGCTGGCGCAACATAACTGCATTTTACTCAGGCAACATGACAGCGACTTCGCTCTGTGGCGCTTAGTCAGCGGCGCTGAGAGCCTGAGCCAGAAGGTGCGCGGTAATCTGGTGACCAACGACGGGGAAGTGGCGATGCGCATGGCGCTGGATGGTCATGGTATTTTGCTGCGCTCATGGTGGGACGCAAAACACAGCATTGCGGCGGGGGAATTGCTGCATGTTCTGCCTGCCTGGCATGCGCCCGATGGCGATATTTTTGCCGTCTGGCAGGCGCAGCGGCAGCCGCCAGCACGCATCTCGGCGTTTGTGACTTTTCTGCAGGAAAATTTGCAGATGGATGCATCGTTAACGAATCTGTGAGGTTTTGAAAAATCGCCCTCAGTTATGCATTACCCGCCATAAAGTATTTACGGAACGCGTCGATACCAATCTTATGTGTCTGCGCCCGTTGCGCCGACCAACTCTGGGCACGCCTCAGGTCTGAGGCGCGGTGCAACCTCTGGTGGATGCGTACCTATGAATACAGATTTAACCCGCGTCGGGGAGGGGGTTTCCCCTCAGCGTATTGCGAAGCAGGCCGACAGGCTGATTGTTATGCTGTGCTGGGCCCTGGTAGTGATTTCCGCTATCGTCGGCAGTCTGTATCAGTCAACGTGGCTGGCCATAACCGTGGGTACCGCGCTGGCGCTGGTCGCCACGCTGGTGGGATGGCTGGCAAACGGAACGCTGTTTTCCCGACTCTGGCTGGCCTTCACGCTGATTGGGTTTGCGGGGCTGCTGATTCAGTTGGGCCGGGGCGAAACCGAGTTTCACTTTTCGGTGTTTGTTTTACTGTCGGTCTTGCTGGTTTACCGCGACAGCCGACCGCTTCTGATGGCAGCCGCGACGGGCGCGGTGCATCACCTGGTATTCAACTATCTGCAGGAGCACGATCGGTTTGGCATCGTGGTCTTTCACCATCCAGGTCTGGAGATGGTGCTGTTTCATTCACTGTTTGTGGTGGCGCAAACCGCGATGCTGGTGCTTATTGCCCGGCAGATGGCTGCGGATTTGCGCGCCTCCAGCGAAGTGGCGCAACTGGCTGCCCGCATTAACCGCGAGCCTGGTTGCCTGACGCTGTTTGCGGACAGTCAGCAGAGCGAAACGCCCTTTGCCCGCACCTTTAGTCAGACGCTGGGGACGATGCGCGGTACGTTAAATCAGGTCAGCCACGGCGTTGCGGAACTGCTGCAGGAATCAGACAGTATGCTGTCTCGTAATGCCGCGCTGTCACAGCGCACTGACGAGCAGGCGCAGGCGCTGGATGTTGCGACCAGTGCAATGTCACAAATCAGCGTGGCGGCAAGTCTTGCGCGGGACAAAGCGCAAACGGCCTGCGATCTGGCCCGGGAAACCCGCCAGGTCGCCAGTAAAGGCCAGGAGAATATTCAGCAGGCCATGCACTCAATGGCCCAGATTAATGTCGAGTCGGGGCGGGTAAAAACCATTCTTGAACTGATTGACGGCATTGCCTTCCAGACCAACATCCTGTCGCTGAACGCCTCGGTGGAAGCCGCACGAGCCGGTCAGGAAGGACGCGGATTCGCAGTCGTTGCCAGTGAGGTGCGTACCCTGGCGTTACGCTGTGAGAATGCGGCACGGGAAATCCGGCAACTGATGGATGCCTCCAGCTCCAGCGCCGGTCAGGGCACCGTTCAGGTTGACCAGGCCGCGCAAACCATGCAGGCCATTCACGTAAGTATCGACAGCCTGTCACAGCTGGTAAGTGAACTCTCTGAGATGAGTGTCCAGCAGAATCAGAGCATTGCGCAGATTCAGCAAAGTATTAGCAGTATCGATCACAGCGTGCAGCATAACGTCAAACATGTGACCGAAACGCTTCAGGTTGCGCAGCAGCAACGGCAGCAGGCAGGCGCGTTGCAGCAGGCGATTTCGCTGTTTCGTTTTAGCTGATTAAAGACAGGGGAACCATCCCGGGATGAGGTTCACAAGGGCAGGGGTTACGTTGGCTGGCTAAGTGGGCAGCCGCCGGCCTGCGGGTCCGTCAGGATGACGTCGTGATCCGCAGGACGACAGCGGCCCCAGGCCGTTAGCTGTCCACGCCTTTCACTAACAGTACACGGTAGTTGGCGCCTTTCAGGCGATGCTGTTTCGCCGCCTGGTATTCCGGACTGTCATACCAGGCATGCGCCGCCTCAGTCGTCGGGAACTCAATAATCACAACGCCCTCGGCTTCAGGCCCTTCCAGCGTTTCCAGTTCGCCATAGAACGCCAGCGGTTTGATGGGATGGTCACCCCGTGCTTTGCCCGCTTTTTCCGCGTAGGCAGCCATTTCATCCTGATTCAGGGTGTTATCACGAATAAATACGACATATGCACTCACTGTCTTTCTCCTCAGGCCTGCTTGTCTTGGGTTTGGGTATCAAAGTCCGATGCATCATGGCGTTCACGCAACTGGTCGGCGGGATCGCCCATCACGCGGTTAACTTTGCGACCACGCATTACAGCCGGACGTTGGGCGATCTCTTTGGCCCAGCGCACCACATTTTTATAGGACTGAAGATCCAGGAATTCGGCCGCGTTGTACTGGTTGTACAGCACCATGCTGCCGTACCACGGCCAGGTGGCGATATCAGCAATGGTGTAGTCATCACCGGCCAGATAGCGGTTATTGGCCAGCTGACGATCCAGAACGTCAAACTGACGTTTGGCTTCCAGTGAGAAGCGGTTAATGGCGTACTCAATTTTCTCTGGCGCGTAGTAATAGAAGTGACCAAAACCGCCGCCCAGATAAGGGGCAGAGCCTTGCAGCCAGAACAGCCAGTTCAGCGTCTCGGTGCGCTTCGCAATGTCTTTTGGCAGAAAATAACCGTATTTCTCTGCCAGATAGAGCAGGATATTACCGGATTCAAACACCCGAATCGGCGGCGTGGCAGAGTGGTCACTCAGGGCCGGGATTTTGGAATTCGGGTTGATATCAACAAAGCCGCTGGTGAACTGGTCGCCTTCGCCAATGTTAATCAGCCAGGCATCGTACTCCGCATCATTTACGTTCAGCGCCAGCAGCTCCTCCAGCAGAATGGTGACTTTCTGGCCGTTTGGCGTACCAAGGGAGTAAAGCTGCAAAGGATGTTTACCGACCGGCAGGGCTTTTTCATGCGTTGGGCCTGCGGTTGGGCGATTTGTTTTGGCGCCGTTACCTTTGGCTTCCGGGTCCCACTTCCAGACTTTAGCGGGCTGATAGTGTTGTTCAGACATGATGAGGTTCGCCTTTTTGTGTTTGGAGTGTCACGAGTGTAGCAGTTGCCAGCACGCCGGTTTAACCCTGGTGGCGGTGACTTTGTATCGCTTTACTACAATGCTTAAGGCAATTGACCGTCAGCCCTGTGTCTGTTTTCTCTGCCTAAATCACATTGATGACGGCTGAGCATTGCTATGCTAAAACGGTTTAGTAAAATTTAGCTATAGCTGAGCAGGAGATAACGATGACAGCGCGAGTCTGGTGTCTGGGTGACGCCGTGGTGGACCTGCTTCCGGACGGACCGGGGCATTTAATTCAGTGTGCAGGCGGCGCGCCCGCCAATGTGGCCGTCGGCATTGCCCGCTTGCAGGGCAAGAGCGGATTTATCGGCCGGGTCGGGGACGATCCCTTTGGCCATTTTATGCAGCAAACGCTGGCCAGTGAGCAGGTTGAGACGGCGTATATGACGCTGGACAGCGCGCATCGCACGTCAACGGTCGTGGTCGCGCTCGACCATGAGGGCGAACGCTCCTTTACCTTCATGGTCCGGCCCAGCGCAGACCTGTTTCTTGAACAAGGCGATCTGCCGCCGTTTCAGCCGGGCGAGTGGCTTCACTGCTGTTCCATTGCGCTGGCCGCCGAACCGTCCCGTTCCACGACCTTTACGGCGATGCAGCGGATTAGCGAAGCCGGGGGATATGTCAGCTTTGATCCCAACATTCGTCACGACCTGTGGCGCGATGACGCGCAGTTACGTGACTGTGTGAACCGCGCGCTGCAACAGGCAGATGTGGTCAAGCTGTCGGAGGAAGAGCTGGCCTTTCTGACCGAAGAGGCGCAGGGCGGTGACAGCCTGCAGATGCTGGCAGAACGCTATGCGATCAGTCTGCTGATGGTTACCCAGGGCAAAGCCGGCGTAAAAGTCTGGCACCAGGGCCAGCATTATCACTATCCCACGTTACCCGTGGTGAGCGTGGACACCACCGGTGCCGGTGACGCTTTTGTCGCGGGGTTATTGTGGGGACTGGCAGAAAAAGGCCTGCCCACCAATGAAACGGAGCTGGCGGCATGCTTAACCAGCGCTCAGCAATGTGGCGCACTGGCGACGACCGCCAAAGGCGCGATGACGGCGCTGCCCTATCGTCATCAGATTGCGGGCTAATGCCCACTGTCGCCGCGCTCAGGCCCGCCCGGCGGGCAGCAGAACCCATACGGGGCAGGTGACCGTTGGCGGAACGCCCAGATGCGCGCGTTCCGTCACCCTGGCGACCACGACGGATTACGCACCCGAACCTGCCCCCTTCTCCTGCCGTGTCATTTCACCGCGTTGCGCTGGCCTTATCAGGTTTCCGGCTGATTTGACTGACCTGTGACGGCTTCGACGTTGCCTGACCGCGCCCGCTTTGTCCTGCTTCGCCAGGCCCCCGACGCTACGTTATGCCCGAATGCGCTTTGCTGTGAGGCAGTTCACTCATTCGCCTTTCCCTGCTTTACAACCGTTGACCTGGCTCGTAATGTCATTTTTATGTGAGCGGATAACAATTTTACGCAGGAGAGTAACATGGCCCTGGAGAGAGATTCACTGGCTGCCGTACTGGCCCGGCGCGACTGGGAAAAACCTGGCATCAGCGAACGTAACCGGCTGGAAGCCCATCCCCCTTTTTGCAGCTGGCGCAGTGCAGAAGCAGCGCGTGAGAAGCATCAGTCAGGGCACGTCCAGTGTCTGAATGGCGAGTGGCAATTTGCTTATTTCACCGCGCCCGAGGCCGTACCGGAGAGCTGGCGGACGCAGGATCTGGCCGAGGCCGCGCCGATAGCCGTGCCGTCGGTATGGCAGATGCAGGGTTATGATGTTCCCATCTATACCAATGTCACCTATCCCATCCCGGTAAATCCCCCCTTCGTTCCCGCTGAAAACCCCACAGGATGTTATTCGCTCACATTTAATGTGGATGCCGGGTGGCTGGTGTCAGGACAAACCCGAGTGGTATTCGATGGTGTGAATTCAGCGTTTAATGTGTGGTGCAACGGCCGCTGGGTTGGCTATGGTCAGGACAGTCGTCTGCCCTCGGAATATGATCTGACGGAGTACCTGGTCAGGGGTGAAAACCGCCTTGCCGTCATGGTGTTACGCTGGAGCGATGGCAGCTACCTGGAAGATCAGGACATGTGGCGCATGAGCGGCATTTTCCGCGATGTCACCCTGCTGCACAAACCGGCCACCCATATCCGCGATCTGCGTATCCGCACACATTTCAATGACGATTTCAGCCGTGCCCGGCTGGACGCCGAGGTGCGCGTCGCCGGCACGCTGGATGACGACTTACAGGTGAGCATACAGCTCTTTGCAGGCACTGAATTGGTGGGGGACGCGACATCGCCACTGGGCAGTGCGATCGTTGACGAGCGCGGCGCCTGGAACGATCGGACAACGCTGTCCCTCCGCGTGAACAATCCTGCGCTCTGGAGCGCGGAAACGCCGCATCTCTATCGGGCGGTGGTGCAGTTGCACCGGGCGGACGGCACGCTGATTGAAGCGGAAGCCTGCGATGTGGGATTCCGTCACGTCAGTATTGAGAACGGCCTGTTGTTACTCAATGGCCAGCCACTGCTTATCCGCGGCACCAACCGTCATGAGCACCATCCTGTCCACGGCCAGGTGATGGATCGCGAAACAATGGTGCAGGACATTCTGCTGATGAAGCAGAATAACTTTAACGCCGTGCGCTGCTCCCATTATCCCAATCATCCTCTGTGGTACAGCTTGTGTGATTATTACGGGCTGTATGTGGTGGATGAAGCCAATATCGAAACCCACGGCATGGTGCCGATGAATCGCCTGAGTGACGATCCGGTCTGGCTGCCCGCGATGAGCCAGCGCGTTACGCGCATGGTGCAGCGTGACCGCAATCACCCCTGCATTATTATCTGGTCTCTGGGCAATGAATCAGGCCATGGTGCCAACCATGATGCGCTCTATCGCTGGCTGAAAAGCGAAGATCCGTCCCGTCCGGTGCAGTATGAGGGCGGCGGCGCCAACACGGCGGCCACTGACATTATTTGCCCGATGTATGCGCGCGTCGATCAGGACCAGCCGTTCCCGGCGGTGCCAAAATGGTCGATTAAGAAATGGCTGTCGATGCCGGGCGAGCAGCGGCCGCTGATTCTGTGTGAATACGCCCATGCGATGGGCAACAGCCTGGGCGGCTATGCGAAGTACTGGCAGGCCTTCCGTCAGTATCCCCGCCTGCAGGGCGGTTTTGTCTGGGACTGGGTCGATCAGTCTTTAATTCGGTACGATGAGAACGGCGAAGCCTGGTCCGCTTATGGCGGTGACTTTGGCGATACGCCCAACGACCGTCAGTTCTGCATGAACGGGCTGGTTTTTGCCGACCGGACGCCGCATCCGTCGCTGTATGAAGCGCGCCACGCACAGCAGTTCTTCCAGTTCAGCCTGCTGCCCGGCAGTGAGCGCACGCTGGAGGTCACCAGCGAATACCTGTTCCGCCATAGTGACAATGAAATTCTGCACTGGTCCGTGGCCCAGGACGGTAATCTGCTGGCGACAGGTGAGGTCACGCTCGACATCGCACCGCAGGGCCGTCAGCGCATCACCCTGCCCGCCATGCCACTGCCAGAATCCGCAGGGCAACTGTGGTTAACGGTGCGCGTAGAGCAGCCGCAACCTACCGCCTGGTCCGAAGCCGGACACATCAGTGCCTGGCAGCAGTGGCCGCTGGAGACGATTCTTGATATCGCGCCTGCGTCTGTGGCCGCCAGCGCCCCCGTGCTTGAGCGCAGCGAAGACCGCTTTAGCGTGATGGTGAATAACCAGCTCTGGGCGTTCAGTCGGGAGCAGGGCGTCCTGACGCAGTACTGGATTGATGAAAAAGCACAGTTACTGTCGCCGCTGACGGACCAGTTCACCCGCGCGCCACTGGATAACGATATCGGTGTCAGCGAGGCCACCCGTATCGATCCCAACGCCTGGGTTGAGCGCTGGAAAGCGGCGGGGCATTACCAGGCGGACGTTATCACCCTGCAGTGCAGCGCTGAAACGCTCACCGATGCCGTACTGATTACCACCGCGCATGCCTGGCAGTTCCAGGGCAAGACCCTGTTTGTCAGCCGCAAAACATACCGTATCGATGGCTTTGGTGAGATGCAGGTGACGGTCAATGTTGAGGTCGCCCGCGATACGCCGTATCCGGCCCGCATCGGGATGTGTTGCCAGTTAGCGGAGGTGGCTGATCGGGTGAACTGGTTAGGTCTGGGTCCCCATGAAAACTACCCGGATCGCCTGACCGCGGCCTGTTTTGATCGCTGGGATTTATCGCTGGACGACATGTACACGCCGTATGTCTTCCCCACCGAGAACGGCCTGCGCTGTGGCACGCGTGAACTGCGGTACGGTGTCCATCAGTGGCGCGGTGATTTTCAGTTCAACATCAGCCGCTACAGCCAGAAACAGCTGATGGACACCCGCCATCGCCACCTTTTGCAGCCTGAAGCAGGTACCTGGCTCAACATTGATGGCTTCCATATGGGCGTCGGCGGCGATGACTCCTGGAGTCCGTCGGTGTCCCCTGAATTCCTGCTTAGTGCCGGACGTTATGGCTACCAGTTTACCTGGGGGCAACAAAAGTAACTTAGCGGGCAGGCTCCGGCCTGCCTGACTCTCGTATAAGGAAGTCCGCTATGTACTATTTAAAAAATACTAACTTTTGGTTGTTTGGCCTTTTCTTCTTCTTTTACTTTTTCATCATGGGTGCCTATTTCCCGTTCTTCCCCATCTGGCTGCATGATATTAACCACATCAGCAAAGGGGACACCGGCATTATCTTCGCCAGCATTTCATTGTTTTCGTTACTGTTCCAGCCGCTGTTTGGGCTGCTGTCCGACAAACTCGGGCTGCGCAAACACCTATTATGGGTGATCACCGGCATGCTGGTGATGTTCGCCCCTTTCTTTATTTATGTATTTGGCCCGCTCCTGCAGGTGAATATTCTGGCGGGTTCGGTTGTGGGCGGTATTTATCTGGGCTTTATCTACAATGCGGGGGCACCTGCAATTGAAGCTTATATTGAGAAAGTCAGTCGCCGCAGCCATTTTGAATTTGGCCGGGCCCGTATGTTTGGCTGCGTTGGCTGGGCACTGTGCGCCTCTATCGTCGGCATCATGTTCACCATTAATAACCAGTTTGTTTTCTGGTTAGGCTCTGGCTGTGCCGTGATCCTGGCGCTGCTGCTGTTCTTTTCACGCACCAGCAATTCCTCATCTGCCACGGTGGCGCAGGCCGTGGGGGCGAACCAGTCCGCATTCAGTCTGAAGCTGGCACTGGAGCTGTTTAAGCAACCCAAACTGTGGTTTTTGTCGCTATATGTTGTGGGCGTTTCCTGTACGTACGATGTATTTGATCAGCAGTTCGCCAACTTCTTTACCTCGTTCTTTACGTCGGGTGAGCAGGGCACGCGCGTTTTTGGTTACGTCACCACGCTGGGCGAATTGCTGAACGCCTGCATCATGTTTTTTGCGCCGCTCATCGTTAACCGTATCGGCGGCAAAAATGCCTTGTTGCTGGCGGGCATGATCATGTCTGTGCGCATTATGGGCTCCTCTTTTGCCACCACGGCGGTGGAGGTGGTGATCCTGAAAACATTACATATGTTTGAGATCCCTTTCCTGATCGTCGGCTGTTTTAAATACATCACCAGCCAGTTTGAGGTGCGCTTCTCCGCCACGATTTATCTGGTGTGCTTCTGCTTCTTTAAGCAGTTAGCGATGATTTTTATGTCGGTACTGGCAGGCAATATGTACGAAAGCATTGGCTTCCAGGGCGCGTATCTGGTGCTGGGCTGTATTGCACTGGCCTTCACGCTGCTTTCCGTCTTCACGCTCAGCGGGCCAGGGCCGCTGACAGCGTTACGTCGGCAGCCTGTCTGACGCACAATTATCCCCTTAACACTGGGCAGGAGACTGCCCATTGCTTTGTCCGCGCTCCCCGCTTTTTGCCGCTTCCTTTCCCACCACATCGTGTCGTTTTGCGAACTGACTCACAATCATAAAAACGGTTTAGCAAATTGCTTTGCCTGGAAATCCGGCGATCAATATTATCCAAAACCTAAACCGGTTTAGCAAAATGACAACACCACGACCTGAACCTTTCTGGAATGGCAAAACGATGAGAAAAAAGAGACTTGCTGCAACCGTTGGATTGTTGCTCTGCGCAGGCCCGGCTCTGGCTGCGGAACCGAGCATGAGCAGTATCGAAGCCCGGCTGGCCGCGCTGGAAAAGCGCCTGCAGGCGGCTGAGCAGCGTGCTGACGCCGCCGAACGTCGCGCAAACGCCGCAGAAAAACAGGCCGCTTCAGCAGAAAAACAGGCCCAGCAGCTTGCCAGCGCACAACAGCAAACCCAGGCCACTGCCACCCAGGTGGAACAGCGCACGGCGAAACTGGAACAGAAGGCGAGTGATGACGGGGGCTTTGAATTTCACGGCTATGCGCGTTCTGGCTTATTAATGAACAGCTCGGCGGCCAAAACGCAGGGCGGCCCGACCGTGACGCCGGCAGGGGAAACCGGTGGGCATGTCGGGCGCTTAGGCAACGAACCGGATACCTATGTCGAACTGAATCTGGAACATAAGCAAACGCTGGAAAACGGGGCGACCACCCGCTTTAAAGCCATGCTGGCCGACGGTCAGCGGACCTATAACGACTGGACGGCCGCCAGTAGCGATCTCAACCTGCGGCAGGCGTTTGTGGAACTCGGTCAACTGCCCACCTTTACGGACGCGTTCAAAGACACCACCGTCTGGGCGGGGAAACGCTTTGACCGCGACAATTTCGATATTCACTGGATCGACTCCGACGTTGTGTTCCTCGCCGGGACCGGTGCCGGTATTTACGACATGAAGTGGAGCGATCAGGCTCACAGCAACCTGTCGCTCTACGGGCGCACCTTTGGTGATATCGAAAACAACGATAACACCGCACAGAACTACATTCTGACAGCCAACAACTATTACGGCCCGTTCCAGCTGATGCTCAGCGGTATGCGCGCCAAAGACAATGACGATCGGCTGGACGTGAATGGCCTGAAAGTGAAAGGCGATGCTGCGAATACCGGTCTGCATGCCCTGGTGGGGCTGCACAACGACAGCTTTTATGGTCTGCGTGAAGGAACGGCGAAAACCGCGCTCTTGTATGGTCACGGCTTAGGTGCAGAGGTCAAAGCCATTGGGTCCGACGGCGCATTGCTGCCGGATGCGGATACCTGGCGTCTGGCCAGCTACGGGATCACCCCACTGGGCGGCGGCTGGCATATCGCTCCGGCGGTGCTGGCGCAGAGCAGTAAAGATCGTTACGCCAAAGGCGACAGCTATCAGTGGGCGACCGCCAACATGCGCCTGATTCAGGGGCTGACGGAGAATTTCGAAATGCAGTACGAAGCCACCTATCAATATATGGATCTGCGTCCGGAGGGCTTCAATCAGCGTAGCGCAGTGAGTGGTAACTTCTACAAACTGACCGTTGCGCCTACGTTGAAAGCCAGCAACGTAGGGGAATTCCTGAAACGTCCGGAAATTCGCCTTTTTGCCACCTGGATGGACTGGGATCACCGACTGGACAACTATGCGCGCGGCGATGCGTTTGGCAGCAGCGGCTTTGAAGCCGGCGGTGAATGGAACTTCGGCGTACAAATGGAAACCTGGTTCTGACCGGGCGGCCCTGTAGGGCCGTTTCAACCGGGTTGACAACATTACACGACAACACAGAGGTTTTTTATGGATTTTGTACAAATCTCCCGCGCATTACTGCCGCTGCTGGGAGGCAAAGAAAATATTGCCAGCGCAGCCCATTGCGCAACCCGGCTCCGGCTGGTGCTGGTCGAGGATGCCAAAGCGGATACCGCCGCGATCGGTAAAATCGACGGTGTGAAGGGCTGTTTCCGCAACGCGGGCCAGCTGCAGGTCATTTTTGGGACTGGCGTGGTCAACAAAGTCTATGCGGCGTTTGTGGCGGAAGCGGGCATCAGCGAGTCCAGTAAATCGGAAGCGGCCGACATTGCGGCCCGTAAGCTCAATCCCTTCCAGCGTATCGCCCGATTGCTGTCGAATATTTTTGTCCCGATTATTCCGGCGATCGTTGCCTCCGGCCTGCTGATGGGCTTGCTGGGCATGGTCAAAACCTATGGCTGGGTTAACCCGGAAAACGCCCTGTATATCATGCTGGATATGTGCAGTTCGGCGGCGTTTATCATTCTGCCGATTCTGATTGGCTTTACGGCGGCCCGTGAGTTTGGTGGTAACCCGTTCTTAGGCGCTACGCTGGGCGGTATTCTGACGCATCCTGCGCTGACTAATGCCTGGGGCGTGGCGGCCGGTTTCCATACCATGAACTTCTTTGGTATCGAAGTGGCGATGATTGGCTACCAGGGCACGGTCTTTCCGGTCCTGCTGGCCGTGTGGTTTATGAGTCTGCTGGAAAAACAGCTGCGCCGCATCATCCCGGATGCTCTCGATCTGATCCTGACGCCCTTCCTGACAGTGATCATCTCTGGCTTTGTGGCACTGCTCATCATTGGCCCGGCCGGGCGCGCATTGGGGGATGGTATCTCCTTTGTGCTCAGCACCCTGATTGCCCATGCAGGCTGGCTGGCCGGATTGCTGTTTGGCGGGCTGTATTCCGTTATCGTGATTACTGGTGTGCATCACAGTTTCCACGCGATTGAAGCTGGCTTGCTGGGTAACCCGTCTATCGGCGTCAATTTCCTGTTGCCGATATGGGCGATGGCTAACGTGGCACAGGGCGGCGCATGTCTGGCCGTGTGGTTTAAAACGCAGGATGCCAAAATCAAGGCGATTACTTTGCCCTCTGCGTTTTCTGCCTTGCTGGGCATTACCGAAGCGGCCATCTTTGGTATTAACCTGCGCTTCATGAAGCCCTTCATCGCCGGCCTGATCGGGGGAGCCATCGGCGGTGCCTGGGTGGTGTCGATGAAAGTGTATATGACGGCGGTGGGCCTGACGGGCTTACCCGGTATGGCGATCGTTCAGGCCAGTTCGCTGCTGAATTATATTATTGGTATGGTTATTGCCTTTAGCGTCGCCTTTGTGATCGCCTTCCTGCTGAAATACAAAACGGACTCTGAATGATGGCTAACAACACTCTGCTGCCCGCCATGCTGAAGGCGGTAATGAAAGGCCAGCCTAAAGCACGCGAGGACAGCCACTATCCGGGCTGGCACCTGGCGCCGGTCACCGGGCTGCTTAACGATCCCAATGGGTTTATCCATTTCGACGGGCACTATCACCTGTTCTACCAGTGGAACCCCCTGGGCTGTGAGCATAAGCATAAATGCTGGGGCCACTGGCGCTCTGCGGATTTGCTGCACTGGTCGCATGAACCTGTCGCCTTGCTGCCAGATGAAGAGTACGACCGGAGCGGCTGCTATTCAGGCAGCGCGGTAGACGATAATGGCACCTTAACCCTGTGTTATACCGGCAACGTTAAGTTTGCCGACGGCTCCCGTACCGCCTGGCAGTGCCTGGCGGTGCAGAACCCTGACGGGGGATTCGATAAGCTGGGGCCGGTGCTTCCCCTGCCGGCGGGCTACACCGGCCATGTTCGTGATCCGAAAGTCTGGCGTCATGGCGCACACTGGTACATGGTGCTGGGCGCGCAGGACAAGCAGCTCAAGGGCAAAGTCCTGCTACTGCGCGGAAGCGATCTGCACCACTGGGAAAACCTCGGCGAAATTGCCGGTAGCGGTTTGGGTGGACTGGGCGAAGCCGGTTATATGTGGGAATGCCCGGACATGTTCACCCTGGGAGAATCGACGTTTTTGATCTGCTGTCCTCAGGGCATTGAACGGGAAGAGAAACGCTTTCTGAACAGCCATCCCTGCGCCTGTCTCAGCGGCACGCTGGATTATGAAAACGCCCGCTATACGCACGGGGGGTTCACTGAGCTGGATGCGGGGTTTGAATTCTATGCGCCGCAGACCACGCTGACCGAGGATGGCCGTCGGCTGCTGGTGGGCTGGATGGGCGTCCCGGACGGGGAGGAGATGCATCAGCCTACCGTGAAATTCGGCTGGATTCATCAAATGACCTGTATCCGGGAACTGAGCGCGCGCGACGGTAAACTGTACCAGCAACCGGTGGCGGAACTGCAGGCGTTGCGCGGCGAGACGCAGCGCTATCACGGCAACGCCAGTCAGGCTCCGTTACTCGCTGCACAACGGCTTGAGCTGATGCTGGAATCAGGCGGCGGGATCACGCTGGATTTCGCCGGTTCACTGCTGCTGACCTGGCATGCGGATGCATTGTGCCTGGCGCGCCGCAGTCTGGAAACCGGCGAATGGCTTTACCGCCACTGGAACGGGCGGGCGCACAAACTGCATATTTTGTGTGACCACTCCAGCGTAGAGATTTTTATCAATGACGGAGAAGGCGTGATGAGTAGCCGTTACTTTCCCACGCATCCGGCGGAGTTACGCCTGCGCGGTAGCGCAGAAGTCACGGCCTGCTACTGGTCGTTACGATCCTGCATGGTAGAATAAGCCCTTGTTTCCTTAACCGAAGCACCGTCGTGAAAAAAACAAAGCGCGTTACCATCAGTGATATCGCTGCGCTGGCCGGGGTGTCAAAAGCCACGGCCAGCCTGGTGCTTAACGGACGCGGTAAAGAACTGCGCGTGGCGCAGGAAACGCGTGAACGCGTCATGGCCCTTGCTCAGCAACATCACTATCAGCCCAGCATCCACGCGCGTCTGCTGCGTGAAAATCGCAGCCATACGTTGGGGCTGGTGGTGCCTGAAATCACCAACTATGGTTTCGCCGTGTTTTCTCACGCGCTGGAAAACCTGTGCCGTGAAGCGGGTCTGCAACTGCTGATCTCCTGCACCGATGAAAATGCCAGTCAGGAAACCCTGGTGGTCAACAATCTGGTCTCGCGTCAGGTGGATGGTTTGATCGTCGCCTCCAGTCAGCAGAGCGACAGCGACTACCTGAAGCTGAGCGAGCAACTGCCGGTCGTGCTGTTTGACCGCCACGTAAATAACAGCAGTTTGCCGCTGGTGATAACGGATTCACTAACGCCAACTGCCGAGCTGGTAGAACGTCTGGCGCGCGCGCATCCTGATGAGGTTTATTTTCTGGGTGGGCAGCCGCGCCTGTCACCGACGAAAGATCGGCTGGCTGGCTTTATGCAGGGCCTGGCGCGGGCGGGCGTCACGCCGCGACCGGAATGGATCATCCAGGGCAACTACCACCCCAGCAGCGGCTATGAGATGTTTGCCGCGCTCTGTGCGCGGTTAGGCAGGCCGCCGAAAGCCGTGTTTACCGCCGCCTGTGGCTTACTGGAAGGGGTTTTGCGCTACATGAGCCAGCACCATTTGCTGGAGAGTGATATCCATATCGCCAGTTTCGACGATCACTATTTATATGACTCGCTGTCACTGCATATCGATACCGTAGAGCAGGATGTGCCGCGCCTGGCGCAGGAGTGCTTTTCGGTCATCACGCAAATGATTCAGGGGCAGGACCTGGCGGAGCGGCAGATCGTTTTGCCCGCCAGGCTGCGCTACCGCTCCTCGCTGGCGGGGTGATCCGGTTCAGCGGCAGGCCACAAGCGTGGTTCAGGTAACCGATCCCGTGCTGTTGCCACTCCGTTTCTGCATCAGGGCAAGATTACGGACAGGGATCACGAAACGGGGACGGTATCAGGCCGTGCTTCGCCATGTGGCCATCTGAACGTTTTCATGATGGCCAGTTGGGATTACTTACCACGCGATAACGTGCGGCTGTCGAGCCACTCAAAAAGCAGCATGCCTGCCAGCATCGCCAGGACAAAGACAATGCCTTTGAGTACGCCGCCGCCGAGCAGAACCAGCGCCGGGCCGGGGCAGATGCCCGCCAGTCCCCAGCCGATGCCAAACAGGGCCGCGCCGCTGATGAGCCGTTTATCCAGTGTGCGGTTGCCAGGCAGATAAAACGTTTCCTCAAAGACGGGCCGCTTGCGTCGGGAAGCCAGCCAGAACGTTACCAGCCCGGCGATAACCGCGCCGCCCATCACCAGCGCCAGAGAGGGATCCCAGGCGCGGGTAATGTCCAGAAAACCCAAAACCTTCGCCGGATTCGCCATGCCGCTGACGAGCAAGCCCGTGCCAAACAACAGTCCACTAAGCAGAGAAAATAAAACGACCATCGTGCCTCCTGATGTTTATCCGTGACCCATCATGCCGACGGTCAGCATGGCGGTTAACACAAAGACCAGTGTCGCCACCAGTGAGCGCGGCGACAGTCGCGATAAACCACAGACGCCGTGACCGCTGGTACAGCCCGAGCCCAGGCGCGCGCCCAGGCCCACCAGTAAGCCGGCCAGCACCAGGCGTCCCCATGAGGCGTCAATGTCGATAGCGGGCAGCGCGCTGAATAACTGAAACACCAGCGGTGACAACACCAGGCCCGCAATGAACGCGAACCGCCACGGCTTGGCAGCCGACTGACGTTTCAGCAGGCCGCCCAGAATGCCGCTGATACCGGCGATGCGGCCACAAAATAGCACTAACAGACCCGCCGCCGCGCCAATCAGCAGGCCACCTGCCAGACTCTGAATCGGCGTAAAATGGTCCAGATCGATATGCATTACCGTTGACTCCTTGTGCTCTGCCAATGCGTGCTTTAAACACGCCCTGTTCCAGCTAGCGTTCACCGCCGCTCTCCGGTGAACGACCGCGATTGCGCTTTACCTGCAACGCCATGCGCCTCAGTGCAAATAACGTGGTTGCGCTGCGGTGGCCGGGCAATATCTTCTTCTGACGACTGTCACAGGCTATTTTCACACAGCTGACGTACTGTGCTTACCGGCTTTTAAAGCAGGATGACGGCATCTGCCGTCTTTATCAATCGGCTTCGTTTGAGGCACATAAAAGTTCTGTGCACAGATCTGTTTTGCGCCAGGTGTACGGGGAGAGGGGACGGACAGAGGTGGATGTCCGGACGGGATAAAAGAGGCCTGATAAGGGAAAGGAACCGGTCAGGGATAACCGCCAGTAAAGATCAACCGGGCCGTTTTGCATCGGCAGAATCGTATTGCTGTGTGCGTCTTGGTGAACAAAAAGGGACTTAGCCCCTTTCCTGCCTGGTGATTATTTTAAGTTTTCAGGGAAATTCGCCGGCAGCTCGCTTGCCGCGCAGGCAATCACGTCTTCGTTATTTTTTCCGGCATCCCGTACAAAGGTAATCGTGGCAAACTCATCGATCACCTCGATTGGGTAGGTTGGGCCCGCATCGCGGTATTTTGCCATTTCGTCCAGATGGTCGTTCTGGAAACAGACGGTACGTTCAGGATTATTGATGACCCAGCGTGGGAAGAAAATGGTGCCGTGGAACAGCTTGTCGCTCATATTGGCAATCAGGCTGACGCTGGTGCCGGTAGGTTCGGTCCAGGACACTTTATAGCTATTTTCCGCGACTCTGACGATATAAACGTGTTGGTCTTTGACCCAACGATTGCCCACCATCCCGCTGTGGATACGATAATCAATGGTGTCTTCGTTTTTAATGTACAGCTCATAATTCCAGCCGTTGTCGTAGGTATAAACCAGATGTTTACCTGTGAAACCGTCAAGATTGTGTTTGTCGAAGCTGCTCATCTTTCGTTCTCCTCTGTTGGTGAACCCAGCTTAGTCATTCACTTTATGAATTAAAAACGCTAATTTATGATGAAAACCATTCAAAAAATGGATTGATGATGCATAAAACCACGCTGGAACAATGGAGCCTGCTGGATAAGGTTATGAAAGAAGGCAGCTTTGCAAAAGCCGCCGACCTGACCAACCGCAGCCAGTCCTCAGTCAGTTACAATCTTGCCATGCTGCAACAGCGTATTGGCATCACCTTACTGCACATCGAGGGCCGCAAAGCGGTACTTACGCCCGCCGGTGAATTGCTGCTGGCGCAGGTGCGGCCGCTTCTTAAGGCGTTTCATTCGCTGGAGGCGTATGCGGGCGCCATACGCAGCGGCGTCAGAACCAAACTGGATCTGGTGGTGGACAGCATCTTTCCGCGCCGCCGCCTGTTCGCTGTCCTGAAAACCTTTCAGCAACGCCACCCACACACGCAAATTAATCTCACCGAAGTGCTCGAAACCGATACCGATTATGCTGAGGCCGATGTGATGGTGGTAACCCAGCGTCAGGATATGGCCGGGCGGGGCGAATGGTTGATGAACGTGGATTTTGTCGCTGTGGCGCACCGCGATCACCCCTTGCATCAATGCGGCGTAGACCTGGATGAGGAACAACTGGCGCGGTATCCGCTGATTCGCATTGCGGATCGCGAACATTTTACAGTGCAGAATGAAAGCAGCAGTGGCGATTACTGGTCTTTCTCAACCATTGACGCGGCGGTAGAAGCGGTAATGCATCAGGTGGGCTATGGCTGGATTCCGCAGGAGCGCATCCGTCACGAACTGGCAAAAGGCATTCTGAAGATATTGCCGCTTCGGCATGGGGTGCGCCGCGCCACCACGCTGCATCTGCTGATTAAAAAAGACATTATCATGCTGGATCCGCCCATCGCGACCTTACTTGACCTGCTGAAAACGGCACCGCAAACGGACGTACCGTAACGGGCGCCACGGCACCCGGCGTCAGCTTTGACTGGATTTACGGTGTGACGTGCAGGGCGTGAAGCAGGGCATCCAGCGAGTCAGGAGCCTGCTGATGGCGGTTTTCAACCGGATGACCGCTCCACGACAGGGCATCGTCCAGGCTATAGTCGCCGGCGCAATGCAGATCAAGATCGTCATCCAGCAGGCCAATCGGCAGCCAGATCAGCGGCCGGTCACGTAAGTCGTTCGGCACAGTGGATCCACAGTTCCTGCAGAAGTCATTGCGGTATCCCTGCGGGCGACGCCAGCTGGCGATAAAGGTTTCACCGGCCAACCAGCGAAAGTGGTCTGCATTAACGATCGTCGCCAGATTATGGCCCGTGCCGGTCTGGCGACGACACAGCGAACAGTGGCAGCGGTAAAAATGACTGGGCTTTTGTGTCAGCCTGAATACCACCGTTCCGCATAAACAACGTCCTGAAATCATGCTGGCTTCCCTGAAGAAAATGCGCTTAAGAAGACGCTTAGTGTGCCCGCTTTTTGGCCCAGTACGCCATAAAGTTAATCGCTTCGCGATCAACGCCGCGCTCGCCAATCAGATGGCGACGCAGCAGTTTCACGACGGTCGATTCGGCGGCCACCCAGCCGTAAAATTCATTGTTGCGCGCCTGCGCACGATCCCACAGTAACTCACCGTCTTCCTCTTCCTGCACGGCCTGCTGCTGGCCGCCATCGGGTACGCTGACCTGGGACTGAATTGCCGCGATCAGGCATTCACCATGTGAAGCAAACGCAGGTTTGCGGGGCAACCACACAATGTCGGCAAACGCGTACGCCTGTAAATCGACGCAATCCTCAGCATCCGGCACCTCAAAAAAAGCCTGAACCCGGGGCGGATGGGGCTGGCGGGCCAGCAATTCCAGAATGCCTTTCGCGGCAGGCAAGGCGGTTTCATCGGCAATCAGCAGCGCATTGCGCAGGCCGTCTGGCGGCGTCCATTCATAGCCACCGCTGTCGGCCTCAAACGCCGCATTCGGCGCAACGATTACCAGGCTGTCGCCCGGTTTCGCGTTGATGGCCCAGGCCGAGGCCGGACCTTCTGTACCGTGGCTGACAAACTCAATGGTGAGCTCCTCACGTTGGGCATCCAGATGGCGCAGCGTATAGGTGCGCAGCAGCGGCCGCTGCGCTTTGGGCAGCGACAGAATCGTCTGGTACCACTCATCGTTATTGGGCAGGTCGGGCAGGCTGCCATCTTCGGCAGGCAGCAAAATCTTAATCCGCTGGTCGGGCGCATCCGATTTCATCTGTGCCACGTCGGGCCCGTTAAACACCAGGCTCAGCATCGAAGGTGAAAGGTGATGTTTGCGGGCCAGTTTGACCTCAAAAAGGCGGTAAGCAGGGACGTCAGCCATCGTCGTTCCTTGTGGTTAATGAGCCGATAAGGCTGATCGTGAACGCCAGATCAGCCCCGACAGGGCAATAAAGAGCATGGCGGCAGTGAGTGCGGCGGCAATCAGCGCGGCTTCGCCGTGCGAGTGCGTGATCACTGGCACCAGAAGGGCACACAAGCCATAGCCCAGCGTATGACTGGTGGCGATCCAGCCTGCTCCGGCGCCGTCTGCCAGCGTGTCGTTGAGCAGCAACTGATAGGCGGGTGTGCCGAGCGCCGCACCGAACGACATCACGGCACAGCCGACATAAAACAGCCAGAGCGGCGTGGTCAGCATCATGCCCAGGCCCAGCGCCATCAGGATCCCGGCGCTGATTAACAGTGAAAGCGGCGTCAGTAACTGCGGACGCAACACCAGAAACTGCGCACCCAGTGACGCGATGGCGGCAACGCTCAGCAGCCAGGCAACCTGATGGCTTATCGCCGCCGTCTGCCCGGCAAATTGTCGGGCCAGCGCCGGAGACAGCCCCAGTTGCATCAGGCTGACGGTGGCCGCCAGCAGCAGGGCGCATAGCAGGTAGGGCAGGCAATGAGGGCGCAGGCGGGCGTTTTTACGCGTCACCGCTGGCTGCGGGGCCGAACGTTGTAACGGCAGCAACAGGGCCAGCGCCAGCAGCGGCGCCACCACCAACAGCGCCAGCGGGGCCAGCGGATGAATCACCAGCATTCCGGCCGCGCAGAGGGGGCCAAAAAGTCGGCCACAGCTCAGGCCGGAGCTGATGGTCGCCAGCGCCGTCATGCGCTTCTCTTCGCCCGCCCGGTGCAGCGCCCATACCTGACAGGCGGGCACCATGGCCGATACCATCAAACCATAAAAAACCCGGGCAATAATTAATATGCCTAATCCAATCGGTGCGCTGACGGCCTGCACAGACAGCAGCGCACAGCCCAGACCGAGCAGCAAAAAGCTGGTGCCGTAACCGGCCAGCGACCACAGGACCACCGGTTTACTTCCCTGACGGGCAATCTGCTTTCCCCACCACGGCGACGCGGGCAAAAACAACATGGAGCCGAGCGTTAACAGTCCTGCCCACACCGACAGGCTCAGGCTGGTCTGAGCAACCAGCACCGGAATCGCGACCAGCAGGCCATTTTGTCCCACACCCAGCAACCCGGCGCTGATGGCTAAAGGCCAGTTTGCTAACGCTTTTTTTTGCGTCATGGCCAGTTCAGGAGATGTCACGATGTTGCTAACCCGTATCTTTGTTGTATGTATTTGTAAAATTTATTCTGCCAATTCTAACAATTGTCGTTGATAATGAGAACTGTTATCGGCAGAATTCGCATTATCATAACGACTGGAAATTGTTTGATAATGATACAATCAACGCATGACGGGGCCTGGGACGTGGCGGCACAATGCTTCCTGAACGCCCTGATCCGTGAAACCAGGGACTGGCAGTTGAGCCAGAGTGACCCCGCTGAACTGACGATCCCGTTGGATGAACAGCAGACCTTACACTTTAAGGTGGCTTACTTTTCTCCGACGCAGCACCACCGTTTTGTCTTTCCGGCCCGGCTGGTGACGCAGCGGGGCAGCCAGCCGGTGGCGTTTGAAACCGTCGCCAGGCTGATTGTCGATAAGTTACAACACCAGCACGCGCTGCCCGTCGCAGGCTGCGAGGCGTTTTACCAGCGCGTAATGCAAAGTCATGCTCACACCCGCGAAGCGGCGACGTCCCGTCATGACTGGGGCGGCCTGCGCGAAAACGCACTCAATTTTGCCGAGGCCGAACAGGCGCTGCTGGTCGGGCACGCTTTCCATCCTGCCCCCAAATCGCACGAACCTTTCACGCCGCAGCAGGCCAGACGCTACCTGCCCGATTTTGCCCCGCATTTTCCGCTGCGCTGGTTCGCGGTGGATAAAGACTACCTGGCGGGCGACAGCCTGAAACTGAACTTACAGCAGCGCCTGACGCGTTTTGCGGCCGAGAACGCACCGCAGCTGCTGCATGCGCTGACGGACCAGCGGTGGTTATTCCCGCTGCATCCCTGGCAGGCGGACTATTTGCTGCAGCAGAGCTGGTGTCAGCAACTGATGGAGAAAGGAGTGCTACAGGATCTGGGTGAGGCGGGAACATCCTGGCTGCCCACCACGTCATCACGCTCGCTCTATTGCGCGACCAGTCGTGACATGATCAAGTTCTCGCTGAGCGTGCGACTCACTAACTCCGTCCGCACTTTATCGGTGAAAGAAGTCAAACGCGGCATGCGGCTGGCGCGGCTGGCGCAGACCGCGCGCTGGCAGGCGATGCAGGCGCGTTTCCCGACGTTTCGTGTGATGCAGGAAGACGGCTGGGCCGGGCTGCGTGATATGCAGGGCACGATCAGGGAAGAGAGCCTGTTCGCACTGCGTGAAAACCTGATTGTCGACCAGCCGCAGAGTCAGACCAACGTGCTGGTCTCCCTGACGCAGTCCGCGCCGGACGGCGGCGACGCACTGCTGACGGCGGCGGTTAAGCGCCTGAGCCAGCGCCTGCGTATCAGCGAACAACAGGCCGCCCATGCCTGGGTGGATGCATACTGCCAGCAGGTGCTGAAACCGCTGTTTACGGCCGAAGCCGATTACGGACTGGTGCTGTTAGCGCATCAGCAAAATATCCTGGTGGAAATGGCACAAGACCTGCCGGTTGGCCTGATCTATCGCGATTGCCAGGGCAGCGCCTTTATGCCGCACGCCGCAGGCTGGCTGGATGAGATTAGCGAAGCGCAGGCAGAAAACGTCTTTAGCCGCGAACAGCTGCTGCGCTATTTCCCCTATTACCTGTTAGTGAATTCCACGTTCGCGGTCACGGCGGCACTGGGCGCGGCGGGCATGGACAGCGAAACGCACCTGATGGCGCGCGTACGTGATGCGCTGTCTGCGCTGCGTTGCGAGGTCACGCACACGGACTGTCTCGATTACGTGCTGGAAAGTCCGCACTGGAATGTGAAAGGCAACTTCTTCTGTTACCTGCACGATCACAACGAAAACACCATCGTCGATCCGTCGGTAATCTACTTCAACTTCACCAATCCTCTTCTGTCCCAGGAGCGCTAAATGTCTCAGGCAACGATTGTTCACAGCGGCCACGGTTTGCGCTGCGAGAAGTCTGGTAAGGCCCTGAATCTGGGCTGGGGACAGGACAACAGTGCGGTCCTGCATTATACCGGCCCGCTTGCCGAAGGCTGGTTGCGTGATGCGCTGGATCAGATGTTTATCGCGGCTCCGTCGCTTTCCGCCATTGTGTTGCCCTATGCCGAATGGCGGGAAGAGCCGCAGGCGCTGGCCCTGTTTGCCGCGCTGAAAAGCGATATCGTGCACCGCGAGGCGTTCTGGCAACTGCCGCTGTGGCTGTCCACGCCGCGTCAGCAGGCGTCCGGCGAGATGGTCTTTGATGCCGAACGTGAGATTTACTTCCCCCAGCGTCCGCCGCGCCCTCAAGGCGAAGTCTATCGCCGTTACGATCCGCGTGTGCGCCGGACGCTGAGTTTCCGCGTGGCCGATCCTGCGCGGGATGCCGAGATGTTCACCCGCTGGATGAACGATCCGCGCGTGGATTATTTTTGGGAGCAGAGCGGATCGCTGGCGGTGCAGACCGCCTACCTGCAACGCCAGCTCACCAGCAGCTATGCCTTTCCGCTGATTGGCTGCTTTGATGATGCGCCTTTCAGCTACTTTGAAATCTACTGGGCCGCCGAAGACCGTATCGGACGCCACTACAGCTGGCAGCCGTATGACCGCGGCCTGCACCTGCTGGTGGGCGAATCGCAGTGGCGCGGACCGCACTATGTACAGAGCTGGCTGCGCGGTATCAGCCACTACCTGTTCCTGGATAACCCGCACACCCAGCGCCTGGTGCTGGAGCCACGCGCTGATAATCAGCGCCTGTTCCGTCATCTGGCACCTGCGGGCTATGCCACCGTTAAAGAGTTCGACTTCCCTCACAAGCGCTCTCGCCTGGTGATGACCCGGCGTGCCCGCTTCTTCAGCGAGGTGGGCCTGTGATGAATCCGCACGCATGGGAAACCGTGAACCGTCAGCTGGTGGCGAAAATGCTGGCCGAGCTGGAGTACGAGCAGGTCTTTCAGGCCCAGGCGCAGGGCGATAACCGTTACTGCATCAGCCTGCCGGGCGCTGAGTGGCACTTTACCGCCGAACGCGGCATCTGGGGCTGGCTATGGATCGATGCGCAAAGCCTGCGCTGTGCGGATACGCCGGTACTGGCCCAGACCCTGCTCTGCCAGTTACAGCCGGTGCTGTCGATGAGCGATGCCACGGTAGCGGAGCATATGCAGGATCTCTACGCCACCTTGCGCGGCGATCTTCAGCTTATGCAGGCGCGTCAGGGAATGAGCGCGGACGCGCTTATCGATCTGGATGCCGACCGCCTGCAGTGCCTGCTCAGCGGCCATCCCAAATTTGTCTTCAACAAAGGCCGACGCGGCTGGGGACTGGCGGCACTGGCGCGCTACGCCCCGGAATACCTGAACACGTTCCGCCTGCACTGGCTGGCGGTTCAGCGTGAGCATCTGGTCTGGCGCTGCGACAGCGCGCTGGACATCCAGCAACTGCTGCATGCCGCGATGGATGACGGCGAATACGCCCGGTTCACCGAGGCCTGGCAGGCACAGGGACTGGACGACAGCTGGCTGCCGTTACCGGTTCATCCCTGGCAATGGCAGCAAAAAATCGCACTCGATTTTGTCGCGGATCTGGCCACTGGCAAAATGGTCTCGCTGGGCGAGTTTGGCGATCGGTGGCTGGCACAGCAGTCACTGCGCACGCTGACCAACGCCAGCCGTCAGGGCGGACTGGATATCAAACTGCCGCTGACGATCTACAACACCTCCTGCTATCGCGGCATTCCTGGCAAATACATCGCGGCGGGCCCGCTGGCCTCGCGCTGGTTACAACATGTCTTTGCCACTGATGCAACGTTGCAGCAAAGCGGGGCGGTGATTTTGGGCGAACCGGCCGCAGGCTATGTCGCTCATCAAGGTTACGCCGCGCTGGCCGAAGCCCCCTATCGCTACCAGGAAATGCTGGGCGTGATCTGGCGCGAAAATCCTGCGCGCTGGCTGCATCAGGACGAAACGCCGATTCTGATGGCGACGTTGATGGAGTGCGATGAGCAGGGACAGCCGCTTATCGGTGCCTACATTGCCCGCTCGGGCCTGAGCGCCGAGGCCTGGCTCAGTCAGATGTTTCGCGTGGTTGTCGTGCCGCTGTATCACCTGCTGTGCCGTTACGGCGTGGCGCTGATTGCGCACGGACAAAATATTACTCTGGCGATGAAAGACAGTATTCCGCAGCGCGTCCTGCTGAAGGATTTTCAGGGCGACATGCGGCTGGTGAAGGACGATTTTCCCGAGATGGCCTCTCTGCCTCAGGCGGTCCGTGATGTCACGGCCCGCCTGAGCGCGGACTATTTGATTCATGACCTGCAAACCGGACATTTTGTTACGGTTCTGCGTTTTATTTCGCCGTTGATGGCGCGCCTTGGCGTACCCGAGCGGCGCTTTTACCAACTGCTTGCCGCAGTGTTGAGCGATTACATGCAGGCGCACCCGCAGCTGTCGGCGCGCTTTGCGCTTTTCTCCCTCTTCAAGCCACAAATCATTCGCGTCGTGCTGAACCCGGTAAAGCTCACCTGGCCCGATCAGGATGGCGGGAGCCGTATGTTGCCCACTTACCTGGAAAATCTGCAAAACCCGTTGTGGCTGGTCACCAAGGACTGAATCATGACAAACACTGTTGATTTTATTGGCATCGGTATTGGCCCGTTCAACCTGAGTATCGCGGCGCTGGCACACGAAGCCGAGGGTTTTACCAGTGCGTTTTTAGACAGTCGGCCGGATTTTGCCTGGCATCCCGGCATGCTGGTGCCGGACTGCCATATGCAGACCTCGTTCTTAAAAGATCTGGTCTCGGCAGTTGCGCCCACCAGCCCGTTCAGCTTTGTGAACTACCTTGTGAAGCGTAAGAAATTCTACCGCTTTATGACGGCAGAGCTGAGAACCGTATCGCGGGATGAGTTTTCTGACTATCTGCGCTGGGCCGCCGAGGGCATGGATAACCTGCACTTTAATCACACGGTGGAGCGCATCGAGTTTGACGACACGAAACAGCGTTTCGTGATTCACAGCCATGACGGTGAGCGCTACGCACGCAATATTTGTCTTGGTATTGGTAAACAGCCCTATCTGCCGCCGTGCGTCAACCGCATCAGTGCGACCTGTTTCCACGCCAGTGAGATGAGCCTGCGCAAGCCGGATCTGCGCGGCAAACGCGTTGCCGTAATCGGCGGAGGGCAGAGCGGTGCCGATCTGTTCCTGAACGCCTTCCGGGGAGAGTGGGGTGAGCCGGCAAATGTCAGTTGGGTGTCGCGTCGCAATAACTTTAACGCGCTGGATGAAGCGGCCTTTGCCAATGAATATTTCACCCCTGAGTACGTGTCCAGCTTTGTCGGCCTGAGTGAGAAGGCGCGCCAGACCATGCTGGATGAGCAAAAGATGACTTCGGATGGCATTACGGCAGCGTCGCTGCTGACGATTTATCGCGAGCTGTATCATCGCTTTGAGGTGCTGGGACAGCCGCGCAATGCGCATCTGCTTCCCAGCCGCTCGGTGGTGGAACTGACCCGCCATCAGCAATGCTGGCAGCTGCAGTTACAGCATCAGCTCGATCAGGGTTATGACCTGATTGAGTGCGATGTGGTGATTTTTGCCACCGGTTATCGCCCGGCGTTGCCCGAGCTACTGTCACCGCTGATGAGCCGCCTGACCATGAAAGACGAGTGCACGTTCAGCGTGCGCGAAGATTTCACGCTGGAGTGGAACGGACCCAGGGACACTAACATCTTTGCGGTCAACGCCAGTATGCAAACGCACGGCATCGCTGAACCGCAACTCAGCCTGATGGCCTGGCGTTCCGCCCGTATTCTGAATCGCGCGCTGGGGCGTGATTTATTCGATCTCAGCACGCCGCCTGCCCTGATTCAGTGGCGCAGCGCGAGCCGGGAAAAACCGCAGCAGGGTGCTGCATCCACTCAAAACTATACCGAGTCCTTGGGGTAAACCTTAACCTCGCATGCAGGAACGACGATGAAGACTAAAAACAAAAATATCTGGCTGCTTAATCCGCTGTTATTAGCCATGATGGCACCGGCGGTGGCACAGCAAACCAGTGAGAATGAAATGGTTGTCTCCGCCAGCCGTACGCACCGCACCGTGGCGGAAATGGCACAGACCACCTGGGTGATTGAAGGGGCCGAACTGGAGCAACAGGTCCAGGGCGGAAAAGAGTTTAAAGATGCGCTGGCACAACTGGTACCGGGCCTGGACGTCAGTAGCCAGGGCCGCACCAACTACGGTATGAACATGCGTGGTCGCGCTATTGTGGTGCTGGTAGATGGCGTACGCCTTAACTCCTCGCGTACCGACAGCCGTCAGCTGGATTCCATCGATCCGTTTAATATCGATCATATTGAAGTGATCTCCGGTTCCACCTCGCTATACGGCGGCGGCAGTACCGGTGGCCTGATCAATATCGTGACCAAAAAAGGCCAGCCAGGGACCCAGTTTGAGTTTGAAACCGGCACCAAAACCGGATTCAACAGTAGCAAAGACCATGATGAACGCGTGGCGGCTGCCCTCTCCGGCGGCACCGATCGTGCCTCCGGACGCCTGTCCGTTGCCTACCAAAAGTTTGGCGGCTGGTATGATGGCAAGGGCGACTCACTGCTGATGGACAATACCCAGACGGGCCTGCAGTATTCCGATCGTCTGGATATTATGGGCACCGGCACGCTGGAGATTGATGACCACCAGCAACTGCAGCTGGTCACGCAGTACTACAAAAGTCAGGGCGATGACGATTATGGCCTCTATCTTGGGCGTAACTTCTCCGCAGTAACGGGCGGAGGCACCGCGTACACCCGCAAAGGGCTGAACTCCGACCGCCTTCCCGGCACCGAACGCCATCTGGTCAGCCTGCAGTACTCCAATACTGATTTTCTTGGTCAGGAGCTGGTGGGGCAGGTTTACTACCGGGACGAGTCACTGGCGTTTTATCCGTTCCCCACGGTGTCCGGCGGACGCGTCACCAGTTTGTCCTCCTCAGAGCAGAACACCGATCAGTACGGCGGTAAGCTGGCGATCACCAGTAAGCCGGTCGATGGGCTGCAGCTGACCTACGGCGTAGACGCCGATCATGAGCGTTTCAGTTCCAACCAGATGTTCTTTGATCTGGGCCAGTCGGCCGCCTCGGGCGGGCTGAACAACCAGAGCATCTACACCACGGGCCGTTATCCGGGTTATGACATTACTAATCTGGCGACCTTCCTGCAGTCCAGCTACGACATCAATGAGACGTTTACGCTGAGTGGCGGTGTGCGCTATCAGTACACCGAAAACAAGGTGGATGATTTCGTCGGTTACGCTCAGCAGCAGGCGATTGCCAACGGTACCGCGCGCTCGGCCGATGCGATTCCAGGCGGCTCTACCGATTACGATAACTTCCTGTATAACGCCGGTATCCTGATGCATATCACGGCGCGGCAGCAGGCCTGGTTTAACTTCTCGCAGGGCGTTGAGCTGCCCGATCCAGGCAAATATTACGGGCGCGGCACCTATGGCCGGGCGGTTAACGGCAATCTCCCGCTGACCAACAGCGTTAATGTGGATGCCAGCAAGTTGCAGGGCATCAAAGTCGATTCATGGGAACTGGGCTGGCGCTATACCGGCGATAATCTGCGTACGCAACTCAGCGCCTATTACTCGCTGTCAGACAAGAATGTGCAGCAGAATCAGGACCTGACGATCAGCGTGGTTGACGATAAGCGCCGCATTTACGGGGTGGAAGGTGCCGTGGATTACTTTATCCCGGACACCGACTGGAGCACCGGAGCAAACTTCAACGTGCTCAAAACCGAGTCCAAAGTGGATGGCAGCTGGCGAAAATATGACGTGAAAGTGGCCAGCCCGTCGAAAGCGACCGCCTATGTTGGCTGGTCGCCGGATCCGTGGAGCCTGAAGGTGCAGAGCACTACCTCGTTTAATCTCAGCGACGACGCGGGCTACAACATCAACGGCTACACCACTGTTGATTTCATTGGCAGCTATGAACTGCCTGTCGGCAAGCTGAGCTTCAGCGTGGAAAACCTGCTGGATCGTGATTACACCACGGTATGGGGCCAGCGCGCGCCGCTGTACTACAGCCCGACCTATGGTTCACCGTCGCTGTATCAGTACAAAGGCCGGGGACGGACGTTTGGTCTGAACTACTCCGTGCTGTTCTGAGTCGGTATTCTTGCCCGGTGTTGCGCCGGGCAAGCCTCACGCCCGTTATCCTGGCAGCGTGTTGAGTACAACAAACACAGTGACCGGTTCAGGCCACTGTGTTTACCGGATTACGAACTGCGATGCAGCGTCAGCGGGGCAGACAACCAGCGGGCGACGCGCTTACCTGCTTTGATGGCGGGCTTTTCAATGTAGAAAAACATTACCGACGCCAGCGCCACGCTGGCGCTGACCGACAGTACAAAAATCATAAGGTTATCTGTCCAGGCTTTATCTGCCAGGCTGTTCATCAGCAGTACCATGAGCGGATAGTGGATGAGATACAGCGAATATGAGATATCCCCCAGGAAAATCAGCGTACGGTTGTGACCGGTGTCGGCACGGTAGCTCAGCATCACCGTCATGATCATGATGGCGGCGGCCAGCCAGAAACCGCCGTGCAGGCCAAAGGGCTGAGGTCCTGTAATCAGGGCGGTAATGACCGCCAGCACCAGCCCTGCCTGAAGCAGTCGGCGCATTCTGTTATCCAGTTCCGGTAGCTTACGCTTCACCAGCAATTCTGCCAGCAGCATCCCCAGGATGAACTCCATACAGATAGTGTTACTGATTAACTTAATCCACGCCTGCCACCAGTGCGTCACCGTCAGATGCGGCGAAACCTGTGAGGAAAAGTCAAAACTGCCGTTGTAGTAAAGCTGAAATCCCACACTGGAGACGATGAAAATCAGTGCACAAAGGTAGCTGCGATAGCGGTAGTTGATGCACATCGCTACGGTGAAAACGGCGTAAAACAGGATCTCGTAAGACAGCGTCCAGGGCGGCCCTAACGCGCTGAATCCAAACGTCGGTCCGGCGCTGCTGTAATTCTGCAGACAGAAATAGAGCGCACAGGACATATCGTGAAGAGAGCGATCGTGATACACCACCGCGAAAGACAACAGCCAGACGACAAAGAAGACCGGCCAGATGCGGAAAAAGCGTTTCACCATGAATGAGGTCGGGGCTTCGTTAAACTGATGGGTAATGAAGGTCATGATGAAGCCGCTGATAATAAAGAACACGTCCACGCCCAGCGCGCCTGGAATGTGTCGGGTCCAGTGACCCTCTAACAGCGATGAGTTGTGCGCCAGTACCACAAGTAACGCAGCAAGGCCGCGCAGATACTGGATTGAGACGATTTTCATGAATGTTACAGCCTGTCGGTTGACTCATTAGCGGCAGTCGCGCGGGCGAGCCGATACGGTTAAGCGTAGGCCGTATTGTAAAAATGACTTAACAATGGTCAACCGCCGTTTATCGGGCAGAAAAATACATTTCCAAACGATAGCGTATTTTTGCTGAATAAAGCGCGGCGATCGAGGCTGTTAGGCGCACAACGAGAAAAGTGCGCCATCAGGATTTCAGAGGGTTCTTAACCAAAATTGATAACTTACATGCGCAACAGACTCATGCAGCGCGGCGCGGCGATACGTGTCCACCCAGGGCGCGCCGAAAGATTTCTATCGTCCACATCCACAGAATATGTCCCAGCGTTTCCGAGGCAATTTCCGCCAGCGGCAGGTGCCATAAGGGCGGTGCCCAGCCGTTTATGGGCAGGATCACGGCGTGAAAGGCCACGGTAATGATCAGGGCGAACGCCACGCCCTGACCCAGCGTAATGATCGGGATAATCTCGGCCAGGGCGCAGTAGAGCAGGGCGAAGAAAATCGAGAACAGGTGATGAACACCGGCCACGCCCCAGTTCACCACATGACCGGAATAGTGATAGACCAGGTTGCTGACATTGATTCCCATATCCTGGAGCATCTCCGCGGGGGGAATTGCCCTGTCCGGCGTTCTGGGCGGAAACGGATTCTCCGTGCCCCATTTGACAAAACTGGCGACGTTACCGCCCCAAAACCCTGCCCACAGCGCCGCACCGTAATGCCGATCGGCCGGGGACGTCAGATAAAACCCTGTTTTCATTTTTCACCGCTCCCGCTGAGTAAAAAGAAGAGAATTACTGGCCGTAATAGGCGTTTGCTCCATGCTTTCTGAGAAAGTGTTTATCCAGTAACGGCTGCTGCATTCGGGTGATATCAGGCGTCAGCTGGCGGGAAAAAATCCCCATATAGGCGATTTCCTCCAGCACGACTGCGTTATGCACGGCATTATCTGCGTCTTTCCCCCAGGCAAACGGCCCGTGAGCATTAACCAGCACGGCGGGAATGGCCGTCGGGCTGATGCCGCGTGAGCGGAAGGTTTCGATAATCACTTCGCCGGTATTGTGCTCGTAATCGTGAGTAATTTCGGCCTCCGTCATCAGTCGGGTGCAGGGAATGGCTCCATAGAAGTAGTCAGCGTGTGTGGTGCCCCAGGCTGGCAGGTCCTGGCCCGCCTGCGCCCAGATGGTGGCATGACGCGAATGCGTGTGCACAATGCCGCCGATGTCCTCAAAGGCCCGATAGAGCGCCAGATGGGTGGCCGTGTCCGATGAGGGCTTTTTCGTGCCCTCCACCACGCGGCCGCTTGCCAGTTCCAGTACCACAATATCGTCCGCCGTCATGCCGTCGTATTCCACGCCGGAAGGCTTAATCGCCATCAGCCCTTGCGCACGATCGACGGCGCTGACGTTGCCCCAGGTAAACGTCACCAGATGGTGGCGCGGCAGCGCCAGGTTTGCCGCCAGCACCTGCTCTTTCATCATGGCAATGCTCATAGTAAGCCTCCTTCCTGCATTTTCTGTTCAATCCAGCGCCGTGCCTGTACGATCTCGGCAACCGGCTCCTCGGCTTTCTCGGTCCACATCTCAATCAGGAACGATCCGCGATAATTCAGCGCTTTGAGCGTGCGAAACACGCCAACGAAATCCACGCAGCCTTCACCAAAGGGCACATCGCGGAACTGCCCCGGTGAATGGGCGGTGACCGGTTGGGTATCTTTCAAATGAATGGCGGCGATGCGATCAATGCCCAGCGTCAGTTCGGCAGTCACGTCATTGCCCCAGGCGCTGAGATTGCCCACATCCGGATAAACGGAAAACCACGGAGAAGCCTGCTGCTGTTCCCAGGCTTTCCACTTGCTGATGGCGTTCATGAATTCGGTATCCATGATCTCCACCGCCAGCATCACCTGCGCCGCTGCTGCGCGCTGCACTGCGCGTGACAAGCCCTCGGCAAACCGCGCGACCGTGCCTGCATCATGCGGTTCGTAGTAGACGTCATAGCCCGCCAGCTGAATCGTGCGGATCCCCACATCTTTCGCCAGCTGGATGGCCTGATCGATCAGATCGTCTGCGCGCTGGCGGATCGCCGGATCGTGGCTGCCAAAGGGAAAGCGGCGATGGCCGGACAGGCACAGGGAAGGAATGGTGACGCCGGTTTCGATGGTCGCGTTGACCAGCGACAGGCGCTGCTCTTTGCTCCAGTTCAGCCGGTCCAGCCGTTCATCGGTTTCATCGACCGACATTTCCACAAAATCAAACCCGCAGGCTTTGGCCAGCGCGAGACGTTCTGGCCAGGTGAGATTCGCAGGCAGGGCTTTTTCGTAAATCCCTAACGGGTGCAGGCGTTTCATACTGTCCCCCAATGGCGGCCAATGGCCTGGTGAAATGCGGTGGCGCATGCAATGCCGTTCTCGCCATCGCTCAGGGCGCGGCCGGCAATAAACGCCTTCACATCGATATCGCGAAACTGAGAAAGGTCATCCGGGGTGATACCGCCCGTGACGGACAGGGCAAAACCCAGGTCTGATAAGGCTTTCATGGTATCCAGATCGTGCTGATTCCACTGTTGCCCGCTGGCCTGTGCGTCCCGTCCACGGTGATAAATAGCCTGGGTCAGACCCAGCTTTCGCCACTGCCGGGCATCATCCAGCGTCCAGTTGCCAAACAGTTCGATCTGAATATCCCCCTGGTACTGCTGCGCAACCGCCAGCGCGCTGGCAAAGGTTGCCAGCGGCGCGGCACAGATCACCGTCATCCAGTTAGCCCCTGCCGCAAAAGCCATCTCCGCCAGGGCGCCGCCGGCATCCGCCACTTTGTAATCCGCGACCAGCGTTTTTTCCGGGTGCTGCTGGCGCAGATGACGTACGGCTTCAACACCGCAGCTCAGGCACAAAAGCGTACCGGCTTCGATAATGTCGACATGCGGATGCAGTTGCCGGGCGGTAGTGAGCGCGGCATCCAGCGTGGTGTGATCCAGCGCCAGCTGGAGTAAGGGCAGGCTCATGGCAGGTCTCCCTGGGCGTCGCGCAGGACGCGAATCAGATGTTGATAACGCTGATACTTTTGCTGGTAGCGGTCATAGCACGTGCTGTCCGGTTGCCAGCACACGATGTCAGGGGCCAGGGCCTGCTGGGCCGCCTGGAGTGAGGCATAAGCCCCGGTACCGGTTAATGCCACCAGCGCCGCGCCCAGACAGCCGCTCTCACTGATCTGCGGAACTTCAACCGTCAGGCCGCTGGCATCGGCAAACATCTGCATCCAGGGCGCAGAGCGCGTAGGCCCACCGCTCAGACGCAGGGCGGTAACCTGAGGAAAACGTTGCAGAATACGGTTGAGGTGCGTCAGATGTGAGAACACCACGCCTTCGTAGATGGCCTGAACCAGATGGGCGCGCGTGTGACCTGCCTGCAGGCCAAAAAAGCTGCCGTGCAGATCGGCACCGGCATTGGTGCCATACAGGAAAGGCAGAAACAGCACACTGCTGCTGGCGGGCACCAGCGCTGCTACCCACGTATTAAGCTGGCTGTAGTCCTTAATGCCCCACTGGTCACAAAACCATTCCAGATTGGCCGCCGACGTCGGGCTGGCCTCATGGATAAGGTACTGACCCTCAATGGCATAACGACCATAAACGTAGGGATAGTCTGCTTCATCGCTGATGCAGTCGGTAATGCCGCTGGTCACTGACCAGGTTCCCATCACCGCGTTCAGGCGCGTCGCATCATTCAGGCCCGCGCACAGCGCTGTTGACATCACATCGAACAGGCCGCCCACGACGGGCGTACCGGGCAGCAGACCGCATTCGGCAGCGGCCCCGTCGGTGACATAGCCCGCAATCTGCGTCGGGCCGATAATCGGCGGCAGTGCCGATATTATCTCCGGGATACCTGACATCTCTGCCAGTGCAGGCGACCAGTCGGCTGCCTGCATGTCATACAGATTGGACTCAGAGATATTGGTTTCTTCGCATGCCCGCTCGCCGGTCAGACAGAAACGCAGATAGTCATGGGCCATCATGACGCTGCCAATCGCCGCATAGCGCTGTGGCTGATGCTGCTTGATCCAGCGCAGCAGCGACACCGGATGGCCGGTCCACAGCGTTTGTCGGGTCAGCGGATAGAGTTTCTGCGGCAAGCCTTCCCGTTGCCACTGTTGCACAAGGCTCAGGGCGCGGCGGTCGGAGGAGAGGATGCCGTTGCCCAGCGGGCGGTGCTGTTTGTCCAGCAGAAACAGCCCCTTACCCTGTGCGGAAATGCCCATACCGGCGACCGACGCCGCATCCTCGCCGCTGGTGGTCAGCACCTCACGGATGACGGCTGCCGCCTGTTGCCACAGCAGCGTCATATCGCGTTCGGCATAACCCGGTTCCGGTACAACAACCGGCAGGTTTTGCCGGGCGACGGCCAGCTCGCGGCCCTGTATATCGTAAAGCCCGGCTTTAATAAAGGTGCCGCCACAGTCCAGTCCCAGCCAGCGTTTCATAATGCCTCCTGTTGAGGGGAATCGCAGCGTGCGGGCAACGTCATCGCCAGCAGGGCGGCAATCGCCAGTGAAATGGCAAGGCTGTAAACCCCGGCATCCCGGCTGTAAAACGCCATCAGAATGCCCACCATGTAGGGACCGCAGAAGCCGCCCAGGTTGCCCAGCGCGTTGATCAGGCCGCGCGCGCCGCCAGCCACCTCGGCATTAAACAGGCGCGGCGGAATACTCCAGAACACGCCCGCCGCAGACTGGATAAAGACGCCACAGCCCACCAGCGCCGCGTAGGACCACCAGATATGCGCTTTCAGTAACACCGACAGCGCCATGCACAGCGCAAAGCCGGCCAGCGGCAGCGCCACGAACAGCTTGCGCCGTCCGGTCGCGTCCGACAGAACAGAAAACAGAAACATGCCGACGATCGCCCCGACGTAGGGCAGAATGGCCAGAAAGCCCACCTGCTCCACATTACCGTGCGTCAGTCCTTTCAGGATGGTGGGCAGCCACAGCGTGTAGCCGTAAATGCCGGTCTGATAGAAGAAATTGACCAGAATCAGCCGCCACATAACCGGTTCGCGCATCACACGCATCAGCGAGGCGTTGCGCACGTTCTGCCCTTTGATCATCAGCTGTTCGTTATGCAGCGTGGTGATGAGATAGTGTTTTTCGGCTGGCGAAATCCATCTCGCTTCCTGCGGGCGGTTACTGATCGTGAAATGCCACAGGGCCATCACGACCAGAGATAACGCGCCTTCCACGTAGAACAGCATGCGCCAGTCCCAGCCGGTAATGATCCAGCCTGAGAGCGGAGCCGTGATGATCCCGGCGATCGGCACAAACATGATCACGATGGCATTTGCGCGACCGCGCTCCGCATCCGGGAACCAGTTGCCGATCATCGTCAGCACCACCGGTAACATGCCGCCTTCGGCAATCCCCAGCGCAAAGCGCAGCGCCAGCAGCTGATACTGACTGGTGGCCATGCCGGTCAGTATGGAAATCACCGCCCAGGCCAGCAGCGACCAGCCAATAAAGCGTTTACCGTTGCCGTAAACGGCCAGCCTGCCGCCGGGCACCTGCAGGAACAGGTAGCCAATGAAGAAAATGCCGCCTGCCAGTCCGGCCATCGAGGCGCTGATGCCCAGTTCAGCATCCATGCCGCCCGGCATCGCAAAGGCGATGTTGACCCGATCCATATACGAAATGATGCAGGTAATCAGAATCGGCGGAATGATCCGCAGCCAGCGCAGTGCAGGGACCTTTTCATGATTGACAGCGCTTGTGGTGATGCTCATCGTGCCTCCCTGCCTTACACCAGATCGCGCGTGGGGATCTTCACCACGACTTTGCGGATCGGACCGGGCTGACTGACCGCGCAGTTAGGACGATGAATATCCTGAGGAAAAAATACGGCGAACGTGCCGGGCAGCATCCGTACCAGGGTTTCATCGGGGGCATGTTGATAAAAAACGATGTCGCGTTCGCTGTCGTAAGGCTGATGCACCGCCAGATCCAGCGGTTGTGTGGCGACGCCGATCACTTCTTCGCCTGCCACCAGATACTGCACGTCGATGTGATAGCGGTGCGCCTCCGGGTAATTCTCTGCGGCGGGAACCGTGTGCAGATCTAACACCTGTACGACCCAGCCGGTTTCTTCGTCCTGATAACGGCCGGCGGCCATGTTTGCCAGATCATGACCGGCGAGGTAGGCCAGAGCATGAGCAATCGCGGCGGGATAGTGACGGGGATCGGTATTGGCAAGGTGTCCGGTAATCATGATGCCTTCTCCTGTAGCGCCTGAATGCGCGCCCAGACGCGCTCATCAACCGGAATACCCAGGCGTTCGTTTTCTTCACGCAGTGGCGGGAATTTGTCACCCGGCAGGCGAATCGCCTGTGTGCTGTCAGCCGGTTCCGCACCGGTGATGGATGCGCGAATACGATCGAGTTTTTGCTGGCGGGTTTCGCCCGGAATGAGCCGATCGACGTCGATGGCGATAAACACCTGAGAAATGCCAAATTCATCGCCGTTGTCGTGAGTGACTTCAGTCACGGAGGCGCCGTTAGAGAGCAGGGTGGCCAGCATATCCAGCACCACAGACAGCGCTGAGCCTTTCCAGTAACCCATTGGTAAAATGCGGCGGTTTTTTTCCAGCGTGGCCGGATCGCGGGTGTAGTTGCCCTCATCATCAAAGCCGCCATCGACCGGCAGGCTTTTCCCCGCCAGGCGATTCACTTCCAGCATGCCGTAGGAGAACATCGACATGGACATATCCACCATCGTAACCGGCTCGCCCGGTACCGCGATAATCAGCGGATTGGTGCCGATCGCGCAGCTTTTTGCGCCCCAGGGCGGCATTACGGCAATGGAGTTGGTCCAGCAGATGCCGACAAAGCCCTTTTCCGCCGCCTGCCAGCCATAGCTACCCCCGCGCATCCAGTGATTGGCATTGCGTAAGGCCACCAGCCCAATGCCGTGTTCCGTGGCCAGCGCCATCGCGCGGTCCATCATGCTATGGGCGGTGATATTGCCGATGGCGCGTTGCGCATCCCACTGCTCAATCGCACCCAGCGACAGGACTTTTTGCGCATCCGCATCGGGAATAATGTGGCCGGCATCCAGTTGCTGAATAAAACGCGGGAAGCGGTTAACGCCATGGGAATAGACGCCGTTAAGACTGGTTTCAGTAAACATGTGCGCGCAGGCCTCGGCTTTGGCCTGCGGCACGTTGCGGCTGAGGAGTACGCGAAGAAACTCCTGATACAACTGCTGATAGCTGATTCTCATCTGACTGATACTCCCCGCGTCTTATTTATTTCATAATGTGGAATGTCATTTCAACTAAATGCTATGGGGAAAAATGCAGCGAGTCAAAGAAATGACTCAAAAATTATTTCATTTAAATCAGAAGGATATAATTAATTCTGACTTCTGTGATCTTGGGCTTTTTTGCCCGATTCCGGCCACAGTCAGGCCGGTCAGCTGAGAGACAGCTGACCTGTTTTGCTCTGCTTTTCGCCCTGCCTGTGCAGGGGCGTTAGCGTAGCGTTACCCGGTAGAGTGAAGTGTTGGCTGTGATATAAAGTTCATCATTATTCGGTCCGCCAAAGGTGCAGTTGGATACCGTTTCAGGAATCGGGATTTTGCCTTTACGGTTTCCGCTGCTGTCGAAAATAATCACGCCGTCAGCGCAGCTACAGTAAATATCGCCGTTGGCATCCACACAAAATCCGTCCGGGAAACCGGGTGAGACATCGGCAAAAAATTGCCCTGCAGACAACGTGCGACCGTCCACTTTATAGGTGCGCAACTCATGGCGGCCGAGCGTCGGGAAATCCACCACCGACATGTCCGCCACGTACAGCACGCTTTCATCAGGCGAGAACGCCAGCCCGTTTGGCCGCTGCAGATCGCTGGCGGCAATGCTGAGCTGCCCGCTTTCCGGATCAAAACAGTAGAGATAGCAGCCGATCACCTGGCTGGGAGCCAGGTAACCCTCATGATCGCTGACGATCCCGTAAGGCGGATCGGTAAACCAGATGGTGCCGTCGGAGCGGATCGCCAGATCGTTAGGCGAGTTAAACCGCTTGCCCTCGACTTTATCCACCAGCACGTTCACCGTACCGTCTGTTTCTGTCCGGCTGATAGCCCGGCGACCGTGTTCGCAACTGACCACGCGTCCCTGATGGTCGCGGGCATTGCCATTGGCATAGTGAGAATGATGACGCCAGATACTCAGCTCGCCATTGCGCTGCCAGCAGTACATACGGTTGCCTTTGACATCGCTAAATACCACCCCATCCAGCGCCGGTAACCAGACTGGGCCTTCGGCCCAGGTGGCAGGGGAGCACAGTTTTTCTACCTGCATGATGCTGGCCTCCGTTACTTCACGCCCCAGATAGCTTTGTAATGGTCCTGATAGCCGTTTTCCGGATCGTAGTGGTTCTGCGGTCCGCCATCCCGGCTGATATTTTCCGGTGTAATCAGGTGCGCAGGCGTGACATAGCCTGACGGGGGCTGTCCGGCGAAGGCGCGGTTGAACTCATCCAGCAGTTGCCAGCCATGCAGTTTCAGCGGTTCAGCGACGGTCGCGACCTGGCTTTCACCATTGCGAATGCGCTGGAAGGCCGACACCGAGCCGTCGCCTGCCGAGATGTTATATGGCGCGTTTTTGCCGCCTTTCCCTGCGGTTTTCAGCGCGGGTGCCATAAAGTCAAAATAAAGGTCATTAATCGCCAGCGAGTACTGCCAGCGGTCACCGTACTTCTGTAACAGGCTAAAGGTCAGCGACGGCATACGGTTAGAGGTATCGGCCAGCGGCGTGTCAATAAAGTCGATGACTTTACACTCGCTGCACTTCTCAATTTCCTGCTTCATCGCATTGGCTTTATCCAGCGCGATTTTGTACAGCGAGTCGGTGAAGATAATCACCTGCGCTTTGCCGCCTGACTTCACAATGGCGTACTGCGCCGCCAGACGGGCAACCTCATTAGAATCGGACGTAATGTTATCGGTGATCCCGTACTGCTTAATCGGGCCCGGCTGAGGCTCTGCGTGCCAGGCCATCAGCACGATTTTTTGCTGCAGGGCTTTTTTCAGCGGCATTTTGGCGACGTTCGGGTTCCAGCCGCCGATAACGATACCGTCAGGGCGCTGGGCAATCGCCTGATTCAGCGCCGCCAGTTGATCTTTGACAGAGCCTGCGCCGTCCAGCGTATCCAGCGTCCAGCCAGCCACTTTCGCCGCTTCGCTCAGGCCTTGCTGAACGCCCTGCACACCGCCGTTTTTCATATCCGAGGCGATAAAGATCAGTTTCTTTTTAGGCTGTAGCGTTGGCCCGGTCGTCGGACCGTCCCAGGTCGTGGCGCTGGCCGTCGCTTTGGCCACGGCCGCTGTCGCCTGATCGAGATAGCTGTCTGCATGGGCTGGTAAGGTGGCGACCAGCATGGCGATGAGAGAAAGACCAAATACCGGATTTTTCATAATGAGTTCCCTGGTGTGATGGTTTTTTGCTGTGAGTCAGGTGTGGTCGCCGGCGTGCTCTGACTGCGCACGACGGCTTTTTGATTCAACATACGGCGGCGCTGAGCGTAGCCGGCCAGCGTAATCGACAGCAGCAACGTGGCACCGTTAAACAGCGGTTCCACCCAGAACGCGCCGCCAAACTGCTGAATACCGGCAATCCCGATAGCCAGGATAGCGATGCCGACCACGGTGCCCCAGACGTTTACCCGTCCCGGACGAATGGTGGTACTGCCCAGAAAAGCCCCGACCAGCGCAGGCAGCAGGTAATCCATCCCGACGCTGGCCTGGCCGACGCCCTGTTCCGCCGCAATCAGCACCCCACTGAAGCCGGTGATCACACTGGAGGCGATAAACGCGCCGATCACGTATTTATTCACGGCAATACCGTTGAGGCGCGCGGCGACGGGGTTACCGCCCACGGCATACATGCACCTTCCCAGTGGCGTGTGCTCAGTGATCAGCCACAATACCAGCGCCAGGCCCAGCACATAGAAGGCACCAATCGGAATGCCAAACACTTCGGTACTGTGCAGCGCACTAAAGGCATCCGGTAAGTCACCAACAATTTGGCGACCGCCGGAGTGCCACAACGCAATGGCATACAGCACCGTGCCGGAACCGAGCGTGGCGACGAAGCTGTCGATATCCGCCAGCGCCACCAGAATGCCGTTCAGCAGGCCATACAGCGCCGACAAGACCAGCACTGTCAGCACCGCCATCTGCCAGGAAAAGCCGTATTCCACCTGAAGCGTAATGGCCAGGATGTGCCACAGCACGATCCCGAAACCGACGTTCAGGTCGATTTTGCCCACAATCATCGGCAAGGTGGCGGCCAGCGCCAGCAGGGCGATTTTGGCCTTACTGGACAGAATGGCCTGCACGGTGAGCAGGGATGCGAAAGTCGGGGACAGTACCGAAAACAGTAACGCCAGCAGCACACATAACAACAGTAATCCGTAGCGGGTGACGACCTGCATCGACCACGGCGCAAAACCATGCTGAGCAAGGCTGACCCGTTGTTCAAGTGCAGTAGATTTCACCGAGGTTTTAGACATAGCGTTTCTCCTGACTGCCTTTTCAGACGGTAGCGAAGGGGGCAGCAGAGCTGGCTGAGGCCAGCTCCAGTAAATTAGCAAAAGTAACCTGTTCGTTTTTCAGTTCACCCACTACCTGGCCCCGGTTAAACACCAACGCGCGGTTACAGATATGCGCGATTTCCTCCAGGTCATTCGAGATCACCAGCACTGCCACGCCGTCTGCCAGCGCTTTGTTGAGCAGGTGATAAATTTCTTCGCGCGCGCCCACGTCGACGCCCGCAGTGGGATCTTCAAGAATCAGCAACGGGGCATTGAGGTGCATCCAGCGGGCCATCACCACTTTTTGCTGGTTGCCACCGGACAGGGCGCTGATATCCAGATCCACGTTTTTAGGGCGTACGTCGAAAAGCTGCACTTTCCACCAGCTGGCACCCACCTCCGCGCGGCGACCATAATGGGACATCACCCGGTGCCCGCTCGCGCAGGGGTTGAGAAACAGGTTTTCACGCACGCTCATCGACATAACCAGACTTTCACCGGTGCGATCGCCTGCCACAAACGAGATGCCTGCCGCCATAGCCTCGCGAGGCGATCGGGAATGGCAGGGCTTGTCGCGAAAAATGACCTGGCCCTGGGTAGCCTGTTTCAGGCCAAACAGCATCCGACCAATCTCTTCCTGACCGGCACCACGCAGGCCGGCCAGCGCCAGCATTTCGCCGGGTTGCAGACTGAACGAGACCGGGCCCACTTCATCAATGCAGAGCTGATCCAGTGACAGCACGGGCGGACGCCCCTCAGGCAGCACAAGGCGCTGATTGCTTTCCAGCGCTTCGCCGACAATCATTTCAACCAGATCGTGCAACCTGTAGTCTGCCGTGTTGCCCTCTGCGACGCGTTTACCGTCCCGCATCACACAAATGCGATCGGCAATTTCAATCACCTCATCCAGACGGTGAGTCACGTAAATCATGCCGACGTTGCGACTTTTCAGGCGTTCTATCACGCTAAACAGATGCCGTACGTCATTGGCGGGTAACGAGGCGGTCGGTTCGTCCAGTACCAGTACTTGCGCGTTGACGGCCACCGCGCGGGCAATGGCCAGCAGCGATTTCTCCGTGCGTGACAGTTCAAATACGCGGGCATCGGGATCGAGCTGAATACCGACGTCTTCCAGCGCTAAACGTGCCCGTTCACGCACGGCCCGCCAGTTAATCAGGCCCAGGCGACGGTTGAAGCCCATGATCAGCGCCATATTTTCCGCCACCGTCATCCACTCGATCAGCCCCAGATCCTGATGAATAAAGGCGACAGGCTGGCTGGTGGCGGTTTTTAGCGCGGCCGCTGAGGGGATGGGGTTGCCATTAAAGGTTATCTGGCCTTCGTCGCTGGTATAAACGCCGGCCAGTACCTTGATCAGCGTCGATTTACCCGCACCGTTTTCACCTAACAGCGCGACCACTTCGCCCGGAAAGACATCCAGGCTTACGTCATTGACGGCAGGGTTCCCCCCGAAACGTTTGGTGATATGGCTTAGTGTCAGGACCGGTTTATCCGGGTTAGTTTGCATTCCAGCCTCCCGTGACGCCTGGTGAGTAGTGGCAGCAAGCGTGGTGACGCGCTCTTGCTGATTTCAACATGTGAAATACTATTCCAAAAAATACTATCCCTGAAAATGCGGAAAAGCAAAGAAGCGAGGCGACTATTTCCTCATTAGAAACATAGGGTTAAAATATTGTTTTGAAATTGTGATGAACAGCGCAATTCCTGCCAGGCGGAATGCGATCGCCAGGCCACACTAAAAAAGCGAAAGATTCCCAGTTGTTATGCCATGAGTTAACATCATGCGATAGTGCGCTCAGGAAGTCAGAAACGGAGAGGATCGGCGGATGGTGGGTAAAGTGGATAAAGCGAAGGAAAATAAAAACGATAAGCCGTTGGGAACACAGAGTCTGTTTCGTGGCCTTCAGTTAATTGAGTTACTGAGCAATTTCCCGAACGGTTGCCCGCTGGCCCATCTCGCTGAGCTGTCCGGCATGAATAAAAGCACCGTCCACCGCCTGTTACAGGGGCTGCACAGCAGTGGCTATGTCACCCAGGCCCCGTCGCCTGGCAGCTATCGCCTGACGACCAAATTTATTTCGGTCGGTCAGAAAGCGCTGTCATCGCTCAATATCATCCACGTAGCCGGACCGCATCTGGAAAAGCTCAACCTGGACGTGGGCGAAACGGTTAACTTTTCCAGCCGTGAAGACGATCATGTTGTATTGATCAATAAACTGGAACCCACCACCGGCATGATGCGCACACGCGCCTACATCGGGCAGCATATGCCGCTCTATTGCTCGGCGATGGGCAAAATTTTTCTGGCCTGGGGCAGTGAAGAGTACCTGCTGCACTACTGGCAAAGCCATCAGGACAGCATTGAGCAACTGACAAAAAACACCATCACCACCTTGCCCGAGATGCAGCAGGAACTGAGAGATATTCTGCAGCAGCGCACCGCGATGGATCGCGAAGAGAACGAGCTGGGCGTGACCTGTATCGCCGCGCCGGTATTTGATATTCAGCAGCGCGTTCCCTATGCGGTGTCGGTCTCGCTGCCAACGGCCAAGCTGCAACAGATTGGGGCAAAAAACCTGATGGCGAAGGTGGTAGCGACCGCCCAGGCGATCTCACACGAGCTGGGCGCTTCCGCCTGAGCCCTGGGCAGCGGCCCGCCTGGCACGCATCCTGCGTTATCCGTTTTCAGGCGGGATACTGTCGCCCGCGCCAAGTGTCCGCTGCATCAATACCGTGTCCAGCCAGCGCCCGTGTTTGTAGCCTACGGAGGTTAGCGTACCGGCCACGGTGAAGCCCGCCGATCGGTGCAGAGCGATGGAGGCCGCGTTGGCGCTGTCGCCCACATTCCCGACCATCTGGCGAAAGCCCCGGCTTTCAGCCCAGTCAATCGCGTGCGCCAGCAGGCGTTTACCCACACCTTTCCCCTGAAAAGCCGGATGGATATAAAGGGAATCTTCCAGGGTAAAACGATAAGCCGGGCGCGGACGATAAAAGCCCAGATAACAGTAACCGCAAACCTGGCCGTCTTCGATGGCCACAAACCAGGGCAGTCCGGCGGCACGGATTTTTTCTAACCGGCTGGCGAGTTCGGCTTCATCAGGCGGATCCAGTTCAAAACTGCCCGTGCCATGCACAACATGGTGAGCATAAATCTGTTGCAGGGCGGGAATGTGGTCATCCTGCGCGAGCGTGATGTGCATTCTGCGATTCCGGAGTGAGCCAGTAAGGATCATGACAATACAAAAGACAGGCAGGAAAGGCTACCGGCCTGTTTTGCCGGGTAAGATCCCTGTCGCAGGACGGGGCGTCAGATACCACTCCTGCCAGGCGCGGTTTATCGCTTTTGCACCTACCAGACGGCACCTGGGCAGGCTAAGTCCCTGATACAGGAGGTGATAGCGACGGCGATTGCCCGGCGTCACCCAGGTGATATGCCTGAGCATGGCGAGATTGATGTGATCGGTGCTGCCTTGCAGCGCCCCGGCACGCGGCGTGGTGGCACAGCAGCGCCGGATATAACGCAGTAAACTGACAGGCATCGCGAGATCCAGCAGGATATAGCCTGTTGCGCGCGCCAGTCTTTCGGGCAGGCAGCGCGTATAATTGCCTTCGATAACCCAGCGTTCTGCACTTATTGCCTCGCGGTGAAGCTGTAAAAACACGGCGTGCTCTCTGGGCTGCCAGTCGGTATTGGGCTGGTGATAAAGCTGATCGAGATGAATAACGGGCAGCGACTGCTTTTCCGCAATCGCCACGGCCAGGGTAGATTTACCGCTGTTTGAGGGGCCCATGATACAAATGCGCGGACCCAGATGTGCAAGCGGCGGCAACGGTGTCATCAGGCGAAACCTCCGTCAAGGCTGTGTTTGCGCCTCAGTATACGCGGAAAATGTGCGCCAGCCATCGTGCCTCAGGGCCGGTTGGGGTCAGACCGATCCCGCTTTCTCGATCACCAGTACGCGCGCTTCGCCCTGTGGATGGGCAACATGTTCCGTGCCCACGCTGGCATAAAAAATATCCCCTGTCTGCAAGCGCACTGTCCTGATGTCTCCGTTTTCCTTGTAGTGCATCTCTACACAGCCATCCATCACCGCAAAAACTTCCTGACCGTCATTGATGTGCCACTTGTAGGGTTGATCCGTCCAGTGAAGCCGTACGGTTGTGCCATCAAAGTTAGCGATGTCGAGTGCACCCCAGGCCCGGTCGGCCGAGAACGCTTTGCTGATATAGGTTTTCATGGTTTTTCCGTTATGCGCAGTGGTAAGACATGGATGAGGTTATACCGCGTGAAGTGAGGCGGGGCTTGCAAAAAATTGCGGAAAACTGAGGCGAATCAACAGAGCAGGTACGGGATAAAAGCGTCAGGGCAGGCAGGAAAGCAGACCTGCCCTGCGGGCAGGTCTGAAGGGCGGATCAGAAATTCACGTTAGCGCTGATTCCGCCGACAAAGGCATCTTTCACGTCGCTAACGGCACCCGGCGCAACAACGTATTGCAGGTTAGGACGCAGTTGCAGCCATTTGGTCAGCTGCGCGTTGTAATAGATTTCATAGTTGTACTCCGAACCGTCCTGAACAGGCAGATAGGTCGGGCTGTTAAAATCGGTCTGCCCGCTGGCGTCGTTCTGTTCACGCAGCGAACGCGTGTAGGCGCTGTTGACGTGAATACGCGCCGCGCCGATGCCAATCTCATCCTGCGGACGGGCATCGAACGGTCCTTTCCAGGTGAAGCTGACGGACTGATAGTTATCGGTTTTCGAGGTTTTATGGTCGTTCATCACCGCCTGAACCGTCACGCCCAGACCCCGGCTGGCATCGCCGCCCTGCGCCGTCAACTGCTGCTGCAACAGGACATAGCCGCCGTAAGCATGATTTTTGCGCTGGTAAGCGCCGTCACGCCAGCTGCCATAGTTGTCGCCATTTGCGGACGAGTAGTAATAGCCGATACGATAGTTACCCGGCAACTTGTCGGGGCCTAACGTCGGTTTCCAGCCTAACTCGACCGGCACCAGATTCCCCTCTGAGTTGCTGGTATCCAGCCGGAAACCATCGCCACGGTCGTAATTCGCACGGTTTTGATTGTAGAAACCGACCTGGAAGAACACCTCTGGCGTAACGTTGACTTTTAGCCTGCCGCCCCACTGCGAAACCGGCCAGTTAAACCAGCGATCGCCGCGCCAGTTACCGGCCTGGCCGCTGCCAAACGCCAGGTTCTGGAACTTGCTGTCGAAGTTATCGAAATCTTCGCCGACGGTAACGCGTCCGGCTTTCAGATTGACCGTGTTATCGAACAGGCCTTTGCTTAACCAGAATTGCGTCAGGCGCCACGTCTGGCCACGACCGTACACCTCCTGGGTAGAAGAGAGCATCCCGGTGCGGCGATCGGCCACCTGATCGGAGATGTTGCGGCCATTGCGATCGGTAATGGTGACCTGGAACTGCGTATCCTGCCAGTCGAGGAGTTTTTGCAGATCGAAATTGGCACCAAACGCCCACTGGTCGCTGTAGCGCATCGAGGTATGGCTGTCAGCTCCGCCACCCAGATTGGCGGCACTTTCCATGGTGTAGTTAACATCTAACTTAATGCCGTCGTTTTCTAACTGCGTTCGGTTACCGCCCCAGTCGCCAAACAGGTAAGGTGAGTCATAGCTAAAGGCATCGGCGGCCAGCGCGGAGGCGCTCAGCATCGCAAACATCAGGCTGCCAGCGGCCAGGCGAGGCATAAACTGCACTGCTTTTTTTGTATTCATCAGCGTTATTCTTTATGAAATGACAGGAAAAGACAGGGCAGAGAATAATGCTGACTAAATGTCAATTTTTGCAAATCTGTGCGTATGTAACTGCAAAGTGGTAAGGAATTAACGCAATTGTGACAGTTATCGCTGAATGAATATTTTTATAGCTAAAAAGGCATTTATTGCGAGGCAAAGTAAAAGGGATGCCGCGGCATCCCCGGAGGTTTTATGGCCTGCTGGCCTGGGACAGCTCTTCAATTTCTTGCTTGCTCAGCGTCAACTCAGTGGCTTTGACCAGTTCATCAAGCTGCGACAAGGAGGTCGCGCTGACGATAGGGGAGGTAATACTCGGGCGCGCGATGAGCCAGGCCAGCGCCACCTGCGTGGCTGACGCATCATGTGACGCCGCCACGTCTTCCAGCGCTTCAACAATGCGTTTACCGCGTTCATTCAGGTACTTATCTACAATACCCTGACCGCGCGCGCTCTTGCTGGCATCCTGCGGTTTTTTATATTTGCCGCTGAGAAAGCCGCTGGCCAGCGCGTAGTAGTTGATCACGCCAAGCTGATTCTCTCGCGCTACCTGCTCCAGCTCGCTTTCATATTCTTCACGGTCGTAAAGGTTGTAGAGCGGTTGCAGGGTTTCGTAACGCGCCAGCCCATGCTGTTTGCTGATGTCCAGCGCCTCCTGCAGTCGCGCGGCGCTGTAGTTGGAGGCCCCAATAGCCCGGACTTTGCCGGCTTTGATCAGAGCGTCAAAGGCGCTTAACGTGTCGGTCAGTGGCGTGGTTTCATCATCGCGATGCGCCTGATAGAGGTCGATCACGTCGGTTTGCAGACGGCGCAGCGAGTCCTCGACGGCCTGGCGAATATACCCAGGTTTCAGTCCCTGCTTCTCCGGTGACATTTCGATGCCGACTTTGGTCGCCAGCACTATTCTGTCGCGTTTACCGCTTTTCTTCAGCCATTTGCCGATGATGGTTTCGGATTCGCCCCCCTGATTGCCGGGCGCCCAGCGTGAATAGACATCGGCGGTATCGATAAAGAACAGTCCTTTTTCCACCAGCGCGTCGAGCAGAGAAAACGAGGTTTTCTCGTCTACCGTCCAGCCAAAGACATTGCCGCCAAAGGTCAGAAGCGGCACAGAGAGGCCGCTGTTGCCGAGGGGGCGGGTTTTAGGCTGCGTCATAGCATTCTCCTTTATTAAACGTATCAGGTGTACTTATCAGCTTAGCAAAGGTAAATCGACAGCTTTTCATTCGGTTTGTCCGCCAGTGCGGCATAACAAGGTAGCAAAGGTCACTTTTACCGCTGGCACGGCAGCGCCCGTCCTGAAACGTGCAGGCACACAGCTCCGCGAATGCCAGAAAACCCGATACCGTAAAGCGAGGGATTTTACATTCAGAAATCTGGCTTTACCGACGTGGACAAAATCGTTGCTGACGGGCCTTAGGGCTTGGGGTTATAAGAATACCGGGCTGGTGTGATGCGACCTTCACGATGATCGGGCAAAACGTCACAGGAGACGTGGCACTGATGAAACCTCATAATCTGTCTGGCTTCACATCCACGCCGCGACGTCGGTTCTTAAAACGCAGCGCGGCGCTGTTGCTGGGTTCCGCATTGCCGATACCGGCCTTCGCGGCCGAACCGGCTTTCCCCCCCTTAAAGCGCATAGCCGCGCAGCGTCATCTTCTGTTTGGGTTCGCGGTCCGGCCCGAGCGTTTGCGGTCCGATGCGCATTACCGGCAGTTTGTGGCCAGCCAGGCCAATATTATTGTTCCGGAAAACGCGCTGAAGTGGGTGGTCGTTCAGCCTGAGCAGAATCGCTACGATTTTTCTGGCCCGGATACGCTTGCCGCCTTTGCCAGAGCGCAGGGCCTGCTGCTACGTGGGCATACCTTTTGCTGGCACCGCGCGGTGCCGGACTGGCTGCTGGCGATTCGCGATGCCACGCTGCTGGAAAAAGTGTTGAGAGACCATATTCATACCGTCGCGGGGCGCTATCGGGGACAGATACAGAGCTGGGACGTGGCGAACGAGATTATCAACCTGTCTGACGGTTTGCCTGGCGGATGGCGCAACAGTTTCTGGTATCAACGTCTGGGGACGCGTTATCTGGATATCGCCTGTGACGCGCTGCATCAGACCGATCCTCACGCCGTCATTTGCTATAACGATTACGGGCTGGAAAGCGACCATGACAACGCGCAACGAAAACGCGACGCTGTGCTGGCGCTGCTACGCAATTTGCAGGACAGACAGATCCCCATTGGTGCGCTGGGCATTCAGTCTCATCTCAAGGCCGGTCCGCAGTACGCGTCTGGTCCGGGACTGGCGACATTTATTCGTGAAGTGAAAGCGCTGGGACTGGCCGTGTATATCACCGAACTGGATGTTGATGACAGCCGCCTGCCGATGGCGCGCCGCGCCATGGCGGTCGCCAGCACCTATAAGCGCTATCTTTCGCTTGTGCTGGAAGCCGGTGTCGACGCAGTGCTCACGTGGGGTGTCTGGGACACGCCCCACCGGACGGCGGCGACGCCGAAGGCAAGCGATGAGCTGGCCACCGGACCGTTGCTGTTTGCTAAAGACGGCCAAATCAAAGACGCCAGCTGGGCAGCGCTGCATGCGCTACGCTGATTAACGCGTTGCGGGTGCCGCTCTGGCGGCAATCCACTGTCGATAACGCGCGGGTGTCATCGCCATCACCTGATTAAACGCTTTGCGAAAGCTGCTTTCGTCAGAATAGCCACAATCGGCGGCCACCTTACGGATGCTTACGGTGGGGTTTTCCAGGAGAAGACAGGCACCTTCAATGCGGACCCGGGTAATAAACGCCTTAGGACTTTCGCCGGTCAGCATTTTCATTTTACGGTGCAACGTACGTTCGCTGGTATGTAACGCAGAGGCCAGCCGTTCTGCCGTGATGCCTGGCTGTTGATAGCGAATAATCTCTTCCGCCCGCATCAGCAACGGGTGCTGAGTGTTAATAAACCCGGGCGGCGCATACAAACGTTGCGACACGGGCTGGGCATCGGCAACGGCCATATCAGCAACCTGTCTGGAGACGTCCGCCCCCAGTATCCTGTGCAGCAAATGCAACGTGAGCGCGCTCCACGAGAGTGGGCCACCCGTAGTAATGATATTTTCCTGTTGTTCGAGCGTTTTTCCCCATACCGGACGCGCATCCGGATAGCGCTCCCGCAGGGTTGGAAACAGCCACCAGGTGGTGGTACAACGCCGACGACTGAGCAGCCCCGCTTCGCCCAGCACCAGACAGCCCGCGCAGGCGGCACCGACGATGGCACCCTGATGGTACATTTTTTTTATCCAGTTCCCCGCCTGTATGACCGCCTCCGGATGGTGCGGAAACCGATCGCGGCCCAACGCCATTCCCCCGACCAGGACGATATCTGACGCCTCTGCCTGGCTGAAATCAGCATCGACATGTAGCCATCGCCCCTGCGCATCGCGCACGGGCTGGCCATCAGCACTTACGATTTGGACCTCCAGCGGCGCGCGGGTCAGTTGCGCCGCAGTATCGGGGCGAGACGCAATCACCTGGCGCGCAATCCATAAGGTGTCACAAAAGCCGTTGACGGCAGAAGGCAGGCTGCCTTCCAGCGCCACAATCGCTATGCGCATAGCCAGTCACTCCTTATGGCGAGTTTTGCCTGTTAGTTGTCTTATTCGCCATCTTACACGCTCTTTTCGCCCGATCTACCATGGTCCGCATGAAAACGACCACAGGAACAGGCGAGATGCGGCGAAAGAGCAGTAAGGCGAAAAGATTAAAGCATGCGGTGCTGCTGGGGCTGACGTTATTGAATGTGCCGCTCGCTGCCCAGGCGACGGTGAAAAACATCGTCTTAGTCCACGGGGCGTTTACTGACGGCTCAGGCTGGCGGGCGGTGATTTCACGCCTTCAGCACAAAGGTTATCACGTCACCGCCGTTCAGAATCCATTGACCTCATTGCAGGATGATGTAAAGGCGACGGAGGCGGTCATTGCGCGTCAGCAAGGCCCGGTGCTGCTGGTTGGGCATTCCTGGGGCGGTGTGGTAGTGGCTGATGCTGGCAACGATTCGCGCGTAAGGGGCATGGTTTTTCTCTCTGCGCTGGTGCCCGACAGTAATGAATCTGCTGCCGGGCTGTTGCAACGACTTCATGCCCCGATGACGGAAATGAGGCCGGATAAACACGGGATGATCTGGCTGGATAATGCCCAACAGTTTGGTGAAATGCTGGCCGGCGACGTGCCTGGTGCGCGGGTGCGCGAACTGGCTGCGGTACAACAACCTGTTGCGGCGAGCGCTTTCACTGACAAGGTGACGCGAGCGGCATGGAAAAGCAAACCCACCTGGTATTTGTTGACCACGCAAGACCGGGCGCTGCCGCCCCGTGTCCAGTCTGACATTGCTGCGCATATTGGCGCACGCGTTCAGCGTCTCGCATCTAGTCATTTATCGCTGGTTTCACATCCTGAACAGGTGGCTGCGTTTATCGATCGCGCGGCCAGAACCCTTCCATCGTCATAGCACCATCACTCTCAGGGGAATCCCATGAACAGATTACTTCATATTGACGCCAGTATTTTCCAGACGCCGTCGGTTACCCGGCAGCTTACCGCGGACATCGTCAGAAAACTGTTGGCAAAGTACCCCGCTGCTCAGGCGACTTACCGTGATGTCGTGGCCGAGGAAATCCGTCCTCTTAACGCGGCCATCGCGGCAGGTTTCAGGGCGGGAAACGACGATAACGTCAGTGAGTACATAGCAAAAGAGCATCGCTTATCTGACCTGCTGGTGGCGGAGTTTCTTGCCAGTGATGTGATAGTCATCGGTGCGCCGATGTACAACTTTTCGGTGCCTGCCCAACTAAAATCCTGGCTGGACCGGATCGCGCAGGCAGGCAAAACATTCAGTTATACGGCACAAGGCCCGGTGGGATTGTCAGGTGGGCGAACCGTGATCGTGGCCTCGGCGCGAGGCGGCTTTTACCACGGCGGTTCCCTTGAAGAGTGGGATTTTCAGGAACGGTATCTGGCCGCTTTTTTTCGGTTTTTAGGCGTTGAGCATATTCATGTTATCCGTGCAGAAGGGGCTTCAAAAGGGGAAGCCATTCAACAGCGTGAAATCGGCAACGCGTTTAATGCCGCCAGCACGCTCATCCAGTCACTTGCGTTGTAATCCACAGGAGAACCTTATGCTTTACATTGTTACGCTGAGTTATCGTGGTGCCGCCGCCGAACGTGAAAAACACAGCGCGGGTCATAAAAGCTGGCTGGTGGAGCACATCAAGACGGGCGAGGTGGTTTTGGCCGGACCGCTGGAAAATCAGCAGGGCGGCGTTGTGCTGTTTCTCGCCTCTGATGAGCAGGCTGTTCGCGACAGGTTGACCGAGGATCCCTTTGTGGCGTTGGGACTGGTTGATGTGGCTGTTACGGGCGTTCATCCAGCCCTGGTTTCTTCTGTGTTTGACGCCGACTGGGGCAGTGAAACGAAGGTCGTTGATATGGCCCACCACGCCTGAAGCCGTTTGCCGCGGAGCAGGGCATCGCTCCGCGGCAGGTCGATCAGAATGACTGCCAGTTATCCGCTGACGGTGCGGCAGGCACAGGCGTCATGACGGGTTTTTTCAAAGCTGTGCTGCGGGACGTCGCCAGACCTGTGGTCGGCTTTCTGCCCGTGTTAAACACGGAGACCGACTGACGTAACTGCGTAGCCTGATCTTCCAGTGAGGCTGCCGCACTGGCCGATTCCTCTACCAGCGCCGCGTTTTGTTGCGTGACGCCGTCCATTTCCGATACCGCTTTCGTCACCTGTTCAATACCGCGTGTCTGCTCGGCCGAGGCCGAGGCAATCTCAGCCATCAACTGGGTCACGCTGTTAACGGAATGCACAATGCTTCCCATGACATCACCCGCTTCGGAGGCATGAGTCGAACCGCTGTTGACACGCTGCGTCGATTGTTCAATCAGCGTGCGGATCTCCTGCGCCGCGCTTGCACTGCGTCCCGCCAGTGAACGCACCTCACCGGCGACTACAGCAAAACCGCGCCCCTGTTCGCCTGCGCGCGCGGCTTCGACCGCAGCGTTAAGCGCCAGGATATTCGTCTGGAACGCAATGCTGTCGATAATGCCGATGATGCTGGCAATCTGTTTGGAACTTTCACTGATCTGCTCAATATTGGAAATCACCTTCGCCACAATCTGGCCGCCCTGCGACGCCATCACCGCGGCATCGTTCGCCATCGCGGTGGCCTGCTGTGCATTTTCCGCGTTCAGTTTTACTGTCGAGGTCAGTTGCTCCATGCTGGCTGCCGTCTCTTCCAGTGCGGCCGCCTGTTGCTCGGTGCGGGCAGAGAGGTCGATGCTGCCGGCCGACACTTCTGCTGCGCCGGTGAAAATGGACTGCGTTGCATCATCGACAGAACGAATCGTCACCACCAGCGCGCTGCGCATCTCTTCCAGTTGGCTGAGGAGCCGTCCGGTTTCATTGTGACTGTCGCTGGCGATCTCACGGGTCAGATCCCCGGAAGAGATCGCGCGCATGTAGTCGGTTGCCAGAGTCAGAGGTTTCAGCAACAGTGTCCGCAGGCCAGCCCATACGCTGGCAACGGTCACCAGAGCAATAACTGCGATAATCAACAAGGTCCACAGCATATTGGTGTAGTTGTGATCGTTTTCTGCGGCGATTTCCTTCATCAGCTGATAGTTAGCGCTCCGCCAGGCCTGATAAGCCTTATCCAGCTGATCCTGCGCTTCCTGTGCATCAAGATTGCCGTAAGCCTGATAGTTGTTATTTCGCAGGAACTCGACCGACGCGAGCATGGTATCGTGCATTTTGCTGTAAGCCGTCTGCACGTTTTGGGTCAGTTCCGCATGCTGTCCGGGTAAGGGCGGGGCGGCTTTGTAGGCTGAAAAATACTCATCGGCTTTTTCAGCAGATTGTTTCGCTGTGTCCAGCAGTGTGGCAATCGAGGCCAGAGATGCCGGATCCTTCTGGTTTTTCAGAAAACGAATAGCTACCCGGCTGACGGTGACACGCGTCTTTATCAGCGTCTGCACACTGTCGCTCAGTTGCTGTTGTTGTAGCGTCAGTTGTTCAGTGTGAGAAAAGTTGCGTCCCGCCTGGCTGACAGACGAATAAAAAAGCGACCCGGTAAGTATTAACAGCGCACTGAACAAAAACAATACGGCAATAATGCCCGTTGTAATTTTAAGGTTTTTAAACATGGCGGCGATACCTGATAAACGTGGATACAGGTATATCGGTATTTAACGGATTACCTTAATAGTGACGCCATAAATAATGTGATCTATGACGATTAGTTTAAAAATAAAATGACGCTTTCAGGAAAAGCGTGTTTTTTTAATAGCTTGGCATAGTCACAAAAACGGGGGTGATCAAGGGTCCGTTTATGCAGAAATGTACCGGGAGTTACGTTTTTTTCGCGCAATAATAAGATGAAGGCTTGTATGAGACATTTGCGCGTTATTATTTTTCGCTGCCCTCATACGTGACCGCAATCTGACGTTGTGTCCGTCTTCGCTGTATAAGCCGTGCTTCACAGACAGGGGGCTGAAAATAGGTATGGCAACACCATCTGTTATTTGCCCACCGCTGAGGGGCGTTTCTGACAATCTTCCGCAATGCTTCTTTCCGGATGGCCCTTAACCCGAGCGGGCCGTCAGGGTGAAATGGCATATCAGCGTGTTTTTGTCGTTATCCTGCGCATCACCCCCATCCAGATCAAGAAACAAGAATAGTTATCATTTGTATAATTCCTGCCTTAGTTGTTAACGGTTGGGATATATCTGTGAAAATCAAAACACACACCACCTATCGTGTCAGAGGCTACCAGTCTTCTGTTGATCCCGCCTGGCGGCAAAAATTACTAACCATGGGCGTGCTGCCCGGCACGCTGATTGACATTATCCGTACTGCACCACTGGGCGATCCCGTTCATATCCGTACGCGTCGCCTCAGTCTGGCGGTGCGGCAACGCGATCTGGCTTCGGTTCTGCTGGAAGAAGTCCGCTGATGAAAACATTAACCCTGGGTCTGATCGGCAACCCGAATACCGGTAAAACCACGTTATTTAATCAGCTTACCGGGGCCCGCCAGCGCGTAGGGAACTGGGCGGGCGTGACGGTAGAACGCAAGGAAGGGCAGTTCTTTACGGCTGAAACGGATGTACGGCTGGTTGATCTGCCAGGCACGCGCTCGCTTACAACGCTTTCGGCGGACAGCGCCATCGATGAAAGTATCGCCTGTGGGTATCTGTTTGAGGATCACGCCGACCTGGTGATTAATGTGGTAGACAGCTCAAACCTGGAGAGTCATCTTTTCCTGACTTTTCAGCTACTGGAGCTGGGCATGCCCTGTATCGTGGCGTTAAACATGCAGGATATCGCGCTCAGCCAGAATATCATCATCGACAGGGCAGCGCTGTCAGCCCGGCTGTGGTGCCCGGTCGTGGCGCTGACGTCAACACGTGGCGAAGGCATCGCCTCGCTTAAACGCGCCATTGACGACTGGCAGGGAGAAAGACCGCCACAACCTCTGGTTTATCCTCGTGAAATTGAGACGGCCATCGCGCGCCTGCAAACGATGATGCCTGCGGACATCGCCAGGCAAAAGCAGCGCTGGCTGGCGCTACAGCTGCTGGCGGGTGACATTAACAGTCAGCGCATCAGTCCCACAGTCGTCCCCCAACTGCCGGCGATCAGGCAGGCGGCGGGCGGCGATCCGGCAATGCATGTGGTGAACTGTCGTTATCAGGCTATCAACGCGCTCTGCGCCGCGGTCTGTAACCTCAATAAAGCCGCACCCGCTGCGCTGACTGAGTGGCTGGACAACCTTGTGCTGAACCGGTTCCTGGGAATACCGGTTTTTCTGGGCGTGATGTATCTGATGTTTGTGCTGTCAATTAACATCGGTGCAGCCTTCCAGCCTTTGTTCGACAGCGGATCGGTGGCGCTGTTTATTCATGGCGCGCAGTGGCTGGGCTATACCTGCCACTTTCCCGACTGGGTAACGGTCTTCCTTGCGCAGGGCATAGGGGCCGGGATTAACACGGTGTTGCCGATTCTGCCCCAGATCGGCCTGATGTACCTGTTTCTGTCTTTTCTTGAAGACTCGGGGTATATGGCGCGTGCGGCGTTTGTAATTGATCGCCTGATGCAGTCGCTGGGCTTGCCGGGAAAATCCTTTGTACCGCTTATTGTCGGGTTTGGCTGCAACGTGCCTTCAGTAATGGGCACGCGTACGCTGGATACACCCCGTGAGCGCTTACTTACCGTGCTAATTGCGCCCTTTATGTCCTGCGGTGCGCGGCTGGCGATTTTTGCGGTTTTCGCCGCCACCTTTTTTGGCGCCTGGCGCGCCAGCCTGGTTTTCTCTCTGTACGTGCTGGGCATTATCGTGGCCATCGTCACTGGGCTTATCCTGAAAAATACGCTGCTGCGCGGCGAAGCGTCACCTTTTCTTATGGAGCTGCCGGTCTACCATCGCCCCCATGTGAAAAGCCTGCTGATCCAGACCTGGCAACGTTTAAAGATGTTTATCGTACGCGCAGGTCGCGTCATTATTGTGGTCAGCATGGTGATCGGATTACTCAGCAACTTTTCGTTTAGTGGGGCAACCGTAGACCATATCAATGATTCTGCGCTGGCTACTGTGAGTAAAGTCGTCACGCCAGCCCTGCGACCAGTCGGCGTGACATCAGACAACTGGCAGGCCACGGTCGGGCTGGTGACAGGCATCATGGCGAAAGAAGTCGTGGTCGGTACGCTGAACAGTCTTTATGTCGGCGAAGATGTTCAAAGCGGCGCGTTTCGCCCGCAGGACTTTTCGCTGTCGGGTGAGTTAGGTGACGCGCTGAAAGAAACCGGTGACAGCCTGAAGAGCGCATTCAGCCTGCGTGCGCTGGCCAACCCCATTGAAGCGAGTAAAGGTGACAGTACAATCAATGCGACGCAAATGGGCGTGATGAGTGCGAAATTCGGCAACGGCTTCGCAGCGTACAGCTATTTGCTGTTTGTGTTGCTCTACGTTCCCTGCGTATCGGTGATGGGCGCAATAGCCCGGGAAGCCGGGAAAAACTGGATGCTGTTTTCCTTTTTCTGGGGCCTGAACGTTGCGTACTCCGTTGCTACGCTGTTTTATCAGAGTGTCAGTTTTCGCCTGCATCCGGGGTTTAGCGCGCTGTGCCTGATGAGTGTGGTCGTGCTTAACGGTCTGGTCATTAGCCTGCTGCGCCACGCAGGTGGACGTGCGCGCACGAAGCCGGTTTCCGCACCGCTCACCTCATCGCGTAAGACAGGATGTGGCGGCTGTGCGGGATGTGCTGAGCACCGGCACGCCAGCGACTGAGGACGACGGGGATGCGTGCGGCTGCCCATGATAACCGTGGGCAGACGGAGCCGCCGGAAAGCAATGACGATAAGGTTACCAGTCTGATCGCACGGCTTCCTCGGTCGCCGTTGAACGAAGAGGCAATGCCGGAAGCATATTTAGCGATTCTCTCCGCGACCCGGGCGGAATCAATCTCACCGCAGAAAGCCAGTCCATGCAGCCCCGGGGTGTGCCAGTCCACGCATATTTTCAGGCGCTGAGATTTTTTTATATGCCCCAAAAAGTTAAACGTTAATTAAACACTTCTGTTTCTTCTGGCATATTTATTTATTTTTACTGGACACGCGTTGTTTTTTATTAATGTGTCATCTGAAATATGTCGATTTTTATAAGGAAGTTCTTATTAATTTTTTCCGGGAAAAGTGTCTTCCATTTTTCACTTTACTGGCTATTGTCTGAATGTTCTTTTTACGCTTTACATTGCGAAGGTGGCTTATTGCGGAAACGGTCCGCGCCTGAGTAGAGTATCACAGGCAGGCTCTCTGTATTTCTGCAGGGTTCAGTAACGCCATTTTAAATTACAGAATACTCTTAGTTTTGATGTCATCCTCATGTTTATGCTGTCTTTTATTTTCTGGTTTCATGCTATACATATTTTGATACAAAAATTGGCGATGTGCATACAGATGACTGATTTAGAGTAGCGAAAAATTTTTACGAATAAAAATAGCTGGAACTAACCGACACTTTCCCTGCGCTACACTTTAATAAATATGTCACACCAGAGGTTATATGTTTAATGATCAACACGCCCCTTTAGTGTCATTTATCGTGCCTGTTTATAACGGCGCGATGTTTATTGAACGTTGCGTCGAGAGTATTCTTCAGCAACCTCATGCTGAGCATTGCCAGCTTATTTTAGTCAATGATGGTTCAAGTGATAATTCACTTGAGCTAATGAGAAAATACCAGAATTATCCTGGCGTAGAGATTATAGATAAGCCCAATGGCGGCGTTTCATCGGCACGTAACTGCGGTCTGGATGCTGCGCGTGGCACATTCCTCTCTTTCATCGATGCCGACGACTTTCTGCCTTCAGGTGTGCTGGATACCTGGCTGGGGCTGATGAATGAAGACGTCATTCTGGCCGTAGGCGAATCCCGCACCTTTTCTCATGACGGCGAGCCGCTGTCCGGGGAGCCTGAAGAGACCGCACTGTGCAGTCTGCGCGCTGATAAGGCGATCGGTGAACTGCTCTACCACACGCCGAAACACGGTATCTGTGACAAGTTTTTCCGCCGGACGATCGTGCAACAGCAGCAGTTACGCTTTCGGGAAGATATCTTCAACTTTGAAGATCTGCTGTTTGTGATCAGCTACCTGTCCGGTGCCCCGCAGGGACAGGTCGTGTTCAGCCCTCGGGTCGTCTACCACTATGTTGAGTCACACGATTCGGCAACGCGCTCGGCGCTCAAAGAAAAACACTTCACTTACGTCCGGGCTTTTACAGGGATTAAACGCGTCTTGCTACGGCCGCAGGAACGCTATTACTACTTCTTATTTCTGAAGGTTACGGCCTCGCACATCTATAAAGCCCTGTATAGTGGGACGTTCAGCGCGGCATTCGTCAGGCAGTATATTGAACTTTACCGGCAAAACTATCGTGCCTATATTGCCGCGGGCATGCTCCCAGACGCCTGGAGCCTTTATTTTACGCTTTTCTACCTGTCTCCACGCCTGGTGTCCGGGCTGCGTCATGCCGTACAGACTCTGTTGAGGGCGCGTTCGTGAAACAAAAGCTGCAAAACTCGTTATGGATGATCATTGAGAAGCTGGTTGCGGTATTTGGCCTGATGTTTGTAACGTCCTTCGTCGCTAAGTACGTCGGGCCTGTCACGTTTGGTGTGATCGCCATTTCCATGCTGATATTTCAGTTTATCCAGTCTGTGGCGATGATGGGCTGCGACGTCATCCTGCTCAAGCGCATTGCCCAGAATCACCGTTCTGGCATCCGCCTTATGGTGCCGGCTGTCATTTTGGTATTTAGCCTTTACTGTGTGCTCTCTACCATTGGCATTGTGGTGATGCGGGAAGAGATGAACTCGCAAGCGTTTGTCTTTATCTGCGCGGCGGCACTGGCTTGTCTGTTCTCGGCTATCGATCTGGTTAATATCTACAATGAAGCGGTGTTGAATGCGAAGCTGAACGTGATGGCTAACCTTACCGGTCTCCTGATCAGTCTGGCTATCCGTTATGGGATTTCCTGGTTCCAGCTCAAACCGGAATTGCTGGCCATTCCCATTGTGCTGGCTACCTTCATTCCTTTTCTGATCAAACTCTGTGTGTTTAGCTGGCACCAACGACGTACGCATGAGAAGCCGCCGCTTCCCCGACTCACTCATATCCGACGTTACAGCGGGTATATTTTGCAGGCCGGACGATCCCTGGTGCTGTCGGTGATTGCGATTACGATTTATACCCGGCTTAACCAGCTCAGCGTTTCATGGTTCTTAGGGTTAAAAGAGGCGGGCATCTTTTCTGTCGCGATGACGCTGTCGGTGGCCTGGGTCTTTTTACCCAACGCTTTACTTGCCTCGTTTTATCCCGCGTTGTTTGCCGAACGTGATCCTGATGTGGCGATTGTCCGCGCGCAGAAGTTACAGCTAATGGTCATTGCCGTGTCGGGGGCCGTTATCGGCGGTATTGCCCTGATCGGCCCCTGGTTTATCCGGCATTTCTACGGCGCAGCTTACACCGAAGCGATTGCCCCGATGGTGTTATTAAGCATCGGCGCCATGTTTGGTGTACTAAGCAGCGTCATGGATCGCTTCATTATTAAATACAATGGCTATCGCTACCTGATCAAAAAAACGTTCTGTGTGCTGGCGGTATGTCTGATCACGACGGTGACACTGGTGCCAGCCTTCGGCATTACTGGCGGCGCCATAAGTGTGGTGATTACTGAGTTTATGGCCTTTACGCTGTTAAACTATTTTTTCCGTGGGCAGCCGATGATGAAGATTCACAAAATATTCATTCAACCCGGAAAACTGTGGTTTCTTATTAATCGCTCGCTCTTTTCTGGGCGGTGATGCAGATATTTCTTAAAGATATATGTTGGAAGACGTTTAAATAAAACGTCTTGAACGGCATCTTGAATATAACGCGTTTTTTATCTGCGCGTGAGTAACGTTAATATCCTGCCATGTGGCGGGAGGATGTACCCTGCCTGTTCGTTTTTTTTAATTATCGCTTAATAAAAATGAAAGCGTATCTTCATGATCCGAATAATGCCCGTTTACGGTCAGTTTAATTTCGCGCTTTTATAATCTTAGAGTGGGTTAATAAATAATTAGATGCTTATTTTCTTTTCGGTTATCAGCAAAAGAAAAGGCTTTTATTTTCATTATCTTTTTCGCCTTTTTAAGGGCGGCAGGCATTAGGGCTGGTTACGAGGTTTTGAAATGAATGATAAATATTTATTCAGTATAATAATACCTGTTTATAATGCTGAGAAGACGATTATGCGTACCCTGCAAAGTCTTCTCCTTCAGACATGCAAAGATTATGAAGTTATCCTGGTGAATGATGGCAGCAAAGATAACTGCGCCTCTGTTCTTGATGAATTTAAACACTATAAAAATTTTAACGTTATCTCGCAGGGTAATGCCGGCGTCAGCGCAGCGCGAAATGCAGGTCTGGAAATGGCTACGGGAGAATACGTTATTTTTGTTGATGCTGATGACTGGGTTGATGATGACTTTCTGGCTATGTTTCATCAGCACCTTTCTCAGAGCGTTTCACAACCTGTTGATTTACTGGTGGGGAACCTCAGGTGCTCGCGCGTGGGTAGCCTTTCCACCTATGGCCATTTCGGCCATCAGTCTATTCCTGCTGTGCTGGATGAGCTTGAGTTAAGTGATAACATTGGCTATCTCCATAACAAGTGCTACAGAAGAAAGTTGCTTGAGGATCACCAGCTCCGCTTCACTAAAGGGATATCGATGAGTGAAGACCTGCTGTTTAATCTCAACTGTCTTTACTATGTCGATAATCTGTTTATTTTTGACAGTGCATCTTATCACTATGATGATGTGGAAAACTCGCTGTCGAAAAGACGCGTCCCGTATGAAGAATTGCTGGATCGTAAGCGTTACCTGACTGATCTGTATGAAAGGTTATTTGTTAAGTATAAAAACGAGGATTTGTCGCTTTTCTCTACTGGTGTCACCAAACGTAAGCTCACCCTCGATATGCAAATCGTTACCGCCATGTATTACACCACGCTTAACATTAATGAAATCCGGAAAAGCATTAAACGCATTAAAGAGAAACGCTATCCGGCAAACGTACTGGCATTATTAAACAGAAGCGAGAAAGTGAAGTACCACGTCATGAATGTGAATGCCAGAGTGGCTTATCTGGTGTTGTATATGCTATTCAGATTACGGTTTTTTTAACTTCCGGCTTTGTCATTCAGTGTCGGGCCCTCGACGGAAATGGCGCATATTTTGGCGAGGTGAATTTCCGTAGGGGGCTCTGTCATCGCGTCAGTATTTTGCTATTCCACGTTGGGTCAAATGTCGCAATGCTGAAAAGAGGCCGCGTTTTCACTGTCGCGCCGGTCCCCGATGCAGGGCAGGCATTGCATTCACTCCGCAGCCTGATCGTGAACGTCATAACGAAGGTGACAGCGCGCAAACGTAAGGCGAGGCTGGAGATGGCGTTATGCATTGACCTTCAGGCCCGGAATAGCCGGCGCAACCTGCTGAGTCGCTGTTGTGAAAGCGCTTCCTTTAATGTGCACTATTTTCGACGCGTCACAGAACTGGCAGGCCCGGGTGTGACTTCTCAGCACGTCTGAGAGGAAGTTATGGCCACGCACCCGAGCCGTGCTGACGACCTCGGAAAATATCTGCTGTCCATAACGCTTATCCGTCTCGTCGGCCGCTCCGTTTCTGCCACGTAGCAGATAACGCTAGCATCCTGAAGATCACGCCCAGGTGTCTTTGCATGCTCCTCATGAAGAAACGCATTTAGTTCAGTTCTGGATTGCCAGAGGGATTCGAAATGCTCGACGTAGAGACGCGCCTCCAACGTGCTGAGCAGCACGATGTTATTCTGACGGGCTTCTCTGGGTTTAAGTAACATGGGAATGTCCTTTTCATTCTTACCGATGCCCGTGCGTCACGAAGCGGAGAGCAGAGGGGAAATCAACGACATGCGGATCAGGTGACAGGTGGCTTTCTGGTTGCGGCAGTGACAGCGTTTGTTGTCGCACAGTTGAAAGTCATCGCTTACGCCAATCGGTTATCACCCAGCCTGGCCGCCGCTTTTTGCGTCGCCAGGCGTCTTTTTTCAATAAAGGGAGCTATCTGGTCCTGCGCTTTTTGCAACTGCTCAGCCGGCGCGGTCCGCGGCGAGCCACTGGTAAAGGGCGGCGCGGGATCGTACTCCATATGCAACTGAATATTTTGAGCAATCTCAGGGCCGTAAAGCTCGGCGACAACAGTAAGCGCGAAGTCGATACCAGAGGTGACACCTGCGCCGGTGATACGATTTCGATCGCGCACAACACGCTGGTTTACAGGCTCGGCACCCAGAAGCACCAGTTGATCCAAGGATGCCCAGTGCGTCGTCGCCTGATAGCCTTGTAACAGCCCGGCAGCACCCAGCACCAACGACCCCGTGCAGACCGAGGTGATCAGTCTGGCCTGCTCACTCTGGCGTCGGACAAACGTAAGCACATCCTCATCCGCCATCAGTTCGATTTGCCCGGGGCCGCCGGGCACACAAATGATGTCCAGCGGCGGCGTCGTTGCAAAGGTAGTGGTAGGTAAGATCGCCATGCCACGGTCTGATATCACGGGCTGTAAATTTTTCCAGATCAGATGTACCCGCGCATGAGGCGCACGGACAAACACCTCATAAGGACCGGTGAGATCAAGTTGTGTCAGCGCGGGGAAGAGCAGAAGGCCGATGTTAATGGATGCGATGTCATTCATGAGAGGGTTCCTGAAGGCTAAAAATCTTCAATTGATGCTTTTTGAATGACAACGTTCTTAATGAAGACTCAATACGCTGCCATTCAGAAAGCGTCAAACGCCACATTAAGCTGTCAACGCAAAGCAGATTACTGGCGTGCCTACTAACAGAACGCTGATAGGTAAAATTCCTACCTTAAGGTGGTTATTTATTGCTTATAAACTGAAACACCTCAGTCAAGCCCGCTAATCAATCATCGATTTTCACTTACTCAGTAAATACTGATGATAAAATTGATGAAAAGTCTTTTTTGAACATAGCGTTATGCCACAAGAACATAGCAATTATGATAATAAAATACTAGTGTAAGAACGCTATTTTCTTCACCGATGCATTTTATTGACTCGGCTCATATTCATTTTTTTACTGCACGTGGTTAAATTTTTTTCGGATTAAAGCCTAATATAAATTTATCCATAGTGAAAGTGTGGTGTCACTGAGTTTTAACTGGCGTTACCTTTAACGATCGTCAGCGTCCTCGACGACTCTGTAGCGATGCGCAGGATTTTCAGCGTCAAAACATGTCACCATGAGTTCCTCATTTCTTATGTAAAATAAAGTTTCGGTTTTTCTGTTTTTTCCGGATTTAAAGTCTGGATTGGATTTTTTTTATAGTTCTTATTGTTGATTTTTTGCTTTTTACTGTCCGACATGAGTGGTTTGAGTGTTAAGTTAATGTAAGCTTTATGTAAACTAATATTGTTTACTTAATTTTGACTCCATGTTAATAACTATCTCTGGGTTTAAATGAACGTCATGGAGATGCAGGATGAAAACTATTTTGATTGCTGTAACAATGATGTTGTTGCTTGCCGGATGTAGTTCTGTGGGAGGCGAAGATAAATTTAGTAGGAGCTACGTGACCTCACATATTATTCCTGATAAAACCACGCAGGCCGAGGTTCAGGCGTTATACGGAACGCCAGACGACCAGAACGTAAGTTCCGACGGTGATTACGAATGGATTTATGATAAGAGTGGTAATTTGGATACGGCATCCAGCGTTATGGGTTATGTGCCGGGTGCAAGTGCTATTTCGAGCGCATTGGGAATGGCATCAAGCGCCAGTAGTGCGTCAGATTCAATGGCAAAAGCATCTGGAAAAATGAGCGGTGATACGAATTACCGTGCATCACATTTGTTCATCAGGTTTAATAAAAATAAAACAGTAAGTAGTTGGTTTATGTGATTTTCTCTACAATCAGGAGTGGGGAAGCAAACAGTCACTCCTGATTATTTTATAGTGAAAGGTATAGTGCTTTTTTAATTTCTAACTTTGAATTATCGTTATTTATTTCAAAGGGTTGACGTTGTCAGGTCAGACTTTTTAGAAAGAACACAGTTCGGCGTGTTATCTACAATAATTTATAAAGAATGCTCTGAACCGGTTTGAATCCTGAATGGATGTGCCCTTTCATTCTTTTATCACAACTACACTCGTCACGTTTTTTCTATTTGATGGTGGGTAGGTTTTGCCAGAGATGACGGTAGCGTTTATGGGTAACACTCACTGAGTAACAGGCTATGCATGCGATAACACGGTATCAATTTATTGTGATGAGTCATTTTTTATCGCATTGATAAGTCTTAATCATGTGTCGTGTTAAAAACTTTTTCAAGAGGAGAGGTAAAACGCTGTCAAGACATCCCATCATTCAGAATAATGCTATATATTCTGCGTAAGACATATTAATTTTGATAAAGGGGTATTTCTGTGTGGAAAACAGCGATCATTTCCTTCATTTTAATGCTTCTGGCATTCGCGACTAATTTAAGTATTTCGCGAGCCATGGCGGAGGATAGCGTAAATTCCTCAAGCATTAAACAGACAGCCAGCAAGACGTTTGACCCTTCAGCGATGCCTGTCTCTTCCGCGCCACCAGGGGCATTTCCCTATATAGCCCTTCCTGCGGGTTATGAAACGTCTACCCAACCTGATATCACCGAATTCGATCAAATCCCGTTCTGGACTGGCGATCATCTTGAACCTGTGGAAGGCAAGGTTTGGTCGGCCCATATTAGTGCCGTTCAGAACAAAACATTTTCACAGCTGGAGTTGAGTCGTAATATTGAATCTGTGGTGACGTCGTTAGGGGGGGGAGAGTGTTTTTAACGGAAGAATCCCACCCGAAGTATTAAAAAAGATTGAAGCATGGCCACGTGATTTCACGACCAAGTACAACAGTGGCCTGGGGGATATCTGGAATAATGATGTGACGGTGTTCGTTATTCACCGGGCAGACAGAAATATCTGGATTCACCTTTGCACCTACGAGTTTGGGGGCGGTTTATTGATTGCCGAAACGAAACCTCTTGATATTACCGCGCGCGTATTGCCTGCGAACGAGATGGCAGAACAGATTAAGAAGGTGGGGAAAGTGGCGTTACATGTTAATTTTGCTACTGATAAAACGACAATTTTGCCTGATTCTCAGCCTCAGATTGAGCAGGTAGTTGCGCTACTCCATACCGACCCGGCTTTGAAACTAAAGGTGAGGGGATACACGGATAACACCGGTAACCCAGCCCATAATCAAACCCTGTCTGAAGGGCGTGCCAACGCTGTGGTTAAGGCCTTGACCGAGAAGGGCATTGACGCCGGCAGGTTATCGTTCGCGGGTTTTGGAGCAGCCGATCCGGTGGCCGATAATGCGAATGAGCAGGGCAGGGCTCAGAATCGACGAGTTGAACTGGTTAAACAACCTTAAATCCAAACCTTTTACTGTACTTGAAACGCCCCTACGGCAGTATAAGTGACAACGTGCAACTGGTCGCAACATCACCTCGTTGCCTCATCGCTGCCGTGTGATGTGCATCTGGTCGGATGCTTACTGAAACCCTTGAACGCAAAAACCCCCGCCGAAGCGAGGGTTTCAAATTTGTGGTGCCCGAACCCGGAATCGAACCAGGGACACGGGGATTTTCAATCCCCTGCTCTACCGACTGAGCTATTCGGGCAACGGGGCGCATTAAACCGTAAAGGCCGCAGGCCGTCAACGGCTTTCATGAAAAAACCCTGTAAAACGTGACTGATTGCCTGAATTTCAGTCAAAGGCGTTGAAACTCACGCCAGTGCACCATTTTTACGGCACAGGGCAATGCTTAATATATCTTCCGCCAGACGTTTGGCGACATCCACATCCTGCACATTGCGCTTGATCAGCAGCTTGCTTAAGCAGCCTTCCAGCACCAGCTCCATTTGATCAGCCACCATACTCGGGTTATCCAGACCCAGCGCATTTAAAATAGTGTGGGTAAATTCCCAGGAGGCGCGCTTCTGTTTTTCTGCCAGTTGATGAATGGGTTGATCGGGATGCGGATAGAAGCTGCAGGCGGCGATAAACAGGCAGCCGGGGAAGCGTCCCTTGGTGACATGCTCATTTAACCCTTCGTAGCGCGCCATTAACTTCTCTTCGGGTCGCAGTGCGCTGTTTTGTAATACCTCTTGTCGCCAGCTGTCGATTTGCTGGGCATGAAACTGTAATGCGTCGTAGAGCAGTGCGTCGCGGTCAGCCCAGAACTGCTCAAGTTGCTGCTCGCTGAGTCGCATCTCTTCGGCCAGGATTTTCAGCGACGAGGTGGACGCTAAGCCATTTTGTTCAAGCACGTTTAATGCATGGTCAAGTATCTGTTCACGTTGCAAACCGTTCTCCTCTGCGGTGCAGGCCCGTTCAGGTCAACGGGCTGTGTCCAGGTTCCAGTGTTGTTTACTCACGCAGTTTCTGCAAATGTTCGTCAAAATCCTTTGGCTTCAGGAAACCGGTGATACGTGAACCGGGAATTTCTTTTCCCTGAGCATCAAAGAATAAAATCGTGGGCAGCCCCAGCACGTGAAGATGCTGCAACAGCGCATTATCGGTGGCCGTGTTGGCTGTGACATTAGCCTGTAACAGCTGGACATCCTTAAGACTGGCACGTACCGCACTGTCGCTAAAGGTGTACTTCTCAAACTCTTTACATGCCACGCACCAGTCCGCGTACAAATCCACCATCGTCATGCGGCCCTGTGTCTGTTGCAGTGCCTGATCTAACTGGCTAACCGTTTGAACAGACTGAAAGGGAAGGTGCGCGACAGTTTGTTGTGGCGCGTCATTGCCAAACGCCCAGTCCTGCAAAGGGCGAGCGCTGATCAGGGCGGCGATCAGCATGAGCATTTGCACGATGCGCCATTTGCCGCCGCTGGCGCGCAGGCTGGCACTGAAGGCCCACGCAAAAAAGGCGACGCCCAGCAGGCTCCATAAGCGCACGCCCCATAGCTCACCCAGCACCCGTTCCAGCAGGAAAACCGGCAGCGCGAGAATAACGAACCCAAACCCTTCCTTGACGGTCTGCATCCAGGGGCCGCTTTTAGGCAGGAAGCGGCTACCGAACAGCGTCACGGCAATCAGCGGTAAGCCCATACCGATGGCATACAGCCACAATGTACCGGCGCCCGCCAGCAGGTTACCGCTCTGTGCGATATAGAGCAGGATGGCACTGAGCGGCGCGGTGGTGCAGGGGGAACAAATTAAACCTGCCAGCGCGCCCATCAGGAAAACGCCGGGCAATGAGCCGCCCTGCTGACGGTTGCTCCACAGCGTCAGACGGGTTTGTACGCTGGCGGGTAACTGTAGCGAAAACAGGCCAAACATCGACATGGCCAGCACTACAAACAGCACGGATAAACCGATCAGGACATAGGGATGCTGTAAGGCCGCTTGAAAACGCAGGCCAGCCGCGGCGACTGTCACGCCGAGCAAGGTATAGGTAAGCGCCATTCCTTGCACATAAACCAGGGCCAGCGCGAACAGGCGACCCAGCGAGTTGTTACGCTTACCGCCAAGGATAATGCCCGAAATCAGGGGATACATCGGTAAGACGCAGGGCGTAAATGCCACACCGACACCAATCAGCAGCGCCCACAATGGCGAAAAGGGGAGCGGGCTGGCGGTGGCGGGCGGGCGCTCCCCTGAGTCTGCATCCGCGCTGGCGACAACGGGCGTGAGTGGAATGCTGCGCGTTTCAGGTGGATAACAGAAGCCGGCGGCAGCACAGCCCTGATACGTCACGCTCAGCGTACTGCCCCTGGCGGCCTGTTGCAGCGTGACGGGCACGTTCAGGTTCTGCGGATAAATCTCGCTCTTACCAAAAAATTCATCTTCGTGTGGCTGACCCGCTGGCAAGGCCACAGGCGCGATACGCGCATTGTTGGCGACGACCCTGATTTGCTGGCGGTAGAGATAGTAGCCGTCTTTAACCTTCCAGTGCAGATTGAGCTGTGCGCCCTGTTGATCGAAATCAAAAGCAAAAGCCTGGTCGACGGGCAAAAAGCGGCTGGTGGTTTTGGGGGCAAACAGGTCTGCCTGCGCCTGCAGGCAGATAAACAGGGCCAGTATCAGGGTAATTAAGCGAGCAATGCGTGCAGCCATGACAAGTATTCACTGTCTCCATGTTGAACCGGAAGCACCAGCAGTTCTGGTACGTCATAAGGATGTGAGCGCTTAAGCAGATCGAGCAATGCCTGCTGATGAGCTGTATCGCATTTGAGTAACATCTGAACTTCGCTGGCCTGCTCCAGCTGGCCCTGCCAGACGTAGTACGAGGTGGCACCCGGTAAAAGGGTGACACAGGCGGCCAGTCTGGCCTTCAGCGCCTGGGTGGCAAGCTGCTGCGCGCACGCCTGGTCAGGGGCGGTGCAGAGGATGACAACGGCATTCATCATGAGGCTCCTGTTGAAAATCGCGTCGATGATAGCATGTTCACTGTGCGGTCGGGACTACAGCAGCAGCCCACCAAAAATAAAGCCGAACACGACAGACAGTGTGATGGCCAGCACGCCGGGAATGATAAAGGCATGGTTGAAAACGAACTTACCGATTCGGGTCGAGCCAGTGTCATCCATCTCAACGGCGGCTAACAGTGTGGGATAGGTCGGTAACACAAACAGCGCTGACACGGCGGCAAAAGAAGCGATAGCTGTCAAAGGGGTGACGCCAAGGGCTAACGCCGCAGGCAGCAGGGCTTTCGCGGTTGCTGCCTGAGAATAGAGCAGCATCGAAGAAAAGAACAATACCAGCGCCAGCATCCACGGATAGGTTTTTAAGGTATCCCCCGCCAGCATCTGGATATCAGCCAGATGGGCTTTGACGAAGGTATCGCCGAGCCAGGCTACGCCCATGACGCAGACGCAGGCACTCATACCGGATTTAAACGTACTGGCGCTCAGAATCGCGCCGCTGTCAATATTACAGGTCAGACTAATCAACGTAGCAATAGTGAGCATAAACACCACAATCGCTTCGTTGCGCGGCAGGGGCGGATTGACGATCAGGTTTACGCTTTCGCTGGTAATGGTCGCATAGATCACCACGGCAGCAATCCCGATCAGGAACAGCAGGACAGACTTTCTGGCGCCAGGTCTGGCGTGACAGACGGTTTCCCCACGCAGGGCCACGTCGCCTTTCGCCAGGCGAGCCTGATAAACGGCGTCATCTTTCAGCTCTTTTCCCAGGAAGTTAGTGACCAGCGCGGCAAGAAACAGCCCAACCATGGTAGCCGGAATGGCAATGGCCAGCAGCATGATATAGCTGACGCCGCGCGGTTCGAGCAGCGTGGCAAAGAAGACGACCGCCGCCGAGATTGGCGAGGCGGTAATGGCAACCTGAGATGCGACAACCGCCATCGACAGCGGACGAGAAGGACGCACGCCTTGCTCTTTCGCCACCTCGGCGATGACCGGCAGGGTAGAGAAGGCGGTATGACCGGTGCCCGCCAGCAGCGTCATCACATAGGTGACCAGCGGGGCAAGAAAGGTGACATAACGGGGATGACGACGCAGCAGGCGTTCGGCAAGGCTGACCAGGTAGTCCATGCCGCCAGCAACCTGCATGGCCGCAATCGCCGCGATGACCGCCATGATGATTTCAATCACATCAAACGGAATGGCGCCTGGCTTCATACCAAAGCCAAGCGTCAGGATGAGCACGCCCATGCCGCCCGCAAAGCCAATCCCGATCCCGCCAAGACGCGCGCCCAGCCAGATCGCCAGTACCACGATAAACAGTTCAACCAGGAACATGTGCCACTCCCGAAATGATGATGAGCCGAAAAGCAAACCCATCCTTTTAACAAACAAAAAGGCACATCGTTTTGATTACGATGTGCCTTTTACACCAGTAAGCGCAATTACGCCTTACTGTTCGTTTTCATCGGTATAGCGTTTCGCCTTGTAAACCGGATACATCAGGTTTTGCACAGAGAAAATATCATCCAGCTCGCTTTCGGTCAGCAGGCCGCGCTCCAGCACCACCTCGCGCACGCTTTTGCCGGTTTCGGCGCAAATTTTACCGACGATGTCACCATTGTGGTGGCCGATATAGGGGTTCAGATAGGTCACAATCCCAATGGAGTTAAACACGTAGGCTTCGCAGACCGCTTTGTTCGCCGTGATACCGTTGACGCATTTTTCCAGCAGGTTATAGCAGGCGTTGGTCAGAATGCTGATCGATTCAAACAGCGCCTGACCGATGACCGGCTCCATGACGTTGAGCTGAAGCTGGCCGGCTTCCGACGCCATCGTGACCGTCGTATCGTTACCAATCACCTTGAAGCACACCTGATTGACGACTTCAGGCACCACCGGATTCACTTTAGCAGGCATGATGGAGGAACCGGCTTGCAGCTCCGGCAGGTTAATCTCGTTCAGGCCCGCGCGTGGGCCGGAAGAAAGCAGGCGCAGGTCATTACAGATCTTCGACAGTTTGACAGCCAGGCGTTTGAGCGATGAATGCACCATGACATAGGCACCGCAGTCTGAAGTGGCTTCGATCAGGTCTTCGGCGGGCACTACCGCGAGGTTGCTGACTTCCGCCAGTTTCTGCACCGCCAGTTGCTGGTAACCGTCCGGCGTGTTCAGGCGCGTACCGATAGCGGTTGCGCCCAGGTTCACTTCCAGCAGCAGTTCGCCAGTGCGCAAAATGCTTTTCGTCTCTTCATTCAGCAGAACGCTGTAGGCATGGAACTCCTGGCCCAGCGTCATCGGCACCGCATCCTGTAGCTGGGTACGACCCATTTTTAAAATGGTCTGGAATTCATCGGCTTTACGCTGAAACCCGTCCGCTAACTGACTGATACCGTCGAGCAGTTTCAGCAGTGAGCTGTACACGGCAATACGAAAACCCGTCGGATAGGCATCGTTAGTGGACTGGCATTTATTCACGTGGTCGTTCGGGTTCAGGTACTGATATTCGCCTTTTTGATGCCCCATCAGCTCCAGACCAATATTCGCCAGTACCTCATTGGTATTCATATTCACCGAGGTGCCTGCGCCGCCCTGATAAACATCAACCGGAAACTGATCCATGCAGCGACCGTTGTTCAGCACTTCATCGCAGGCCTGAATAATGGTGTTGGCGATATCACGCGGTAAGGTTTGTAGCTCTTTGTTTGCCATCGCCGCGGCTTTTTTCACCATCACCATGCCGCGAACAAACTCAGGAATGTCACTGATTTTGCTGTTGCTGATGTAAAAGTTTTCAATCGCACGCAAAGTATGAACGCCATAGTAAGCATCCGCCGGAACTTCACGCATGCCTAACAGGTCTTCTTCGATACGAATGTTGTTCGCCATGATAACCTTCTTGTTGTCACTGCTAACCATCGCAGATGATGTGTTTGTTTTGTGGGGAAGCGCCAGAACCGCTATTTTATCCGTATTCAGGCAGGTGAGCACGATCCTATTCTGACAGAGACGCAAAGCGCGAACAGAGATCACCTGTCTGGCCGCGTTACGTTAACAATATGTGAAATCGCTCACAAAAATAACCCGTAAGCAAAAATTTGCCGGGTGCGGTTGAAATTGACGATCAGAATAGCCATCTCTGTTTTTTACCTTTTTCACATTCATATTCCACGCTGTCGGGTTAACGACCGGGCAGCCTGACTCACAGGAGAATCCGGTGCGCTGGTTACCGTTAGTGATCTTTTTCGTACTGGCCTGGATTGAGATCTCACTTTTCATTCAGGTTGCACACGTCCTGGGCGTGCTGCTCACCATGCTGCTGGTGGTTTTCACCTCCTGCATTGGCGTGTCTTTAGTCAAAAATCAGGGCATGAAAAACTTTATGCTGATGCAGAAGAAGCTGGCACGTAATGAAAGCCCGGCACAGGAGATGATCAAAAGCGTTTCGCTGATCATTGCCGGTTTCCTGCTGCTGCTGCCTGGTTTCTTTACCGATATGCTGGGGCTGCTTCTGCTGCTGCCACCGGTGCAAAAGCACCTCACGCTGAAGCTGATGCCGCATTTGCGCGTCTGGCGCGGGCCGGGAGCGGGCCCGGACAGTGGCTATACCATGGATGGCGAGTACGAACGTAAAGATACCGATCGTCTTGAACACCATGACGATCCTAAGGATCGTTAATTCCCACCCTGCGCGACGTCGGGTCGCGCTTTTTGTTTGTTCGCCCGCCCGTTTGCCACCTTTGTTCAAAAAGTCATCAGTCGCATCATCAGGCAAAAAAAATTTGTAGGTTCCCCCCTTGAAAGAGGGAAAGCGCGGCCCTATCTCTCTGGTCACGAGGCCGGAAGCCACACAGCCCGGTATTCAACCCAAAAATGAATGATTGGACTTCTCAAAGGAGAGCTATCAAATGAAAATTCGTCCATTACACGATCGCGTAATCGTGAAGCGTAAAGAAGTGGAAGCTAAGTCAGCGGGTGGCATCGTGCTGACCGGTTCTGCTGCAGGCAAATCCACGCGCGGTGAAGTGCTGGCTGTGGGTAAAGGCCGTATTCTTGAAAGTGGCGAAGTGAAGCCGCTGGATGTGAAAGTGGGTGACGTTGTGATTTTCAGCGAAGGCTACGGTGCCAAAACGGAGAAAATCGACAATGAAGAAGTCCTGATCATCTCTGAAAGCGACATTCTGGCGATTGTTGAAGCGTAAGTTTTACGCGTAATTCACTGAACGAAACGAATTTAAGGGAAATTTGAAATGGCAGCTAAAGACGTAAAATTCGGTAATGACGCACGCGTAAAAATGTTGCGTGGCGTAAACGTACTGGCAGATGCAGTAAAAGTTACCCTGGGTCCTAAAGGCCGTAACGTAGTTCTGGATAAATCTTTTGGTGCACCGACCATCACGAAAGATGGCGTTTCTGTTGCGCGTGAAATCGAGCTGGAAGACAAGTTCGAAAACATGGGTGCGCAGATGGTGAAAGAAGTTGCCTCTAAAGCCAACGATGCGGCGGGCGACGGTACCACCACGGCAACCGTACTGGCGCAGTCCATCATCACCGAAGGCCTGAAGGCCGTTGCGGCGGGCATGAACCCGATGGATCTGAAGCGCGGTATCGACCAGGCGGTTGTTGCTGCAGTTGAAGAACTGAAAAAACTGTCTGTGCCTTGCTCAGACTCTAAAGCGATTGCGCAGGTGGGTACCATCTCTGCAAACTCTGATGAAACCGTCGGTACCCTGATCGCGCAGGCGATGGAAAAAGTGGGTAAAGAAGGCGTTATCACCGTTGAAGAAGGCACCGGTCTGCAAGACGAGCTGGACGTGGTTGAAGGTATGCAGTTCGACCGCGGTTACCTGTCTCCGTACTTCATCAACAAGCCAGAAACAGGCGCAGTAGAACTGGAATCCCCGTTCATCCTGCTGGCTGACAAGAAAATTTCTAACATTCGCGAAATGCTGCCAGTGCTGGAAGCCGTTGCGAAAGCAGGCAAACCGCTGCTGATCATCGCGGAAGACGTAGAAGGCGAAGCGCTGGCTACCCTGGTGGTGAACACCATGCGTGGTATCGTGAAAGTGGCTGCGGTTAAAGCACCTGGCTTCGGCGATCGTCGTAAAGCGATGCTGCAGGATATCGCTATCCTGACTGGCGGTACCGTTATCTCTGAAGAGATCGGTATGGAGCTGGAAAAAGCTGCGCTGGAAGATCTGGGTCAGGCGAAGCGTGTGGTTATCAATAAAGACACCACCACTATCATCGATGGCGTGGGTGAAGAAAGCACCATCCAGGGCCGCGTTACCCAGATTCGTCAGCAGATCGAAGAAGCGACCTCTGACTACGACAAAGAAAAACTGCAGGAGCGTGTGGCTAAACTGGCAGGCGGCGTAGCCGTACTGAAAGTAGGCGCAGCGACTGAAGTTGAAATGAAAGAGAAGAAAGCGCGCGTTGAAGATGCCCTGCACGCAACCCGTGCTGCGGTTGAGGAAGGCGTGGTTGCTGGTGGTGGTGTGGCGCTGGTTCGTGTGGCAGCACAGCTGTCAGAACTGCGTGGCCAGAACGAAGACCAGAACGTGGGTATCAAAGTTGCGCTGCGCGCAATGGAAGCTCCGCTGCGTCAAATCGTTTCTAACGCCGGTGAAGAGCCTTCTGTTGTTGCCAACAACGTGAAAGCGGGCGACGGTAACTACGGTTACAACGCGCAGACTGAAGAATACGGCAACATGATCGACTTCGGTATTCTGGACCCAACCAAAGTGACCCGTTCTGCACTGCAGTACGCGGCGTCGGTTGCTGGCCTGATGATCACCACCGAATGTATGGTCACTGACCTGCCGAAAAGCGATGCGCCAGATTTAGGTGCAGGCGCTGGCGGTATGGGTGGCATGGGCGGAATGGGCGGCATGATGTAATTGCCCCCTGACCCTTGCGTCACAGGAACCCCCGATCGGAAACGGTCGGGGGTTTTTCTTTTGCTGAGGAAAAGGTATAAGTAGTGGCGCAACGGTTACGTTGGCACGGATTAGGGCAATGAATGTGCAGAAAAAATGCGTGTTTTTCTGCTACGCTGCCATCCGACTCTGATGATAATAAATGGGGATTATAATGCGGATTAACCTCTTGCTCGGTCTGACGGCTGGCGCGTTATTGCTTGCGGGCTGCAGCAGCTCAACCGAACTCTCTTCTGCAGGTCAGCGCGTCACCTTTACCGATCAGCAGCCTGGCAAACAGTGTCAGCTTCTGGGCACCCTGACCGGCTCACAAAGTAACTGGTTAAGCGGAGCCGGTGGTGAAACCAGCGCACTGCGTGGTGCGGCTAACGATCTGCGTAACCGTGCAGCAGAAATGGGCGGTAACATGATTTACGGTGCGACCAGCCCGACACAAAACCTGCTTTCAGCGTTTGCACCACTCGACAGTAAAATGACCGGCCAGGTTTATAAGTGCCCTAACTGATCGGACAATGAACTGGCAAGATTTCTGAGACGACCGGCCCGCGTGCCGGTCGTTTTTTTATGCGTGGATGAAATGTAAGAGGCTGTATTTGCTTGAAGTGCAACCGTTCCGCGAGGCTTTGCTTCAGTGCCGAAACAGGGCTTGTCGGGGCCGGATTATTCCTGCCGAAGTTGCAGATCCAGGGGGGTTTTACTGGGCTCACCCCCGATTTCGCGCGCCAGCTTCGGTACCAGATAACCGGAGACCAAAGGCAGCAGATCGCGCATCAGGGCACGCGCGTCCTGATCCGAAACATAGAAATGCGCCGCGCCCTGCACTTTATCCAGTACGTGCAGGTAGTAGGGCAGAATGCCCGCATCAAACAGTGCGTTGCTCAATGCCGCAAGGCATTGCGCCCGATCGTTCACGCCGCGCAGCAACACGCTCTGATTGAGTAACGTTACGCCAGCGCGCTTAAGGCGCGTCATGGCGTCGCAGAGGGCGTCATCGATCTCGTTGGCATGATTGATGTGGGTGACCATCAGAACCTGCAGGCGCGTTTCCGCCAGCGTCTGACAGAGCGCCTGCGTAATGCGCGCAGGGATCACCACCGGCAGTCGGCTGTGAATGCGTAACCGTTTCAGATGGGGAATGGCAGCCAGCGCCTCAATCAGCCAGGCGAGTTCATGATCTTTCGCCATTAACGGATCGCCGCCAGAAAAGATGATCTCATCCAGTTCAGGGTGATCGGCAATATAATCAAGCGCTGCCTGCCAGTTACGCTTATTGCCCTGATTATCCTGATAAGGAAAATGACGGCGGAAGCAGTAACGGCAATTCACGGCGCAGCCACCTTTGACCAGCAGCAGGGCCCGGTTTTGGTATTTGTGCAGTAATCCCGGCACCACGCTGTTTTGCTCATCTAACGGATCGGTGCTATAACCTGGCGCTTCAATGAATTCCTGGCGGCTGGTCAATACCTGAAGCAAAAGGGGATCCTGCGCATCGCCTTTTTTCATCCGCTGGATAAATGCGCGCGGCACGCGCAGGGCAAAAAGCCGACGTGCATCGCTGCCAGCAGCCAGATCCGGAAGATGATCGAGCGCTAAAAGTTGCAGTAATTCATGAGGATCAGTGACAACATCAGCAAGTTGCTGCAACCAATCTTCTCTGGAAGGGGAATTTAGGGTTACAATGTGTGCCATTTTTTTGGCTATTACCAGTTAATATCTACAGAGGGCCTTTATGGCGACTTATCTTAGCAACGATTTCCGTACCGGTCTTAAAATCATGTTCGAAGGCGAACCTTATGCCATCGAATCAAGCGAGTTTGTTAAGCCGGGTAAAGGTCAGGCGTTTGCACGTGTAAAAATGCGTCGTCTGCTGACCGGTTCACGCGTTGAGAAAACCTTCAAATCAACCGATTCTGCCGAAGGCGCAGACGTGAAGGATATGACGCTGCAGTACTCTTACAACGACGGCGATTTCTACTACTTCATGCACCCGGAAAGCTTTGAGCAGTACCAGGTTGAAGCTAAAGTGCTGGATGAAGTACAGAAGTGGTTGCAGGACAATGCGGAGTGTATCGTAACCTTGTGGAACGATAAACCGATTGCAGTTCAGCCACCGAACTTTATCGAAGCGGAAGTGATTGAAACTGACCCAGGCCTGAAAGGCGATACCGCGGGTACAGGCGGCAAGCCTGCCACGCTGTCTACCGGCGCCGTCATTAAAGTGCCTTTATTCGTTCAGATTGGCGAGGTGGTGAAAGTGGACACCCGCTCTGGCGAATACGTTTCACGCGTAAAATAATCCTGAGAGGCGCATCCTGTGATGCGCCTTTTTTATGTGAGTTTCAACAATGAAAAAACTGGCAAAACTTATCGCGCTGGCGTTGCTGGTCTCTTCTGGACTGAGCGCCTGTAATACCTTTCACGGTTTTGGCGAGGATGTCTCTCACCTGGGTGGGGCTATTTCTCGCGCCGCGAAGTAACACGGCAGAATTTCCTTTTTTCAGCGGGTTAGGCTCGCAGCGTGGCGTAATCGGTCTATGCTTTAAAAGCTGTACTTTTAATGCAACGTAAAAAAGGAACTGGCTTATGTTAAAGAAAAGTATTGTTGCGATTTTTTCTGTGGTGATGTTATCGGCATTGTTGTCAGGCTGTAATACCACGCGTGGCGTTGGCGAAGACGTTGAAGCAGGCGGTCAGGCGATTCAACGTAGCGCGCAGTAAGCTCCAAAAACCGGTACGAACGTCTTTCGTACCGGCTTTATTTTCTCTTCTATCCCTGTTTTACCCAAATCAACTCATCCACCGGGAAACCGGCCTGACGTGCCTGCTGTACCAGCTTTTGCTTCACGTCGTTGTCCAACTGCGGCGTGCGGGACAGAATCCATAAATAGTGGCGGTTAGGTCCGCAGACCAGCGCATAGCGGTAGTCGGGATCCAGCGCAATAACGTTATAGCCACCATAAAAGGGGCCAAAGAAAGAAACTTTGAGCGCGGCGCGTTGTTTGTCGCCGGTAAAGTAAGCTTTGCCCACGCTCTCCTGCCAGCGCTGCTTTTTCGGGTTATAGCCGCGGTTAACCACCTTAAGGCCGCCGTCTTCCCGAGGACTGTAGTTTGCCGTCACCTGTTCAAGACCGCGTTCAAAGCCGTGATTCAGCCGGGCAATCTCATACCATTGACCGAGATAACGCTCACTGTCGAAGTGTTCAACGACGGTAACATTCTTCGGCGGTGTGGTTGAGCAGGCAACGGACAAGACGGTACTCAGGCTGGCGACCAGTGTTTTCCATGGAGACATAAAAAGATTCCTTTGTTATTTAACCTGTTAATTATAGAACCCGGCCAGTTTATTGGACAGTTTTGCGCCATGATTGTCTGGCACCGCCATTGCGAGTAGACTTCCCACCCTTATTTGTATCAGGAGTCATCACCATGAGTGAAACGGCAAGCTGGCAACCGGGCGCGTCCATTGCCAATTTAATTAAACGCGCAGGCATTGTGGCTGAAGTGCGTCGTTTCTTTGCCGATCGTGGCGTACTGGAAGTGGATACGCCAGCCATGAGTCAGGCGACCGTCACCGATATCCATCTGGTGCCTTTCCAGACGCGGTTTGTCGGCCCCGGCATGTCCGACGGATGCGACCTCTGGCTGATGACCAGCCCGGAATACCATATGAAACGCCTGCTGGCAGCCGGTAGCGGGCCGATTTATCAGATGGGACGTTGTTTCCGCAATGAAGAGGCCGGACGGCACCACAATCCTGAATTCACTATGCTGGAGTGGTATCGCCCCCATTATGATATGTACCGGCTGATGAACGAAGTGGACGATTTGCTTCAGCAGGTGCTGGAGTGCGACAGCGCGGAATCCCTCTCATATCAGCAGGCGTTTATTCGTCATCTTGATCTGGACCCGCTTTCTGCGGATAAAACGCAATTGCGGGAGGCCGCAGAAAAGCTGGGTGAGGGCGAGCTGGCGAATCGGGAAGAGGATCGCGATACCTTGCTGATGCTGCTGTTTATGTTGGGCGTGGAACCCAAAATTGGTCAGGATAAGCCCTGTTTTGTCTATCACTTTCCGGCCAGCCAGGCGGCACTGGCGGAGATCAGCACAGAAGACCATCGCGTTGCCGAACGCTTTGAGGTTTATTACAAGGGCATTGAACTAGCGAACGGCTTCCGTGAACTGACGGACAGCCGTGAACAGCGTCAGCGTTTTGAACAGGATAATCGCCGCCGTGCAGCACGCGGGCTGCCGCAGCACCCGATTGATCATTACCTGCTGGCGGCGCTGGAACATGGCATGCCAGCCTGTTCAGGCGTAGCGCTGGGCATAGATCGGTTGATTATGCTGGCACTGAAGGCCGACTCGCTGAGTGAGGTTATCGCCTTTCCGGTAGACCGCTGCTAGTCAAGGCTTCGCGCCAGCTTACGCTGAGAAGCCTACTGACCTGAGCCAGAAACAGACAAGGCCGCGCATTGCGCGGCCTTGTCTGTTTTTTCCGCGGGCGTTCCCGTCAAAATGTTTTGCCTACTGACTGTTGTCCGGAAACTCCTGAATCGTCACCGGCAGGGTCAGCTTCTTATCATTACGCAGCACCTGGACATCAATCACTGAGCCGGGACGGATTTCGGCAACCTGGTCCATGGTTTCCTGTGCCGATATAGCCGGTTTTCCGTTCACACTCAGCAACACATCGTTAGGCTCAATACCGGCTTTATCCGCCGGACCGCCGGGCGTAACGACGCTGACGATAATCCCCTGAACTCTGTCCAGACTGTTTCCCTGACCGTGCAGCGGGGGCACTTCGCGCCCTGTGATACCGATGTAGCCACGTATAACCCGGCCATCGCGAATCAGCTTATCCATGATTTTCGACGCAAGTGCGGTGGGAATGGCAAAACCGATTCCCTCGGGCGTTTCACCGTCGCTGCTTTTGTCGAAGGTCAGGGTGTTAATTCCCATCAGCTCGCCCAGCGAATTGATTAACGCGCCACCGGAGTTGCCCTGGTTAATGGAGGCATCGGTCTGCAGGAAATTCTGGCGGCCTGACGAGCTCAGCCCGACCCGACCCGTTGCGCTGATAATGCCCTGCGTGACCGTTTGCCCAAGGTTATAGGGGTTACCAATGGCCATCACGACATCGCCAATGTGTGCGACACGTTTGGGATTAATGGGGATCACCGGCAGATTCGGCGCGGTGATTTTCAGCACCGCTAAATCGGTCATCGCATCCGACCCAACCAGCGTCGCCTCGAAGAAGCGGCCATCCTGCAGGGCGACGATGATTTGATCGGCATTATTAATGACGTGCTTGTTGGTCAGAATATAGCCTTTGGCATTCATGATCACGCCGGAACCCAGCGTGGTGATACCACGGTTATTGTTCCCTTGCGTACTGCGGTTATAAACGTTGACCACGGCAGGCACAGCGCGGCGCACCCCTTGATTGAAGCCAAAGGGCGTTTCATCGTTACTGTCATTTTGACTATAGAGGGCAGCACCGCCCAAACGCAGTGCGGGCAACGCTGCGAGCAAGATGCCCGCAACAATCAGTCCCAACACCACTGAACGCAAAAGTTTAAGAAACATGGTGTTAAATCACGTCAGGGGAGAACGTTGGGGAGAATACCATGCGCGAGGCGGACACACACGTGCTTGTGTCCGCCATTATGCGTGGTTTATCTCAATAACAGATAGATGCTTTCCTGACCGCGCACGACATTCAGCGCCAGCACTGGTGGTTTGGCTTCCAGCACTTTGCGCATTTCGGCAATATTCTGGACGCGCGTGCGGTTAACGCCAATGATGACATCATCTTTTTGCAGGCCCACTTGTTCAGCCGGCGTGCCTTTTTCGATGCCGTCAATCTTCACGCCTTTATCACCGGTTTTCGTCTGACCATCGCTCAGCGTGGCACCCTGAAGAGCCGGTGACAGCAGTTGTGCACTGGCGGTTGTCTGAGCACTCTGCTCAAGAGTGACCTCAACGCTGACGGGTTTGCCTTCACGCAGCAGGCCCAGCTTCACTTTCTCGCCGGGTGCCGTGGTGCCGATTTTTACGCGCAACTCAGCAAAACTGGTAATGGGTTTATCATTCACAGAAACAATGATATCTCCCGACTTAATACCGGCTTTCTGTGCCGCCGACTGCGGCAGAACTTCAGACACGAAAGCACCGCGCTGGGCATCGACGTTAAACGCCTTGGCCATATCCGCCGTCATTTCCGTGCCTTTAATGCCAAGCTGACCGCGTTTGACTTCGCCATACTTAATCAACTGATCGGCCAGGTTGATTGCCATATCGCTTGGAATCGCAAAGCCAATGCCGATATTACCGCCGCTGGAGGCGAGGATGGCGGTGTTAATACCAATCAGTTCGCCGTTTAAATTCACCAGCGCACCGCCGGAGTTACCGCGGTTGATGGCGGCATCCGTCTGGATAAAGTTCTCCAGCCCCTCAAGATTCAGTCCGCTGCGGCCCAGTGCCGAAATAATCCCGGAGGTAGCCGTCTGGCCCAGCCCAAAGGGATTACCAATAGCGACGGCAAAATCGCCCACCTTAAGTTGGTCGGAATCCGCGACTTTAATCTGCGTCAGGTTCTTAGCGCCCTGGATCTGAATCAGGGCAATATCCGTTTGTTCATCGTGACCGATGAGTTTGGCGTCATATTCACTGCCGTCGCCCAACTGGACATTGATTTTATCGGCGCCGTTGACCACGTGGTTGTTCGTTAACACGTAGCCCTTCGCGGCGTCGATAATGACGCCGGAACCCAGGCCTTCAAACGGTTGCGGCTGAGACTGACCGCCGCCAGGCAGTTGGCCAAAGAAACGCTTTAAGGGTTCAGGAATATCCTGGGCCTGTGAATCCGACTGCGTGCCTTCAACATGGACACTGACCACGGCAGGTAACACTTTTTCCAGCATCGGTGCCAGGCTGGGCAGTGGCTGCCCCTGAATCTGTGCAGGTAGCGTCGCCATTGCGCCGGGCGCAGCGGCAAGACTCATTCCAATACTCAAGGCTAACGCGCTTAACAGTCGTGCTTGTTTTTTCATTGCTACAACGCTCTCGCTGCAAAAAGTGGGGGGAATAAATCAGTGAGACAGCCGTTTGCGGCCGGGGTTCGCAAAAACAGCGGGCACAGCGTGGCTGTGCCCGATACGCTTAGTCGCGCACGGCGCGTTCACCGCGCAGTAAACCGGAAGCGCCTTCTGAGTAATCGCGTGGCATCTGAACCGGTGCCTGATCGTTATCGGCTTCCGCTTCGGTTAGTTGCCAGGCAAAGGGATTTTTGTCGCCAGGCATGTTTGGCAGCAGGTCATTAGATCCTTTCGCCATATGCTGGTAAAGCTGACGGTAATCGCGTGCCATGTTGTCAAGCAGCTCGGCGCTTTGCGCAAAGTGGTTGGTCAGCTCTTCACGATAATCAGCCAGTTCGGCTTTCGTTTTATCCAGCTCATACTGCATGCTGCGCTGCTCGCGCAGTTTCCTGTTGCCAAAACGCATAGCTACTGCGCCGACAATGATACCTACCACTAAACCAATTAGCCCGTATTCCCAGGTCATAATGACTCCCGTGTTATTTCCGTTGTTCCGTAGGGCGTTGCACCACTTAATAATAGTCACTATACCCGTTAATCTTATGGATGTGGAACTCTGGAGCGCCATGCCTTAGTGTAGAGCGGCCTTTTTTTCGACAAACGATGTGTGAATAAGACAACATTCAGGGACACTGAGCGAACCATGCAAACCTCATCTCCGCTTGCCCGCTATGAGCAGGCGCTATCGCAGGGCGATTTTAAGCCCGACGATGTACAACGTGAAGCGATCACCCGCTTAGATGCTATCCAGCAAGGGCTCATCGCCCGCCAGCAGAAGACTGAACCTGCCTCGCAGGGGTTGTTTGGTCGTCTGTCGAAGCTGATGGGTAAAGAGAAGTCCCAGGTCAAAACGCCGGTACGTGGCTTGTATATGTGGGGCGGCGTGGGGCGCGGGAAAACCTGGGTCATGGATCTGTTTTTTCAGTCTATTCCTGGCAACCGCAAGCTGCGCTTACACTTTCACCGCTTTATGCTGCGCGTGCACGAAGAGCTGACCGAACTGCAGGGGCACAGCGATCCGCTGCTGATCATCGCCGATCGCTTCAAAGCCGAAACCGATATTCTGTGTTTTGACGAATTCTTTGTGTCCGATATTACGGATGCCATGTTGCTGGGCACGTTAATGGAAGCGTTGTTCGAACGGGGCATCAGCCTGGTCGCCACCTCGAATATTCCGCCCGATAACCTCTATAAAAACGGTTTACAGCGCGCGCGTTTCCTGCCGGCCATTGAGCAGATCAAGCAACATTGTGACGTCATGAACGTTGATGCGGGCATTGATTACCGCCTGCGCACGCTGACGTCGGCGCATCTGTGGAAGTTTCCTTTAGGGCCAGAAACCTACGCCGATATGGATCGCATGTTCCAGGCGCTGTCAGGGGAAAAACGCGACAGCGCACCGGTGCTGGAGATCAACCATCGCAAAATGCCCACGCTGGGTGTCAGTGAAGGCGTGGTGGCAATCGACTTCAAAACCCTGTGTGGGGAAGGGCGCAGCCAGCACGATTACATCGAACTGTCGCGCCGCTTTCACAGCGTGCTGCTGTTTGATGTGCCGGTCATGATTTATAAAACGGAAGATCAGGCGCGGCGTTTTCTGGCGCTGGTGGATGAGTTTTACGAGCGCCATGTCAAACTGGTCGTCGCCGCGGAAACCTCGCTGTTCGAAATTTATCAGGGCACGCGCCTGAAATTTGAATACCAGCGCTGCCTGTCGCGTTTGCAGGAAATGCAGAGCGAAGAGTATCTGCGGCTGGCGCATTTACCCTGAGATTCCGGGTAATAAATGAAAATAGAGTTCGATTTTTGTAATCGACTTCTCTATAATCTTGCGACCCCACGTTACGGCACTGGATTTTTTTCCCAAATCCTCTGCGCGCCGGTAACGCTATCCGAAGGGGTGGCTTGCTGGTCAAAATGGTCGTGTGAGCCTCATTCGTTTACTTAAGCGTTTGGGATTTCACCAACGTGTAACTTAATTTGGGTAAGCTTTTCGATGAAAACTTTTACAGCTAAACCAGAAACCGTCCAACGTGACTGGTATGTTGTTGACGCAACTGGCAAAACCTTGGGTCGCCTGGCGACTGAACTGGCACGCCGTCTGCGTGGTAAGCATAAAGCGGAATACACTCCGCACGTTGATACAGGTGATTACATCATCGTTCTGAACGCTGAGAAAGTTGCTGTCACCGGCAACAAGCGTTCTGACAAGATTTACTATCACCACACTGGTCACATCGGTGGTATCAAACAGGCGACCTTTGAAGAGATGATTGCTCGCCGTCCTGAGCGCGTGATTGAGATCGCGGTTAAAGGCATGCTGCCGAAGGGCCCGCTGGGTCGTGCTATGTACCGTAAACTGAAAGTTTACGCAGGTAACGAGCACAACCATGCGGCACAGCAACCGCAAGTTCTTGACATTTAATCGGGATTAAAGGCAATGGCTGAAACTCAAAACTACGGCACTGGTCGCCGCAAAAGCTCATCCGCACGCGTCTTCATCAAGCCGGGTAGCGGTAACATCGTCATCAACCAACGCTCTCTGGAGCAGTATTTCGGTCGTGAGACTGCACGCATGGTCGTGCGTCAGCCTCTGGAACTGGTTGATATGGTTGGCAAACTGGACCTGTACATCACCGTTAAAGGTGGTGGTATCTCTGGTCAGGCAGGCGCGATCCGTCATGGTATCACCCGCGCTCTGATGGAGTATGATGAGTCACTGCGTGGCGAACTGCGTAAAGCAGGCTTCGTTACTCGCGATGCTCGTCAGGTTGAACGTAAGAAAGTCGGCCTGCGTAAAGCACGTCGTCGTCCTCAGTTCTCCAAACGTTAATTGTTGCTGCTTCGGCAGTCACAGTTGGCACAAAAAACCCGCTTCGGCGGGTTTTTTGCTTTTCATGCCAGGCGGCGCAGTCACAGAAAACAACAATGCTGTTCGCATTTTACCCGCAAAAATGCATTCCCCCGCCCACAAGCTGCCTAAAATCTGGTAAACTCCCTGTCACTTTGCGCCCGCAAGCTGGCGCGTTATGCGCCTGGCATCAGTCGGGAGTGGTTAGCGCGGATTGCGAGCGAGTTCTATGAGCAGGTGAGTCGCCGTGTGGTTGGCCATTCGCAGTAACTTTTTGTGAACAAACTGGGAGGTTTTCATGGCTGTCGCTGCCAACAAACGTTCGGTAATGACGCTGTTTTCTGGTCCTACTGACATTTTTAGCCATCAGGTGCGTATTGTGCTGGCCGAGAAAGGTGTCAGCGTAGAGATCGAGCAGGTCGAAATGGATAACCTGCCGCAGGATCTGATTGACCTCAATCCGTACCGTACTGTGCCGACGCTGGTGGATCGCGAACTGACACTGTATGAATCACGCATCATCATGGAATACCTTGATGAGCGTTTCCCACACCCGCCTTTGATGCCGGTTTATCCGGTTGCGCGTGGCGAAAGCCGTTTGATGATGCACCGTATCGAGCAAGACTGGTACAGCCTGATGAGAAAGGTCGAGAACAGCAGCGGTCAGGAAGCCGAAGCGGCGCGTAAGCAGCTGCGTGAAGAGTTACTGGCGATTGCCCCCCTGTTTGGACGTTCACCTTTCTTTATGAGCGACGAGTTCAGCCTGGTTGACTGCTACCTGGCACCGCTGCTGTGGCGCTTACCGTCAATGGGCATCGATCTGCTGGGATCGGGCTCAAAAGAGCTGAAAGGCTATATGAACCGCGTATTTGAACGTGACTCCTTCCTTGCTTCACTGACTGAAGCTGAACGTGAAATGCGCCTGCAAGCCCGGGGCTGATTTATGGAAATGTCGCAACTTACGGCCCGTCGCCCCTATTTGCTGCGGGCTTTTTATGACTGGCTCCTGGATAACCAGCTGACGCCGCATCTGGTGGTCGATATCAACCTGCCGGGCGTTCAGGTTCCGCTGGAATATGCCCGGGACGGTCAGATCGTCCTCAACATTGCGCCGCGCGCTGTAGGCAATCTTGAGCTGGGTAACGAGGAAGTCTCGTTTAATGCCCGCTTTGGTGGCGTGCCGCGCCAGGTGAACGTGCCGATGGCGGCCATTCTGGCCATCTATGCGCGTGAAAACGGTGCGGGGACCATGTTTGAGCCTGAACCGGCTTATGAAGGGGCATCCCAGGCGTTCCCGGAAAATCAGGAAGAGACGGTCATGTCAGTGATTGATGGCGATCGCCCTGACGATGCCAGCGATGACGACAACTCACCTGATGACGATCCGCCACCGCGCGGCGGTCGTCCCGCACTGCGTGTGGTGAAATAACTCAGAATGCCTGTCAGCCGACAGGCATTTTTTTGATCGTCAGAATGATGAGCGAAAAAAAATCCGGGCGCACAGCGTACCCGGATTTTTGCTTTCTGCGGCTGAGATTAGTACACGTCGCGCAGGTAGCGTTTCTCTTTCTTCAACTGATCGATGTAGTCCGCCGCGCGCTCGCTGGACAGACCACCAAACTGGCGTACGATTTCATACAGCGCATTATCCACGTCTTTCGCCATGCGTGAGGCATCACCACAGACGTAGAAATACCCACCTTCCTGCAACCAGGCGTACAGTTCTGCGCCCTGTTCCAGCATGCGGTTTTGCACGTAGACCTTTTTGTCCTGGTCGCGTGAGAACGCCAGATCGAGACGCGTCAGCAAACCGCTCTCATGCCAGGCCGTCAGTTCTTCACGGTAAATGAAGTCATGCTCCTGATGCTGATCGCCAAAGAACAGCCAGTTTTTGCCTTGCGCACCGGTCACCTGACGTTCCTGCAGGAACGCACGGAAAGGGGCGATGCCGGTACCCGGGCCGACCATGATCATGGGCGCATTGCCGTTGGCCGGAACCCGGAAGGATTTATTGGGCGAAATAAAGATCGCCGGCTTTTCGCCACGACGCACGCGCTCGGCCAGGTAGGTTGAACAGACTCCGCTACGGTTGCGGCCACCACTGTGATAGCGCACAGCCGCAATTGTCAGGTGAACCTGGTTAGGATGCGCTTTGGAACTGGACGAAATGGAGTAGGCACGATGCTGCAGCGGACGCAGCAGGGCGACGAACTCAGGCACGCTCAGGCTGCGGGTCAGCTCAAGTTGCAGCAGGTCCAGCGTATCTTTGCCCCACAGCCAGACACCCAGGGCATCTTTATCATCGTGCTGAAGTACGTGACGCAGTTCCTGGTTCGTGGTGTTCTGTCCAACCCACTCAATCAGCTTGCGTGAAGGCTCAGAAATTTCAAACTGGTAGGTCAGCAGATCGCCAAGACTTCTGTCGAAGCCGGGGACGGGCGTCTGATAATCGGCGTTCAGCTGTGTCAGCAGCAGGCTGACCAGCGACGGTTCGTTCACCGGGATCACACCCAGCGCATCGCCCGCTTCGTACTTCAGACCGCTGTCAGTCAGATCAAATTCGAAATGGCGAATGTCTTTCGCAGACTGCTCACTCGACAGGCGCTTGTTGGTGATGAGGGCTGCGGCATAGGGATTGGATTTGTTGCTGCCGGGGATGACCGGGGCTTCCGGTGCGCTCTCCAGAACCGTGCCGCTGCTGCCTGCGCTGCTGGCGAACTGTGGCATCGTGCTGTTCAGCCATGCATGCGAAGGCTCTTCATAATCAATATCGCAGTCAATACGATCAACAACACGTTTGGCTCCCAGCTGTTCAAGGCGCATATCCAGGAATTTACCGGCCTGGCAGAAACCGTCATAGCCGGTGTCGCCGATAGCCAGAACGGCAAAGTGCATCTGCTCCAGACGCGGTGCGGTACTGGCGGAGATGGCGTCCCAGAATAGCTGGGCATTGTCCGGCATTTCACCTTCACCGTAGGTCGAGGTGACGATCAGCACGTGGCGCATTGTGGCAAACACGTCGAGATCCACATCGCCCAGCGCCTGAACGACAGGCACCAGGCCTTTAGCACGGGCCGATTTGGCCGCAGACTGGGCCAGAGCTTCAGCGTTACCGGTCTGCGAACCATAAAGAATGTGCAGTTGGGTCGTTGCAGCGGCGGCGTTGCCCGCGGCAGGTTGCTGTTTGTCTTCTAACACCAGCAAACGGGAGTGCAGGCCAGCCAGAAAGCCCGCCAGCCAGTATTTCTGATCACCATTGAAAGGTGCATCTTCAGGAATGTATGGAATTTTCATGGATACCTTTACTCAATCCCGCTCTTAACCGTCATGTTTCGCACCGCCGTGAGTGTGGCGAAACCCGTCCTCTCAGCGGCCGTCTGCCACAGAGAGGCTCGGGATTGACCTCCGCCCGGTACCGCGAAACCCTCCGGGTAATCATGATTAAACACAGTTCAGTTTACAGACGCGGCTGTCAGGCCAGTTTCCCTACCGCCGCCGCAATTTCAGGTAATGCCGCACGTGCAAACAACTCTTCAAAATCAGGCAGACGACCAAGGATTTCACGGTTGCAGGCATCCTGATACATGATCCAGCCATAGGTGGCCAGGCTGTCCATGGAACGGATGTTGCGTTGCGTCAGTGCCGCTTTGTAATCGGACATGCGTTTTGAACCGATCAGGCTGGCTAATTCGCTGTCGCTGTAGTTCTCAATGGCTGCCCGCGCATGGCGCTGCAGTTTACTGACCAGCGAAAAGTCCTCTGTCATCAGTAAATTACGAACCGCTTTCTCGACCGCCGGATCCTCAACGTGGGTGCCTTTCGGTAACTTGCCGAGAGCCAGCTGCTGCGCGAAGCTCAATACGGTGTAGTTATTGAGCAATACAAACATCTCGACCGTATCTGTCGCGCCATAAGCCGGTACGGCACCGTCTGCAATGGTTTTGCCTTCACGCCACGCGGCTTTGAATTTCGCCACCTGATGCGCTGCCAGCGCGGTTGAGAGTTCTTCCAGCAAATCCTTACGGGATTTCGCCTTCAGGATTTCACCGCCATCCTGATACAGCAGCAGAGAGCGCGGCATCACATACACGAAGTGCTGACATTCGGTTTCCCAGTGCTCCAGCAGCCAGGCCGCACGTGGTGACTGCGTGGCGTCCAGATGCCAGTTCAGCATGGTCAGCACGGCCTGCTTATGAATTTGTGCCAGCTCATCGGCATCGGCAATGGAACCAAACAGAACGGAATCGCCCGCTGCATGGTTAGCCAGGGAGCCGTACGGATCGTACTGGTAAGCAAAGCCGCCGCTCATGCCGTTACCGAAGCCTTTACCAAAGGTGCCCAGGTTCAACACGGCACCGTTGGTCATGTATTCGCAACAGAAGTCACCGACGCCTTCCACTACCGCAGTGGCACCAGAGTTACGCACTGCGAAGCGGTCACCGGCCTGGCCCTGCACGAACAGGCGGCCGCCCGTTGCGCCGAACAGAGCAAAGTTACCGATCAGGACGTTGCCATCACTGTCCTGTGCGCCGCCGCCCGGTGATAACACCACCAGCTCGCCGCCGCACTGGCCTTTGCCCACGCCATCGTTGCAGGTGCCACGATGTTGCATCAGCATGCCGTCATTGCAGAAGGCACCGAAGGACTGACCAGCTGAGCCGGTGGTCGTAATATGCACCGTGGCCGGCGCCAGATAGCGACGACCGCGATCGTCCTGCAGCACAGAGGGCATCGCCTGCAGTTGCTCTGCTGTCAGGGTATGATTCAGCATGCGCTCGATATCGATCGCCAACTGACCGCCCACGCTTTTATTGCGGTTGTTCAGGACGACATCGTGACCTAACTGCAGCGATGTCTTGCCCGCTGTCACCAGTTGCTGGTTGAGTTCTTCCACCCAGCCATCATCCAGCTCAAAATCTTTTTCCAGATAAACCGGCTTGTCGATTTTCAGCTCTGGCACCACGGTGAGCATGGCGCGCAGATCCAGCTTGCCGACTTCCAGCGGGTGATCCATCAAATGGAGCAGGTCAGCGCGCCCACGGGCTTCACGCAGCGAGCGCAGGCCCATACGCGCCAGGATTTCGCGGACTTCGTGCGCCACATTCAGGAAATACTGTGCGAGCTGACGCGGATCGCCATCAAAGGCTTCGGCGTTCGTGGTTAACCCTGCCGGGCATTTGACGTTACAGTTCTTCGCCATCACGCATTTCAGCATCATCAGCGCAGTCGTACCGAATTCAAAGCTGTCACCGCCCAGCAGCGCGGATTTCACCACGTCGCTGCCTGTCTGCTGTGCACCTGAACAGCGCAGCAGGACTTTGTCGCGCAGGCCGTTCGCACACAGCGCCTGATGAACTTCGGCAATGCCGATTTCCGCGACGCGACCGGTATATTTCAGACTGGTCACCGAGGCGGCGCCCGTACCGCCCGTGTTACCGGCGACGTTAATAACGTCAGCACCGGCTTTCGCTACGCCCACAGCAATGGTGCCGATCCCTTCAGAGGACACCAGCTTCACAATGACGCGAACACGCGCCGCTTTGCAGTCGTGAATCAACTGGGCCAAATCTTCGATAGAGTAGGTGTCGTGGTGCGGTGGTGGCGAGACCAGCTCAACGCCCGGTGTGCCGCCACGTGCCGCCGCGATTTCGACGGTGACTTTCGCCGCAGGCAACTGGCCACCTTCACCAGGTTTTGCACCCTGACCAATTTTGATCTCCAGCTCTTCCAGCATCGGATCGGCCAGGTACGCCGCCCAGACGCCGAAACGACCTGACGCCAGCTGCTTGATACGGGACGCACGGATAGTGCCATGACGGGAATAGTGCTCGCCGCCTTCCCCGCAGTTGCTCATGCCGCCGACCATGTTGGTGCCATGTGCGACAGCTTCATGTGCCGGTGCCACCAGCGCGCCGTGACTCATCGCCCCGGAGGCGAAAGTACGAGTGATTTCACAGGCAGGCTGAATTTCGCTTAACGGCAATGAGGGCAGCGCAGTAAAAATGCGCGACAGATAGTCGGCAGCTTTACCTACGGCGGTGATTTTCAGGCCGCCTGCGACCACGTCCGCCGATTCGATTTCGTCACTGAAGCGGGCTTTCAGAGCCCGTGACAGATTCAGCAGACGTTCGCTTTCCGGCTTCAGCCCGGCGATGGCATCGGTCAGCCGCAGCATAAAGGTGTTCGGGCTGCCTTCGATGGCCTCGCATTCCAGGCCGCGAGTAGCAAATCCGTTGTTGGTCAGCGAATAACGGCCCAGTTTACGGCGGAATTCCGCTTCGCTGTCGATGTGCGTCAGATCGGCCGGGAAGGCCAGAATGTCACGCAGCGCAGCAGGGCGGCGTTTACGCTCTTCATACATCAGGCTGGAGAACTGACGGTAATCGGCTGTGATGGCAAAGTTATTCATCACGTCATCAGGAATGCGCTCAAAGCTGCTGTCCTTGAACGTGTCAGGCTTGATGCCAAACGCATTATCCAGACGGGCCAGCGTCATCAGACGAATGAAATTGTCCTCTTCGCGCGCTTTGTCCGCAAAGCGAATCGGCTCTTCCGTCATATCAATAAAGGTACGCACGGCAATGGTGCCGTAGGAGTGGCCTGCGCCCTCTGCGCGCTCTTTAAACAGCCCCAGTAATGGCACTTCTGATTCGCCCTGAATTTTCAGCGCGCTTTGATGCCAGTCCACTGCCATTTGCGCGATGGTGGCAAAGCCCGCGCCACCAACAGGCGTTTTGATATTCGGGAAATACTTCTTCAGCACCGGATCATCAGTGTTAAGGAAGTTAGGTTCAAAGAACTCACCGCTACTGTAGCTTTCAACGGTACACAGGCCCACTTTACCCATGGTCTTCATCAGGGCCTTTTCGGCGGCTTTGGCATAGCGTTTAAAGGCTTTATTGCCTTCTTCACCTTCACCGAATTTCTCCTCGGCACGCATCTGTACGCCGAGCGGATAGACAGCAGAGGCACCAAAGCCCAGCGTCGCGGCAATGTGATGCGACGAGATAATCTGCCCACTCTCCACCACCAGGGACACGTCAAGACGTAATCCTTCCTGTACCAGGCGCTGGTTCACCGCAGAAACCACCAACAGCATGGGCAGGGCGGCATGGGTGGACGAGATGTGGCGGTCGGTCAGGACGGCGATCCCGCCCTGGGAACGCGCGAAATCCACGACCTGCTGAGCCAGATCGTCAATCGCCTTCTCCAGCGCAGTGGCGTTGGCCGTACGGCTGAGCAGGTCTTTGCCGGTGACAGGTTCGTACAGCATGTCAAAACGGGCATAAGGTGCGACGTTCTGTTCGCGCAGCTGTAGCATGTCCAGGTGCGTCAGAATAGGCGTCGGCACAATAATCTGACGGCCTTTACTGCGCCCCAGGTGCGGTTTGGCTCCCAGTGCCACGCGCAGCGTCATACCGTCTGCTTCACGGATGGAGTCCAGCGGTGGGTTAGTGACCTGTGCAAAACGCTGCGAAAAGTAGTGCGCCATGCCGCCTTCATGATCGGACAGACCATTGATCGCGTTGCCGTAACCCATAGCAGAGATTTTCTCGGCCCCGGTGTTCAGCATCGGGTCCATCATGAATTTGAAGCTTTCCTGGTTATAGTAGTAAGCCACAAAGCGCTGATAGGTTTTCAGATCGCCGCGATAGCGCAGAGGCGACCCTTGTTTCTCAGCAGGGATGACAGGCAACTCATTGAGATCGACGCGAGATTTGCCGAGCAGTGCAGCGTAATCTTTTTCCGCAGCCAGCTTTTCCAGCGCTTCATGCGTGGTATAGCTGCGTTTTTCGCGATGATCAAAATAGAGCATGCCGCCGGCTTCGATACGACCACGGCGCAGTACGCTTTCCGGGGGAAAGGCAATCTGGCCGGCTTCCGACATGGCACCAATATACTCGGCGGTTTCAACCGAACGCAGTGGACGAAGACCCAGACGGTCAAGACGTGCGCCAATCACTTCCCCATTACCAAAGATCAACGCCGCAGGGCCGTCGTTCTTCTCTTCATAGAGTGAGAAATATTCCAGCATGTCACGCACCGCCGGAGAGAGCGCGGTGTCATTTTCCCATGCAGGTGGCATCATCGACACCACGGCGGTAATTAAGTCGAGATCGTCTTCCATCAGGCGGCTGTGAATGCTCTGGTCAAGACGGGAACTGTCTGACTGACCTTTCGGGCGAACGATAGTTTTTCCACGCGCAGAGGCCAGCGCGGATTCAGCAATCCGGTTTTTACGATCGGTATTCAGCTCACCGTTATGGGCCATTAACCGGAAAGGTTGCGCCATAGTGGTGTGCGGATCGGTATTGGTTGAGAAGCGGGTATGGAAAAACAGCCCACGGACCTGATGATCGGGATCGGTCAGATCTTTGAAATAAGGAATGACCTCATTGGAATTCAGACGGGCTTTGAATACCTGGGTACGGGACGAAAGCGACAGCGGATACAAACCGCCAAACTCACTTTTCGTAAAGGCCTCTGCCTCAATCGCCAGCAGGGCGCGATAAATCCGTTTTTCAAAATCGTTCTGGTGGCTGACATCCTGAGGCGCAGCAAAAATCCATTGCACGATGGGCAACTGAAACTGGACAGCGGCCGGACGCGTCACGCTGTTATCCAGCGGCATTTCGCGTTTCATGATCACCGGCAGATTAAAATGACGCAGCGTCTCTTCTACCAGGCGCTCCGCATTGGCACGCAGTTCAGCATCTTTAGGAACGAAGAAGTTACCCACGCCAAAGCGACCGGCTTCCAGCGCCTGACCGGTAATTTTACGGAAAAAGTGCAGTGAAAGATCGACGTTGACACCCGCGCCATCACCCACGCCTTCAGCGGACATGCCACCACGGTGCGGAACCGTGCAGAGTGCACTGTGCGCCATACGCAGAATGTCGTGGGTCTGCTCGCCGTCCTTACGGGTAATGAAACCTACACCACAGCTGTCACTTCCTGCTGCTGGGTTATATAAGCCATAGGATTCAGGTTTTTTAGTGGACATTGAGGGTCTCCTTAAACTGCTTTTGACATTACCTGCATTGTTTCAGGCACTGAGCTTGGTTAAACACTTTTCCCAGCGCGCATTCTTTTATTCCCGCGCCTGACAGCCTGCGCGATTTCGTTTTACGCACTTTTCATCGGCAGGAGGATAAGTCCGTGGATGTGTAGCGCGTGGTGTTTCCGTTCTCGAAAGGAGATGACTCAAACCATGCGGGCGTCATGTTGCATAGATATGCCGTGACGCTTGCCCATCATGAAAGCTTTCAGCGGAATTCCAACTTATCGGGAAAGCGAATCAAGGTCAAATAGCGAGCCTGACACAGTTTAATCACGTCTTTATGTCGATAACCAAATGAATTTATTATGCTTTTGTGTCTAAATTGTGTCAGTTTTTCATTAAGCGGTAGAGAGGGAAATGTGAACTCTATCACTGTGCCAGTGGCGTGAAATCGCTGAAGTATGCTGGCGACAGGGTACTAAACAGCATCAAATGCTGCTACAGGCAGTGGAAGCGCAGGATGTATCTGTTTTTCTTATAGCAGCAAATTTGAATCAATAAAGGGCATGTGATTAGTAAAATTAATCAGGTCGCGCTGCTTAAAACTTCGAATAATGTGAATGGCTATGCATGAAAAACAGGGCGTCGTGACAATAAAGCCTTGTCAGACGGAAAAGAAGAGGTTGGATACGCGCGCCTGTTTAGCAGACGGCCCTACAGATTCATTGAGTTAGCACAATTAGTCAAGGGTTTTAGCAATAATGGGGCAAACGTCGGCGAAGCAACGGCGTTTTGCACCATATAAGTGCATGACGGTCGCGATCTCGCCGGATGCACTAAGACGACGGTGACGTAAATACGCTATCATGTGGCTGTTCTCACCCAGGGAGTGTTTATGAAACAGATTCGCCTGCTGGCGCAATATTATGTTGATTTAATGGTCAAGCTTGGCCTGATCCGTTTTTCGCTGCTGCTGGCGTCTGCACTGGTCGTGCTGGCCATGATTGTGCAGATGGCGGTGACCATGGTACTGCGTGGTCATGTCGAAAGTATTGATATGGTGCGATCGGTCTTTTTCGGTCTGTTGATCACGCCCTGGGCGGTTTATTTTCTTTCCGTGGTGGTCGATCAGCTGGAAGAGTCACGCCAGCGTCTTGCCAGGCTGGTGGATAAGCTGGAAGAAATGCGTACGCGCGATCTTGAGTTGAATCAGCAGATGAAAGAGACCATTTCCCGACTCAATCAGGAAATTGCCGATCGTAAAAAAGCGGAGCAGGCACGTGAGCAGGTCATGGCTAAGCTACGCGAAGAGGTGGCGCGGCGCGAGCAGGCGCAAATAGAGCTGGAACAACAGTCGTCTTTCCTGCGCTCTTTTCTGGATGCATCGCCAGATCTGGTCTTTTATCGCAATATCGACAAGCAGTTCTCAGGCTGTAACCGCGCCATGGAGCTGCTGACCGGTAAAAGTGAAAAACAGCTTATCGGGCTCACGCCACATGATATTTATGACAATGACACGGCGACTAAAGTGTTGGAAACCGATGAAAAAGTCTTTCGTCATAACGTCTCGCTCACCTATGAGCAGTGGCTGCAGTATCCCGATGGGCGGAAAGCCTGTTTTGAAATTCGTAAAGTGCCTTATTATGACCGGGTCGGTAAGCGCAGCGGCCTGATGGGCTTTGGCCGCGATATAACCGAACGTAAACGCTATCAGGACGCGCTGGAGAACGCGAGCCGGGAAAAGACCACCTTTATCTCTACGATCAGCCACGAGCTTCGTACGCCGCTTAACGGCATTGTCGGTCTGAGCCGCATTTTGCTGGATACCGATCTGAATCAGGAGCAGCTCAAGTACCTGAAAACCATCCATGTCTCTGCCATCACCCTGGGCAATATCTTTAACGACGTCATCGAAGTGGACAAAATCGAGCGACGCAAGGTACAGCTGGACAACCAGCCGCTGGATTTCACCAGTTTCCTGGCCGATCTGGAGAATCTCTCTGGCTTGCTGGCGCAGCCAAAAGGCCTGAAGTTTGTCATGGCCCCGCAGTTACCGCTGCCCCATAAAATCTCAACGGATGGTACACGACTACGGCAGATCCTGTGGAACCTGATCGGCAATGCCGTGAAGTTTACTCAGCAGGGTGAAATCATCGTGCGTATTGCCTATGAACAGGATGAAACGCTGCGCTTTGAGGTACAGGATTCCGGGCAGGGCATTCGCGAGGAAGAGCAGGACAAAATTTTTGCCATGTATTATCAGGTTACCGATCAGCATGGCGGCAAACCGGCAACCGGAACCGGTATCGGCCTGGCGGTCTCCCGCCGTCTGGCGCAGGCGATGGGCGGGGATATCAGCGTCAGTAGTGCACCGGGCCAGGGCTCCTGTTTTACCGTGGTGATTAAAGCGCCGCGTATTGCCGAGGAAGTGGAAGATGAAGGCGTTGACGATACGCTGCCGCTTCCGGCCCTGCACGTGCTGTTGGTGGAAGACATTGAGCTGAACGTCATTGTGGCACGCTCGGTTCTGGAAAAACTGGGATGCAGCGTTGACGTTGCCATGACGGGGCAAGCAGCGCTTGAGATGTTTGACCCGCTGGAGTTCGATTTGGTGCTACTGGATATTCAGTTACCGGATATGACCGGCATGGACGTGTCGCGTGCCATTCGTCAACGGTATCCTGATGCGCATTTGCCGCCGCTGGTTGCCTTAACCGCCAACGTATTGAAAGATAAAAAAGAGTATTTTGATGCGGGCATGGACGATGTGCTCAGTAAACCGCTTGCCGTACCTGCGTTAACGGCCATCATCAAAAAGTTTTGGGATGACCAACCCGGAAACGATGATCAGGCCGTTATGACGCCGGGCAGTCGTCAGTCCGATACCTTGCTGGACATTCCAATGCTTGAACAGTATCTGGAACTGGTGGGACCCGGTCTGATTACGCAAAGCCTGACCATCTTCGAACAGATGATGCCGGGCTACCTGGAGGTACTGGACTCCAACCTGATGGCACGCGACGAAAAAGGCATTGCTGAAGAGGGCCACAAAATCAAAGGTGCCGCAGGGTCCGTTGGCTTACAGCATCTTCAACAGATCGCGAAACAAATTCAAAGCCCAGAATTACCGGCCTGGTGGGATAACGTGGGCGAATGGGTGGAAGAGCTGAAGCGTGAATGGCGGCACGATGTGCAGATATTGCGCGAGTGGGTGGCTGAGAAACAGCGGTGATCCAAAAAAAATGACCCCAGCCGAGGCCGGGGTGCGCTAATACTGCGCCAACACCAGGGAAAAAGTCGCTGCTGCTATGCTTAGTGTTTTTCAAGGCAACAACGGGTATTGGTTAACACATGCAACACCTTATCAAATTCGAATTAGCTTGTGACAAGATTCATTAAAATTTGTGATGTTGAACAGCGTTTAAATACAGGAAACATTAATTTGCCAACATAGTCAAGAAAGGAATCAATTTTACCGTTACATTGGTTGTTTTTTGAACAAAAGTTCTGTTTTTTGTACGGGTTTAACCCAAATTTGTTAACAAAGCCTGTGTTAAGCCTCTTAACACAAATGATTCGTCACTGATGCGAACTAAATTGGCTATAAGCTTATGATAATAAAGAATAATGAAAGGATCGGGTCAGGAAGGTCCAAAACGTTTCGGAAAACGTCATCCGCCCTGGCGCTTAAAAGGTTTTACCAATAGAAAAGTTTGTAATGTTTGGGGAAATGTATTAATAAAAAAACATGTATTGCGGTGAAGAAATGCCATAAGTACGTTAATGCCTGCCGCATTGCTGCAGCCTGTGTTCAGACGCGCCCGAAATAAAATATAAGTTTTATGAAACATTGATGGCTGCAATTATCACGAATTAGTCTCATCGCCCTACAAGGAATGGTGTGAGACTTCGCAAATGGAACCGATTCCTTTTTAAGGGAACTTATTGAACTCATTCATACTATTGTTGCATCGCAGATGCATTTTCTTTGCCATATCATAAAGGTGACAGGTCCGGACGGCGAATTTTTCAGGAATGCTTTTTATCATCAGGGGTGATTACACCTGAAATTAATTAAAAAACGACATAATGATGAGACGATTGTATGAGTAAGCATAAAGGGAAGCTTTGGCAGGGTGTAAAGCGCATTGTGCTGCGCATTCTGCTGATTTGGGCAGGGCTGTGGCTGGCAGGTATTTTACTTTTTTCCTTTCTCCCGGTGCCTTTCTCTGCCGTGATGGCTGAACGCCAGATCGGTGCCTGGCTGCGTGGCGATTTCAGCTATGTCTCACATTCGGATTGGGTGGGGACACAGGCGATGTCGCCCTGGATAAGGCTGGCCGTTATCGCGTCGGAAGATCAAAACTTTCCTCACCACTGGGGCTTTGATGTGGCAGCCATTCAGTCTGTACTGGACAGCGATGATAACCGGATGCGCGGTGCGTCAACGCTGTCACAGCAAACGGCTAAAAATCTGTTTTTGTGGGATGGACGTAGCTGGATGCGTAAAGGACTGGAAGCGGGTCTGACGGTCGGCCTGGAAACCGTTTGGACTAAACGCCGGATCTTAACGGTTTACCTGAATATCGCGGAGTTTGGTAAAGGGACCTTTGGTGTTGAGGCAGCGTCCCGGCGTTTTTTCAACAAGCCTGCCAGTCGCTTAACCATGTCAGAAGCGGCGTTACTGGCGGCCGTTTTACCTAACCCGCTGCGCTTTCGTGCCGACGCGCCATCAGGCTATGTGCGCCAGCGCCAGCAATGGATACTCCGACAGATGCGCCAACTGGGAGGAGAGGGCTTCCTGCAGCGCAATCATCTGGACTGATGTTACTCTTCGTCGAAGCCGGCTTCGAAGAGTTCAATGACGGCGGCCAGCGCGTCAGTTTCCTGGGGGCCGCTGGCTTCGATCTCAATATGGCCGCCCTTGGCGGAATCCAGCATCAGCAACGCGATAACGCTGCTGGCTTCGGCTTCTGTGCCGGCCTCGTTGCGTAACAGCACTTCGGCATCGAAACTTTGCACCAGTTCAAACAGCTTCATGGCGGGGCGTGCATGCATGCCCAGCTTGTTTCTGATTTCCACGGTTTGCTTGACGGTCATGATTTACGTTTTTCCAGTGTGCGATGACGGGACTGTACATTTTTACCCCGTGAGCGGAAATAATCAGCGAGCTGTTCTGCAATATACACCGAGCGGTGTTTGCCACCGGTGCAACCAATCGCCACGGTGAGATAGCTGCGGTTGTTCGTTTCCAGCATGGGCAGCCAGAGTTCCAGATAACTGCGTGTCTGATAAATGAAGTTATGGACTTCGGTATGACGATCCAGAAAAGCCGCGACGGGACGATCCAGCCCCGTCATCGGGCGCAGTTTGGGATCCCAGTGTGGATTGGGCAGGAAACGCACGTCAAAGACGTAGTCCGCATCAATGGGAATACCATGTTTGAAGCCAAACGACTCAAACACCATAGTCAGCTCCCGCTCGCGTTTACCCAGTAAGCGGGTACGCAACATCTCAGCCAGTTCATGCACCGACATCTCTGACGTATCAATGATCAAATCGGCCCGCGAGCGCAGCGGCTCGAGCAGGTCACTCTCTTCATCAATCGCGCTTTCCAGCGACAGATTTTTGCTGGACAGGGGATGGAGGCGACGCGTATCACTGTAACGGCGGATCAGCGTATTGCGGTCGGCATCAAGAAACAGCAACTGGGGCGAGAATCCGGAAGGCAGATTATTGAGCGCGGTTTCAAAAATTTCAGGCGACTCAGGCATGTTACGCACATCGATACTCACCGCCGCAGAGATATTGCGCTCAACCAGTGATTCTGCCAGCTGAGGCAACAACACGACCGGCAGGTTATCCACGCAGTAAAAACCCATGTCTTCCAGCGCGCGCAGCGCCACTGATTTTCCTGAGCCTGACCGACCGCTGACGATCATCAGCACCATGACCTTCTCTCCCGTTTTAAAGCCGGCTCACGCCGGTAAATCACGCGCTTTATTGCTCTGTTTGTTCTTCGGTAATGATGGCATACAGCTCTTCATCGCTCTGCGCAGCACGCAGACGGCGGCAAACCGTTTTATCCGCCAGCCGTTTGGCGACTAACGACAGTGTATGTAAGTGAGTTTTACACTGGTCAGCGGGCACGAGGAGCGCAAAAAGGAGATCGACAGGCTGATTATCCACGGCATCAAATGCGATGGGTTGCTCAAGGCTGATAAAGACACCGACGGCACGTAACGTATCCTCCTCCAGCTTGCCATGCGGGATGGCAATACCGTTGCCAATACCGGTACTTCCCATGCGCTCGCGGGTCAGTATCGCTTCAAACAGCGTTTGATGCGGCAGGTTGAGCTGCTTAGCGGCCAGTTCACTGATAATTTCCAGCGCCCGTTTTTTGCTTTGGCAGTGTACGCTGCTGCGGGTGCAGTCTGGCGAAAGCACTGTGCTCAGTTCCAGTGTTAAATCATTGTTCATTTTCGTTTCACTTGCGAGTTCACTTAGCCAGTAAACCGGTACGCGGTAATCACGTAGCGGAATCATGGCGCTGGCACAGATGACAAAACGGGGCGGTTAATCCGCCCCATCCTTTCAGCTCTGCGCGCCCGGCGCGCCTGCCAGCGTGAAGGTTAGTGTTTTTTTAACTTGTCTTTATATTTGGTCAGTTGACGGGCCAGCTTGTCAATCAGTCCGTCAATTGCCGCATACATATCTTCCGCTTCCGATGTGGCGTGCAGCTCGCCCCCGTTAACGTGCAATGTGGCATCAGCAACCTGTGTCACCTTCTCAACGTTCAGGACAACATATACCTGGTTGATATGATCAAAGTAGTGTTCCAGTTTGGCAAATTTCGCCGTGACGAATTCACGCAGTGGCTCGGTGATTTCAACATTTTGCCCGGTAAGGTTCAGCTGCATAGGTCTTCCTTCTCTCTGTTAAACCAACTGCTTACGTTGGTTTGAAGGCGGTATGGACAAAGACTCTCGATATTTTGCAACGGTACGACGTGCCACTATGATCCCTTGATCAGATAACATGGAGGTCAGTTTACTGTCACTCAAGGGCTTAGCGGGATTTTCCGCCGAGATTAATTTTTTTACCAGTGCCCGTATCGCAGTAGATGAGGCTTCGCCTCCTCCTTCAGTATTAACATGACTGGAGAAAAAATACTTCAGTTCAAAAATGCCACGCGGGCTGTGAAGATATTTTTGCGTGGTGACGCGGGAAATCGTGGATTCATGCATATCCACCGCCTGGGCAATATCGGCCAGCACCATCGGACGCATAAACTCTTCGCCCTGCTCAAAAAAGGCCTGTTGCTGTTCAACAATGCAGCGTGAGACTTTTAACAGTGTCTCATTGCGACTTTCCAGACTTTTGATCAGCCAGCGCGCCTCCTGCAAATTACTGCGGATAAACTGACTGTCACTGTCATTACGCGCAGCACCGCCCATGGCGGCATAGTGCTGATTGATTTTAAGCCGCGGCAGACTGTCGGTATTAAGTTCCACCGTCCAGCGCGTCGCAACTTTACGGACCAGCACATCAGGAATAACGTATTCAGGTTCGCCAGTATTGATCGACTGGCCCGGACGTGGATCGAGCGACTGAATCAGCAGCATTGCCTCTTTCAGTACGTCTTCCTTTAAACGCGTGACGCGCATCAGGCTGCGGAAATCATGGTTAGCCAGCAGATCAAGATGATGGCTGACGATCAGGCGGGCTTCAGAGAGCGTTGGCGTTTCAGGCGCATACTGCGACAACTGTACCAGCAGGCAATCACGCAAATCACGTGCACCTACGCCGATCGGATCAAAATGTTGAATGCGCTTTAAAACGGCCTCAACTTCGTCCATTTCCAGCTCATCGTCGCCGATACTGTCGAGAATGTCTTCAAGCGAAACGGTAAGATAACCCGTATCGTCAATGGCATCGACGATAGACGTCGCGATCGCCCGATCGGTATCGCTAAACGGCGTCAGCTCAACCTGCCACATCAGATAATCTTGCAGCGACTGGGTGGTTTCGCCCTGGTAGATGGGCAGTTCATCATCCTGATAGTCCGTACCGGTTCCTGATGGCGTTCCCGCGGTATAGATTTCATCCCAGGTCGCATCGAGCGGCAACTCTTCGGGCATATCCTTTTGTTCCAGCGCTTCACGCGTATCAAGTCCCGCTTCGCCTTCCTGATACTCTTTTGCGTCTATTTCTTCATGCTGTTCAGTCTGTTCAAGCAGGGGATTACTTTCCAGGGCCAGCTGTAGCTCTTGCTGAAGTTCAAGCGTAGAAAGCTGCAACAGACGTATCGCCTGTTGCAGTTGTGGGGTCATCGCCAGTTGCTGGCTGAGCCGGAGTTGTAAACCTTGCTTCATAGACAGGATGAATATTCCCGGGTAACCATCAGTATTAACGACACCTTATCAGAGTCTGAACTCTTCACCCAAATAAACACGTTTAACCTGCTCATCTGCAAGGACTTCATTCGGCGTACCGTGAGCAATCAGGTTGCCCTGGCTGACAATATAGGCCCGTTCACAGACCGCCAGCGTTTCACGCACGTTGTGGTCAGTGATTAACACGCCAAGCCCACTGTCGCGCAGATGTTCAATAATCTTTTTGATATCAATAACGGAAATCGGGTCAACACCGGCAAAAGGCTCATCCAGCAGAATGAATTTGGGATTTGCGGCCAGCGCACGGGCAATTTCCACACGGCGACGTTCACCGCCCGACAGTGACTGTCCCATATTGTCGCGCAGATGTGCAATATGGAACTCATCCATGAGCTCATTCGCCCGATCCTGTCGCTGTTCTTCGGTTAAATCATCACGAATTTGCAGCACGGCCATCAGGTTGTCGTAAACGCTCAGACGCCGGAAGATTGACGCTTCCTGGGGCAGGTAGCCGATACCGCGACGCGCACGCGCGTGGAGCGGCAGAATACTGATGTCTTCATCGTCGATGACAATGCGGCCCGCATCGCGCGGAACAATCCCGACCACCATATAGAAGGTGGTGGTTTTACCGGCACCGTTTGGGCCGAGCAGGCCGACGATTTCACCGGATTTTACCTGCAGACTGACGTCTTCAACCACGCGACGGCCTTTGTACGCCTTCGCCAGGTTCTCTGCGATTAATGTGGCCATAGTGATCAGTTACTCTTTTTTTCGCTATTGGTTGACGCGGGCTTGTCCTGCAACTGCGACGGCACCAGAACTGTGGTTACGCGCTTGCTCTGGCCCTGGCTGTAAGCCTGCATTTTTTGCTCTTTGACCAGGTAAGTAATGCGGTCGCCTTTAATATTGCTGTCCAACTGCTCAATGTACGCATTGCCCGTCAGCTCAACAAAGTCATTAGCAAGCTCGTAATGCAGTTTGGACGCGTGTCCCTGTACCGGTTTACCGTTGTCCTGCATCTGATAGAAGGTCGCCGGATTGCCGTAAGCATCAACGATAGTTTTTTTGCTGTCGCCGCCCGGACGGGTCACCACGACTTTATCTGCCGTAATCTTGATCGACCCTTGAGTTACGACCACATTACCGGTAAAGGTCGCGACGTTGCCTTGCAGATCCAGCGACTGATTTTCAGAGTCGATATTAACGGGTTTGTCCGAGTCACCGGTCAGCGCCAGCGCCGGCAGGCTGGCTGCAAGCAGCAGGCTGGCCAGTAAAAACTTAATGCTGTTTTTGTTCATTTTGAATTTCATAAGAGGTTTTGACCTTTTCGAGTAACTCGGCTTGCTTTGTCCGTAAATTTCCACGCATTTTCATGCCGGTAGAGTTAAAACTGCGGCCATATAACGTCACCTGATCGTCCGAGGCGACGTCCTGAGTGACAAGATTGACCTGAGCGTTATCCGTTTTGATGCGCTCCAGTTCAGAATCTGGCGCCAGCGCATTCAGCTCAACATGACCATATAAATACAGCATACGATCTTTAGTGAGCTTTGCTTTATCTGAACGTACCGTCCAGGTCGGCATTTTATTCTCGTCGTAGGTTGTCATGACCGGATTATCAAACCAGCTGGTTCCCGTATTTTCGAAATACGTAACTTTGTCCGAGATCAGCTTATAAGCCAGGCCACCCTGAGGGTTGTAAACTACGGTATGCGAATTGGCACTGGTGTAGGTTGGCGTTTGATCATTATTCATTACCGGTGCGCCATCGTCGCTGTCCCGGTTAGTGAAATTCCAGCCAATGAGCACCAGCGCAATCAAGGCCAGCCCCAACGTTATCCAACGCCTGCTTTTACTCATACTGATTGCCCTTTGGCATCCTCAAATTTATTTTGCGCCATCAAAATGAGATCGCACAGTTCACGCACTGCGCCGCGCCCACCGGCGATACGTGTGACGTAACGCGCTCGCGCTAACAGCAGCGGGTGCGCGTCGGCCACCGCTACGCTGAGCCCTACTTTTGCCATAACTGGCCAGTCGATCAGATCGTCACCAATATAAGCCACCTGCTCGTCAGAGAGCGACAGTGTATCCAGAAGTTCGCGATAGGCCAAAAGCTTATCTGATTGCCCCTGATAAAGATGGCGAATCCCCAGCGTTTTGCAGCGGTCTTCCAGTAACCGGGCCGTGCGGCCGGTAATAATAGCCACTTCAATGTCCGAGGTCAGCAGGCAACGAATGCCGTAACCGTCACGCACATTAAAGGTTTTCAGTTCTTCTCCACTGTTACCCATGTAGATCAGGCCATCAGACATCACGCCGTCCACATCGCAAATCAGCAGGCGAATGTGCCCGGCACGGGCCATAATGTCGGCACTGACCGGGCCGTAACATGTTTCTATAGTGGCAATCTCAGACTGCATTGTGTCTTCCTGTTTACACTACGCCTGCGCGCAGCATGTCATGCATATGTACCACACCCAGCAGATGGTCGTCATCGGCTACCAGCAGGGAGGTAATGTTTTTGGTTTGCATTAAATTCAGCGCATCGACGGCCAGCACGTTCGGACGCACGCGGATGCCGCCACGCGTCATGACTTCTGCAATGGTCGCTTTTTGAAAATCGATGCCCATGTCAAAGATGCGGCGCAGGTCACCATCGGTAAAAACGCCTTCAATCTTCATCAAATCGTCAACAATCACGGTCAGGCCCAGATTTTTACGGGTTATCTCCAGCAACGCATCCCGCAATGATGCATCCCGCGTGACGTGCGGTAACTCATCACCGCTGTGCATGATGTCGCTCACGTGCAGCAGCAGTTTACGGCCCAGCGCACCGCCCGGATGCGACAGCGCGAAATCTTCAGGCGTGAAGCCGCGTGCCTCCAGCAGGGAGACCGCCAGTGCATCGCCCATCACCAGAGCTGCGGTGGTACTGGTTGTAGGGGCCAGGCCCATTGGACAGGCTTCCTGCGGCACCTTGACGCAAAGATGAATATCGGCGGCCCGGGCCATGGCGCTTTCAGGTCGACTGGTCAGGCAGATCAGTTTAATCTGCTGGCGTTTCACCACCGGAATCAGCGCCAGAATCTCGCTGGATTCACCGCTATTGGAAATGGCAAGCACCACGTCGTCTTTACCCACCATTCCCAGGTCGCCGTGGCTGGCTTCCGCTGGATGCACAAAGAAAGCCGGCGTGCCGGTGCTGGCAAAGGTCGCCGCCATTTTTTTACCAATATGACCTGACTTGCCCATGCCCATAACCACCACTTTGCCCTTACAGGCATAAATCATGGCGCAGGCGTCGGAAAAGGCCTCGTTGATATACTGGTCAAGCTGCTCAAGGCCTTCGCGCTCAATGCGCAGAACCGTTTTACCGGCTCGCTGAAAATCAAACTCTACCGTTGGTTGCTGATGTGACATGGCAAATCTGTCCTTTTTAGCCGCCCATAAACGCTGGCTGTAGCCACAGCAACGTTACCCAGACGAAGAAACCACAGAGTAAAAGCGTCCCCGCCGTACGGCCAATGCGGCGGTGGCGCAACAGACAAAGCATGGCGAACAGTACGCTTACGCCAAGCATTATCCAGTAATCGCGTGCAAAAGCGTGATAATCGACGCTGCCGGGGTGAATCAGTGCCGGCAGGCCCAACACGATAGCGAGGTTATAAATATTGGCCCCAATCAGGTTACCTATCGCAATATCATCTTCGCCTTTCAACGCACCGGCGATGACCGTGGCCAGCTCCGGCAGACTGGTGCCGACGGCGATAAGCGTCAGCCCCATAACCAGTTCACTCACGCCAAAGTAGTCGGCAAAGACCGTCGCATTATCAATCACCATGTGTGTCGACATGGGCAGGATAATCAGGGCGACAGCCAGCCAGAGAAAGGCCACGGTGTTACCCGTCTCTTCGCGTGGCAGCTCAGCCAGTTGTTCACGCGTCAGCGTATCGTTATTGTCATTTTCTGCTTTACGCGCGATGCGAATAGTCACAATCAGATAAATCGCGGCGATGGCAATCAGGGCGATACCGTCCAGTCGACTAAGATAGTTATCAAACAGCGTAATACCGCTCAGTAATGAGACCAGCACCATCAGCGGCAGTTCACGGCGAATTAAGTTGGAATGGATGCTGAGCGGATGCAACAGCGCCGCGCCGCCGAGAATCAAAAGTATATTGGTGATGTTCGAACCAAGCGCGGTGCCCACCGCCAGATCCATTTGGCCATACTGCGCAGCGGAGAAGGAAAGGATGATCTCCGGAAGCGAGGTACCGATACTGACGACGGTCATGCCGATGATTAACGGCGGGATCCCGAACGATCGGCAAAGTATTGCAGCACTAAACACCAGACGATCGGCACCATAAGCCAGTAAAAGCAGTCCGATAATCAGCAGTGCGGTTGCGACGAACATGAAAAATCCTTGCTTAAAACCCCTGTTGGCTTGCCTTCAGGTTCGATGTGACAAAACAGGCGCTGATTTTGACCGTCCGAGCGACAAAAGTAAATTTTATGACCGTTTTCGCCAAATCTTTGCATTAAGTTTCTGTAAAGCTATCGTGCGTTTAGCCTTAACAGGCTACCATCGTACCCTATGTTTACGCCCGATCCGTAATAGAGGTGATAATGATCCAACAAAAAACGAACCTGGTTGAGGTTCGTGGCGTGAGTTTCTCACGTGGCGATCGCAAAATTTTCGACGATATTTCCCTTACGGTACCCAAAGGCAAAGTGACGGCGATCATGGGGCCGTCAGGGATCGGGAAAACAACGCTGCTGCGCTTGATTGGCGGGCAACTTCAGCCTGACAGCGGCGAGATCTGGTTCCGGGACGAGAACATTCCGACATTGTCGCGCACCCGATTGTATGAAGCGCGTAAAAAGATGAGCATGCTGTTTCAGTCCGGTGCACTTTTTACCGATTTAACCGTCTACGAAAATGTGGCCTGGCCGCTTCGTGAACACACACGGTTGCCGGCGGCGCTTCTGCACAGCACCGTCATGATGAAGCTGGAAGCCGTGGGGTTACGGGGTGCCGCGCAGTTGAAACCTGCGGAGCTTTCGGGCGGAATGGCGCGCAGGGTGGCCCTGGCTCGGGCTATTGCTCTGGAGCCTGAGTTAATTATGTTCGATGAGCCCTTTGTAGGTCAGGATCCTATTACGATGGGCGTACTGGTTAAACTGATTGATGAGCTTAACCATGCACTGGGACTGACATGCATTGTGGTGTCGCATGACGTGCCTGAAGTGTTAAGTATTGCCGATTATGCTTATATCGTGGCGGGACAAAAAATTATCGCGCACGGGACCACGCCCGATTTGCGTGCCAACAATGACCCACGCGTGCGCCAGTTTATCGACGGCATCGCGGACGGGCCCGTACCGTTTCGTTTTCCGGCGGGCGATTATTTGGCCGATTTAACCGGGTCAGGGAGAAGCTAAACTGATGTTGTTAAAAGCACTGGCGTCATTAGGACGTCGGGGGATTGGAACCTGCGCCAGCTTTGGGCGTGCCGGATTGATGCTTTTTCATGCGCTGGTCGGTAAACCCGCGTTTCGCAAACACTTCCCGCTGTTAGTCAAACAACTCTACAGCATTGGCGTCCTTTCTTTGGTGATCATTGTGGTCTCCGGGTTATTTATCGGCATGGTGCTGGGGTTGCAGGGCTATCTGGTATTAAACACCTATGGTGCAGAAACCAGCCTGGGCATGTTGGTGGCACTGTCATTGCTACGTGAACTGGGGCCGGTTGTCACAGCCCTACTGTTTGCAGGTCGGGCAGGTTCGGCGTTAACGGCTGAGATTGGGCTGATGAAGGCCACGGAACAGCTGTCCAGCATGGAGATGATGGCGGTCGATCCTCTGCGCCGTGTTGTCTCACCACGTTTTTGGGCAGGTTTTATCAGCATGCCGCTGCTGGCACTCATCTTCACCGCCGTAGGGATTACCGGCGGCGCGCTGGTGGGCGTGAGCTGGAAAGGTATTGACCCTGGCTTCTTCTGGTCGGCGATGCAAAATGCCGTCGATTTTCGTAGCGATGTGGTTAACTGCATTATTAAAAGCGCCGTTTTTGCCGTCACGGTTACCTGGATCGCGCTGTTTAATGGTTACGATGCGATTCCGACCTCTGAAGGTATTAGTCGCGCCACGACGCGCACCGTGGTGCATGCATCACTGGCGGTCCTCGGTTTAGATTTTGTGCTGACAGCACTGATGTTTGGGAATTGATGCGATGCAAAGCAAAAAAAGCGAAATTTGGGTTGGCGTTTTTATGATCATGGCACTGTTAGCGGTGCTGTTCCTTTGCCTGCGCGTGGCGGATCTTAAATCGCTGGGAACAGAACCTACCTGGAAGCTGTATGCCACCTTCGATAATATCGGCGGCCTGAAAGTCAGTTCGCCTGTTAAAATTGGTGGTGTCGTGATTGGTCGGGTGACAGATATTTCACTTGAACCGAAAACATTACTGCCACGCGTCACGATGGATATCAGCGACAAGTATGCCAACCAGATTCCGGACACCAGTTCGCTGGCCATCCGTACTCAGGGCTTGCTGGGCGAGCAGTTCCTGTCGTTAAACGTTGGCTTTGACGATCCTGAGCTGGGCTCGGCGATGTTAAACGATGGTGGCACGATACGTGATACCAAGTCGGCGATGGTACTGGAGGACCTGATAGGCCAGTTCCTGTATAAAAGCGGCGACAACAAAGGTAACAAGCAAACCGGTGACAGTAAGGATGCGCAGGGTGGCGATACTGCCGCTCCCGCAGCCGCTCAACCTTAACAGAGGGATAACATGATGTTTAAACGTTTTCTGATGATTGCCATGCTGGCGATCGCGCCATTGGCGGCGACAGCAGCCGATCAAAGCAATCCTTATACGTTGATGAATGAAGCGGCTAATAAAACTTTTACCCGCCTGAAAAGCGAGCAGGCGAAAATCAAGCAGGATCCCAACTACCTGCGTGATATCGTCCGCCAGGAGCTGCTGCCTTATGTGCAGATTAAATATGCGGGGGCGTTAGTCCTGGGCCGTTTCTATCGGGAAGCCACACCGGCACAGCGCGAAGCCTATTTTAAGGCTTTTGGTGATTATCTGGCTCAGGCCTATGGCCAGGCGTTAGCGCTTTATCACGGTCAGACTTACCAGATTGAACCTGCGAAACCGCTGGGCAACGCCAATATTGTCGCCATCCGTGTGACGATCATCGATCCTCAGGGCCGTCCGCCAGTGCGCCTGGATTTCCAGTGGCGTAAAAACAGCCAGACCGGTAACTGGCAGGCGTTCGATATGATCGCAGAAGGGGTCAGCATGATCACCACGAAACAAAATGAGTGGGGCGATCTGTTACGTACGAAAGGGATTGATGCATTGACTGCGCAACTTGAAGCGTCAGCGAAACAGCCAATCACACTGGATCAAAACAAATAATGCAGCCCTCACTGCACTGGAGCCGCGAGGCGAACACGCTACGGCTGGAAGGTGAGCTGGATCGTGACACGCTGCTGGATCTCTGGGAGCAGCGTGAAACGTTGATTAGCGGGGCGACGCTGATCGACGTTTCAGCTCTGGAACGGGTGGATACCTCAGGCCTGGCGCTGTTGGTCCACCTGCGGGAAATCGTCTCGCAGCAGGGCGGCGCGCTGCAGTTTGTTGGAATCGGTGACAAACTGCAGTCGTTGATCACCCTTTACAACCTGCAACAAATTATTGTTTCTGCGGATTAAAGCGCCTGTATTCGCCTTCTGAGCCTTAGCCCCGGTCGCCGACAGGGGCTTTTGCGTATTTAAGAATCAGGCACTTTCCTCTACTATGTCAGCCTTATTATTATTAAGTGAAGTTAAGAGCAATGGAAAACAGTGAAATTCAGGCTGTGCTGATGGCAGCACTGCCTTTAGAAGAAGTTCATGTCATGAGCAACGATGGCAGCCATTTCCAGGTGATCGCCGTGGGCGAACTGTTTGGTGAGTTAAGCCGCGTTAAGAAACAGCAGGCTGTTTATGCGCCGCTGATGGAATTCATTGCGGATAACCGCATTCATGCGGTATCCATCAAAACCTACACGCCTGCAGAGTGGGCGCGTGACCGTAAACTGAACGGTTTCTGATCCCCGCGAGGGCTGCGCCACCTGCGCGACCGTTTAATAGCCAGTTAATTGAGAACCGTGTTAATGGATAAATTTCGTGTGCAAGGCCCCACCCGTTTAAGTGGTGAAGTCACCATTTCCGGGGCGAAGAACGCCGCACTGCCAATTCTGTTTGCAGCTTTACTGGCCGAAGAGCCGGTTGAGATTACGAATGTGCCGAAGCTGCGTGACATCGACACCACTATGAAGCTGTTAACCCAGTTAGGTGCGAAGGTTGAGCGCAACGGTTCTGTTCACGTCGATGCCAGCGGCGTAGACGTTTTTTGTGCACCCTATGACCTTGTGAAAACCATGCGTGCCTCTATTTGGGCGCTTGGTCCGTTAGTGGCCCGTTTCGGTCAGGGCGAAGTCTCACTGCCCGGCGGTTGCGCCATCGGTGCGCGCCCGGTAGACCTGCATATCTCGGGTCTTGAGCAGTTGGGTGCCGAGATTAAGCTGGAAGAAGGCTATGTAAAAGCCTCAGTTAACGGTCGCCTGAAAGGGGCGCTGATCGTGATGGATAAAGTCAGCGTAGGCGCGACGGTGACCATTATGAGTGCTGCGACGCTGGCAACCGGGACCACGGTGATTGAGAACGCGGCGCGTGAACCTGAAATCGTGGATACCGCCAATTTCCTTAATACGCTGGGTGCAAAAATTTCGGGCGCAGGCACGGATAAAATCACCATTGAAGGCGTTGAGCGTCTGGGCGGTGGGGTTTATCGCGTCCTGCCAGACCGTATTGAGACCGGCACCTTCCTGGTGGCGGCTGCTATTTCGGGGGGGAAAGTGCTGTGCCGCAATGCGCAGCCTGACACCCTGGACGCAGTGCTGGCGAAACTGCGTGATGCCGGTGCAGACATTGAAACCGGTGAAGACTGGATCAGCCTGGATATGCACGGTAAGCGCCCTAAAGCGGTCAACGTGCGTACCGCTCCTCATCCGGGGTTCCCGACCGATATGCAGGCGCAGTTCACCCTGCTGAATTTGGTCGCGGAAGGCACGGGGCTAATCACCGAAACCATTTTTGAAAACCGTTTTATGCACATCCCTGAACTGATTCGTATGGGTGCTCACGCAGAAATTGAGAGCAATACCGCAATCTGTCACGGTGTGGAAACCTTGTCGGGCGCGCAGGTGATGGCGACGGATCTCCGTGCATCGGCAAGCCTGGTGCTGGCAGGGTGTATTGCGGAAGGCACAACGCTGGTCGATCGCATTTACCACATCGATCGGGGTTACGAGCATATCGAAGATAAGCTAAAAGCGATGGGCGCAAACATCGAGCGCGTCAGCGGCGAATAGTGTTTCGGACAGGCCTGTAAAAAACCAGCCTGGCATACGGGCTGGTTTTTTTTCGTCTGGCACTAACCCGATGTTAGTTTTTGGTCGTCTGATCGGACGATCGCACACGTTTTTTTCGATCCAGTAGGCTGTTCGTTTCAGGATCGTAATAGCGGCTTGGCCATATCTCTGATGGGTGGACATTGATCGCATCAGCAATCAGCCATTCCCCTTTTGGCCATGGCCGTGAAAGGGCGTTAGCCAGTGTTGATGAGCTTAATCCTGCCTGGCGGGACAATGCCGCCAGCGTTGTACCACGTTTGCGCAGTGCGGCAATAATATCGGCAGGATGCCAGTCCTCTGTCCTTTTTTGCATTACTGTTTTCTCCTTGTCAGTGCGAAGCGCGCGGGGGGATTCTGACGTGCTTTAAAATACATCTGGAAACTTATGGTGGTTTATATCAGAAAGTTTCCATAAGGTTCCAGTAATATTTCCGTAAGCAGACAGAACTGCGCGGCCTGACGCAAAAGGGTGGTAATGACTGCAACAGCGGCGGGGGAAAGAAAGAAGACGAGGCCGTCAGGCCCCGTCAGCGATTAGAAATCGCGTTGAACCGACATGTGAGCCAGAGATTCCAGCGCTGTGCGCCATGGGGTTTCAGGCAGGATTTGTAATGCCGCGATGGCCTTATCCGCTTCCTGCTCAGCACGCTTGCGCGTCCATTCCAGAGAGCCGCACTGGTTCATCGCTTCCAGAACGGGAGCCAGTAAATGGCGGCCGTTCCCCTGTTCAATCGCCTCACGGATCATTTTAGCCTGTTCAGGCGATCCGTTGTTCATGGCATGAAGCAGAGGCAGCGTGGGTTTACCTTCGCTGAGATCGTCACCGGTATTTTTGCCCAGGGTTTCACCATCGGCACTGTAGTCCAGTAAATCATCGATTAACTGGAAAGCCGTTCCCAAATAACGTCCGTAATCCTGCAGCGCTTTTTCCTGCGCTGGCGTCGCTTCCGCCAGAATCGCCGAGGCCTGAGAGGCGGCTTCAAATAAGCGCGCGGTTTTGCTGTATATCACCCGCATATAGCTCTCTTCGGTGATGTCGGGATCGTTGACGTTCATCAGCTGGAGCACTTCTCCTTCAGCGATCACGTTCACCGCCTCGGACATCAGCGCCAGAATGCGCAACGAGCCCATGCTGGTCATCATCTGGAAAGCGCGGGTATAAATAAAATCACCGACCAGTACGCTGGCCGCGTTACCAAATGCGGCGTTCGCGGTGGCTTTTCCACGGCGCATATCGGATTCATCCACGACATCGTCATGCAACAGCGTGGCGGTGTGGATAAATTCGATTAGCGCCGCGTTGGTCACGTGTAAATCGCCCTGGTAACCCATGGCGCGAGCAGACAGCACGGCAATCATGGGCCGGATGCGTTTACCGCCGCCACTGATGATGTAATAACCCAACTGGTTGATGAGCGAGACATCTGAATTCAGCTGGTCGAGTATGGTCTGGTTAACGGCAGCCATGTCCTGTGCGGTTAATTCGTTAATCTGTTCTAAGTTCATTCGTCTTTTCAGCTATGACTCGTTTCTCTGCCATGGTAAGCGGTTTTACCCAGCCAGCGTTCAGTAATCTGTTACTGATTGTACTTGAATTTTCAGGTTGAGAAACGTTTGCATTGAGCCTGTGTTTTTTTTCTGCAAGAGTGTGCAAAGTGCTCTTGTCTTCTGTTTGAGTTTTGCGTAGAATTCGCGCCCTATTGTGAATATTTAGCGCGCCGCCTGATGAACTAAAAGGCAAGCGCAGAAGCGGAGTTTTATATGTACGCGGTTTTCCAAAGTGGTGGTAAACAACACCGAGTAAGCGAAGGTCAGACCGTTCGCCTGGAAAAGCTGGACATCGCAACCGGTGAAACCATCGAGTTTGACCAGGTTCTGATGATTGCAAATGGCGAAGACGTGAAAATCGGCGCGCCACTGGTTTCAGGCGGTGTGATCAAGGCAGAAGTTGTTGCTCATGGTCGTGGCGAGAAAGTTAAAATCGTTAAGTTTCGTCGTCGTAAGCACTACCGTAAGCAAGCTGGCCATCGCCAGTGGTTCACTGATGTGAAAATCACTGGTATCACGGCGTAAGAGGAGATCTGACAAATGGCACATAAAAAGGCTGGTGGTTCGACTCGAAATGGTCGTGACTCCAATGCAAAACGTCTGGGTGTAAAACGTTTCGGTGGTGAATCTGTTCTGGCAGGTAGCATCATCGTTCGCCAGCGTGGTACCAAATTCCATGCCGGTAACAACGTAGGTTGTGGTCGTGACCACACTCTGTTTGCTACCGCAGACGGCAAAGTAAAATTCGAAGTTAAAGGTCCGAACAACCGTAAATACATCAGCATCGTTGCTGAGTAAGGTTGTCGTGACGCAGACGGTTACCGTCTGAACGCACGAATTGAAGGCCCCGCAACTCTTGCGGGGCTTTTTACATTCTGCGACCTGTCGCCAGACAGGCGACATAGCCTGGCTGCGTGTTGTACACTTTATGTACATGCTGGCGAGAGCCAGTTTTGATTTATCCGCCGCTGGTCAGCGCAGAACGACCCTGGCGGACCCGTTTGCAGCCTGTTGCAGACGATTGTGTGACGGAGAAAGAAAATGAAGTTTGTTGATGAAGCGACAATTTTGGTCGTCGCAGGTGATGGCGGTAATGGCTGTGTCAGTTTCCGCCGTGAAAAATATATCCCAAAAGGCGGCCCGGACGGCGGTGATGGTGGTGACGGCGGTGACGTATATTTAGTCGCTGACGAAAACCTTAACACCCTGATCGATTATCGTTTCGAAAAATCTTTCCGCGCTGAGCGTGGTCAGAATGGTCAGAGTCGCGACTGTACCGGTAAACGCGGCAAAGATATTACGATTAAAGTCCCCGTCGGAACCCGCGTTATTGACCAGGGAACGGGCGAGACACTGGGCGATATGACGCGTCACCAGCAGACGCTGATGGTGGCAAAAGGCGGCTGGCACGGTCTGGGTAACACCCGTTTTAAATCCTCGGTCAACCGTACCCCACGGCAGAAAACCATGGGCACCGCAGGCGAGAAACGTGACCTGCAACTGGAGCTGATGCTGCTGGCTGACGTGGGCATGCTGGGCTTACCGAATGCCGGTAAATCCACCTTTATCCGTGCGGTTTCCGCTGCCAAGCCGAAAGTGGCTGATTATCCTTTTACCACCCTGGTACCCAGCCTGGGCGTTGTACGTATGGACAGTGAGCAGAGCTTCGTCGTCGCCGATATTCCGGGGCTGATTGAAGGTGCTGCAGAAGGCGCCGGTCTGGGGATTCGCTTCCTGAAACATCTGGAACGCTGCCGTGTTCTGTTGCACCTGATTGACATCGCCCCGATTGACGAGAGCGATCCGGTTGAGAACGCCCGTATTATTCTGGGTGAGCTGGAAAAATACAGCGATAAGTTATTCAACAAGCCGCGCTGGCTGGTGTTTAACAAAGTCGATCTGATTGATGAAGAAGAAGCACAGGCGCGCGCAAAAGCCATTGCTGAGGCGCTGGGCTGGGAAGAGAAGTACTACCTTATTTCGGCGGCCAGCCGTCAGGGCGTGACCGACCTGTGCTGGGATGTGATGAGCTTTATCAACGCCAATCCGAAAGAAGCGGACGTTGAAGAAAAACAGCCTGAGAAAGTGGAATTCATGTGGGACGACTACCACAAAGAAGCCCTTGAGAACGCGGCTGTTGAAGACGATGAAGAGTGGGATGACGACTGGGATGAAGATGACGACGAAGGCGTCGAAATCATTTATCAGCGTTAACACACTTTGCTGCCCCCTTCTGCCGGAATGGGGGCAGTATTCTTTCCGGCCTGTCTTTGACCGCTATCACGCCTTGCCGTTGATAACTCAAATGCCGCAGACAGTGGACAAACCTCCTGCTACCCGCTTCGACGTATACGCCGAAATCCAGCGGGCAGGCGCTGGGTTCACCCGCGCAGCCCTGGCGTATGTCTGCCAGTTTCTTCATACAGCCTGTATCTCACTATGCTTTCCCTCCTTCGCATAAAAGCCTGAGGTTCACTTACGTGGCTAACGTATCGCGGCTCACGGCGTGTTTAATGGCCCGTGGCGTCAGTCAGAGGAACGTCACTAACGCGATGGCAGTAAGAATAAAACAGTGAGGGAAAGGGGAAGGGCGAACGCCTGTCAGGGCAATAAAAAAGCGCAGCGGCGTTGATCCCACTGCGCTTTTATCGACATCAGTTAGTAGTTCTTGTTGATATCGCGATAGAGCCGACTTTCGAACCGCACCAGTGGAATACGGCGCGTGCGCTGATCTTCCGGCGGTACCGCATAGCCGGACAGGAACTGCACAAACGCGACGCGCGCCCCGCTGGACGTGGTGATAAAACCGGCAAGGTTGTAAACGCCCTGCAGTGAACCCGTTTTGGCAGAGACTTTGCCATCCAGACCGGCTTCATGCAGGCCGCCGCGATATTGCAGCGTGCCGTCATGACCCGCCAGGGGCAGCATGGAAATATAATCCAGCTTGCTGTCATTTTGCGCAATGTACTGCAGCACCTGCATCATGGTGGCAGGAGAGATGAGATCGTGGCGCGACAAGCCGGAACCATCAACCTGGATACTGTTACCCAAATCGATATTCGCTTTTTCACGCAGGATACGGCGCACCGCGTCTGACCCGGCGCGGAAGGTGCCCGGCACATTAAAGTAATGATGGCCAATGGTGCGGAACACCGTGTCGGCGATCATATTGTCGGACTTCTTCAGCATCATATGCAGCAGCGTATGCAGCGGCGCAGACTGGGTTGAGGCCAGCACGGTGCCCGGCTCAGTGACCTGTGTCTGGCGCAGCAGATGTCCGCTGTAATCAATACCGGCGGAACGCAGTTCAGATTTCAGAATCTCGCCGGCCCAGGCGGCACCATCCTGAACGGCAAAGGCCAGCGGAAGGGGATCGCTACGCTGACGCAGACAGCCGGTCAGGGTATAGCGGTTCAGCTCACCCGGCACCACATCCAGTTCGCAATACTGACCCTCGCCACTGTTGCGCCCAATGGTGCGCACCTGGCTCAGCATGTGCGCCGGATAATAAGAGGCGATGCGCACGAAGGCGTTTTCGCCGGGCTTATCCGCACTGTAGAGCGACACGGAGAAACAGTTTTTATCGACGATAGCCGCGGCGGGCGGTGCGCTAAAGCACTGCGTCATATCGTTCCACGGCCAACCCGGCGCCGCATCATGGCTGGCAAACACCGAGGTATCAATGACCAGATTGCCTTTGATATGCGTGATGCCTTGTTTTTTTAAGGCTGCGACCATATTACGCAGATCCTGGCGGCCCAATGTGGGATCGCCAGCGAAACGGGCAACAAGATCGCCATTCAGTGTGCCATCGATCAGCGCACCTTTGGTCTCAAAGGTCGTTTGAAAACGATAATCACCGCCCAGTTCCAGTAATGCCGCCAGCGCGGTGATAACTTTCATGGTACTGGCGGGAAGCGCCATCTGTTTCCCGTGGTAATCAATGATCGGCGTAGTTGCGCCCACTTTTTGCACCAGTAAAGCCAGGTTGGCACCATCTGGCAGATACTGCATGTATTCATCAACGGGTGCTGCTTGTGCCTGCAGCATAAACGCACAGGTTAATCCGGTAACAAGTCGTGAAAATCGCATAATCTCGCGGCAACTGACAGGTGAAGGCGACAATACTACGTCCCTGGACGGTGCAAAGTAAACGATGACCCGCAGGGAACTCTGGGGTAAAATACGTATCAAATTGCAAAACCTTTTCTGGCCTGGAACATTTCCGGGTCAGTCTTCTTTTATTTGCAAAATGAGGCATGGCGCCGCAGAACGCTTTTTTCTGCAGTCACCGGTCAGGATGCACCGTGAAACAGGATTGATGACGAGGAGCTAAAATGAACCAGATTCCGATGACGTTAAGAGGCGCTGAAAGGCTGCGCGAAGAGCTGCATGAGCTGAAAACGGTGAAACGCCCGCGCATTATTGCCTCCATCGCGGAGGCCCGCGAGCACGGCGATTTGAAAGAGAATGCCGAATACCATGCTGCGCGTGAAGAACAGGGGTTCTGTGAGGGACGCATTCAGGAGATTGAGGCCAAACTCTCAAATGCGCAGGTTATCGACGTCACCCAAATGCCTAAAACCGGCCGCGTCATTTTTGGCGCGACGGTGACGGTCCTGAATGTGGATACGGATGAAGAGTTTACGTACCGCATCGTAGGTGACGATGAAGCAGACTTTAAGCAAAATCTGATTTCTGTTAACTCGCCAATGGCGCGTGGCCTGGTGGGTAAAGAAGCCGATGACGTGGCGATTATCAAAACGCCGGGCGGCGATGTGGAGTACGAAATCCTGAAGGTGGAATACATCTGACAGGTGGCAACCTTTTGTAACGGGTTGCAGTACAATGTAAAGAAAGGAAAAAGGCCGCGCTGCGGCCTTTTATCCCATGTAAGAGCATGGCACTTTCTTTGCCCACTTAACGTGGCAGAGAAATCTTGCTCTCTTTAGCGGGGCGATACAGCACCAGCGTTTTACCTATCAACTGAACGTTGACGGCGCCAGTTTCACGTACGATAGCGTCGACGATCAGCTGCCGGGTCTCACGATCTTCAGAGGCGACTTTCACCTTGATTAACTCGTGGTGTCCCAGCGCGTGTTCGATCTCTGCCAGCACACCTTCGGTCAGGCCATTGCCTCCGAGCATGACGACTGGCTTGAGCGGATGGGCAAGGCTTTTCAGGTGCTGTTTTTGTTTGGTACTTAGATTCATCGTATTATTTACTTACTCGGGGATTGAAAACGGTTCATTCTACCGCCATCTCGGGTATATCGCCAAATCGACGCAACCTACTGCGTGCAGATTTATCGCTACGATGACGATTTAGTTGGAAATTTTATGACCGGTAAAAAGCGTTCAGCCAGCTCCAGCCGCTGGCTACAGGAACACTTTAGCGATAAATACGTGCTCCAGGCACAGAAAAAAGGGTTGCGTTCGCGCGCCTGGTTTAAACTTGATGAAATACAACAGGGTGACAAGCTTTTCAAACCCGGTATGACCGTGGTAGATCTGGGTGCTGCACCCGGTGGCTGGTCGCAATATGTGGTACAGCAAATTGGGTCCAAAGGGCGTGTCATTGCATGTGATATCCTGCCTATGGATCCTATTGTTGGTGTCGATTTTCTTCAAGGCGATTTTCGTGAAGAATCGGTGATTAACGCGTTGCTTGAGCGTGTGGGCGATCAGAAAGTCCAGGTCGTCATGTCTGATATGGCACCGAATATGAGTGGTACACCTGCCGTAGATATTCCCCGGTCGATGTATTTGGTTGAGCTGGCGTTAGAGATGTGTCGTGACATTTTGGCTCCCGGCGGGAGTTTTGTAGTGAAAGTGTTCCAGGGGGATGGCTTTGATGAATACCTGCGGGAAATTCGATCCCTGTTCACGAAAGTGAAAATACGTAAGCCTGACGCTTCACGTTCACGTTCACGTGAAGTTTATATTGTGGCGACTGGGCGCAAGCTGTAGCCAACGTGGTGGATCATCCAGCCTTCCCGCTGCGATTCCATGTACGAAGGATCTATAGTACCCTACGCTATCTGTTAACACCGTTGTAATATGAGGTTAATCCCTTGAGTGACATGGCGAAAAACCTGATTCTCTGGCTAGTCATCGCGGTTGTACTGATGTCAGTCTTCCAGAGCTTTGGGCCCAGCGAGTCAAATGGCCGTAGGGTTGATTATTCAACCTTCCTGTCGGAAGTGAACCAGGATCAGGTCCGCGAGGCACGTATTAACGGGCGTGAAATTAACGTAACCAAAAAAGACAGTAATAAATACACCACCTACATTCCTGTCAATGATCCCAAGTTACTCGATAACCTGTTGACCAAGAACGTTAAAGTGGTTGGTGAGCCGCCTGAAGAGCCAAGCCTGCTGGCGTCGATCTTCATTTCCTGGTTCCCAATGTTACTGCTGATTGGTGTGTGGATTTTCTTCATGCGGCAAATGCAGGGCGGTGGCGGCAAAGGCGCAATGTCCTTTGGTAAGAGCAAAGCCCGCATGCTAACGGAAGATCAGATTAAAACCACTTTTGCTGACGTAGCAGGCTGTGACGAAGCGAAAGAGGAAGTCGGTGAGCTGGTCGAATACCTGCGTGAACCGAGCCGTTTCCAGAAGCTGGGGGGTAAAATCCCGAAAGGCGTTCTGATGGTCGGCCCGCCGGGTACCGGTAAAACCCTGCTGGCGAAAGCCATTGCCGGTGAGGCGAAAGTACCGTTCTTTACCATTTCAGGTTCTGACTTTGTTGAAATGTTCGTCGGTGTGGGTGCGTCTCGCGTCCGTGACATGTTTGAACAGGCTAAGAAAGCGGCACCGTGCATTATCTTCATCGATGAGATCGATGCCGTTGGTCGCCAGCGTGGTGCCGGTTTAGGGGGAGGGCACGATGAGCGTGAACAAACTCTGAACCAGATGCTGGTTGAAATGGATGGCTTTGAAGGTAACGAAGGCATCATCGTGATTGCCGCGACCAACCGTCCAGACGTACTTGACCCTGCGCTGCTGCGCCCTGGCCGCTTTGACCGTCAGGTTGTCGTGGGCTTGCCAGACGTACGTGGTCGTGAGCAGATTCTGAAAGTGCATATGCGTCGTGTACCCCTGGCAACCGACATTGATGCGGCCATCATTGCGCGCGGTACGCCAGGCTTCTCCGGTGCCGATCTGGCGAACCTGGTGAACGAAGCGGCGCTGTTTGCTGCACGCAGCAATAAACGCGTTGTGTCAATGGTGGAATTCGAAAAAGCCAAAGACAAAATCATGATGGGTGCAGAGCGCCGTTCCATGGTGATGACCGAAGCACAGAAAGAGTCTACGGCTTACCATGAGGCCGGCCACGCGATTATTGGTCGTCTGGTGCCGGAACACGATCCGGTGCACAAAGTGACCATTATCCCGCGCGGTCGTGCATTAGGTGTGACCTTCTTCCTGCCTGAAGGCGATGCGATTAGCGCAAGCCGTCAGAAGCTGGAAAGTCAGATTTCGACCCTGTACGGCGGTCGTCTGGCGGAAGAGATCATCTACGGTGCAGAACATGTCTCTACCGGTGCCTCTAACGATATCAAAGTGGCAACAAACCTGGCCCGTAATATGGTTACCCAGTGGGGCTTCTCTGAGAAACTGGGCCCGCTGCTGTATGCTGAAGAAGACGGTGAAGTGTTCCTGGGCCGTTCAGTGGCAAAAGCCAAGCATATGTCAGATGAAACTGCCCGTATTATCGACCAGGAAGTTAAACACCTGATCGATACGAACTATCAGCGCGCTCGCCAGATTCTGGGCGAAAACATGGATATTCTTCACGCGATGAAAGATGCGCTGATGAAGTATGAAACCATTGATGCACCGCAGATTGACGACCTGATGGCACGTCGTGAAGTGCGTCCGCCAGCAGGCTGGGAAGATCCGGGCAGCAGCAATTCAGACAGTAACGGTACGCCAAAGGCCCCGCGTCCGGTCGATGAACCGCGTACGCCGAATCCAGGCAATACCATGTCAGAACAGTTCGACAAATAAGACGTCAGGTCTTTTAATAAAACCCCGGCTGGTCCGGGGTTTTTTACATCTATACATTGAACCACAAGGAGTTTTTCACCATGAAACTGTTCGCCCGTGATTCCCATCTCGATTTGTCATTTCCACATGTGATGGGCATTCTCAACGTCACGCCGGACTCTTTTTCCGATGGTGGTAAACACAATGCGCTGGTCGATGCGTTAACGCACACTAACGAGATGGTGAACGCTGGCGCAACAGTCATTGACGTGGGGGGCGAGTCCACGCGTCCGGGCGCTGATGAAGTGAGCGTTGAGGAGGAGCTTGAACGGGTGATTCCGGTGGTCGAAGCTATCGCTCAACGCTTTGAGGTATGGATATCAGTCGATACGTCCAAAGCCGACGTGATTCGTGAAGCCGCCAGCGCAGGGGCTCACATTATCAATGATGTGCGCTCGCTGTCTGAGCCTGGCGCGTTGGCAGCGGCAGCGGCAACGGGCTTACCGGTTTGTCTGATGCATATGCAGGGCGAACCGCGTACGATGCAGCAGGCACCAGCCTATAAGGATATTGTAAGCGAAGTGGACACTTACTTCGTTGAACAACTGGCCCGCTGCGAAGCCGCAGGCATAAAAAAAGAGAATCTGTTACTCGACCCGGGCTTCGGTTTCGGTAAGAATCTCAGCCACAATTATGAACTGCTGGCCCACCTCAGTAAATTTCACCGTTTTGCGCTGCCGCTGTTGGTTGGCATGTCACGCAAATCAATGATTGGACAACTGCTGAATGTGGGGCCTTCCCAGCGCCTGACGGGCAGCCTGGCCTGTGCGGTTATTGCCGCCATGCAGGGCGCGCACATTATTCGCGCCCACGATGTAAAAGAAACCGTCGAAGCGATGCGGGTGGTTGAAGCGACACAAAGAGCGAAAGGATGAAGAGCATGAGCGAACGTAAATATTTCGGTACCGATGGGATTCGCGGCAAAGTCGGTGAGTCACCGATTACCCCTGACTTTGTATTAAAGCTCGGCTGGGCGGCGGGTAAAGTACTGGCCCGTCACGGCTCCAAAAAAATTATCATTGGTAAAGACACGCGCATTTCAGGCTATATGCTGGAATCCGCGCTGGAAGCCGGTCTCGCAGCCGCAGGGCTGTCCGCGGCGTTTACCGGCCCAATGCCCACGCCCGCTATTGCCTATCTGACCCGCACGTTCCGTGCCGAAGCCGGCATCGTGATTTCCGCGTCGCACAATCCGTTTGATGATAACGGCATTAAGTTTTTCTCCGCCGAAGGGACGAAACTGCCCGATGACGTAGAAGAGGCGATCGAACTGGAAATGGAAAAACCGCTTACCTGTGTGGAATCCGCCCAGTTGGGGCGTGCCAGCCGTATTGTTGACGCGGCCGGGCGTTACATTGAATTTTGTAAAGGTACGTTCCCCAGCGAACTCAGCCTCAGTGGCCTGAAAATTGTCGTCGACTGTGCAAACGGTGCCACTTATCACATTGCGCCTAATGTCCTGCGTGAACTCGGTGCGACGGTGATTGCAGTTGGCGTCCAGCCTGATGGCATGAACATTAATAAAGCATGCGGCGCGACCGATCTCAGGATGCTGCAGGAACGCGTACTGGCTGAAAAAGCGGACATCGGTCTGGCCTATGACGGTGACGGCGATCGCATCATGATGGTCGACCACCTTGGCAAGAAAGTGGATGGGGACCAGATTCTGTATATCATCGCCCGCGAAGGTCTGCGTCAGGGACAGTTGCGCGGTGGTGTGGTCGGCACGCTGATGAGCAACATGGGGCTGGAGCTGGCGCTGAAACAGCTGGGTATTCCCTTTGTTCGTGCAAAAGTGGGCGACCGCTATGTACTGGAAAAAATGCAGGAAAAAGGCTGGCGCCTGGGAGCGGAAAACTCCGGTCATGTGATCCTGCTGGATAAGATCGCTACGGGTGACGGCATCGTTGCAAGTTTGCAAGTACTTACAGCTATGGTTCGTAACCATATGAGCCTGCACGATCTCTGCACCGGCATGAAAATGCTGCCTCAGGTGCTGGTAAATGTCCGCTTCGCCGGCGAGCACGATCCGCTGGAAAGCGATGCCGTTAAAGCGGTAGCCGAGGACGTGGAAAAAGCCCTGGCCGGAAAAGGACGCGTGCTGCTGCGTAAATCGGGCACGGAACCGCTAATCCGCGTAATGGTAGAGGGTGAGGATGAAACCCAGGTTACGGCGCTGGCGAATCGAATTGCCGATGCGGTTAAAGCCGTCTGAGGCAGCTGGCAGGCGGGGACATCGCAGTGAACCTGCCTGCAAAATCATCGCACTGGCGCTTTTTTCTGCAATCAGCGTGCCGCATGTAAATTGCACTTGCAGAGGTATGCGCCATTGGTTAGTATTCACACCCGCTTCTGATGGGTGATGAAGAAACTCCCCGTCAAATTGGTTGAAGCTTTAACTGTGCGGATTACGCGCAAGGAAACAGGTTGATTATGTACGAAGCTCTGTTAGTTGTTTTCCTTATTGTAGCAATTGGCCTTGTGGGTCTTATCATGCTGCAGCAAGGCAAAGGCGCTGATATGGGTGCATCATTCGGTGCAGGCGCGTCAGGTACGCTGTTCGGTTCAACAGGGTCAGGTAATTTCATGACTCGCATGACCGCCGTACTGGCTACGCTGTTTTTCGTCATCAGCTTGATTCTGGGTAACCTGAACAGTAATAAAACAGCCAAAGGAAGTGAGTGGGATAACCTCACTGCGCCAGCTCAGTCTCAACAGCAGACTCAGCCAGCTAAACCGGCTACGCCGGGCAACGATATCCCGCATTAATAGCGTTAAGCGTCATAAGCGGCAGTTCAGCGTCGCAGTCAGTGCAGTACCGAGGTGGTGAAATTGGTAGACACGCTACCTTGAGGTGGTAGTGCTCGAAAGGGCTTACGGGTTCAAGTCCCGTCCTCGGTACCAAATCTTAGTTAGACTTGCATTTTATGCATGATCGGCGTAACATTCGCCACGTTTTCGGACGCGGGGTGGAGCAGCCTGGTAGCTCGTCGGGCTCATAACCCGAAGGTCGTCGGTTCAAATCCGGCCCCCGCAACCACTTTCCCTTAGAGTTCTTTTTCAAATATACTGTATGCATCGACGGGCGCATTAGCAGCGAATTTTGAAAAAAATTCTTTTGGATGGGCGTCCGGGCCGCAATGCGGCATACAGGGTCCAGTGATAAAAAGCCCCGACTATTCGGGGTTTTTTGTTATTAGCGAATCGTAATACTGGGCTATAGGCCCTTTTTTTATGTCTTGGGGGTGGGCTTGTCCACATTAGAGCAAAAATTGACAGAGTTGGTATCTGCTCCGGTAGAAGCGCTCGGCTACGAACTGGTCGGAATTGAATTCGTTCGTGGTCGCACATCAACCCTGCGCATCTATATTGACAGTGAAGATGGCATCAATGTTGACGATTGCGCGGACGTCAGCCACCAGGTGAGTGCCGTGATGGATGTGGAAGATCCCATCACCGTCCCTTACCACCTTGAAGTGTCCTCACCGGGGCTCGACCGTCCTCTGTTCACTGCAGAACATTATGCACGCTTTACCGGCGATGAGGTGAGCCTGGTGCTGCGTATGGCCGTTCAAAACCGCCGTAAATGGCAGGGAATCATCAAGTCTGTAGAAGGCGAGATGATAACGGTAAACGTTGAGGGTAATGACGAGGTGTTCGCGCTGAGTAATATTCAGAAAGCGAACCTGGTCCCCCACTTTTAAAAGTCCGGATTGAGGCTAACCAGGATGAACAAAGAGATCTTAGCTGTTGTAGAAGCCGTTTCTAACGAAAAAGCCCTGCCGCGTGAGAAAATCTTCGAAGCGCTGGAGAGCGCGCTGGCGACTGCGACCAAGAAAAAGTACGAGCAGGAAATTGACGTCCGCGTCAGCATCGACCGCAGAAGTGGCGACTTTGATACGTTCCGCCGTTGGGAAATCGTAGAGCAGGTCACTCAGCCAACGCGTGAGATCACGCTGGATGCGGCTCGCTACGAAGATGAGTCCCTCAATCTGGGCGACTACGTTGAAGATCAGATTGAATCTGTCACCTTTGACCGCATTACTACCCAGACCGCAAAACAGGTTATCGTGCAAAAAGTACGTGAAGCCGAGCGCGCAATGGTCGTGGATCAGTTCCGTGAGCAGGAAGGCGAAATTATCACCGGCGTGGTGAAAAAAGTTAACCGTGACAACATTTCACTGGATCTGGGCAACAATGCTGAAGCGGTAATCCTGCGTGAGGATATGCTGCCGCGCGAAAACTTCCGCCCTGGTGACCGTATTCGCGGTGTTCTGTATGCCGTTCGCCCGGAAGCGCGTGGTGCACAGCTGTTTGTGACCCGCTCAAAGCCAGAAATGCTGATCGAACTGTTCCGCATTGAAGTACCAGAAATTGGCGAAGAAGTGCTTGAAATTAAAGCCGCAGCCCGCGATCCGGGTTCACGCGCTAAAATTGCAGTAAAAACGAACGACAAACGTATTGATCCGGTGGGTGCCTGCGTCGGTATGCGCGGTGCGCGTGTTCAGGCCGTGTCCAGTGAACTGGGCGGCGAGCGTATCGATATCGTGCTGTGGGACGACAACCCGGCACAGTTTGTTATTAACGCCATGGCTCCGGCTGATGTGGCGTCAATCGTGGTTGATGAAGACAACCACACGATGGATATCGCCGTTGAGGCTGGCAATCTGGCCCAGGCGATCGGCCGTAATGGCCAAAACGTGCGTCTGGCTTCACAGCTGAGTGGCTGGGAGCTGAACGTGATGACCGTCGATGATCTGCAGGCGAAGCATCAGGCTGAAGCCCATGCAGCGATCGATATGTTCACTAAACATCTCGACATCGACGAAGAGTTCGCCACCATTCTGGTGGAAGAGGGCTTCTCATCGTTGGAAGAACTGGCCTATGTGCCAATTAACGAGCTGTTGGAAATCGACGGCCTCGACGAAGAGACCATTGAAGCCCTGCGTGAACGAGCAAAAAATGCGTTAACCACCCTGGCACTGGCTAAAGAAGAGAGCCTGGGGAATCAGGAACCTGCAGAAGACCTCTTGAATCTTGAGGGTCTGGATCGTGCACTGGCTTTCCGCCTGGCATCCAAAGGCGTTTGCACGCTGGAAGACCTTGCTGAGCAAGGTGTTGACGATCTGACTGATATTGAAGGGCTGACTGATGAGCAAGCTGGCGCGCTGATTATGGCCGCACGCAATATCTGCTGGTTCGGCGATGACGCGTAATAACAGGAAGGAACAGCATGACAGATGTAACCGTAAAATCGCTGGCAGCAGAAATTCAGACTTCGGTCGATCGCCTGGTACAGCAGTTTGCTGATGCGGGGATCCCAAAGTCTGAAAATGATGCGGTGACCCAGCATGAGAAAGAAACCTTACTGTCTCACCTGAAGCATGGTCAGGCCGGTTCAGGCAAACTGACCCTGCAGCGCAAAACGCGTAGTACCTTGAATATTCCTGGCACCGGGGGTAAAAGTAAATCGGTGCAAATCGAAGTCCGCAAAAAGCGCACGTATGTAAAAGGTGATGCAGAGTCTGAGCAAGCTCAGGCAGAAGCAGAAGCCGAGGCGCAGCGTGAAGCGGAAGAGCAGGCGCAACGCGAGGCCGCTGAACAGGCGCGTCGTGAAGCGGAACAAAAAGCGCAACGTGAAGCCGAAGAGAAAGCCAGGCGCGAAGCCGCTGAAAAGGCTAAGCGTGCAGCAGCGGAAAATGAGAAAGTGACTAATCAACCTACCGACGAAGTGACCAAGGCCGCCCAGTCCGATAAAGCACGTCGTGAAGCTGAAGCCGCTGAACTGAAGCGTAAAGCGGAAGAAGAAGCGCGTCGTAAGCTGGAAGAGGCTGCCCGCCTCGCCGCGGAAGAAGCCCGCCGTTTAGCCGAAGAAAAAGCGGCTGAATGGGAAAAGCCTGAAGAAGAGGATAAGGGCGACTATCACGTCACCACCTCAACACATGCCCGTCAGGCCGAAGACGAGAACGATCGTCAGGTCGAAGCGGGTCGTGCCCGCACGCGCAGTGCTAAAGCCGCGCGTCCGGTGAAAAAAGGCAACAAGCATTCAGAAGCCAAAACCGACCGCGAAGAAGCCCGTGCGCAGGTTCGTGGTGGTAAAGGTGGTAAGCATCGTAAGCCAAGCGCTCTGCAGCAGGGCTTCAACAAGCCAGCACAGGCGGTTAACCGCGATGTGGTGATTGGCGAAACCATCACCGTTGCTGAACTGGCTAACAAAATGGCCGTTAAAGGTTCACTGGTCATCAAAGCGATGATGAAAATGGGCGCTATGGCGACCATCAACCAGGTTATTGACCAGGAAACCGCACAGCTGGTTGCCGAAGAAATGGGCCACAAGGTGACCCTTCGTCGTGAAAACGAGCTGGAAGAAGCGGTAATGGACGATCGTGATACCGATGCAGCGCAGGAAGCGCGTGCGCCGGTCGTGACCATTATGGGCCACGTTGACCACGGTAAAACCTCACTGCTGGATTATATCCGCTCGACCAAAATCGCCTCTGGCGAAGCGGGCGGGATTACACAGCACATCGGTGCATATCACGTCGAAACCGACAACGGTATGATCACCTTCCTGGATACCCCGGGCCACGCCGCGTTTACCGCGATGCGTGCACGTGGTGCGCAGGCAACGGATATCGTTATCCTTGTGGTGGCGGCAGATGATGGTGTGATGCCACAAACCATCGAAGCGATTCAGCACGCCAAAGCCGCGAAAGTGCCGGTTGTGGTTGCTGTCAACAAGTGCGATAAGCCAGAAGCCGATCCGGATCGTGTTAAAAATGAACTGACACAGTACGGCATCATTCCGGAAGAGTGGGGCGGCGAAAACATGTTCGTCAACGTCTCTGCGAAAGCGGGTACCGGTATTGACGATCTGCTGAACGCGATTCTGCTGCAGGCAGAAGTGCTTGAGCTGACGGCCATTCGTGCCGGTATGGCCAGCGGCGTTGTGATCGAATCGTTCCTCGACAAAGGTCGTGGTCCGGTTGCGACCGTTCTGGTACGCGAAGGTACGCTGAACAAAGGCGATATCGTTCTGTGTGGCTTCGAATACGGCCGTGTTCGTGCAATGCGTGACGAACTGGGACGTGAAGTCATGGAAGCGGGCCCGTCTATCCCGGTTGAGATCCTCGGCTTGTCCGGTGTTCCGGCGGCAGGTGATGAAGCGACCGTGGTGCGTGACGAGAAGAAAGCCCGTGAAGTGGCACTGTATCGTCAGGGCAAATTCCGCGAAGTGAAACTGGCACGTCAGCAGAAATCTAAGCTGGAAAACATGTTTGCTAACATGACCGAAGGCGAAGTATCTGAACTGAACATCGTGCTGAAAGCCGACGTTCAGGGCTCTGTGGAAGCGATCTCCGACTCCCTGCTCAAACTCTCCACCGACGAAGTGAAGGTGAAGATTGTGGGTTCAGGCGTAGGTGGTATCACCGAAACCGACGCGACGCTGGCAGCCGCATCTAACGCGATTATCCTTGGCTTTAACGTCCGTGCGGACGCATCTGCGCGTCGCGTCATCGACGCTGAAAGCCTGGATCTGCGTTACTACTCCGTCATCTATAACCTGATTGACGAAGTCAAAGCCGCAATGAGCGGTATGCTGGCACCAGAGTACAAACAGCAGATCATCGGTCTGGCTGAAGTGCGTGACGTGTTCAAATCACCGAAATTTGGTGCTATCGCAGGTTGTATGGTGACGGAAGGTAACATCAAACGTCACAATCCAATCCGCGTACTGCGCGATAACGTGGTGATCTACGAAGGTGAGCTTGAATCACTGCGTCGCTTTAAAGATGACGTTAACGAAGTGCGTAACGGCATGGAGTGCGGTATCGGCGTGAAGAACTATAATGACGTTCGTGTCGGCGATATGATCGAAGTCTTCGAAGTGATTGAAGTTAAACGCACCATCGCTTAAGTCCTGGCGTTGATGATGCAATTTGGGAGGCCGCTGGCCTCCCGAATTATTTGGGAGAAATAAAAATGGCGAAAGAATTTGGCCGTCCGCAGCGTGTATCACAGGAGCTGCAAAAAGAGATTGCGATGATTCTGCAGCGTGAGATTAAAGATCCACGCCTTGGCATGATGGTGACCGTTTCGGGTGTTGAGGTATCACGTGACCTCGCTTACGCCAAAGTGTTTGTGACATTCCTCAACGATCAAGATGAAGAAGCCGTAAAAAATGGCCTGAAAGCGTTGAAAGAAGCCTCGGGTTATATCCGTACGCTGCTGGGTAAAGCCATGCGCCTGCGTATCGTGCCTGAACTGACCTTCTTCTACGATAACTCGTTGATTGAAGGGATGCGCATGTCCAACCTCGTGACTAACGTGGTGAAAAAAGACGTTGAGCGTCGTGGTCCAGAAACCACGGATGATGACGAGGAGGCGTAATGAGTCGTCCTCGTCGTCGCGGTCGCGACGTCCATGGCGTTTTGTTGCTGGATAAGCCACAAGGCATGTCGTCTAACGATGTTCTGCAGAAGGTGAAGCGCATTTTTAACGCTAACCGTGCAGGACACACCGGTGCACTTGATCCGCTGGCAACCGGTATGTTGCCGATCTGTCTGGGTGAAGCCACCAAGTTCTCGCAGTATCTGCTGGATTCCGATAAGCGTTATCGCGTGATTGCCCGGTTAGGTGAACGTACCGATACCTCCGATGCGGACGGGAACCGGGTACAAACGCGTCCCGTGACCTTTACCCAGTCCGATCTGGATACCGCACTGGACAGTTTTCGTGGTGACATTATGCAGGTGCCGTCGATGTTTTCAGCATTGAAACATCAGGGCCGGAAACTGTATGAATATGCCCGCGAAGGCATCACTATCGAACGTGAGCCCCGGCCGATCACCGTGTATGACTTGCAGTTTATTCGCTGGCAGGGCAGTGAGCTTGAGCTGGAAATTCACTGCTCTAAAGGTACCTACATCCGTACCATTATTGACGATTTGGGTGAAAAGCTGGGCTGCGGTGCGCATGTCATCATGCTGCGTCGTTTGCAGGTAGCACGCTATCCCTTCGAAAGAATGGTCACGCTGGAGCAGCTTCAGGCGTTGCAGGCAGAGGCGAACGCCTCAGGCGACGATCTGGCGTTACAGCTCGATCCTCTGCTGCTGCCCATGGACAGTCCGGCTGCGGATTTTCCTGCGGTCAACCTGTCAGCGGATGTGGCGGCCTACTTTAAACAGGGCCAGCCGGTGCATGCAAGTCAGGCACCTGACCAGGGGCTGGTTCGCGTCACCGAAGGTGAAACACGCAAGTTTATCGGTATGGCAGAAGTGGCCGACGATGGCCGGATTGCTCCACGCCGTTTAGTGGTTGAGTATCAGAATTAAGTTGTGCGCTTTTCATTAAGGGCATTTGCGTTGCCTTCTGGCGAAGAGTAGAATAGCGCGGCTTTAAAGCGGGATGCTGAATTAGAGATCGGCGCCCATACATTCATTTAACTGGAGTTTATTATGTCTCTAAGCGTAGAAGCTAAAGCAGAGATCGTTGCTAAATATGGTCGTGGTGCTAACGACAGCGGTTCAACTGAAGTTCAGGTTGCACTGTTGACCGCGCAGATCAGCCATCTGCAGGGCCACTTCTCTGAGCACAAAAAAGACCACCACAGCCGCCGCGGTCTGCTGCGCATGGTATCTCAGCGTCGTAAGCTGCTGGACTACCTGAAGCGTAAAGACGTTGCACGCTACAGCAGCCTGATCGAAAGCCTCGGTCTGCGTCGCTAAGTCTTAAAATCGGATCGTCTGGGATGCCACAAATGTGTGCTAAAACCCCTTTGGCGATCAGATTTGTGCGAGTTTCATGAAAAGGGGGCCTTTATGGCCCCTTTTTTCGAGCAATGCGCAGCAATCCTGAGCAAACTCATGTATTGTTGTTGGGTGTGATCTTTGTTTGCAGAGGTTCGCGCGGCTAATGAGAGGCTTTACCGCAGGGGCGGTTAAGGGTTGTCATTAGTCGCGAGGATGCAACGGAGATCGGTAATTAATGGCAGGCTCAAGATAGCACTGCCCCGATGTTAAGGACTTTGATTTTGCTTAATCCGATCGTACGCAAATTCCAATATGGTCAACATACCGTCACGCTGGAAACCGGCATGATGGCTCGCCAGGCGACTGCCGCCGTTATGGTGAGCATGGATGACACCGCTGTTTTTGTCACCGTTGTTGGCCAGAAAAAAACCAAACCAGGCCAGGACTTCTTCCCACTGACCGTTAACTATCAGGAGCGTACTTACGCTGCTGGTCGTATCCCGGGCAGCTTCTTCCGTCGCGAAGGTCGTCCAAGCGAAGGTGAAACGCTGATTTCACGTCTGATTGACCGTCCGGTGCGTCCTCTGTTCCCGGAAGGGTTTGTTAACGAAGTTCAGGTGATTGCGACCGTTGTTTCGGTCAACCCACAGGTTCACCCAGACATCGTTGCGATGATCGGTGCCTCTGCCGCGCTGGCGCTGTCGGGTCTGCCTTTCAATGGCCCAATCGGTGCGGCGCGTGTGGGTTATATCAATGACCAGTACGTACTGAACCCAACGGCTGACGAACTGAAAACGTCACGTCTGGATCTGGTGGTTGCTGGTACGCAGAACGCCGTTCTGATGGTGGAATCTGAAGCAGAAATCCTGTCTGAAGAACAAATGCTGGGTGCTGTGGTGTTCGGCCACGATCAGCAGCAGGTGGTGATTGAAAACATTAATGCACTGGTCGCTGAAGCGGGCAAGCCGCGTTGGGACTGGCAGCCAGAAGCGGCCAATACTGCACTGATTTCACGTGTCGCGGCCCTGGCTGAAGCGCGTATCAGCGATGCGTACCGTATCACTGACAAGCAAGCGCGTTATGCCCAGGTTGATGCCATCAAAGACGAAACCATCGCGGCGCTGCTGGCGGAAGACGAATCCCTGGATGCGGCTGAAATCGGTGATATCGTGCACAGCCTGGAGAAGACGGTTGTTCGTACCCGTATTCTGAACGGCGAGCCGCGTATCGATGGCCGTGAAAAAGACATGATTCGTGGTCTGGACGTGCGGACCGGCGTACTGCCGCGTACCCATGGTTCAGCCCTGTTCACCCGTGGTGAAACACAGGCGCTGGTGACCGCAACGCTGGGTACCACCCGCGATGCGCAGAACCTGGATGAACTGATGGGTGAGCGTACCGACAGCTTCCTGTTCCACTACAACTTCCCTCCCTACTCAGTAGGTGAAACCGGTATGGTGGGCTCGCCTAAGCGTCGTGAAATTGGTCACGGTCGTCTGGCGAAGCGCGGCGTGTTGGCCGTAATGCCAAAAGTGGAAGATTTCCCTTACACCGTTCGTGTCGTGTCTGAAATCACTGAATCAAACGGTTCATCTTCTATGGCTTCCGTCTGTGGTGCTTCTCTGGCGCTGATGGACGCGGGCGTACCTATTAAAGCGTCTGTTGCCGGTATCGCGATGGGCCTGGTAAAAGAAGACGACAAATTTGTTGTTCTGTCTGACATTCTGGGTGATGAAGATCACCTGGGTGATATGGACTTCAAAGTGGCGGGTAGCCGTGACGGTATCACCGCGCTGCAGATGGACATCAAAATTGAAGGCATCACCCGCGAGATCATGCAGGTAGCGCTGAATCAGGCCAAAGGTGCACGTCTGCACATTCTGGGCGTGATGGAGCAGGCTATCAGCACGCCGCGTCAGGAAATCTCTGAGTTCGCACCGCGCATTTACACCATCAAGATCAGTTCAGATAAGATCAAAGATGTGATCGGTAAAGGCGGTTCTGTTATCCGTGCGCTGACCGAAGAAACCGGCACCACCATCGAAATCGAAGATGACGGTACGGTGAAAATCGCGGCAACTGATGGCCTGAAAGCGAAAGAAGCGATTCGTCGCATCGAAGAGATCACCGCTGAAATCGAAGTGGGCCGCATTTACAGCGGTAAAGTCACGCGCATTGTCGATTTCGGTGCTTTCGTTGCTATCGGCGGCGGTAAAGAAGGTCTGGTGCACATTTCACAAATCGCTGATAAGCGCGTTGAGAAAGTGACGGATTATCTGCAGATGGGTCAGGAAGTACCGGTGAAGGTGATGGAAGTGGATCGCCAGGGCCGTGTCCGTCTGAGCATCAAAGAAGCGACAGAAACCAAGCCTGAGGCTATTGCAGCTGAGAGCGCACCTGACGCTGAATAAGTCTTTCCTGATTTGCCTCTCCTTGCCTGGCAGGGGGAGGCTTTTGTGTCATCGCGAGGGCAGGAATCCTTGTGCACAGCAGGCGGATGACAGGACGGTTGTCCCAATGTTTGTATTCGGGAGTGGGAAATGAAGCCTTTTTTGCGCTGGTGTTTTGTTGCGACAGCTTTGACGCTGGCAGGATGCAGCAACTCCAATTGGCGTAAGAACGAAGTTCTTGCAGTACCTTTACAGCCCACACTGCAGCAGGAAGTGATTCTGGCTCGCATGGAACAAATTCTTGCCAGTCGAGCCCTTACCGATGATGAACGCGCACAGCTGTTATATGAGCGCGGAGTGTTGTATGATAGTCTGGGTCTGAGGGCATTAGCGCGGAACGATTTTTCGCAAGCGCTGTCTATAAGACCTGATATGCCAGAAGTGTTTAACTATCTTGGTATATACTTAACGCAGGCGGGCAACTATGATGCCGCCTATGAAGCGTTTGATTCTGTACTTGAGCTTGATCCAACTTACAACTATGCGCATTTAAATCGTGGTATCGCCCTCTATTACGGTGGTCGATACAAGTTAGCGCAAGATGATCTGCTGGCGTTTTATCAAGACGATCCTAACGATCCTTTCCGTAGCTTGTGGCTCTATCTTGTTGAAAGCAAGATGGACGCAGCCAAAGCAAAAGTGGCGCTTAAACAGCGTTACGATAAAGCGGTTAAGGACCAATGGGGATGGAATATTGTCGAGTTCTACCTGGGCGACATCAGCGAAGCAACACTGATGGAACGTCTCAAGGCGGACGCAACGGATAACACCTCGCTCGCTGAACATCTCAGTGAAACCAACTTCTATTTAGGTAAGTATTACCTAAGTCTGGGGGAGAAGGACAACGCAGAAGCGTTGTTCAAACTGGCGGTCGCCAACAACGTGAATAACTTTGTTGAACACCGATACGCATTGTTGGAACTGGCGCTACTCGGCCAGGCACAAGACGATTTATCAGAATCTGACCAGCAATAGCTGACGAACTTTTTTGCCTGTAAACCTGTCAAGTCATCATCTTCAGGGATGAGGGCTTTTCTGTTCGTCAAAACTTCTAATTTGAGCCGGTTCACACTTTTTGATGAAAATGACTGAAAGTTTTCACGACGAGTTATGTAGACTGGCCGCCGCAATCAACGAGGCACGTGTACTACATGACTGATATTCAAACCACTTTTGCAGACCTTGGCCTGAACGCCGACATCCTTGAATCACTGAACGGTATGGGCTACGTAAAGCCATCCCCAATCCAGGCTGAGTGTATTCCTCACCTGTTGGCGGGCCGTGACGTGTTAGGCATGGCGCAGACCGGGAGTGGTAAAACGGCAGCGTTCTCTCTGCCGCTGTTAAACAACATTGATCCGACTATTAAAGCACCGCAAATTTTGGTGCTGGCTCCGACCCGCGAACTGGCGGTTCAGGTTGCTGAAGCGATGACCGAATTCTCTAAGCACATGCGCGGTCTGAACGTAGTTGCCCTTTACGGCGGCCAGCGTTATGACGTGCAGCTGCGTGCTCTGCGCCAGGGACCCCAGGTTGTTGTGGGAACCCCAGGTCGTCTGCTGGATCACCTGAAGCGTGGCACGTTAGATCTGTCTAATCTGCGTGGTCTGGTGCTGGACGAAGCAGATGAAATGTTACGTATGGGCTTCATCGAAGACGTTGAAACCATCATGGCGCAGATCCCGGAAGGTCATCAGACCGCGCTGTTCTCTGCCACCATGCCAGAAGCGATTCGTCGCATCACCAAGCGTTTCATGAAAGATCCGCAGGAAGTGCGTATTCAGTCGAGCCTGACAACGCGTCCTGACATCAGCCAGAGCTACTGGACGGCTTACGGCCGTAAAACCGATGCACTGGTTCGCTTCCTGGAAGCAGAAGATTTTGATGCGGCGATCATCTTCGTTCGTACCAAAAATGCCACTCTGGAAGTCGCTGAAGCGCTGGAGCGTAGCGGTTACAACAGCGCGGCCCTGAACGGTGATATGAACCAGGCCCTGCGTGAGCAGACGCTGGAGCGTTTGAAAGATGGTCGTCTGGACATCCTGATCGCGACTGACGTTGCGGCTCGTGGCCTGGACGTTGAGCGTATCAGCCTGGTTGTTAACTACGATATCCCGATGGACGCCGAATCTTACGTTCACCGTATTGGCCGTACGGGTCGTGCGGGTCGTGCGGGGCGCGCACTGCTGTTCGTTGAGAACCGCGAGCGTCGTCTGCTGCGCAACATCGAACGCACCATGAAGCTGACTATTCCGGAAGTTGAGCTGCCAAACGCAGAGCAGCTGGGTCAGCGTCGTCTGGCTAAGTTTGCCGCGAAAGTTCAGCAGCAACTGGAAAGCAGCGATCTGGAACAGTACCGTGCACTGCTGACCAAAATGCAGCCTGAAGAAGAGCTGGATATCGAAACGCTGGCTGCCGCCCTGCTGAAAATGGCACAGGGTGAGCGTCCGCTGATCGTACCTGCTGACGCACCGCGTCCTCCGCGCCGCGAATTCCGTGAGCGTGACGATCGTCGCGACAGCCGTGGTCCACGTGACAGCCGTGATGGCGATCGTCCACGTCGTGAGCGTCGCGATGTTGGCGACATGCAGCTGTATCGCATTGAAGTGGGCCGTGATGACGGTGTTGAAGTTCGTCACATCGTTGGCGCGATTGCTAACGAAGGCGACATCAGCAGCCGTTACATCGGTAACATCAAACTGTTTGGTACGCACTCGACGATCGAACTGCCGAAAGGCATGCCGGGCGATGTCCTGCAGCACTTTACCCGTACGCGTATTCTCAACAAGCCGATGAATATGCAACTGCTGGGTGATGCACAGCCGCATGAAGGTGGCCGTGGTGAGCGTCGTTCAGGTTCTGGCGAGCGTCGTGGTCCTCGTCCTGAAGGTCAGGGCCGTCGTTTCTCTTCTGAGCGCCGTGAAGGTGGTCGTGAAGGTGGACGCAGCTTTAACCGTGAAGGCGGTCGTGGTCCACGTCGTGAAGACGGTGCTGCTGCACCTCGTCGTCGTGACGCATAAGCGAGACGATTTCGCATGATAAAAAGGGAAGCCTGCGGGCTTCCCTTTTTTTTGCCCTTGCGGTAAATCCCTGTCAGGGCAGACCGGCTGAGACAGCGGGGAAGCAAGATAAGTAAAGGGAAGCCAGCAGGCTTCCCTTTTTGTCTTTGTCTTTTACCTGGCGCGAAACAGAACGAGGCGTTTACAGCCCGCGTGCCGCCTCCATCGCCAGCTTAAAGGAGTGCAGACGTGCATCGGTATCGTAAATCTGACCGTTAACCATGATCTCATCGGCCTGCGTTTCACGCAGCAGCGAGGCCAGACCGTGACGCACTTTATCCACGTCCCCGACCAGCGACATGCTCAGAGCCTGCTGGACGCCATACTGTTCTGACGGCGACCAGAGACTGTCCATGTTCTGCACCGGGTCAGGTAACGGACCGGGCTTGCCGCGACGCAAATTAATAAACTGCTGCTGCATCGAGGTAAACAGAAAACGGGCGTCGCTTTCCGTGTCCGCCGCCACGATGTTAATGCAGACGGTAGCATAAGGTTCAGCAAGGCGCGCTGACGGTGTAAAGTTTTCACGATAAACATGCAGAGCCTGGAACAGCTGGTCCGGTGCGAAATGCGAGGCAAACGCAAACGGCAGCCCCATTTTGGCCGAGAGCTGGGCGCTGTACAGGCTGGAACCCAGTAACCAGACGGGAATTTTCATCCCTAAACCAGGTACCGGCTGAACAGGCGGCTGCGCGCCAGCTTCTGCATCAAACCAGTGAATCAGCTCGGCCACATCATCCGGAAACGTATCGGCCTGCATGCCTGACAGGTTGCGACGTAAAGCCAGCATCGTGCGCTGATCCGATCCTGGCGCACGGCCTAATCCCAGATCGATGCGATCGGGATACAGCGATGCCAGGGTGCCGAACTGTTCTGCGATCACCAGCGGCGCGTGATTGGGCAACATAATGCCGCCAGAGCCCAGACGCAGCGTCGTGGTGTTTGCGGCCAGATAGCCGATTAACACGGCTGTGGCGGCGCTGGCGATGCCGGTCATATTATGGTGCTCAGCTAACCAGTAACGTTCAAATCCCAGAGCTTCGGCCTGACGTGCCAGCGCAAGTGAATTCTGAAACGCATCACGTGGCGTAGCGCCCTGAGGAACAGGGGCAAGATCGAGTACAGAGAGGCGAACGTTTTTTTTCTCAGACATGGGTACTCCAGAGGTTATAGCGCAGGTTTCATACCCTGCACTATTAAGTATTGCGCAACATTCGCTATATTAAAACGCTTTACGCCCACTCTCTGTTGCCTGTATGTGCGTTTCAGTCGGTGGTCTGTAAAACCATCCCCGGCAGTTTACGCCAGTAGCCATTGCAGTCCCGGTTTTTCTCGATCGCTAACGGGGCCTGGCCCGCTTCGTTGTCGCGAAAACGGTCAACAAGGCTTAAGGTTTCCTCGCTTTGTGGTGAAAGTCGCACAATATCGACACAATTGTGCATGCTTACCAGATCGTTGCCCAGGTTGTAACAGTAGCCACTCAGCGTCTGAATACCGTTCAGAACGAAAACCTGTTGTTGCTCCTGCGAAAGCACCCTGCGTCCGTTCGGATAATGACGGCAGCAGGTTTCGCAGTCATCTTTAGCGCGATTCTCCGAGCGGGCCGTAAAGCATCGCGCTGACAGGGCTAGCGGTAAATGCCCATAGGCCAGCACCTCGACTTCAAACTGTTCTCGAATACCGCGCGTTTCGCACTGCGCCAGCAGAGGTAACAGCCAGTCTCGTGGCATTTCAACGGGCAGGCACCAGCGCGTCATACCTTCTTTCACCAGCAGATGTAAGGTGTCAGCGTTATAAACGTTCAGGGTAGGACCGGCGACAAAGGGCAGCTTGCGCTCCGCCGCCATATTGACCGCCCCCATGTCGTTGGCCTCGATAAGAAACTCGCCATTTTCGACATAACGCTGTAACTCTTTCAGTTCGGATGGGGATTGCAGCAGCGCCAGCGTGCTCACGACAACCTGCTTGCCGCTGGCAGCCAGCTCACGCGCTAAATCCATCCAGGCGGCAAACGAGGTTGCGCGGCGCTTGCTGCATACGGTTTCGCCCAGGTAAATGATGTCGGCACTGCTTTGGGCGGCGAGGTGGTAAAAGTGTTGCAGTGTGTCGCCAGGCCAGTACCACAGCACCGGGCCAAGGGAATATTTCATGCTGTCTCCTTATTGCCAGTCACGATGGTAAGCACCTAACGTGGTTTGCGTTCCTTCAGACAGCGCCCCTAATGTCTGCATCCATTTCTCGCTGACATCAAAGCTATCCGGCGCGGCCTGACAGCGATTGATCGCCTGACGCCAGACGCGCGCCACCTCAGAAATATAGGCGGGGCTGCGTTGACGGCCTTCAATCTTCACTGAGGCAATGCCCGCCCGCAGCAGCTCAGGCAGCAGTTCCAGGGTATTCAGGCTGGTGGGCTCTTCCAGCACGTGGTAGCGCTGTTCGTCAATCTCGTAACGCCCTTTACACAGGGTGGGATAACCCGCGCTTTCATCCGCACCGTAACGGTCAACCAATACGTCATTCAGGCGCACCTCCATTCCGGCAGGCGTTTGCTGCCAGCGCACAAACTTCGCCGGCGAGCAGGCACCTTTGCTGTTTGGCGATTCCCCTGTGAGCCAGGAGGACAGGTAGCAGCGACCTTCGGCCATAATACACAGGCTGCCAAAGGCAAATACTTCCAGCGGGACTGGCGAACTGCGCGCCAGTTGTTTTACCTGATGGAGGGATAAAACACGGGGCAGCACTACGCGATGCAAAGTGAAATGACGGTGATAAAAACGGATGGCTTCCAGATTGGTGGCCGAGGCCTGAACGGACAAATGTCGCTCTATGTTTGGATAGCGTTCGCGGGCATAGGCCAGCGTGGCGATATCGGCCAGTATCAGCGCATCCGCTCCACAGTCCGCCGCCACATCAATGGCCCGCTGCCAGCGATGCACGCTATCAGGGTGTGCAAAGGTATTAATGGCAACGTGCAGTTTGCGACGATGCTGATGTAAGTAACAGGCTGCTTCACGTAATTTCTTATCCGTAAAGTTTAGCCCGGCAAAATGACGCGCATTGGTATCGTCTTTTAGCCCGACATAGACCGCATCGGCCCCATTCTCAACGGCGGCGCGCAGGGCTGGCAGGCTCCCAGCCGGACACAGCAACTCCATACCCAATCCTCTCGACATACAGATGGAGCCCGAGTCTAGTCATGCCGCGTTGCGCAAATCTTGATTTGGGGCAGTGAAAGCCGTTTTGATGCGTGAGGCTGGCGTATTTTTAATCGGTCAGCTGTTGGTTTTATTGATCTCACCGACGGCGATAACCGGTGTCTGTGGCAATATAGCTAAAATTTTTTTAACAGGAGTGACGAGCGTGCTTCAGCGGTTTTCAGCCAGTTTAGTGAAAAATGGTCCTAAAATTATTGGTTTACCGGCGAAGATTGCCCCGTTTACCTTGAAGAAGCCCCTCTTGCAGCAACTCTTAAACTGGCAATTTCGTCATGTTTTGGCTGAAGGTGAGTTAGACTTCCTTCAGGGACGCTTTTTAGGCATTGAGATCCTTGATATGCATCTCACCTGGATGACCACGCTAGAGGATGGCCGACTGAAGGTGTTGCAGCATGCCGAAGCAGATGTCTGGTTCCGGGGCAATGCCAATGATTTGTTGCTGGTAGCCGCGCGTAAAGCGGATCCTGATATGCTTTTCTTTCAGCGTCGATTGCTGATTGAAGGGGATACTGAACTGGGACTGGAGGTTAAGAACGTAATGGATGCAATAGAACTCGACACCATGCCCGTAGGGTTACGTACCGCCATTCAGCACATGGCTGCGATTGTGGAAACAACGATGCAACAGGACGCGAACGCCGCACAGGCACGCGCAGGTGTTTCATGTTAATACGAACGGAAATTGGCGTTGACGCCGCCGGAATCGATGCACTGCTCCGACGTTGTTTCCCTACATCGGCCGAGGCGGAACTGACACAGGCACTGCGCGAAGATGGCCTGTTAACGCTTGGCGTCGTGGCAACCGATGATGAAGGACAAGTGCTGGGTTATGCTGCCTTTAGTCCGGTCACGATGCAGGGCGAGGATCGCGGCTGGGTCGGCCTTGCGCCGCTGGCCGTTGATGAACCTTTACGGGGACAGGGCATTGCGAAACGCCTCATTTACGAAGGTCTGGATACGCTCAATGAGTTTGGTTACAGCGCGGTAGTCGTACTTGGCGAGCCTGCGCTGTTTCATCCGCTGGGATTTGAACCTGCGGCGCGCCGGGGATTGCACTGTCGCTGGCCGGACAGTGAAGTCGCTTTCCAGGTTTACCGTCTGGCCGATAATGCCTTCGACGACGCGGAAGGGCGCATTGAGTATGCAGCTCCCTTTAACGCACTGCGCTAAGCCAGGTTTCGAGACTCTGCGGTTGCTCGGCAACCAGTTGCAGTTTGCGTTGCCGGGGAAGTTGCTTGACCTGATATTCCAGCCTGGATGCCTGCGCGCGGTCACCTGCCGCGCAGGCATAAACCAGCGCCAGTGGGCCTTTTCCGCGCAGGGCCCGGGCTCCACGACCACACTCATGTTGCGCAAGGCGGCGCGTGACGTCGGTCGTGATGCCGGTATATAACAGACCGGCGGCCGTTTTTATCAGGTAAAGTTGCCAGTGCTGACTCATAATCTGTCCCAGAAATGCCTGCCCGGCAGTGTAACGCGCTTCCCCATCGTGCGCTATCCGTTGCCCTTATCCGGAGTTGATTGTGTCTGATCTTTCCCATCTTATTCGCTACCTGAAGAAGCAACATGTCCTGTCACTGTGCTGCAGTGCCGGAAATGAACTGTGGTGTGCAAACTGTTACTACGTGTTTGATGAGGCACGTATGGCATTCTGGTTGATGACGGAACCGGATACACGTCATGGCCTTCTGGCCAGCAAAAATCCTCACGTGGCCGGAACGATCAATGGTCAGCCGAAAACGGTCTTACTGATAAAAGGGGTGCAGTATCGTGGACGCATCAGGCCACTGCGTGAGGAGGAGGCGGTTGAAGCTCGCCATGCCTATCAGCGCCGTTTCCCGATGTCACGCAGCGTGTCTGCACCGCTGTGGGAAATCACGCTCGATGAGCTGAAAATGACCGATAACGCGCTGGGATTTGGCAAAAAGATTGCCTGGCTGCGGGAAGAGTAGTGCGCCCTGATCCCTGACGGAAAAGGGCGCCAACGCGTTACAGCGCTTCCAGAATGCGCAGGGACTCACGGTTAAAAGCAGGCAGGTCAGCCGGGGTGCGGCTGGTTACCAGCTTGTCACTGTCCACCACCACTTCTTCATCGCGGAAATCAGCCCCGGCATTAATCAGGTCGACCGCAATGGCTTTTACGCTGGTCATTTTTCGGCCGCGGACGCCATTGGCACTGATCAGCAACTGTGGCCCGTGGCAGATCGCAAATACCGGTTTGCCGCTTGCCACGAAGTCTTTGGTGAAAGCGACGAAGCGGTCGTCGCCGCGCAGGGCGTCAGGTGAATGGCCGCCAGGCAGCAGTAGCGCGTCAAACTCAGCCGCACTGACATCGTCGATGCTGCGGTCAATCTTCACTTCCGCATCACCCTGTTTGCCTTTAACGGTTTTACCCGCCTGCTCCTCAATGGTCACCACCTCGTAGCCAGCACGTTTATACACTTCCGCTGGCGAGGTAAACTCAGAGTCTTCAAATTCATCGGTGATCAATACCGCAATTTTGGTGCTCATCTTTACCCTCCTGTAGGCATGTTAGGCGCTTAATGCGCTATCCTGATACGCATTAAGCCTGGCTGCCGACATCAGGAAAGCAAGCCAGACGGCGCACATTGACCAGATTTTGCACGGCTGGTGATGAAACAGGGACAATTCTGAGATGAATCGCGTATTAGTGACCGGCGCAACCGGATTAGTCGGGTCATATCTGCTGCGTTTACTGGTTGATGATCCTCGCATCGATGAGATTATCGCCCCGACGCGCCGCGCGTTGCCTGTTATGAACAAGGTGATCAATCCGGTTGAGGACGATCTGACCGATGTGCTTCAGCCCCTGGATGGACCACTGACCACAGTATTTTGCTGTCTGGGCACCACGCGCAAACAGGCAGGCAGTAAAGCGGCCTTTATTCATGTGGATTACACGCTGGTGGTGGACACCGCATTGAATGGCTTACGACTGGGTGCCACGCAGATGCTGGTGGTGAGTGCGCACGGCGCGCATCGCCATTCGCCCTTTTTATACAGCCGCGTAAAAGGTGAGATGGAGAATACGCTGCGTCACCAGAACTGGGCACGCCTGGTTTTCGTCCGGCCATCTTTATTGCTCGGTGAAAGAAAAGAGAAACGCCGCGGAGAAAGCCTGATGGCACCGTTGTTTTCCTGGTTGCCCGGCAACTGGCGTGCAGTGTCAGCACAGGATGTGGCCCGCTGTCTGCATCAGCAGGCCTTCATGGATAAAGCCGGCGTCACCATCATTGAATCCGGGGCGATTCTCCGCTCTTCAGCGTAAATACCAGATGTGCTGATTACGACTGCCGCGCCATAAGAGGGTGGCGTCTTTTTCGGCCTCTTCAAAGCGCCCGTCGATCAGAACGTCAATCCAGGGCAACACTTCACGCTGCGCGGACGTCAGTGACGCCATTTCATAGCCGGTCCATAGCCAGATATCTTTGCCCGGGCAGGTCTGTTTGACGCGTTTCACCAGACGACGAATATGCGGCACATTCTTTGGATGCAGGGGATCGCCGCCGCTTAACGATAAGCCCTGTCGTGGGATGCGCGTGTCGTTCAGATCGGCCAGCAGTTGTTCTTCCATCGCCAGGGTAAACGGCACCCCGGAATCCAGCCGCCAGGTACGTTGATTGTAACAGCCGCGGCACTGGTGCTCGCAGCCAGAGACAAACAGCGTACAGCGGGTGCCGGGACCGTTCACGATATCGACATCGTAGTAACGATGGATGCGCATCATTCCAGCTGGCCGCTATTAAGATGTTTCACCCGACGCTGCACTTCCTGTTGTTTTCCCGCATTAAACGGGCGCGCGTCCGGACTGCCCAGATAGCCACAAACCCGCCGTGTAACCGAAACCCGTGCAGGATCGTGATTGCCGCAGTTCGGGCAGGTAAATCCGCGGCTGGTACAGGTGAATTCCCCGTTGAAGCCACAGTCGTAACATTCGTCAATTGGCGTGTTGGTGCCGTAGTAAGGCACGCGGTCGTAGCTGTAATCCCAGACGTCTTCCAGCGCCTTAAGGTTGTGCTGCACATTGGGATATTCGCCGTAACAGATAAAACCGCCATTGGAGAGTGGCGGATAGGGGGCTTCAAAATCGATTTTTTCGTAAGGATTCACCTTCTTCTCAACGTCCAGATGGAAGCTGTTGGTGTAATAACCTTTGTCGGTCACGCCTTTTACCACACCAAATTCAGCCGCATCCAGACGGCAGAAACGGTCACATAAGTTTTCACTGGGTGTACTGTAGAGGCTAAAGCCATAGCCCGTTTCCGCTTTCCAGGCGTCAGTCGCCGCGCGCAGACGTGCCACGATAGCCACGCCTTTGGCGCGCAGGGTTGCATCATCAAAAGGATGGGTTGAGGCGCCGCTCAGCGCATTCAGTGTTTCGTGCAAGCCGATGAAACCGAGAGACAAGGAGGCGCGGCCATTGCGGAAAATCGAACCCACCTCATCGTCTGCCTGCAAACGCACGCCGCAGGCACCTTCCATATAAAGAATGGGCGCAACCCGAGCTTTGGTTTTTTCCAGCCGGGCAACACGCGTCATCAATGCCCGTTTCGCCAGCATCAGCCTGTCATCCAGTAACGCCCAGAAACGCGCCTCATCACCCCGTGCTTCCAGCGCGATACGTGGCAGATTCAGACTGATGACGCCGATATTGTTGCGCCCTTCATGAATCTGCTCGCCATTTTCTTCGTAAACGCCCAGAAAACTGCGACAGCCCATCGGCGTTTTAAAGGAGCCGGTAACCTTAACGACCTGATCATAATTGAGAATATCGGGATACATTCGTTTGCTGGCACAGGCCAGTGCCAGTTGCTTAATGTCATAGTTCACATCGCCCGGACGACGGTTAACGCCTTCCCGAATCGCAAACACCAGCTTCGGGAAGACGGCCGTTTTGCGATTTTTACCCAGACCTGCCAGACGGTTACGCAAGATGGATGTCTGCACCAGACGGGCGGCCCAGCTTGTCCCCAACCCGAACCCAAACGTGACAAACGGTGTCTGGCCATTTGCCGTATGCAGCGTGTTCACCTCATATTCCAGCGACTGAAAGGCGTCATAACACTCTTTTTCGGTACGCTGGCGGGCATAGGCTTCCGCCTGCGGGATATCCCAGTGCTGCGCTACCTCTTTATGCCGGGCAAAACTTTTTTCAACATAGGGTGCCAGCACCTCGTCAATTCGATTCAGCGTGGTTCCGCCATAGATATGGCTGGCAACCTGGGCAATGATTTGCGCGGTCACCGCAGTGGCGGTAGCAATCGACCTGGGCGGCTCGATCTCCGCGTTACCCATTTTAAAACCGTTGGTCAGCATGCCTTTCAAATCGATCAGCATGCAGTTAAACATGGGGAAGAAAGGCGAGTAATCGAGATCGTGATAATGGATCTCGCCGCGCTCATGCGCCTGAACCACATCACGAGGCAGGATTTGCTGCTGGGCGTAATGTTTCGCCACAATCCCGGCCAGCAAATCGCGTTGGGTCGGGATCACTTTGCTGTCTTTATTGGCATTTTCATGAAGCAGGGCGGCATTGGTCTGATCGACCAGGCCACGGATGGCATGATGCAGCTGGCTGCGGCGTTCGCGCTCGACGTCACGATCGTGGCGATAGGCAATATAAGCCCGTGCCAGTTGTGGATAAGGTCCGGCCATCAGCGTTTCTTCCACCGCACACTGAATATCCTGAATGTCGACGTCCTGACGATCCACCAGTTGTGCGCTAACCTGTCCGGCCACCGCGTCGCACCATGCGGCATCGTCGACGTTCGCTGCCCGCGCAGCCGCCATAACGGCCGCTGCGATACGTTGTGCATCAAAGCTTACGCGGCATCCGTCGCGCTTTATCACCACCGTTGCCATGCTCTCTCCGTTAACTACATATAGGTGTTGTTTCGGATTTTAGGCTCAACATGTAGTGACTGCAGCGAATTAATTCGTCTCGTTTTGACCTGAAACAAAGAAGCCGTAAACACGCGCAGAAAATCAGCACGACAAAAAAATCGCCCCGGGGGCGCCTTTTCAGACGGACTGATTTGATTAGCCACGCAAAATGACATTACTCTGGTGACCGACCTTTTTTGCCATCGACTTGCAGGGTACCGTGCCAATGTCGCTACGCCGAAATGTGCTTATCTGTTGTTGTGCTTTGTCCTTTTCTGCCGCAGCGGACACGTTGCCGTTAATGCCATGGCCACAGCAGGTAGAGCAACCTGCCAACGCAGGCTGGCTGACGTTGACGCCACAGCTCACCTTGCGCATCGAGGAGGACAGGTTACCCGGTGCCGAAACGCGCTGGTTGTCACGCATTGCCCGACAAACCGGCTGGCCTTTACTGCCCACCGATCAGGCCGTGACCCCGCCTACGATTCGCGTGCAGATTGCAACGGTCACCGATCCCATTCCGCAGCCAGACAGCGATGAAAGCTACCAGCTTAACGTCAACAGTGATGGCGTTCTGCTACGGGCCACTACCCGTTTTGGCGCGATGCGCGGCATGGAAACACTGCTGCAACTAATTGAAAACACGCCCGAAGGCACCCGCATTCCCTGGGTGACGATCCAGGATAAACCGCGCTTTGCGTGGCGCGGCATCCTGATCGACAGTGCCCGCCATTTCATGCCGATCAGAACGATTAAGCGGCAGATTGATGGCATTGCGGCGGCACGGATGAACGTGCTGCACTGGCATCTGACGGACGATCAGGGCTGGCGTTTCGCCTCCAGCCGCTATCCTCAGCTACAACAAAACGCCAGCGACGGCCTTTTCTATACCCAGGAAGAGATGCGCGATGTGGTGCAGTATGCGGCGGAACGTGGCGTGCGCGTAGTGCCGGAACTCGATTTTCCCGGACATGCCTCTGCGCTGGCAGTGGCGATGCCGGAACTGATCAGCGCCCCCGGTCCTTATCGGATGGAGCGCGGCTGGGGTGTCTTTAAGCCGCTGCTGGATCCCAGTAATGAGCAGGTTTACCAGGTCATTGATGCGCTAATCGGGGAGGTCGCCGCCATTTTTCCCGATCCGTATGTGCATATTGGCGGCGATGAGGTCGATCCCAGCCAGTGGCAGGCATCATCCCGCATTCAGCAATTTATGCACGATCGTGGTCTTGCCGACAGTCACGCGCTTCAGGCGTACTTTAATCAGCGCCTTGAAAAAATTCTCGAAAAACATCAACGACACATGGTGGGCTGGGATGAGATCGCCCATCCGGATCTGCCCCACAGCATCCTGATCCAGTCCTGGCAGGGCCAGGATGCGCTGGGTACCGTCGCCAAAAATGGCTATCGCGGCATTCTCTCCACCGGGTTCTATCTGGATCAGCCGCAACCGGCCAGCTATCACTATCGCAATGAAATCTATCCCCAGAGGCTTGAGGGCAAAGATGTCATTCAGCCGGGTGACCAGGCGCAGAGCTGGTCGTTCTCTATGCCGCGGTTAAAAGGCAGTCCGGTGACGGGCAGCTTTACGCTGATTAAAGGTCGTGACGGCTGGCGCGGGTTTATTGATTTCGCGGGTAAGTCGCGCCGTCTGGTGAAAGGAATTGCGTGGCTGGCACCCGATCGTCTGACGTTCGAGGTCGATACGTGGATGGGACCGTTCCAGCCCGTGGTGACGCTGACCGGTAACCAGCTCAGCGGGTATATGCGGGTAGGGAACGTACGCTATGCCACCGAAGGCCGACGCCTTGATGCCGTGCCAGCCGGTATTCAGCCGGTGCTGCCCGATGCGCGGCAGAAGCAGCAAAACCTGCTGGGCGGCGAGGCCGCGCTGTGGGCCGAAAACGTCAACAGCACGATCATTGATACCAAACTCTGGCCGCGCGCTTTTGTGGTGGCCGAACGGTTATGGTCAGCGCAGAACGTGACCGATCCAGACAGCATGTATCAACGGCTGGCGGCGATGGATCGCTGGACAACGATCTCCGTCGGCCTGCAACAGCACGATCAGACGGAACGACAGATGATGCGGCTGGCCAACAGTACCCATATCGAGCCGCTGCGCGTGCTGGCCCAGGCGCTGGAACCGGCACAGTACTATACGCGTCAGCATCTCAAGTTTCAGGCCGGGCATTACAACTACTTTGAACCACTGAATCGCCTGGCGGACGTCTTACCGGCTGAAAGTGATACTGTCCGGGCGCTGGAGAAGCAGGTTGCCCTGCTGATTGAAGACCGGACCGATCCTGCCGCCGCGACGGCGATTCGTGCACAGTTACAACGCTGGCACGAAAATTATTCGCAGGTTCAGCCGCTACTGAATGCCACCCAGCCGCTCCATGCGCTGGCGGGCAGTGCCAGGCAGGTTGATGCACTAAGCGTGATGGGCATGGCGATGGTGGATGCCTATATACGTAACCAGGCCTTTGGGGCGGGCGAGGTGGCGCAGATGCAGGCGAAGCTGGATGCAGCGGCACAGGTGCAGGATGAGACGGTCATTGCACTCGTACGGCCGCTTGAACACCTCCTCCATGCTTTCAAATAAGCTGGCGTGCGCGCAGCAGGCGCGTTGTCTGCGGTTCGCCATCACGGTCACGGACTACAGTAAGCTCCCGGGGATGGCTCATCTTGCCGCCTTCCTGCAGCGCGAAGGCCCGGCTTATTTCGCAGAACAGACAGAGAGAGAAAAGATGCAAAAAATGGTGGGTATCATCCTGCACCATCAACATATGCCGCGGCAAAGGTCGCGGCAAGGCAGGAACTCAGGACGAGGTGGCCGGGCCGCTGACCGAGTGGCGGCGGACTAACGTCGGGCTGAACATATTGGTCACTTCAGGAACGGGCTGGTGGTGAGCCAGCGCCAGCGCCAGTTCGGCGGCTTGCTGCGCCATAGTGACGATGGGATAACGCACCGTCGTCAGGCGCGGGCGAACGTAGCGGGAAACCAGCACGTCATCAAAACCGATCAGGGACATTGCTTCGGGAACCTGTACGCCATTATCGCTTAAGACCGCCAGCGCCCCGGCAGCCATAGAGTCGTTATAGCAGGCTACGGCAGTAAAGTTTCTGCCGCGTCCCAGTAATTCCGTCATCGCCTGCTCGCCGCCGACTTCATCCGGTTCGCCCCAGGCGACCAGCCTGTCATTGCAGGGCAGGCCGTGCTCTTCCAGGGCATCGTAATAGCCCTGCAGGCGGTCTTCCGCATCCGAAATGGTGTGAGTGGAACAGATAAACGCGATATTTTGATGGCCCAGTTGAATCAGATGGCGCGTGGCCAGCCAGGCACCGTAGCGGTCATCAAGCGCAATACAGCGTTGTTCAAACCCCTTTAGCAGGCGATTCACTAATACCATGCCGGGCATCTGCTTCATCAACACTTCCAGCTCGCTGTCGGGGATTTTCTTGGCGTGAACCACCAGCGCCGCGCAGCGATGGCGCATCAGTTGTTCGATAGCCTGGCGCTCTTTTTGCTCATTATGGTAACCGTTACCAATCAGCAAAAAGTTGCCTGTCTGGCCTGCCACTTCATCTACCGCTTTCACCATCGCGCCAAAGAACGGGTCGGATACATCGCCCACCACCAGCCCCAGGGTTTCGGTTGACTGCTGTGCCAGCGCCCGTGCATTGGCGTTTGGATGGTACTGGAGCGATTCCATGGCCTGATTCACCGCCTGGCGCGAACTGTCACTGGCCTTAGGCGAATTGTTGATCACGCGGGAAACCGTGGCGACAGAAACACCCGCCAGCCGGGCAACATCCTTAATGGTAGCCATGGGTTTACCTGATTTTGGGGAAACGTTTACACATCGCTCCAGTGTTACGGAAAAGCGCACGTACATCAAGCCAACAGAATGCCAGTGCGGTCGCAAACAGGGCAAAATCAGACGAGGGGTGATGCCTTCTGCTACGGTCACAGCCCGTGATATGCTGCTTATCCCAACACCTGCCGAAGCGATGACCATGAAAATAAAAGTGCCACATCTGGCGCACTGGGGCGCCTTTACCGCGGTAAGCGAAAACGACCGTCTTATCGGTTGCGAACCTTTTTTTGCCGACGCCGATCCGTCGCCCATGCTCAACACCATTCCTGAACTGGTCTACTCGGATAAACGCATCCGCCAACCTATGGTGCGGCGTTCGTGGTTAACCTCCCGCGAGAACAGCGATCGCACCTTGCGTGGACGCGAAGATTTTGTCGCCGTTGACTGGGATACGGCGCTGGATCTGGTGGCTGAGGAAAATCGCCGCATTCGTGAACGCTACGGTGCCTCCGGCATTTTTAATGGCTCTTACGGCTGGTCATCGGCAGGGCGCGTCAACCATGCGCGCACGCTGGTACGGCGTTTCTATTTTCAGGGCGGCGGCGGTGTCGATCAGCAAGGCAACTACAGCTGGGGCGCAGCGCAGTTTTTCCTCCCTTATGTTATGGGCACCTACATGCCGCTCACCGGGCGCGTCACCGACTGGCCGCAGGTGGTGGAACACGCCGAGATTTTTGTCGCCTTTGGCGGACTGGCGCTAAAAAATGCCCAGGTGGCTTCCGGCGGCGCAGGTCAGCACAGCCTGAAACCGGCGCTGGAACAGCTGGCCGCGAAAGGCACGCCCGTCATCAACATCAGCCCCATGCGCGACGACTGCCCTGAATTTGTTCGCGCCGACTGGATCCCGATCCGGCCGAATACCGATGTGGCGCTGATGCTGGCGCTCGGGTATGAAATTTATCAGCGCGGTGCGACCGACGAGGATTTCCTTGCCCGTCACTGCACCGGCTGGCCGCAGCTGCGTGCTTATCTGCTGGGCGAAAGCGATGGCATCGCCAAAACGGCGGGTTGGGCGAGCCGGATCACCGCGGTCCCGGCGGAGCGCATTGTTCAACTGGCGCAGCAGCTGATCGGCAAACGCAGTTTTATCACCTGCTCCTACTCTGTCCAGCGTGCTCATCGCGGCGAACAGCCCTACTGGATGATGATCGCGCTGTCCTCCATGCTCGGACAGCCAGGCCTGCCGGGCGCGGGCTTCTCATTTGGTCACGGCTCCATGAACAGCGTGGGCAATCCGCGCCAGGAAGGGCCCGCGCCGATGATGAGTACCGGACCCAATCCGTCGGGCCTCTCTATTCCCGTGGCGCGCATCAGTGACATGTTGCTTAACCCCGGCCAGCCCTATAGCTTCCAGGGCGAAACCCTGCACTACCCGGACATTCACATGGTGCACTGGGCGGGCGGCAACCCGTTCCACCATCATCAGCAGTTGAACCGGCTGGTGGAAGGCTGGCAAAAGCCGGATACCGTCGTGGTGCAGGATATCGTCTGGACACCGGCCGCACAGATGGCCGATATCGTACTGCCGGCAACCACCACGCTGGAGCGCAATGATATCGGGGGCTCGTCGCGCGATCGCTTTGTGCTGGCGATGCATCAGGCGATTAAACCCCAGCATCAGGCACGTAACGACTTTGATATCTTTGCGGATCTGGCCGAGCGACTGGGCTATCGGGATACCTTCACGGAAGGGCGCAACGAGATGCAGTGGATCGCGCATCTTTACCAACAATGCGCCGTCGCCCATGGTCGTCGCGGCATTGCTTTCCCCGAATTTGAGGCGTTCTGGCAGCGCGGCTTCGTTGAAATCCCCGAAGGCGGTAAACCCTACGTCTTTATGGCGGACTTCCGCGCCGATCCCCTCGCGCATCCGATCCAGACCGCCAGCGGCAAAATTGAGCTGTTCTGCCAGACGATTGCGGATTATCAGCTGGAGGATATGGCCGGTCACCCGGAATGGCGTGAGCCGCGGGAATGGCTGGGAGCGCCGGCAAGTCAGGACTATCCACTGCATATGATCTCCATTCAGCCCTCGGATCGCTTGCACAGTCAGCTGGATGCCACTGCCACCGTGCAGGGCAATAAAACCGCCGGCCATGAAACGCTGTACATGCATCCTGAGGATGCGAACGCGCGCGGCATTGTCGATGGTGACGAGATTGAAGTCAGCAATGCGCGCGGCAGGATTCTGGCTGGGGTGCGTTTAACCGACGGCCTGAAGCAGGGCGTGGTGATCATCTCTACCGGTGCCTGGTTTGATCCCGGCTTTGGCAACGCCTGGCAGCCGTTTGATCGGGCGGGCAATCCGAATGTTTTAACGCTGGATATCGGCACCTCGTCACTGACCCAGGGGCCGAACGCCATGAGTTGCCTCGTGGACATCAAAAAACATGTCGTTTGCACAAATACGTAAGGATCACACGGCTGGTTACATTTTGCAGGTAACTGTTGCGTTTCTGTCGTGGCAGAACGGGATCGCCGCTTGCTACAGTCAGGATCCCAGAGGTATTGATGGGTGAACATCAACTGATTTTTTTGATTACACCAACCTGCGTAGATACGCAGGTTTTTTTTGCCCCGAGGAAAACGATCAATAACGAACTGATACACAGTTTTCCTGTGTTTTCACCCGCGCTTTGATTATAACTGCTGGATTGACCTCTTTTTTTTTAAGCGCAGCGGATTGCTATGCCCCGGATAAAAAAATTACTGGGTAAAGACCAGATAAAAGCCCCGTTTAACCCGTTTCGTTTTCGCCTGATTTGTCTGGGCGTATTGGCCTGCATGGTCGTTTTACTGGCGCGCGTGGCCGATTTGCAGTTCCTGAATCAGCCGATGCTGGAGCATGAGGCGGATCAGCGCTCCCTGCGTAACGTGACGCTGCCCACCAGCCGGGGCACCTTACTGGATCGCAATGGTGAGGCACTGGCACTCAGCGTGCCCTCGCGTGACGTGATCGCTGATCCGCAGCGCGTACTGGAAAGTAACCCCGACTTTACCAGCGCCAAATGGGCCTATCTGGCGGCGGCGCTGGGCATGCGGCCCGAAGAGGTCGCGTCACAGATCACCGCGAATCCTAAACGTCGTTTTCTCTATCTGGGACGTAAAGTGGAGCTGGGGATCGCCAAAGACATCAAAGATCTCAAGCTGAAGGGCATCAGTGAGGTCTATGACGACAGCCGCTTCTATCCGATGAGTGAAGCCTCGGCACCGCTTATCGGCATCGTCGGTGCTGATAATACCGGTCTGAACGGCCTGGAAAAAGGCTTCGATAAAGTGCTGCAGGGTCAGCCGGGCAAAGAAGTGTATCGCCAGGATGCGGCCGGTAATATCATTTCGATGATTAGCTATCAGCCGCCGACGCAGCCGCCGACGGTACAGCTCAGCATTGATAAATTCAGCCAGTACACGCTGTACAGCAAACTGCGTGACGGCGTGTTGCTCAACAAGGCCGACTCCGGTGCGGCGGTGCTGGTCAAAATTGATACCGGCGAGATTCTGGCGATGGCCTCTTATCCGTCGTTCAACCCCAACAACTATCAGGGTGCCACACCGGCACAGATGCGCAATACCGCCATCAACGACAGTTATGAACCGGGTTCGACAGTGAAACCGCTGGTAGTGATGGAAGGGCTGGAGCGCCACCTGGTGCGACCGGATTCTGTACTGGATACCACGCCTTACCGCGTGAACGGCCACCTGATCCGTGACGTCGGGCACTGGCCGCGTCTGACGATGACCGGCATCCTGCAAAAATCGAGCGACATCGGCGTCTCGCATATTGCCCTGGCAATGCCTGCGGAAGCCCTGGTGAACACCTACTATGCCTTTGGCCTCGGTAAACCCACCGGACTGGGCTTAACCGGCGAAAGCGTCGGCTACTTCCCGCTGCACCGCACGCGCTGGGCCGATATCGAACGCGCGACCTTCTCCTTCGGCTATGGTTTACGCGTGACGCCGCTACAGATTGCCCGGGAATATGCCACGCTGGGTTCCTATGGGGTTTATCGTCCGCTGTCGATCACCAAGGTCACGCCACCCGTGCTGGGCAAGCAGGTGGCCAATCCTGAAACGGTGAAAGAAGTGGTGCACATGCTGGAAAGTGACGTCTTACCGGGCGGGACCGGGGTGAAGGCGGCGGTACCCGGCTATCGTCTGGCTACCAAAACCGGGACAGCGGAGAAAATGGGCAGCAGCGGTAAATATGACGGCGGCTATGTGAACTACACCGCTGGTATTGCTCCCGCCAGCCATCCTGAAGTGGCGCTGGTCGTCATGATTAACCACCCGACCGCTGGCGATCACTTTGGTGGCTCCGTGGCCGCGCCGGTATTCGGCAACATCATGGGGCCGGTGCTGAAGCACATGAATATCGCCCCCGATGCTATCTACAGTAAGCCTGTGGATAACGGTTCAGATAAATCCTAATCAAATCAAACTGTAAGCGAGGTGTGCATGTTTTTACACCTCGTTTCATTTCGGCGAATTCATTTTCTTTTTTCATCTGTCTCTGACCGACTAAAGGGTGAGAGGATAGAAATCCCAGAGGTATTGATGGGTGTGAAAACGGGCACTGCTCCGGCAAGGCCAGTCGTTATTACACCGACCCACGCAGATGCGTGGGTTTTTTTTGCCTGAAATCTGGCCTGGTCTTGTCATGATCTGCGTCAGCTTTCTCCGGCGCATCCGCCAATAATCAGTTGTCGATTACCGCTAAATCCTGCATCGTGAGTGGCTGTTTTCACCATGCTAAGGAGCCGGCATGTTATTCACTTTTTTCCGTCTGCTTTTTCGCCTGCTGTGGCGGGTTGAACTGCGGGGCGATACCGCTGAGCTGCGCAAGCAGAAAGTGTTGATTACGCCCAATCACACCTCATTCCTGGATGGCGCGCTACTGGCGCTGTTTCTGCCCGTTAAGCCAGTATTTGCAATCTACTCGTCTATTAGCGAACACTGGTTTTTACGCCTGATAAAACCCTATGCGGATTTCGTGCCGCTCGATCCTATGAAGCCGATGGCGCTGAAGCAGCTGGTGCGGCTCATCGACAGCGGCCGCCCGGTGGTTATTTTCCCCGAAGGCCGCATTACCGTGACCGGATCGCTGATGAAGATTTACAGCGGCGCGGGCTTTGTTGCAGCAAAATCTGGCGCGACCGTGGTGCCGATGCGCATTGAAGGGGCAGAATTTACGCCGTTCGGTCGCCTGGCGGGCGTTTTCAAGCGTCGCCTGTTTCCCCGTATTACCCTGAGCATTTTACCCGGCACACACATTCCGATGCCCGAGGCGAAGCGCGCCCGCGACCGTCGCGTGCTGGCCGGTGAGCACCTGCACCATATTATGATGGAAGCACGCATGGCGGTGCGGCCCAGGGAAACCCTGTATGAGGCTTTTCTGAGTGCCCGTCAGCGCTATGGCGCGTTTAAGCGGTGCATCGAAGACGTGAATTTCAAACCCGACAGCTATACCGGCCTGCTGAAAAAAGCGCTGGGCGTTGGACGCATTCTGGAACGGTACAGCCAGCCTGGCGATTACGTCGGGTTGCTGCTGCCCAACGCCACGGTCACGGCGGCGGCGATCCTGGGCGCATCATTACGTGGGCGCGTGCCCGCCATGCTGAACTACTCTGCGGGCGTAACGGGCCTGCGTGCGGCGCTGACTGCGTCACAGGTAAAGACCGTGTTCACGTCGCGGCAGTTCCTGGATAAAGGCAACCTGTGGCATCTGCCGCAGGCGCTGACCGAGGTGCGGTGGATCTATCTGGAAGATCTGAAAGATACCGTCACGTTGCAGGATAAGCTCTGGATACTGGCGCATTTGCTGGTGCCGCGTCAGGCGCAGGTGACGCAACAGCCGGAAGATGCCGCGATGGTGCTGTTTACCTCTGGCTCCGAAGGGCATCCGAAAGGCGTGGTGCATTCTCATAAAAGCCTGCTGGCGAACGTTGAGCAGATTCGCACGGTAGCCGACTTTACGCCACGCGATCGCTTTATGTCAGCGTTGCCGCTGTTCCATGCCTTCGGCTTGACTGTGGGGCTGTTTACGCCGCTGATGACCGGGGCGCAGGTCTTTCTGTATCCCAGTCCGCTGCACTACCGCGTGGTGCCTGAGTTGGTGTACGACCGCAACTGTACCGTGCTGTTTGGCACTTCAACCTTCCTGGGGAATTACGCCCGTTTTGCGCAGCCTTATGACTTTGCCCGTCTGCGCTATGTGGTCGCGGGGGCAGAAAAACTGCAGGAGAACACGCGCCAGCTGTACATGGAAAAATACGGCATCCGGATTCTGGAAGGCTATGGCGTCACCGAATGCGCGCCTGTTGTCGCCATCAACGTGCCCATGGCCGCCAAAGCGCACACGGTAGGTCGTATTCTGCCGGGAATGGATTCGCGCCTGATGTCCGTGCCGGGCATTGAACAGGGCGGGCGGCTGCAACTGCGTGGTCCAAATATCATGAAAGGCTACCTGCGGGTGGAGAATCCCGGCGTACTGGAAACCCCGGCGGCGGACAACGGGGAAGGGCAGATGGAAGCGGGCTGGTACGATACCGGCGATATCGTCAGCTTTGATGACGGCGGATTCTGCCAGATCCAGGGCCGGGCGAAGCGCTTTGCCAAAATTGCCGGGGAAATGGTCTCGCTGGAAGTGGTCGAGCAGATCGCCCTGAGCGCGTCGCCGGATAAACAGCACGCGGCCTCGCTGCGGCCCGACGGTAATCGGGGTGAAGCATTAGTGCTGTTTACTACCGACAGCACCTTAGCGCGTGAGGATTTGCAAAAGGCGGCCCGGTCGCTGGGTGCCGCGGATCTGGCCGTACCGCGCGATATCCGCGTGGTCAAACAGCTGCCGCTGCTGGGCAGTGGCAAACCTGACTATGTCACCCTGAAGAAAATGGCGGAAGAGGACCAGGCATGATCCCAGAACGTGATGCGCCGTTACTGTCGCGCGGCATGATAGCGGTAATCGTGGCGCAGTTTTTCTCCGCGTTCGGCGATAACGCCCTGCTGTTTGCCACGCTGGCGTTGCTGAAAAACCAGTTCTATCCCGACTGGAGCCAGCCGGTACTGCAGATGCTGTTTGTTGCCACTTATATTCTGCTTGCGCCCTTTGTCGGCCAGATGGCAGACAGCATTGCCAAAGGCCGGGCCATGATGTTTGCCAACAGCCTGAAGTTGCTCGGTGCGATGGTGATCTGCTTTGGTTTTAATCCTTTCCTGGGTTACACCCTGGTGGGAATCGGGGCTGCCGCGTACTCCCCGGCGAAGTATGGCATTCTGGTTGAAATTGCGCATGGCGAAAAACTGGTTAAAGCCAACGGGCTGATGGAAGCCTCCACCATTGCGGCTATTCTGCTGGGCTCGGTGGCGGGCGGCATCCTGTCGGACTGGCATCTGGTTGCCGCACTGGCCGCCTGTGCTCTGACCTATGCGGTGGCGGTGGTGGCGAACCTGTTTATTCCCAGACTGCGCGCCGCGCGTCCGGGGCAGAGCTGGAATGTGGCGGCCATGCTGGGCCGTTTTCTCTGCGCGACGCGCCTGCTATGGAACAATGCCGAAACCCGATTCTCTCTGCTCGGTACCAGTCTGTTTTGGGGCGCAGGTGTGACGCTGCGTTTTCTGCTGGTGCTGTGGGTACCCGTGGCGCTGGGCATCAGCGATAACAAAACGCCGACCATGCTGAATGCTATGGTCGCGGTAGGGATTGTGGTGGGCGCGGCACTGGCGGCAAAGCTGGTGACGCTGGAAACCGTGCGCCGCTGTATGCCCGCGGGCGTTCTGATCGGCGTGATGGTGGTGATTTTCGCCCTGCAACATACCCTGCTGAATGCTTACCTGCTGCTGATGATCATCGGCGTGCTGGGCGGTTTCTTTGTTGTACCCCTCAACGCGCTGCTTCAGGAACGCGGTCAACAGAGCGTCGGCGCGGGCAATGCGATTGCAGTGCAGAACCTGATTGAAAACACCGCCATGCTCATCATGTTGGGGCTGTATACGCTGGCCATTCGCGCCGGTGCGCCCGCCGTGGCGACCGGCATTGGCTTTGGTGCATTGTTCGCGCTGGCGATTACCCTCCTGTGGCTGTGGCGTCCGTCTTCCCGCGCCTGATGCAACAACCGCGGGGCGCGCTGTCCCCGCGGTTCCGCTTTTCTCCTTTATGCTGGCCCCAAGGGTATTACGTCTCTTTTTGACGTATCACCAAAAATTTACTATTCAAAAAAATATAGTTTATTTTGTTATTGTTTTCATCCGGTCATTTATTTAATTCCGATAAGTTTTTGCAATGAATAATTAATTTAAACTTGAAATCGAATTCAGGTTTAAAAAAATTGAAATAAATTTTTATTTATTATTGCCGATTAATTTCTGGCTTCCTTCGGGAATAGGCTCGGAGGAAAGAAAGGAGCTCGGTTTAATGAATATGACGCAAAGACTTTCTCTGGCTTTTTCGCTTTTAGCAGGTTCGTTGATTATTCTGGGGATCGTAACACTTTCACTTCTTGCCGGTTTTCAGGCGCGATTTGAATATGTGCAGGTAAACACGATTGATTCGCTCAAGGTATTAAACCGGCTGGTGGATGAAAGTAATCGCCTCTCTGTGGCGTTATATCGTCATCAGACAGAGGATGAGAGCGGCAAGCTGGCCAGTCTCGAAGCGGTTATTCAAAAACGCATTGAGGACATTTCGACACTGACGAAATATTATTTCGATAACGATATTACCAACGACGACGATCGGGTGATGACAGAAAAGTCATTCCGGCTAATCGATGCCGTTAAACAAAATCTTCCGGCATTTCTCACGGCTTCCCGGGCACATCAGAATGAACGCAGCCTGGCACTGTTAAGTGATGATGAAGGTATTGGCGGTGCCATCACCCAGCTAAAAAACAGTTACCGCGACCAGTTTGAATTTAACAGCAAAATGGGTGAAGCGTTACGCCTGCAAAACCAACATATTTATCGGCTGACCAAATGGGGCATGGCCGCCGGTATTGCCCTGGCGATTACTGGCCTGGGGATGCTGACGATACTGACCATCATGCGCGTCCGCCGCAGCCTGAATGCCATGGGCGGGCTGATGGAACGCGCCAGCAATACGCTTGATCTTTCCCTGAAGGCCGATGACAGCCGCCGTGATGAAGTCGGTATCATGGCACGCTCTTATAATCGTCTTATGGAAAGTATTTCGTCCGCAATGCATGCGGTCAGCAGTGCCTCGCAGTCCGTCAGCAGTGCGTCGGCACAGATTGCGGCAGGGAATGAGGATTTGTCTGCCCGCACAGAAGAGCAGGCTGCCTCGCTGGAGCAAACGGCTGCCAGCATGACGCAAATCAGCGAAACCGTCAGACAGACCGCCGACAACACGCGCCAGGCGAGCAATCTGGCCGAAAATACGCGTAACCTCTCCGAAACCAGCTCTGCGGCACTCACTACCATGCTGGATACCATGACGTCGATCCGTGACAGCGCGGGCAAGGTGGGCGACATTATCACCCTGATTGAAGGCATTGCGTTTCAGACCAATATTCTGGCGCTGAACGCGGCGGTTGAAGCGGCGCGAGCCGGCGAACACGGGCGCGGCTTTGCGGTCGTGGCAGGGGAAGTGCGCAATTTGTCGCAGCGTTCCACCACCGCCGCCCGTGAAATCAAAACGCTGATTCAGTCGTCGAATGCATTGATTGAATCGGGAACGTCGCAGGCGGATAACGTGAATCAGAATATGGAGACGATGCGCGGTGCGGTCAGTCAGGTTACCGATCTGGTTAACGAAATCGCCGCTGCGGCCACAGAGCAGAGCCAGGGGATCGCGCAGGTGCATCAGGCGGTCAATCAGATGGACGACGTGACCCAGCAGAATGCGGCTCTGGTGGAAGAAGCCTCGGCTGCATCGCTCTCACTACAGGAGCAGGCCGACGGCCTGGCTGCGCTGGTGCGCAGGTTTACGCTCGCGGGCCAGCAGGCGGCTGATGTGACGCCTCAGCGTCAACCCACAACCGTTGTTGCGCCCAAACCCGTGATGGCTCTGGCGACAGGCGGACAGGATAACTGGCAAAGCTTTTAAGGTTGATCACACCGTGAACGGTCGGCGGTAAGCAGGGCAAATTCCAGGCTTAATGGCAGACCGAAAGCCGCGTGCGCACCCGGTGCGCACGCGTTTTATCAGCGACGCAGTGCAATCGCTTCGATTTCAATCTTCACATCTTTTGGCAGACGGGCGACTTCCACGCACGAGCGCGCCGGGAAGTTTGCCTTGTGCTCAGTAAAGAACGCTTCGTAGGTGGCGTTTACGGTCGCAAAGTCATTCAGATCTTTCACGAACACGGTGGTTTTAACGATATCGCCTACCGTCAGTCCCGCCGCTTCCACGATTGCCTTCACGTTTTCCAGCGACTGACGTGCCTGCGCAGACACATCATCGGCGACCTCACCGGTGGCCGGGTTCACGGGAATCTGGCCCGAGGTGATGATCATGTTGCCGAGATCAACGCCCTGTACGTAAGGGCCAATGGCCGCAGGGGCTTTTTCCGTACTGATTTCACGAGACATCATTTCTCCTTAAAGTAAGGCCGGGGCAGCAACGATGCCGCCCGCAACAGAACGCGTTCCATTATAGGCGCGCCCGGGACGATTAAAAGTGGCCCAGCACGACATGGCGGGCGAACTCTTTCTCACAGTATTTGCACTTCAGGTGCACCTCATCGGCGCGGTGCTTGACGGCGAAGCTGGAGAACACCGGCTCGCTGCGGCTGATGCAGTTGCTGTTCGGGCAGGTAAGCACCCGATCGATGTGATCCGGCAGCGTCGGGGCGATCTTGGCCACCACTTCATAGTCGTCGATGCGATTGACCGTCGCATGCGGTGCATAGAACGCCAGCTGATTGATCTGATCGTCGGTCAGGTAGGTGTTTTCGATCTTGATCAGGTCCTTACGGCCCATTTCACCTGACGGCAGGTTCAGACCAATAGTGATGCGCTGGTCAGTTTCGGTCAGGCGAAACAGCGACAGGAGCTTAAAGCCCACCTGCGCCGGGATATGATCGATAACCGTGCCGTTTTTGATGGCTTCGACCTGCAGTTTGTTATCGTGGCTCATTGTTCACTCCTTACAGGGCGACGTCGCTGTTCAGTACCAGCGCCAGCAGGGCCTGGCGCGCATAAATACCGTTACCTGCCTGCTGGAAATACCAGGCGTACGGCGTGGTGTCCACGTCAGGGGTAATTTCATCAATACGGGGCAGCGGATGCAGCACTTTCATGTTATCGCGGGCCCCGACCAGATCGGCTGCCCGTAAAATAAACTGGGCTTTGACGTTGGCATATTCTGAGGGATCGAGCCGCTCTTTTTGCACGCGGGTCATATAGAGAATATCCAGCTCAGGCATCACCTCTTCAAAGCTGTCATGGCGCGACCAGGCAATATTCTGCTCATCCAGCATATCGGTGATATAGGCAGGCATTGCCAGCGCATCCGGCGCGATAAAGAAGAAGCGGTTGCCGTCGAACTTGGCCAGCGCCTGGGTCAGCGAGTGAACGGTACGGCCATATTTGAGATCGCCCACCATGGCCACGTTCAGATTGCTGAGACGACCCTGGGTTTCGTGGAGAGTAAACAGGTCCAGCAGCGTTTGTGTCGGGTGCTGATTCGCGCCGTCGCCCGCGTTCAGAATGGGAATGCCGTTGGAGAACTCCGTGGCCAGTCGGGCTGCCCCTTCCTGCGGATGACGCATCACAATTGCGTCCACATAGGTACTGATGACGGAAATGGTATCCGCCAGGGTTTCCCCCTTCTTGCCCAGCGAGGTGTTACTGCCATCGGCAAAGCCGACGGCGGAGGCACCCAGGCGATGAATGGCGGTTTCAAACGACAGCCGGGTGCGGGTAGAGGCTTCAAAGAAGCAACTGGCGATCACGTTGTGTTTCAGCAGTTCCGGCTGAGGGTTGGCTTTGAGCCGGGCGGCGGTATGCAGCACCAGCTCCAGCTCGTCGCGGCTGAGATCGTTAATTGAAATGATGTGCTTGCGATATAGCGGGTTAGCCATAGCTCTCTCCTCTGCGCGGCCGGATTGCGGACAAAAAAAAGCCCCTTAGAAAGGGGCTTTTTTGAGATCGGTTCGATGACGGAAAGAAACAGCGGTGCCGCCTGCGGTCAGGCGAGATAGCGCGTCACATTGTCCACGATGCTGTTGCATGTTTCCTCCGGCAAATTGTGGCGCATTATACGCCATCGCGGGTTGGCATCAAGGAAAAATCGCGTAACAGGTAACCGTTTGCGTCTGTCTGATTAGCGCTGTCCCAGCGTGGCGACCATTACCGCTTTGATGGTGTGCATCCGGTTTTCAGCCTGGTCAAACACGATGCTGTGTGCCGACTCAAAGACCTCATTGCTGACTTCCATGCCGTCTTTAAGGCCATACTGTTCTGCCATCTGGCGGCCCAGCGTGGTCTGATCGTCATGGAAAGCCGGTAAGCAGTGCAGGAATTTCACCGCCGGGTTGCCGGTCAGCGCCAGCATCGCACGGTTCACCTGATAGTCGCGCAGCAGGGCAATCCGTTCTTCCCACACCGCTTTGGCTTCGCCCATGGAAACCCAGACGTCGGTATAGATAAAATCGGCACCTTTTACGCCCTCGGCAATATCCGCCGTCAGGGTGATTTTACCGCCGGTCTTTTCGGCGACCTGACGGCATTCTGCGACCAGCCCGGCTTCCGGCCAGCAGCTTTGCGGCGCAACCATGCGCAAATCCAGCCCGACCAGCGCGGCGGCTTCCAGCATGCTGTTGCCCATGTTATTGCGGGCATCGCCAACGTATACCAGCGTCATCTTATTCAGCGGTGTAGCGGGAAGATGCTCCTGCATGGTCAGCAGGTCAGCCAGCAACTGGGTGGGGTGAAACTCGGTGGTCAGGCCGTTCCAGACCGGCACGCCCGCGTGCTCGGCCAGCGTTTCCACCAGTGCCTGACCGTAACCCCGATACTGAATGCCATCATACATGCGGCCCAGCACGCGCGCGGTGTCTTTCATCGACTCTTTATGGCCGATCTGGCTGCCGCTCGGGCCAAGATACGTGACGTTAGCTCCCTGATCGTAGGCGGCAACTTCGAAAGAGCATCGGGTACGGGTCGAGTCTTTTTCGAAGATGAGCGCGATGTTTTTGCCTTTCAGGTATTGGGTTTCGCTGGCGGTTTTTTTGGCGTGTTTTAATTCGGCAGACAGGGCAAGCAGGTAATCGATCTCGGCCGGGGTAAAATCCAGCAGCCTGAGAAAATGACGGTGATACAACTGACTCATACAGCACTCCGGTACGGGTTTCGTAATGAATTAAAATTCAATTTAACCGTATGAATATGCATTTTCAACCCTGGCGAGAATAATCTTTTCTGTTTTGTGTAGTGGCGCGACAGGCAGTATGGGAAAATAATGACTTATTGCCGAACTCAGAGAGGATATCGCCATGGCATTTGAAGCATTGTTGGAAGAGCAGCGTGAAGAGACGCGGCTGATCATCGAAGAACTGTTAGAGGATGGCAGCGATCCCGATGCGCTCTATACCATTGAGCACCATCTCTCCTGTAATAACTTTGACTCGCTGGAAAAAGCGGCGGTGGACGCGTTTAAGCTGGGCTATGAAGTCACCGAGCCGGAAGAGCTGGAGCTGGAAGACGGCACCACCGTCATGTGCGTGGATATTCTCAGCGAAGGCGCGTTGAAAGCGGAGCTGATCGACGCGCAGGTAGAGCAGCTGGTGAATCTGGTGGCAAAATATAACGTCGACTACGACGGCTGGGGCACCTACTTTGAAGATCCGAATGCCCAGGATGACGATGAAGACGATGGCGATGTCATCGACGAAGACGATAACGGCATTCGCCACTAATCTGACGAGGGCGGAGTCTGCTCCGCCTTTTCTGTTTTCCGGCCCTGTCTGACATTCATGAATTACGCACCCTTACTTGAACCGATACAGCAATTTTTACACTGCCGCACGCCGCAGGCCTGGATTGATGAAGCGCGCAAACCTGAAAATCTCACACTGCTCCTGACCGACCATCTGGTGTGTGAACTGAAAGCCGCACAGACCGCCGTCTGGCTGATTCGCAAATATGTCGCCGACAAGCCAAGTGGAGACCGGATTCTGGCGTGGCTGCGGCCTTACGAGAATTTTATCTTTCGCGAAGACGGCGACAGCGATTTTATCAACGCCCATAAAAATCTGACTAAAACGATCATCGTACGCAATGCGCTGCCGTGGGCGGACGATCTGGTAGAGAAAATGGTGCTGCTGATTAAAGAAGAGCTGCATCACTTTTATCAGGTGTGGGAAATTATGCAGTCGCGTGGTCTGGTGTACGAGAAAATCACCTCAAGTCGTTACGCCAAAGGGCTGCTGCGCGAAGTGACCACGCACGAACCCGATACGCTGGTGGATAAGCTGATTTGCGGTGCCTATATCGAAGCGCGCTCCTGCGAACGGTTTGCCAGCCTGGCGCCTTTCCTGGACAGTGAACTAGAGAAGTTTTATATCTCGCTGCTGCGTTCTGAAGCTCGCCATTACCAGGATTACCTGGCGCTGGCGGCACAGATATCACCCAAAGACATTACGGCGCGCGTACGGGCGATTGGTGAAGCGGAGGCCAGGCTGATTAGTGAGCCGGACACGGAGCTGCGCTTTCACAGCGGCGTCCCGGCTTTTTGACGGCGTTACAGCGTTTTCAGCATCCTGAACTCGCAGTCGCCATGGCCGGTGCAGCCCAGCGCATGGTCGATACGCGCAAAGCCCAGCGATTCATAAAGCTTAATGGCGCGCGTCAGGCTGCCGGTGGTTTCCAGATAGCAACGACGAAAGCCCCGCTGGCGCGCATGATCCATGGCTAACAGCGCCAGTTCGCGCGCCACGCCGAAGCCGCGGATAGCGGGCAGGAAATACATCTTTTGCAGTTCACAGATATCCGGCGCGCTGCAGGCGAGCGGGGCAATGCCGCCGCCGCCCATCACCTTCCCCTGATGTTCCACCACCCAGTAAGCGCTGTGTTCAGCGCTGTACAGCTCAAACAGCTGGTCCAGATTAGGATCGGCAACGGTGTAGCCTTTATCCGCCGTCAGGCCAAATTCCGCAGAGACGTCGCGGATGACCCGGGCGATATGGGGATTGTCGGCGGCAGTAATGGGCCGCAGCTGAATATCGGCAGTGGTTCTCATCAGGATTCCGGTACAAAGTCAGCGCAATAAAAAAGCCGGGCAAAGCCCGGCTTCAGGTTCAAGCTATCGGACTACGACGCATTACAATGCCGCAATCACCGCCTGCTGTTCAATCAGTTTTGCTTTGGACTGTTCCATGTCGGCAACGCGTTCACGCTCTTTGGCGACGACCGCTTCCGGGGCACGGGACACAAAGCCTTCGTTGGCCAGCTTGGTCTGAATCTTCTCGATTTCAACATCAAGTTTCACCAGCTCTTTCGCCAGACGTTCCAGCTCGGCGGCTTTATCCACCAGATCCGCCATCGGGATCAGGAGCTCGGCGCCTTCGACAATTTTGGTCACCGAAACCGGCCCTTTCTCGCCCGCAGGCAGAATGGTCAGGCTTTCCAGACGCGCCAGGCGTGACAGGAAGTTACGGTTGGCCTCAACGCGGCGCTGGGCCGCCGGCGAGCAGTCACGCAGCAGCACATCCAGCAGCTTGCTCGGCGCGATGTTCATCTCCGCACGGATGTTACGCACCGCGATGATCGCCTGCTTCATCCACTCAATGTCGGCTTTGGCGTCGGCATCTTCTTTCGCCGCATCAAACTGTGGGAACGGCTGCAGCATGATGGTGTCATCGCTGATATTTTTCAGGCCTTTCACGCGCTGCCAGATGGTTTCCGTGATGAACGGAATGATCGGGTGCGCCAGGCGCAGCAGCGCTTCCAGTACATGAACCAGCGTATGGCGCGTACCGCGCAGTTCTGCTTCGCTGCCGCTGTTCATCACCGGCTTGGTCAGCTCCAGGTACCAGTCACAGAACTGGTTCCAGGTGAAGTCATACAGAATGTTGGCGGCGATATCGAAGCGATAGCTGTCCAGGGCTTCACGGTAAGCTTTCACCGTATGGTTGAACTCGGTCAGAATCCAGCGATCGGCCAGCGACAGCGTCATCTCGCCACCGTTCTGACCACAATCCTGATCTTCGGTGTTCATCAGCACAAAGCGGCTGGCGTTCCACAGCTTATTACAGAAGTTGCGATAACCTTCCAGGCGCTTCATGTCCCAGTTGATATCACGACCGGTTGATGCCAGCGCGGCCAGCGTAAAGCGCAGCGCATCGGTACCGGATGGCTCAATACCGTTCGGGAACTGTTTCTCGGTGCGCTTACGGATTTTCTCGGCCAGCTGCGGCTGCATCATGTTACCGGTGCGTTTTTCCAGCAGATCTTCCAGCGAAATGCCGTCAACCATATCCAGCGGGTCAATCACGTTGCCCTTGGATTTGGACATCTTCTGGCCTTCTTCGTCGCGGATCAAACCGGTCATATAGACGGTTTTAAACGGCACCTGCGGTTTGCCGTTTTCATCTTTGATGAAGTGCATGGTCAGCATGATCATGCGGGCAATCCAGAAGAAGATAATGTCAAAGCCACTGACCAGCACGCTGGTCGGGTGGAAGGTCCGCAGGGCCTCGGTGTTTTCCGGCCAGCCCAGCGTTGAGAACGTCCACAGACCTGAAGAGAACCAGGTATCCAGTACGTCATCGTCCTGGCGCAGCGCCACATCGGCGGCCAGGTCGTTTTCGCTACGCACTTCGTCTTCGGTGCGACCAACGTATACATTGCCGTCGTTATCGTACCAGGCCGGAATGCGGTGACCCCACCACAGCTGACGGGAAATACACCAGTCCTGAATGTCACGCATCCAGGAGAAGTACATGTTCTCGTACTGTTTTGGTACAAACTGAATATCGCCGTTCTCAACGGCTTCAACGGCCACTTTTGCCAGCGGTGCCGTGCGGACGTACCACTGGTCGGTCAGCATCGGCTCGATGATCACACCGCCGCGGTCGCCGTAAGGAACGGTCAGATCGTGTGGTTTGATCTCTTCCAGCAGGCCCAGTTCGTCCACCGCGGCCACGATGGCTTTACGCGCCGCAAAACGTTCCATCTTCTGGAACGCAGTCGGGATCGCGTCACTGTAGACGGTGCTGGCTTCGCCGTTGGTATCGTAAACCTGCGCGCTTTCACGGATATCCCCGTCAAAGGTCAGGATGTTGATCATCGGCAGCTTATGACGACGGCCCACTTCATAGTCGTTGAAGTCGTGCGCCGGGGTGATTTTCACGCAGCCGGTGCCTTTTTCCATATCCGCGTGCTCGTCACCCACGATCGGGATCAGGCGATCAACCAGCGGCAGCATGACAAACTTGCCGATCAGATCTTTATAACGCGGATCGTCCGGGTTCACGGCCACGCCGGTATCGCCCAGCAGTGTTTCCGGACGCGTGGTGGCGACAACCAGATAATCTTTCCCGTCGGCGGTTTTGGCGCCGTTGGCCAGCGGATAGCGGATGTGCCACATGGAGCCTTTGCTCTCACGGTTTTCCACTTCCAGGTCAGAGATCGCGGTGCGCAGTTTCGGATCCCAGTTCACCAGGCGCTTGCCGCGGTAAATCAGGTTCTCTTTGTACAGGCGCACAAACACTTCTTTTACGGCATTGGACAGGCCTTCATCCATGGTGAAGCGTTCACGCTCCCAGTCCACAGAGTTGCCCAGGCGGCGCATCTGGCGGGTAATGGTGCCGCCGGATTCGGCTTTCCACTGCCAGATTTTGTCGATAAAGGCATCACGACCGTAATCCTGACGGGTTTTGCCTTCTTCTGCGGCGAGCTTACGCTCAACCACCATCTGCGTGGCGATGCCCGCATGGTCGGTACCGGCCTGCCACAGGGTATTTTTGCCCTGCATGCGCTGGTAGCGAATCATGGTATCCATGATGGTTTGCTGGAAGGCGTGACCCATGTGCAAGCTACCGGTGACGTTCGGCGGCGGGATCATGATGCAAAAGCTTTCCTGGCTGTTGTCGCCATTCGGTTTGAAGTAGCCCTGCTTTTCCCAGTGCTCGTAAAGCGGCTGCTCGATATCTTGCGGGTTATATGTCTTATCCATTTCTGCTATGTCGTTTGCGGCTGTGGTGGCGTTGCCGTATTCAATTGGAAGCCAACGCTGCGATAGGCTTTATAGCGATCGCGCGCTAACTGTTTGAGCGATTCTTCATAAGGAACGAAGTCTATCACTTCATGGAAAGCAGTAGCAAAATCTGCAAACTGCGGCAGCAGGCTGATCAGCAGGTCGCGCGGTGAATTGCCCCGACGCTGCGGCCAGGCCAGCTCGACCGGTGCGCCGTAGCGCGGGCCTTCGCCAGCCAGGTTATGTGGCACAAAGGCATTGGCAGGGCGCTGCCAGAGCGCCTCATCCAGCCGAATGGCTTGCTGCTCATCTTCACAGGCGATGAGCACTCGCTTACCGGCCCGCCAGCGTGTTTCCGCCAGATCGCACACCAGCGCTTCCACAGCGGTTAAGCCGTCGCGGGATGCATCGGTTTCCAGCACGTAGAAGGTTGCGTTTTTCATCGAATTGCCTGCTAAAAGAAAAGCGGGGCGACATGGCGTCCACCCCGGTTGGTTCGGTTGCCCGGGCGTTTAGTCGTCGCCGTTCAGACCTGCACGGTTCAGCAGGAACTGTGACAGCATCGGCACCGGGCGGCCGGTGGCCCCTTTGGCCTTGCCGGAGCGCCACGCGGTGCCGGCGATGTCCAGGTGCGCCCAGTTATATTTGCGCGCAAAACGCGCCAGGAAGCAAGCGGCGGTAATCGCGCCGCCCGGACGGCCACCGATGTTGGCCATATCGGCAAAATTGGATTCCAGCTGTTCCTGGTACTCATCGGCCATCGGCAGGCGCCAGGCGCGGTCGCCCGACTGTTCTGACGCGCTGATTAGCTCATGGGCCAGCGGGTTGTGGTTCGACAGCAGGCCGCTGACGTGATGGCCCAGCGCGATCACGCAGGCGCCGGTCAGCGTCGCCACGTCGATGACCACTTCCGGATCAAAACGCTCGACGTAGGTCAGGGCATCGCACAGCACAAGGCGACCTTCGGCATCGGTATTCAGCACTTCAACGGTCTGGCCAGACATGGTGGTCAGCACATCGCCCGGGCGCATGGATTTGCCGTCCGGCATGTTTTCACAGCCGACCAGTACGCCCACGACGTTCAGCGGCAGGTTCAGCTCGGCGACCATGCGCATCACGCCATAAACGGATGCCGCACCGCACATGTCGTACTTCATTTCATCCATGCTGTCCGCAGGCTTAATAGAAATACCGCCGGAGTCGAAGGTCAGCCCTTTACCGACCAGCACGATGGGGCGTGCATCGGTATCCGGGTTGCCTTTGTACTCAATCACCGACATCAGGGATTCATTGTGCGAGCCGGCCCCGACGGCAAGATAGGCGTTCATGCCCAGCTCTTTCATCTGCTGCTCGCCAATCACGCGGGTTGAGATGTGTTTACTGTAGGCATCCGCCAGCTGACGCGCCTGAGAAGCCAGGTAAGCCGGATTACAGATATTCGGCGGCATGTTGCCCAGATCTTTGGCCGCTTTCACGCCCGCCGCAACGGCCAGGCCGTGCTGAATCGCCCGTTCTCCGCTGGTTAACTCACGGCGGGTCGGCACGTTAAACACCAGCTTGCGCAAAGGACGGCGCGGTTCGGCTTTGTTGCTCTTCAACTGGTCGAAGTTATACAGCGCCTCTTTAGAGGTTTCGACAGCCTGACGCACTTTCCAGTAGGTGTTGCGCCCTTTGACGTGCAGTTCGGTCAGGAAGCACACGGCTTCCATCGAGCCGGTGTCATTCAGCGTGTTAATGGTTTTCTGAATCACCTGTTTGTACTGACGCTCATCCAGCTCGCGCTCTTTGCCGCAGCCAATCAGCAAAATACGTTCTGACAGGATATTCGGCACATGATGCAGCAGCAGCGTCTGACCCACTTTACCTTCCAGCTCACCGCGGCGCAGCAGGGCGCTGATATAGCCATCGCTGATTTTATCCAGCTGCTCGGCAATCGGTGACAGACGGCGCGGTTCGAAAACACCAACTACAATGCATGCACTGCGCTGTTTTTCCGGACTACCGCTTTTTACACTGAACTCCATGCACTCTCCTGAATCTTAAAGACAACAGCCGTAGCTGCCGCTAGAATGTAGCGCATTCATGACTCATTTATTAATCGGTGCAACATGCTAGCATGCTGTCGACGGTCGTAATGAATCAGGGTGACAACGTGTTGTTTTTTCACCACCCACATGCAATTCGTATACATTTTTAGCGCTGGCTTCGGCCATTTATGAAGAAAAATGGCTAATAAGCGTTGAAATTAGCGATTTTCCTGCAAAAAGACAAGTTTTCACAGGCGTATTAAGCGTGATCATTATTAGATATCTGGTTCGGGAAACGCTCAAAAGCCAGCTGGCTATCCTGTTTATCCTGTTGTTGATCTTCTTCTGCCAGAAGTTGGTCAGGATTTTAGGGGCTGCGGTGGATGGCGAAGTGCCGACAAACCTTGTTCTGACGCTGTTAGGACTCGGTGTGCCTGAAATGGCGCAACTTATTCTGCCCCTTAGCCTGTTTCTGGCGATTTTAATGACGCTGGGAAGGCTGTATACGGAAAGTGAAATCACCGTGATGCACGCCTGCGGGCTGAGCAAAGCGGTGCTGGTTAAAGCGGCGATGATTCTGATGCTGTTCACGTCGATTGTGGCCGCGATTAACGTCATCTGGCTCGGCCCCTGGTCGTCACGTTATCAGGATCAGGTTACGCAAAACGCCAAGGCCAACCCCGGCGCAGCGGCCATGGCGGCCGGGCAGTTCCAGACCTCCAGCGACGGCAATAATGTGTTGTTCGTGGAAGACGTAAAAGGCAACCATTTCGGCCATGTCTTCCTGGCGCAGCTACGGCCAAAAGGCAATGCCCGCCCGTCCGTCGTGCTGGCCGACAGCGGCCATATGCAACAGGAAAAAGACGGTTCGCAGATCGTCACCCTGGATAAAGGTACTCGCTTTGAGGGCACAGCGTTGTTACGTGATTTCCGCATTACGGATTTCACCAACTACCAGGCCTATATAGGCTATAAGCAGGCGACGCTGGATCCTAACGATGTGGATCAGGCTCCCCTGAGTACGCTCTACGCTAACAACACGCCGGAATTTAAGGCCGAGTTTCACTGGCGTCTGACGCTGGTGTTCTCTGTGCTGGTGATGGCCCTGATGGTGGTACCACTCAGCGTAGTCAATCCACGTCAGGGGCGCGTACTGTCCATGCTGCCCGCCATGCTGCTGTACCTGATCTTCTTCCTGCTGCAGAGTTCGTTGCGTTCAAGTGGAGCCAAAGGCCGCCTGGATCCGGCCATCTGGATGTGGGTGGTTAACCTGAGCTACCTGGCGTTAGCGATTGTGCTTAACCTGAGGGATACGGTGCCTGCGCGCCGGATTCGCGCGCGCTTTTCACGCGGAGGATCGATCTGATGTTTCGCGTTCTTGATCGCTACATTGGTAAAACCATCTTTAATACCATTCTGCTCACGCTGTTTATGCTGGTCTCGCTGTCCGGCATCATCAAGTTCGTCGATCAGTTGCGTAAGACCGGTCAGGGTGCATACAGCGCGCTGGATGCGGGCTACTACACCTTGCTGAGCGTGCCAAAAGATATCGAAATCTTCTTCCCGATGGCCGCCCTGTTAGGCGCATTGCTGGGACTGGGAACGCTGGCGCAGCGCAGTGAGCTGGTCGTGATGCAGGCGGCGGGTTTTACCCGCATGCAGGTGGCGCTGTCGGTGATGAAAACGGCGATTCCGCTGGTCCTGTTGACCATGGCTATCGGCGAGTTCGTTGCCCCGCAGGGCGAGCAGATGGCGCGTAATTTCCGCGCGCAGCAGCTCTACGGCGGCGCGCTGGTTTCAACACAAAACGGCCTGTGGGCAAAAGACGGCAACAGCTTTATCTACATTGAGCGCATTAAAGGCGACGATGAGATCGATGGCGTCAGTATTTATAACTTCAACGACGCGCGCCGCTTAGAGAATGTTCGCTACGCGGCCTCGGCCAAATGGGATAAAGACAAAAAGCTGTGGGTGCTGTCGCAGGTGGATGAATCGAACCTCACCGATCCCAAACAAATTACCGGCTCACAAAGCCTGGGCGGCGAGTGGAAAACAAACCTGACGCCTGACAAGCTGGGCGTGGTGGCGCTGGATCCGGATGCGCTCTCGATTACCGGCCTTTACGATTACAGTAAATACCTGAAGCAGAGCGGCCAGGAATCCGGTCGTTACCGCCTGAACATGTGGAGCAAGATCTTCCAGCCGCTGTCGGTTGCGGTGATGATGCTGATGGCGCTGTCGTTTATCTTCGGCCCCCTGCGCAGCGTTTCAATGGGCGTTCGCGTGGTGACCGGCATCAGCTTCGGCTTTCTGTTCTATGTGCTGGACCAGATTTTCGGCCCGCTCAGCCTGGTCTACGGCCTGCCGCCGATTTTCGGCGCGATACTGCCAAGCTTCGTCTTCTTTGCCATCAGTCTGTTTATGCTGGTAAAACGGCGTTAAGCGCCTGCCGTGAAAAAGGCCGCCTTTCGGGCGGCCTTTTTGTTTGCAGCTACTACGCATCGGTCAGTCATCCAATAGCCTGATGCATTCTCCAGGCACCCAGCCGCACTCGCCCGATGCGCGTTCAGCCCAGTACCAGTCGTTCAGCGATGTCGTTACGCTCACCCGCTCACCGGGACTGACCGTCAGTTCCTGCGCACTGTAGGTTTGCCGACAGATAACCTGATTTGGACTACGTAGCGAAAAGTATTGCTGAGGTGCCCAGCCTGCTTTTCCACCGGGCAAAATTACCCACAGCCAGCCTCGCCATGCCAGATCACAGTGGCTGACCACCGCAACGTCGCCTGCCTCCACGAAAAGGGGATCGGGATATGCAGACACATAACGCTTTATCACGCATGCTCGCCGTCTCATCATGTTCTCTCTGGCCTGAAACACCGCAATCATTATAGAGGGGAAATCCCTGATCGCTTTTACGTCGATATCAGGCCGTGTCGGCGCAGCGTAAAGGCGGAAAGGTCTGAAGTGAAAAAGCCCGCCGTGCAGGAAAAGATTAAGCCTCAGGAAAACGGGGCTGACACCGCTCCGCGCATGCATCATCTCTTCATCACGTCATCCAGTCGTGAATCAACGCACCATACAGCACCTCCGCTTCCGCTAACCGGCTCAGCAGACAGTATTCATCGGTCTGGTGCGCCATCGACGGCTCGCCGGGGCCGAGGATAATACAGGGCGGATTGCCCAGCGCGGGCAGCAGCAAGGACGCATCGGTGAAGTAGGGCACAATGCGCGGTGTCAGCGGGGCATCATGTAACGGCTGGCAGTGCTGATAAACCGACTGAATCCAGGCCTGATTGTCTTCGCTCAGCACCGCGGGCAGATCCACCAGCGTGGTCACCGTTACGCTGCCGCCCAGTAACGTTGTGAGCTGCTGACGAATGGTGGCGTGCTGCAGATTGGGGGCGCTGCGGATATCCACGTCAAATTGCGTGCGATCGGGCACGGAGTTAATGTTCAGGCCGCCCACGATGCGGCCGACATTGAGGGTCGGCTGCTTCATCAGCGGATGCGGCGCGCCGGGTGAGAAATGCTGAATTTTGCCCAGCGCGTCCGCCGCCAGATAAATGGCATTGATACCCAGCTCCGGCATCGCGCCGTGGGCTGTTTTGCCCCGGGTTTCACAGCGCAGCCAGAGTGCGCCTTTATGGCCGATAACCGGATAGTTGGCGGTGGGCTCGCCGACGATCAACGCGCCCACTTCGGGCAGGTCAGCGCTGTCGATCAGCGCCCGCGCACCATCGCAGCCTGTTTCTTCGCCGCCGGTAATCAACATCACCGCGCCGGAACCCTGTCGAATCGCCTGCTGGTGCGTAACGCAGGCGACGGCAAAGGCCGCAACGGCGGCCTTCATATCACTCGAACCGCGCCCATACAGTTTATCCCCGACGATTTCACCGAACGGATCGTGCTGCCAGTCGGCATTGCCGAGCGGAACCGTATCCAGATGGCCGGTAAATCCCAGTTGCGGTCCGGTCTGGCTGCCAGGCAGGCTGGCAATCAGGTTCAGGCGGTTTTCGCCGAAGGTGGACAGGGTGACGTCAAAGCCCCGTTCCGCCAGCCAGTCCGCCAGAAAGTGCATGCAGGCTGCTTCGTTGCCCGGCGGATTAATGGTGTCAAAGCGCAACAGCTGCTGCGCCAGCGTCTGGCTCTCGCTCATCAGCCGCGCACCGTTAACCAGTCCAGGCAGTTGATCCACAGCTGGCGATAACCCGGCCACTGAGCAAATTCCTGCGGCAGCCAGTGGGCAGACATATCACTCGTCCAGACCAGTGAGCGGCCCTGCTGATATTCGCGCACCGCCAGCAGCGGATGTGACGTTCCGGCAATGGTCGCCAGCAGTTTACCTTCCGGGTGCATTTCCACTTCGTTATAGCCCAGTAACCATGGCCAGTCGCCCGGCATATCGGTAAACAGCGCGTGAGATTCGGTCACGCTGGGATAGGCCCCTTCGGGCGTTTCGATGCGGTCATCCCAGGCCAGGCAGCGCACCGGCAGCACCTTCTCGACCGCCGTGTTGCGATAGCGCGCGCCGCCGTTGATGCCCTGAAAACTAAAATAGCCGCCAATCATCATCAGCGCGCCGCCCGCCGCCACGTAGTCGTGGATCAGCGTCAGGCGGTTTGCCGTGCGCTGGCTCTTCAGCCAGGTATCCGGGTGCAGCAGCAACGTATTGGCGCCGATGTCGGACAGAATAATCGCGTCCCACTGCTGAAGCCCGGCAGGCGTCAGCGGAAACTCGGTCGCGGCGGCATGGGCGGGCATGTAGGTAATGGCATAATCACTGTCGGCCAGCGCCGCCATAAAGTCGGTTGCGCCATTGTGCCAGGTGGCGGTGGCAAACTGATCGAAGCCTTTGACGTGAACGGATGTGCTTGTCCAGGATTCCCCGACCAGTAAAATTTTCTTCTGCATTACGCTTCTCCCTTACCCACCAAAAACGCGCTGTGGGTTAGCAATCAGTAAGGTTTCAAGTTGTTCGCCGCTGACGCCGTGGCGTTTCAGGCGCGGGACAAAATGTTTAAGGATGTAGCCATAGCCGTGACCGCCGTAGCGGGTCAGCATGGTTTTCAGGAACACGTCCTGCGATAACAAAATCTGTTCGATAAAGCCGTCATCGATCAGCTCGCGAATGGCGCGGGCATTCTCTTCATCGGATGGTGACTGCGCGGACTCATCGGCGTAGTAATAGCTCATGCCGATCATGTCGTATTCCAGAAAGGCGCCGCGCTGCGCCAGGTCGCGCTGGTAGCGCTTATCGGCAAAGCTGGGGTTCATGTGGCACAGCACCACGTGACGCAGGTCAGCGCCTTCTTCTTCCAGAATATCCAGCACCCGATGGCCTAATCGCTCCCAGCCGGGCAGATGCACCTCAACCGGCACCCGTGTCGCGGCACTGGCGCGGCCCGCGGCCCGCAGGGATTTCTCCTCGTTGGGAGTAAAGCGGCTGGAGACGCCGATTTCGCCGATCAAACCGGACAGCACCTCGGGTTTCTCTTCCCGGCCGCCCAGGTCGTAAATCAGCTTGTCAGCAAGCGCTTCGATGCTGATCGTTTTGACCCAGTCCGGATGAGATGGCTCCAGATACAGCCCGGTGCTCATGATGATGTTCAGCTCGGTCAGGCGTGCGATGCGCTGCAGCGCTTTCGGGTCACGGCCAATGCCGATATTGGTGGGATCCACCACCGTCTCGCCGCCCAGTGCCCGAAACTTCATCAGCTCTTCAATCGCCAAATCCACATCAAACAGCTGACAGTTATCGCGGCTGATCAGCGGGTTAAGCGACAGCTCGCCCAGGTTTTCGATGCTGACCGGCATTTCCGCCAGGTGACGATCGCCACAGCAGCAGGGCGGCACCCACTTGCCGGAGGCATCCAGCAGAATATGTTCGTGCATCAGCGTCACGCCCATTTCACTCACCGGCAGCGGACCGAGTACGGTCATCACATAGCCGCTGTTGATGCCCAGCGGCAGCGGATCGGGATGGCGAAAAATAGAATGTTTCATCAGCTATCCTTTCGCCGCCGATCGCGTCGGGTTGAGAATGCGGGTGTTCAGCCAGATGGCCAGCAAAATAATCGTACCGGTGGCGATCTGCGTATAAAACGGGGAGATGTGCGACAAAATCAGGCCGTTCTGGATGATGGCAATCGACAGCGCGCCGAGCAGCGTGCCGATAACGGTACCGAAACCACCGAACAGGCTGGTACTGCCCAGCACCACCGCAGCGATAACCTGTAACTCGAAGCCTTCGCCCTGGTTGGAGGAGCCGCTGCCCAGACGCGCAGTGATGATCATGCCCGCCAGCGCCGCCGCCATGCCGCTGATGATGTAGACCTTCATGGTCACGGCTTTGGTGTTAATCCCGCTCCGGCGCGCGCCTTCCGCATTCGCGCCGATCGCCGTGACATAGCGACCAAAGCGCATATGATTCAGCACGATATGGCCGACGATCAGCACCACGATGCCGATCAGCGCGGGCATCGGCACGCCCAGTACCCAGGCGCGGCCCATAAAAGCGAACGGGCTGTCGGCAGGGATGGGAATGGAATAGCCCTGCGTAATCAGCAGCGCCACGCCGCGCACTACCGCCAGCGTCGCCAGCGTGACGATAAAGGCCGGAATGCCTTCATAGGCGATAAAGAAGCCGTTGATGGCTCCTACCAGCGCGCCCAGCAGCAGGCCACCCAGCAATACCACCGGCCAGGGCAGGCCCCAGTTATTCAGCGCGATAGCCGACAACGCGCCGACCAGCGCCAGCGTCGATCCTACGGAAAGATCGATGCCGCCCGTGGTGATCACCAGTGTCATCGCCGTGGCGACGATCAGCAGCGGCGCGCTCTGGCGAATGATATTCAGCCAGTTAGCACTGCTGAGAAAGTTGCCGGTGATCAGGGAGAACACCACGCAGCAGAACACAAAAAACAGCGCGATGCTCACCACGCCAGAGTGGTTGTGCAGCAGGCGGCGCGGCAACGAGTGTTGCGCCATACGGGAACTGCTCAGATTCATAATAGTCATCCTGTTACCTCGCTCAGTGCGCGGCGGCCGAGCGGGCGACAAACTTCTCACCCACGATCAAATTGACGATCTCGGTCAGATCCGTGTCGGCCACGCGGCGCTCCGCTACGTTGGTGCCCTCGTACATCACCATGATGCGATCACACACCAGGAACAGATCCTGTAGGCGATGGGTGATCAGGATGACGCTCACGCCACGCGCCGAGACCCGACGGATCAACTCCAGCACCGCCTCGACTTCGGCGACGGCCAGCGCGGCGGTGGGTTCATCCATAATCAGCACTTTGGGATCGAAGGCGGCGGCGCGCGCAATGGCAATCGCCTGGCGCTGACCGCCGGAGAGATTGCGCACCAGTAAGCGCGTGTCGGGGATTGAAATGCCCAGGCCTTTCAGCATTTCCCGCGCGTCAGCGTGCATTTTTTCTTCGTCCAGAAACGGAATGCCGAGAATCGACTTCATCGGCTCACGTCCCATAAACAGGTTGCCCGCCACATCGACGGTGTCGCACAGCGACAGGTCCTGATACACCATCTCGATATGGCAGCGGCGGGAATCCGCCGGGTTACTGAAATGCTGGTCTTCACCATCGATACGAATCGTGCCGCTGGTGGGCACGACTGCGCCAGACAGCACTTTGGTCAGCGTGGATTTACCCGCGCCGTTATCGCCCACCAGGCCCAGCACTTCGCCCGGGGCCAGTTGCAGATTGACGCCGCGCAGGGACCGTATCGCGCCATAAGTCTTGGTAATATTCACCATTTCTACCCGTGCCGGGGCAGGTTGTATTTGCTGCATGTGATCACTCCCATCACCGCTAACGGGAAAGTTGTTCTGCGGGTAAAAAGAGGTTATCCGGCACGGTTTACGCCCTTGTAAACCGGTTTACCTGCAAGATAAACCCTTTGTCATTACATACAGAACAACGCGCTACAACGATATTTGTTTGCCGGGTACGACATTGCAGCTTCCGTGCCAGCCTGGGAACAGGCGCGACATTCACGGTCTAACCTTTTGTAATGCAAAACATTTAAATGTTAATTTCAGGTAAACCGGTTTACTCACTATAACGCTGTGAAATTAAAAAGCGCGTTATTTGCGCTAAAACTGTGCACTTTTGCGCCATTTTGGGACGTTGTTAACACATTTGTATTGAATCGCGCGCCACCCATTCCACCGGCAGGCGGGTTTCGGCGGGCACGGCGAGGTCGTCATTCAGAATGCGCAACATGATGTGAACCGCCGTGCGGCCCAGTTCCCGCGCGGGCTGGCGGATGGTAGAAATGCGCGGTTGGGTAAAGTCGGCATAGGTCGCGTCATCAAAGCCCACCAGCGACAGCGCCTCAGGGGCTGTGAGTCCGCGTGCGCGCAGGCCATCCAGCAGTCCCAGCACCAGATAATCACTGGCGGCAAAGACAGCGGTAGGGCGCTCATCGCGGCTGAACAGCCGTTCCAGCGCCTGCTCACCGAATTCACGCTGGTATTCGCCGTACATCACCCATTCGGGCGGCACGTGCAGGCCCGCCTGCGTCATCGCGGTGCAAAAGCCCTGATAGCGTTCGCGCACACTCATCAGCTCATCCGGCCCGCCGACAAAGGCGATATGGCGGTGACCGGCGGCGATCAGGTTTTCGGTGGCAATCCGGCCGCCCTGTACGTTATCGGCAAAGACCTTGGGCACCATGCTGCCGGGAATGTCTTCATCCAGCAGTACGATGCGCTGGTGGCGGTTAATTTCTTTGCGTAACAGGCCGTTATCAGGATGGTTAGTGGTAAACAGCAGGCCATCCACCTGGCAGGTATCCAGCCAGCGAATAAACTGGCTCTCTTTGTCAGGATGGTTGCGGGTGAGGCACAGCACCAGGCTGTAGCCGTGTGCCGAGGCGGCTTCTTCGGCGGCATCGGCCAGTTCGGCAAAGAAGGGGTTGGTAATATCGGGCAAGACCAGCCCTAAGGTTTCGCTGCCGCCCTTGCTCAGACGGCGTGCCAGGCTGTTACCGCGATAATCCAGTTGACGAATCGCTGCTTCAATCCGGTCGATGGTTTCCTGCGGCAGCATAATGCTTTGATTCATATAGCGGGATACGGTCGCTTTTGACAGCCCGGCCAGCGCTGCGACGTCGGATAACAACACCCGTTTTTTACTCATATCATCTGCCATCTTGCCCGGAATCGGCTATCAGTAACACAGTTACGCGCAGCGAATACAGTATTTTCCCTGACCGCTGACGATAAAATAATCGCTTGACAAAATTTTGCCGGAAGCGAATGGTAGAGACAGTTTACCGCATGACCCGGGAGTCACTCCCAAACCCGATTAATCCCTTTCACAAGTTCACCATAATGGACGGCGAACAGAAAGTCGGTTATTCAGGTCCTGGCTGAATCAGCCATTCAGACGATATTTGCCCGCCAACAATAATCCCTCTGCATTACGATGCGGAGATCGACTGGTTATCGCACATTCCCGACGAGGAATTTTATGATGATGGCATTTAACACCAGAAAACTGCGCGCGGTTGCGCTGGCTACCGGCTTACTGTCTGCGGGTTCGTTATTTTCACTGGCGCACGCCGCCACGACGTATGCGCTGGTTCAGATTAATCAGCAGGCCCTTTTTTTTAATCAGATGAATCAGGGCGCACAGGAAGCCGCGAAAGCCAGCGGTAAAAATTTAGTGATCTTTAACGCCAACGATAATCCCGTATCGCAAAACGACGCGATCGAAAATTATATTCAGCAGGGCGTGAAGGGCATTATGGTGGACGCGATTGACGTCAACGGCATTATGCCGGCCATTAAAGAAGCGGCCGCCGCCAAAATACCGGTCATTGCAATTGATGCGGTATTACCGGCGGGCCCACAGGCGGCACAGGTGGGCGTGGATAACCTGGAAGGCGGCAAAATTATTGGTAAATATTTTGTCGACTACGTGGCGAAAAATATGGGCGGCAAAGCGCGACTGGGCATTGTGGGCGCGCTGAACTCAGCCGTGCAGAACCAGCGTCAAAAAGGGTTTGAAGAAACCATTAAAAGTCATCCAGGCATCACCGTCGCGGATGTGGTTGATGGCCAGAACGTGCAGGATACGGCGATGACGGCGGCAGAAAACCTGATCACCGGCAACCCGGATTTAACCGCCATCTACGCGACCGGCGAACCGGCCCTGCTGGGCGCGATTGCGGCGGTGGAAAACCAGGGCCGCCAGAAAGACATCAAAGTCTTTGGCTGGGATCTGACCTCTAAAGCTATCAGCGGCATTGATGGCGGGTATGTCACGGCTGTCCTGCAACAGGACCCGAAAAAGATGGGTGAAGAGGCGGTGAAGGCTCTGAACGCGATTACCGCAGGCAAAACCGTGTCGAAAACCATTCTGGTGCCGGCCACGGTGGTGACCAAGGCCAACGTGGACAGCTATCGCGCGATGTTTAAATAACCGCTGACTCGCCGCCTGCCTGGAGCAGCGCGGCGAGCTCCTCTGCGGTGGGAAAGGCCTGACGTGTGCCATGCCGACTGACGGTCAGCGCGGCAGCCTTGCTGGCGTGAGTAAGTGCTAACTTATCAATCTCGCCCCCACGGAGGAGTGCGGATGCCAGCATCACGGCAAGAAAGGTATCGCCTGCACCGGTGGTATCCACGGCATGAGCGGGCTGCGCCGGGCAAAACGTCCGCTGCTCGCCCTGAATCAGCCAGGCCCCGGCGCTGCCGTGAGTAACCACTAACGTTTTAACGGCACCGGGCGCGAACTGTTGGGCTTCATGCTGATTCACTACCGCAATATCTACCTGCGGCCAGCAGGCGCGAAAACCGGCGTGCACTGGCGAGGGGTTAAAGACGGTGATCAGACCAAGGGATTTCGCCAGGCTGAACAGCGCGTGGGTTTTCCCGGGCGAGAAATTACCCTGCTGGACCAGCAGATCGCCCGGACGCGCGCCGGCAAGATGGTGACTGAGCGTCGCGATATCCAGCGCCTCAGCCGCCGCTGTACTGGTAATAATGGCGTTATCGCCGTCGGCGCTGTTTAAAATAAGTGAGGTATCGCTCAGGGCCGCAACAGGCTGTGCAGGCAGTAACGTCACCGGCTCGTGTATAAGCTGCTGACGGATCCAGTTTCCTTTACTGTCATGACCGGTCGCGGCAAGTAAAACCGTCTCGATGCCGCAGCGGGATAATACGATCGCCTGATTCGCGCCTTTACCGCCGATATCCTGCGAACGGTGATAACCATGCACAGAGGCGCCCTTAGCCGGAATATCCGTCACAAACCAGGTTTCATCGACAGTAATATTACCAGCCACATAAACACGCATAGTGTTTTCCTGAACAGGATAAAGACGCGATGGTTGCTATATCAGCAGAAAAAAATGACGCAATACAAGCGATATTTTCCCGCCCCAAAGCCGTTATTGGCGTGATTCACTGTGACCCGTTTCCGGGCTCGCCAAAATATCGCGGCAAATCCGTCAGCGCGATCATTGAGCGCGCCTTACGTGATGCCGAAAACTATATTCTCGGCGGTGTTCACGGCCTGATCGTGGAAAATCATGGCGATATTCCCTTTTCAAAACCCGAGGATATTGGTCCGGAAACCCCGGCATTCATGGCGGTAATTACGGAAAAAGTGCGCGAACGTTTCGGCGTACCGCTGGGTATTAACGTGCTGGCGAATGCCGCGCTGCCTGCCTTTGCCACCGCGCTGGCGGGCGGGGCGGATTTTATCCGCGTCAACCAGTGGGCGAATGCGTATATTGCCAACGAAGGCTTTATTGAAGGGGCCGCCGCCAAAGCGCTGCGCTACCGCAGCCAGCTACGTGCCGAACATATTCGGGTGTTTGCCGACAGCCACGTTAAACACGGCAGCCATGCGATAGTCGCCGACCGCTCCATTCAGGAACTGACCCGCGACGTTGATTTCTTTGAAGCCGACGCGGTTATCGCCACCGGACAGCGTACCGGCGACAGCGCCACGCTGGACGAAATCGACGAGATCCGCGCCGCCACCGCCTTACCGCTGCTGGTGGGTTCGGGCGTCACGCCCGCCAATGTCTGCCAGATTCTGGGGCGCACCCAGGGCGTGATTGTGGCAAGCGCGCTCAAGGTGGACGGCGTCTGGTGGAACGATGTGGACCGGGACAGGGTAAAACAGTTTATGGCCGTGGCGCAGGCGGCGCTGGATCAGGCATAACCGCCGTTTATTCTCTGGCGCAGACAACAAAAAACCCCGCGGGTGAGGCGAGGTTTTTTGTTTACGTCAGCACGATTGCGTGCGGTGCACATCATGCATTATCAACGTTTTGAACTATACGAATTAATCCGGCATGGTGCAAGCAGGTGATGCTTTATTGTACGCTCTGACTGGATTGGTTTGAGGCTTCGCTCGCAATCATTGTATTTTTCTGTTTATTTATACAGTGTTTTTGTTATGCTTTTCCAGGTTGATGTTGATGTGCTCTGAGGCCGCACCGTGCTGTGAAAGATGCGTTTCATGACTGACAAGTCCTGGCTGCAACGGGTGGTGCCGTCAGTGCCTTAACCTCCAGGGGCACATCATGCATTATCAACCTAATCAGCCTGTTACAGGCAGCGGAAAGGTACGCAGGCTGTAAGTGCTCCTGACCACAGGAGCCAGCGTATGAGATGGATAGAAATCGCTCGCGTATTTCTGAAGCTCATGGTTGCACTACTGCAACTGCTTGAAATTATCGTGAAGTCCTTCAGGTAAATCACGTTCAGGCCGCACCTAAGGGAGGTGATGTTTACCTCCCTTTAATCATGTCGTTGAATTAAGCAGAACAGGGCAGTGTTAAATCAGGCCAGCCAGCCTTTCACCACCGGCAGCAGCGCCGGAATCTGCGACAGCAGATACAGCACCAGCCCGATGGTGCCGCCCACCAGCGTGCCGTTGATGCGGATAAACTGCAGATCCTTACCGATATTCAGCTCGATCTGCTGCGACATCTCCCGCGCATCCCAGCTTTTCACCGTGTCGCTGATATGGCGCGTCAGGAACGCTGCGAACTCCGGCGCGACGCTGCGGGCGGCGTCTTCCAGATGCTGATTCATCGAGCTGCGCAGCCCTTCATCGGCGGCGAGGGTTTCGCCCAGCCACAGCGCCGCCTGACGGACCTTGTCCTGCACTTTTGACGCCTCGCTGTTGAGATCCGCTTTCAGCCAGTCGCGCAGATCGCCCCACAGCTCGCCGATATAGCGGTTCAGCGTAGGATCGTCTTTCAGCCAGCCTTTAATCACCTCGGCGCGTTCCGCCATTTCCGGATCGTTTTTCAGCTTCTCAATCAGGCGATCCACTGCGCGGTTAAAGCCCAGCCGCAGTTCATGGCCCTGATCCAGCGCCACATCATCCAGCAGCGAATCCACCGCATTCGCCACCAGTTCTGCGCTGTGCTCGCCCAGCCACTCGGTCGGCAACATTTTGGCCTTGATGGGATGTTCGCGCTTCAGCCAGCGCACCAGCTGATTGGCGATAAATTCCCGGGTACTGGGTTTATCCAGCAGCCGCAGCAGCTGATTGACCGCGGCATCCAGCAGCTCCTGATGGCGGTTATTTTTGGTCAGGCTTTCCAGCATCAGTGCCCCGGTCTGGCTGAGATCCACCTTGTCGATTGCCTTGTGTACCGCCCGGCGCATAAAGTGCTGGATGCGTGCGTCATCCGTCAGATCGAGAAAGCCGCGCATCACCTGCAACAGATGACGGCCGACCTGATCGGCATTACCGGGCGCGCTCAGCCATGTCGCCAGCATCTGCGACGGATCGTGGCGGCGGATTAGATTCAGCAGCGAATCGGTATCCAGAAATTTTTCCTGCACAAAGCGGCCCAGATTCTCACCGATGCGATCTTTATTGCGCGGAATGATGGCCGTATGACGGGCAATAAACGGCACCGGCACGCGGCGAAACAGCGCCACCACCGCAAACCAGTCGGCCAGCGCCCCGACCATCGCAGCTTCGGCAATGGCTTTAATACCGCTGACGTAGAAGTTGGGCGGCAGAAACAGCGTGACAACAAAAGTGATGGCGGCTAGCAGCAGCAGCGAGAGCGCCAGGCGTTTGGTCCGTTTTAGTTCGCGTTGTTTATCCATATCCTGATCTTAGCAGCTTGCCTGCTGAGTAAGTCAACGTTGCCCGATCCAGGCCGAAAAGCGCAGTTAAGTCTGGCACTAAACCGGCCTGTCTTAACGCGGTGGGCGATTCCCGCATCAGACTGTTCCTAAAAACTAATAACATTAAAAATTACCACTCTTATAAACAGTTACAGCAGTGTACATTTCGGGAGCAGTCTCCGTACGTTGACGCACCCTATCCATGGAACCAGACCAGGAGAATTCACGTGAAAGCAATCGCAACGGCAACCGCAAGTCTGTTGATGTTAATGAGTGGCATTGGCGCGCACGCAGAAGGGCTGACCACCTCTGCCGATGGAAAAAATCTGACCGTCAGCTTCGGAAAGCCCACCATTAAGCAGGTTCTGCATTACCGTAAAATGTACGACAAAAAACCCTTCCCCGATGCCGAAATTTATTACTACGACAACGGCACCTATAAAATCATCTCGCAGGGGGAAAACCATTACGGCGTGTACGTGATGCAGGGCAAGTTCGATGATGAGACCTTCACGGTGCGCTTTATCTCGCTGCCGTCCACCGACTGGGGTAACAAGACCGCCTTCCATCAGCTGACCTTTGTGCGCGGCGATAAGCAGAACGTGTTTATCCAGAACGCGATTGTCGATACCGGCGAGGCGATTGCCCAGCAGAACGGCACCTACACGCAGGAAAAGAACACCGTCACCAACCCGGTGTCTACCAGCTGGAAACACAAGTAGCGTTAAGGTGGCAGCCAGGCTGCCACCAACCTTTAGCGACGGCGACCGCCAAACAGGCTGCCCAGCACGCCGCGAATAATCTGGTTAGTAATCTGTCGTCCCGCGCTTTTTGCCATGGTTTGCACCACGCCATCCCGCTTGCCGCCGCGCGGACCGGTGCTGCCAAACAGGATGTCTTTTAATCCCCCCAGAATACCGTCATCGACCGCCACCGTGTTGCCTTTGGCTTCGGGCGCATTGGCTTTCTCACTGGCGGCCTGCACGCCCTGTTGCAGACGTTCGTAAGCCGATTCCCGATCGATTTCCGTGTCGTATTTGCCCGACAGCGGAGAATGGTTGATCATCCCGTTGCGCTCGTCCGTATTTACCGGCCCCATGCGTGAGCCGGGAGCGATCACCATCGCCCGTTCCACCACCGACGGGCTGCCTTTGGCATCCAGAAAGGAGATCAGCGCTTCGCCGGTGCCCAGCGCCTGGATCGCCTCTACGGTCGTAAAGGCAGGATTGGCGCGCAGGGTTTCGGCGGCGGTTTTCACCGCTTTCTGATCGCGCGGGGTAAAAGCGCGCAGCGCATGCTGTACCCGGTTGCCTAACTGGCCCAGCACCGTATCCGGAATGTCCGCCGGATTCTGCGTCACGAACCAGATCCCTACGCCTTTGGATCGGATCAGGCGGATCACCTGCTCGATCTTCTCCAGCAGCACCGGCGGCGCATCGTTAAACAGCAGGTGCGCCTCGTCAAAGAAGAACACCAGCTTCGGTTTGTCCAGATCGCCCGCTTCCGGCAGGTATTCATACAGCTCTGACAGCATCCACAGCAGGCTGGTCGCATATAGCTTTGGCATCTGATACAGCTTCTCGGCCGACAGGATGTTAATGATGCCCTTGCCGTCGCCGTCGACGCGCATCCAGTCGCTAATTTCCAGCATCGGCTCGCCAAAGAAGTGCTCCGCGCCTTGTTCTTCCAGCGCCAGCAGCCCGCGCTGGATCGCGCCCACCGAGGCGCTGTTGATATTGCCGTACTGCGTCTGAAAACTTTTCGCGTTATCGCCGATGTACTGCGTCATGGCGCGCAGGTCTTTAAAATCCAGCAGCAGCAGGCCCTGATCGTCGGCAATACGGAAGATGATCTGCAGCACGCCGCTCTGTACCTCGTTCAGGTTCAGCAGCCGTGCCAGCATCAGCGGGCCCAGATCCGACACGGTCGCGCGCACCGGATGACCTTTCTCCGCAAAAATGTCCCACAGCACCACCGGATTGCGCTGCGGTTGCCAGTCGGCCACGCCGATGCTGGCCAGTCGCGCCTGCAGCTTCTCGCTGCTCTGGCCTGCCATCGCCACACCGGTTAGATCGCCTTTCACATCCGCCATAAATACCGGCACGCCAATCGACGAAAAGGATTCCGCCAGCTTTTGCAGCGTCACGGTTTTTCCCGTGCCGGTCGCACCGGTGATCAGGCCGTGGCGGTTTGCCATCTGCGGCAGCAAATGCAGTTGAACGTCAGGGGTTTGGGCGATAAGCAGGGGAGCGGTCATAGCGCAGTACTCACAAATAGTCAGTCATGCGTCAAGCATAGCCAGCGGGGCGGCAGCCGTCAGTAAAGATTGCGTGCTGCCGCCCGGAAATTTACTTCTGCACCTCTTCAAAATTCAGCAGCGTCACGCCAATGCCCTGCTGGGCGTGCGTCACGTTCTTGCGCAGCGCGACCTGCACCTCGCCCTGCAGCATCACCACGTAAGGCGAGTTCTGCTGAAGCTGCTGTTGCAGCGAGACGTAATCGGCCCGGCGCTTCGCGGCATCGCTTTCTCCGGCGGCTTTGCGGGTCAGGGCGCTCAGCTCCGGAATATCCCAGCCCACGCGCCAGGCCAGCGTTTTGCTGCCGTTTGGCACGTTATAGGCGAAGGTACTGGCGTTAGTGTTCGGATCGATATAGTCCGCGCCCCAGTAGGTAAAGATGGATTCGAACTGACGGCTGCGCATCTTGCTCCACAGTTCGGATTCCGCCACCGGCTGGATATCCAGATTCACCTCGGCTTTGGCAAAGCTCGACTGCAGCGCCTGGGCAATGTCGATATACGGCGGCTGATTCACCACCGACAGCGCGATATGCGCGCCAGGCTTAATGCCGCCTTTGGCTAAAATCGCTTTGGCCTTCTCGACATCGTAGTGGAACGGTTTGGTCTCCAGCGCGCCGTCAAAGCCCTGCGGCAGGAAGCTCTGGTGCACACGATATTGCTCCTTCAGCAGCTGATTCGCCAGGCTGTCGTAGTCCACCAGCCAGCGCGCCGCCTGCCATAAGGCCGGATTCCCCAGCGCAGGCTGCTGCGTGCTTTTGGTGTTAAAGCCCAGGTAGTAGATCAGGCTGGAAGGAAAGGCCGCGATGTGCACATTGGGATCGCTTTTCAGCGAGGCCAGCTGATCCGGCCCCAACTGATACGCCGCATCCACATCGCCCTGCTGGATCAACAGTCGACGGGTGCCCGGATCGGCCACGCCTTTCAGCAGCACCCGTTTCAGGTGCGCTTTCTGGGTGCTGTTGGGATTGGCCTCCAGCACCAGCGCTTGCAGGGGCACGAACTGTTTGATCGCATAGGCCGCGCTGCCCGCCGAGTGGGTTTTCAGCCAGCCGTTGCCGTAGTCGTTACTGACGGCATGCGACTGCGCCAGCTTGCTGTCGACAATGGAGGAGACCGGCGCAGTCAACAGGCGCAGGGCCAGATCCTGGCCGATTTGTGCCGGCCAGCGCAGCTCCAGTTGATGATCGTTGATCACGGTGAACTGCTGGTCGATGTTTTCCGGCGTCCAGCCAAATTCACTCAGGATAAATGAGGGCGCTTTGTTCAGCTTCAACGCGCGGGTAAAGGAGAACACCACATCCTGCGCTGTTAACGGATTGCCGCTGGCAAAACGCGCCTGCGGATTCAGGTCAAACACCAGACTGTTTGGGGTTTTACCCGGCTGCCAGCGCAGCGCCGCCAGCGGGGACAGCTTCTGCGGATCCTGATGGTCCGGCTCCAGTAACGTCTGGTAGATGTTGCGCAGGCTGCTGTTGCTGACGGTTTCAAAGCTTTCCGCCGGGTCAAAACTGATAATGCCGTCCAGCGGCACGGCGACCACGAACGTATCTTTTGGCGTCGCCGCGTGGGCGGCAGAGGAGAGAGCAAGGGCGGTAAGCAGGAGCAGCGGTTTGCGCATGGCGGTTATCCTTAATGATTGATAACCCTACTGTAACCCGCACCAGAGCAGGTCAAAATGCCGGTTTGTTCTGAGCTATGCCAGTTTCGTCTTAGCTGATAAGCCGCCCGTTAAGGGCGGCTCAGATCGTCAGTGGAAGTTATGAATCACTTCCAGCACGCCGTTGATAATGAACTGCACGCCCATGCACACCAGCAGAAAGCCCATCAGACGCGAGATCGCCTCGATGCCGCCTTTGCCCACCAGGCGCATAATCGCCCCTGAACTGCGCAGGGAAATCCATAAAATCACGCTCACCACCAGGAACGTCAGCACTGGCGCGACGTTAATGACCCAGGCCGGAAAATCCACCCCGCTGCGCACGGTAGACGCCGAGGAGATGATCATCGCGATCGTCCCCGGCCCGGCGGTGCTGGGCATCGCCAGCGGCACAAAGGCGATGTTCACCGGCTCCTGCGCGGTTTCCAGCTCATCGTGCTTGTGTTTGGCTTCAACCGAATGGCCCACCGGCTTCGCCGGAAACAGCATCCGAAAACCTATAAATGCCACGATCAGTCCGCCCGCGATGCGCAGCCCCGGAATGGAGATGCCGAACGTATGCAGCACCGCGCTGCCCGCATACCAGGCTACCATCATGATGGCGAAAACATAGATGCTCGCCTGCAGGGCCTGACGGTTGCGCTCCCGAAAATTCATCTCACCGGCCAGGCCCAAAAACAGCGCCACGGTGGTGAGCGGGTTGGCGAGCGGCAGGATCACCACCAGCCCCAACCCGACAGCTTTGATTAACTCCAGCATGCCTTATTCCGCTTAGTGTTTAGGCCGTTCCAGCGCTTCCAGCAGCTCCGGGAAGAAGTCTTGCAGGATCTCCGGCGTCATCAGCTCCGGGTACTGCATCAGGTGCTCGCGGATGCGTTCGTTCACGTCCGGGATCAGGCGCTGTGCCGCATCGCTGGCGCTGATTTTATGCTTCTTCATGCTGCGCAGCAGGTCGGCGGGCAGGTTGTCTTCGTCTTCGTTGTCTTCCACCATCTCCAGCGCATCCAGCTCGTCGAACATCTCCATTAACGCTTCGGTTTGCGGCGTGCGGGATTCATATTCGCGCGGATGCTCTTCGGCCATGTAGCGCAGCATCAGGCGCATCGGCGTGCCATCGGGGGACTTGGGTGGTTCGGCGGCGAACCAGGTCAGCAGTTGGTGAATGGTGACCTGGTGGACGTGATAACCGTTATCCACCAGTTCATCGGCCAGCAGCTCAGCGCTTTCGTTTTCAATCAGGCAGATATGCGTGCGGTTGGGATCGTACTCTTCGAGCCACTGGTAGATCTCTTCGATCACCCCGTCGTCGTACTCGAACTTTTTGTTTACATAGCTCCCTTCTGACGCATTTACGCAGGCTGTGATCAGGTCTGGATCAAAGTAAATTGCGATGTTGATACCTTTCATGCGTGCCGTCCTGTTCAAATCCAAAACATCACTATAACGCTCAACGCATTAGGAAGGAAAACTTATGACTTAACGTGTTGCGATACAAGATGATACAGACAGCGGGCGGGGTGCTGACAGGCGGTAAACAGGCGGAAGGGAAGGGCGATAAACCTGCCAGCGCGGGGCTGGCAGGCGACGGTCAGGAGATAAAGTTTTTACCCTGCTTCAGCACCACGTCACAGGCTTTGGTTTTGAGCTTCTCGCCCATCGGCGAGTTGCTGAGGCTTTGCAGGTTCAGCTGCTGGCCATTGCCGGTGTTCAGCAGCCCGGCGACGCCCTGGGTGTAATCCGGTTTTTGCTCCTGCGCAGCGGCGGTATTCAGGCCCAGTTTGCTCAGCACCTGGTCTTTCACCGACTGCACGTTGTTTTTCACCACGTTGTGCTCGACGCAGTACTGCATCACGCCGGCGGCATTGGTCATGCTGTTGGCGCTCATGGCTTTGTCGTTGCTGTTCAGGAGGCTGGTAATGGAGGACATCGACAGCCCGCCGTTCTGCTGACCTGCTGCACCGTTGTTTTGCTGGCTGAGCTGGTTGGCGGCACTGCTCAGTTGATCCTGCCAGCTTGCGGCTGACGCATTGCCCGCCAGCAGCAGGGCTGCCAGGGCGCAGGCGATATGGTGCTTTTTCATTTCGACCTCGGTTGGGTTTAGTGCTTCGTGTTGCTAAGAGGCGGTGCGGATGAGAAAGTTCCGACGGAAAGGTGAGGGGAAGGCGGTTTGGGAGGATTCTGGGGGCGGCGCAGGGCCGGTTTACCGGGTTCCGTGTGTTTTTTCGCCGCTTAGCGCACATCACAGCGGAATAGAGTTGCGCGCCGGGCACGTAACGGTATAATCGCCAACGTTTTCCGCATCCTCTTCAGTGCCGAAGTGGCGAAATCGGTAGACGCAGTTGATTCAAAATCAACCATCGAAAGATGTGCCGGTTCGAGTCCGGCCTTCGGCACCATTAGTACTTCCAAGACCATCCGAGAAAGTCCAATTCCTCCTTAAAAATCAATGCGTTCAGCGATTTTACGTCCTGAGTCGTCCGAGACTGTCCGTTGAAATCCGGATACCGTTGGGGGCATAATTGGGGGCATCTTAACTTCGATGAGAAATGTGCCCCCAAATGAAGCTCAATGCCAGACAGGTCGAGACCGCCAAGCCAAAAGACAAAACCTATAAAATGGCCGACGGCGGCGGTTTGTATCTCGAGGTTTCGGCCAAGGGTTCTAAATACTGGCGCATGAAATACCGACGCCCCTCTGACAAAAAAGAGGATCGCCTCGCGTTTGGTGTTTGGCCTACTGTGACTCTCGCTCAGGCAAGAGCAAAGCGAGACGAAGCGAAAAAACTGTTAGTGCAGGGCATTGACCCAAAAGCCGAACAGAAAGAAGTTCAGGCCGAGAATTCGGGGGCATATACTTTCGAAACAATTGCTCGTGAATGGCATGCCAGTAATAAGCGCTGGAGCGAAGACCATCGATCGCGCGTTCTTCGATATCTTGAGCTTTATATTCTCCCTCATATCGGTTCGTCCGACATTCGCCAGCTCAAAACAAGCCACCTGTTAGCCCCGATTAAAAAAGTTGATGCCAGTGGAAAGCATGACGTCGCCCAGCGCTTGCAACAGCGCGTCACGGCCATCATGCGTTACGCCGTACAAAACGACTACATCGACTCAAATCCAGCTAGTGATATGGCCGGTGCGCTATCGACAACTAAAGCGCGACATTACCCCGCTTTACCCTCAAACCGATTCCCTGAGTTTCTTGCACGCCTTACTGCATATCGTGGCCGTGTAATGACGCGGATCGCGGTCGAGCTTTCCTTACTTACTTTTGTGCGTTCCAGCGAGTTACGTTTCGCGCGTTGGGATGAGTTCAACTTCGATAAATCTCTCTGGCGCGTACCTGCAAAACGAGAAGAAATTAAGGGTGTGCGTTATTCTTATCGTGGTATGAAGATGAAAGAGGAGCATATCGTTCCACTTAGCCGACAAGCGATGATTTTACTAAACCAGTTAAAGCAGATAAGTGGGGATAAAGAGCTGCTTTTCCCGGGGGATCACGACGCCACAAAGGTCATGAGTGAAAACACGGTGAATAGCGCTTTGCGAGCGATGGGATATGACACAAAAACTGAAGTTTGTGGGCATGGTTTTAGGACGATGGCGCGTGGTGCGCTAGGTGAATCCGGATTATGGAGTGATGATGCAATAGAGCGACAACTCAGCCATTCTGAGCGCAATAGTGTGCGAGCAGCTTATATTCATACTTCTGAGCACCTCGATGAACGACGCTTTATGATTCAATGGTGGGCTGATTACCTTGATGCGAATCGAAAAAATCCTATCTCACCATATGAATTTGCAAAACTTTATGTACAAATGAAAAAAAACAGTGAATTATGATTTACATCGTTCAGGCATGGCTCATATAAAAATAGGGATTATATATGAATATAACTAGAGTGAAGTTAAAAAACTGGAAAAATTTCAGGAATATAGATATCTACCTTGGTGAAAGAGCTTATATAATCGGCCCTAATGCTGTTGGTAAATCAAATTTTTTAGATGTTTTCAGGTTTATGAGTGATCTCTGCAAGGATGGTGGAGGATTACAAAAGGCTGTAAATGATCGTGGTGGGATAACTAAACTGCGTTGTTTACAAGCTCGCAATGATACTGAGGTGGCGATTCTTCTTGAGCTATCTGAGGATGAGGATGAATGGTCTTATGAATTAACTTTTAAAGCTTCAGGTCGTGGAAAGCAACTCATCAACGTTACTCGTGAAAGGGTTGTGAAAAATGGAAAAGAAATCCTATTAAGACCAAATAAGAAAGATATTGCTGATGCAGTTCAGTTAACGCAAACCTATTTGGAGCAGATTTTAGCTAACCAGGATTTTAGACCTATAGCAACATTTTTCTCATCAATTACTTATTTACATATTGTTCCTCAGTTACTCAAATACGCAAAAGAAATAGGTATTAATAAAATTGAGGATGATCCATTCGGTCAAGGTTTTCTTGATAGGCTTGCAAATACACAAAGTAGAACTCGCGATGCTTGGCTCAAAAAGATTCAGGCCGGACTATCAATTGCGGTTCCTCAATTTAAAGAACTTAGATTTGAGCGAGATGATTCAGGACAACCTCATTTGGAAGCTCGCTATGAACACTGGCGACCTAATGCTGGTTGGCAAAAAGAAGATCAGTTTTCTGATGGTACATTACGTTTAATTGGACTTATGTGGTCGCTTTTAGAAAAAAGGCAGTTACTGCTGCTTGAAGAGCCTGAGCTATCCTTGAATAGTGAAATAGTGAGGTATATTCCTGAAATAATTGAAAATACCTTAAAGGGTGCTAGGAATCAGAAGCAGATTATAATAAGCACACACAGTACTCCATTATTAAGTAATAATATAGATGGTAATGAGATAGTTCTTTTTTTAGCTTCTGAGAATGGTACGACGGCTAGATCACCTTCAGAGGATGAGCTTGATGCAATGAGAGAGGGTTTTTCTCCTGCTGAAATCATGTTGCCTTTGACTTCTCCTCATGACATCAAAAGAATCACAGAGATTTGATTTATGAAAATTTCTATTGCTACTGAGGATGTATTAACAGAAGAGATAATGAAGAAGGTGATTATATCTAAAGGGAGGTTTGAGGTTTTACATAGGTTGGGAAAGCAGGGTTGTGGTTTTTTAATCAAGAAACTGACAAATTTTAATGAGATTGCTAAAAGTCATAATGTTATTGTTCTTTTCGACTTAGATTTAAAGCCTTCTTCTGATGATTATAAGTTAGAGTTAGAGTCTCATTTGGCCAATAAAAGAGACACTCTGCACATTTTGATTTCCGTGAGGGAAGTAGAAAGTTGGATTCTTGCTGACCGTGTGGGCCTTGGGGATTATCTGCAAATATCAAAGGATAAGATTGAAAGGGATCCTGATGAGTTAAACGATCCCAAAGAAAAAATAATAAATTTAGCACGAGGCTCCAAGAGAAGCGAAATTAAAAAAGGAATCCCCCCTAAACAAGGGGCCGCGGCTAAGGTTGGCATATCTTATAACACACTGCTCACCACCTTTATTTGGGAAAGTTGGGATCTAAATCGAGCTATCGACAATTCACCCAGCTTACGCAGGGTGTCAGAGCTCTTGGATACACTCTGAAAGAAAATATGAAGATGCACGCTTAAGGCTCATTCTGTTTTTTCATGCAGTTTCATAGCTAGCGCGCTCTCGTAGCCCCGCCACGCCTGCGCACTTCATGTAGCGTTTTTCATGCACCTGCATGAGTGGCTCCGCGCCGCACCGCTGCTGGCCTTTGCTGCCGTTTTCAGGTGCCGGAAACTCATGCGATTTCATGCAGCATAGTCATGCACTCAAGCAACAGACATAAAAAAACCCGGCATATGCCGGGCATTAAGTGTTTCTGGCCGTATTTTTTCTTTCAGGGTTGTGCGTGCCGGTCCCTGCGGGAACAGGCTGAGCCGTAGCGGCCAAGCGTCTGCGGCTGACGTACCGTGCCGTTTTTCACCTCTGCATCTGTGGCAACAGGCCTGCCGGGCTTCATGATTATTCTCTCAACGCTCTCCAGCGCGGTGAACGTGCAGGAGCAGTCAAGGTTCCGGCACTGGTACCAGGTGCGCTTTACGGACGGTGCTTCATAAGAACTGGTCCGGGTATGAGCCACCTGACCGCATTCGGGACATTTCAGGGCCATTTCGTTTTCCTGTGTGGTCGTTTTCAGTCAGTCAATTGTGCCGGGGCTGGCACAGGCGGTGCCACTGTATGAGATTGTGTGACAGCTCAGACAAAAAGCCCTTCTTCTGGCCAGCCAGGGAAAGGTCTCACTAAATCCCACATTCCACTTTTAGTTTTATATAAATCCTTCACCTTTCTTCATCAGAGGAAAAAAGATAATTAATACAGTAAATTAAAAGGTGAACAGTTAAAAAAGTATCCTTCACCCACTGTTCACCATCGTTCACCGCCTCAAAAAGCCTGCCGGATATTAATCAGCGTTATTTCCTTTTAATCTTTCGCTTTCAATAGTCAGAAACTAAGCCCTGGTTTTACCTCGTCTCTATACGTTCCTATTCGTTTCTGTTCGTTTTACATGAGCAGAAAACGACCATTTTGTAAGGGTGGTGATACAATCCCGCCTTGTTGATTCCCACAAAAATATGCCCAGAATACAGAGCTGCCCGATGCCGGACATATCCGACCGGCTCCGTATGGAATCAACGAGAGGTAGCCCATGCACACTGCTTTAACCGCACCATCTTCCGCCCCGGCGGCTCCGTCAGCCCCTTACGCGCCGCCGGTTCAGGAGCGATTCATGCGCCTGCCGGAGGTCATTCACGTCTGCGGCCTGTCCCGCTCGACGATTTACGACCTCATCAGCCGCGACGCCTTTCCCGCGCAGATTTCGCTGGGCGGTAAGAACGTCGCGTGGGCGGCCAGCGAGGTGAACGCCTGGATGAACGAACGCATCGCCGCCCGCGGTCAGGGGCGTGCGGCATGACCTTCACCCACCGCTGAGACCGTCCGTCATGCTGCATTTCTTCGCTTTCCCCGGCTTGCGCGCCGGGGGCCTTCCCTGGTACAGTGTTTCTGCTGTCGCAAAATCGGCAGCCGGGATTGGCGTCCTGAATACAACGTTGGCGACACCAGACGCGCCTTGCGTCTTTTTTTGTGTCTGTGCTCTGATGCACCCATTTTTCGGGCGACGGTCCTGTATCCGTTGTGCCGTCCGTGTAATGGTGGCTCAGGCGGGGGCTTCTCACGAAGCGCCGGTTTCCAATGTTGCCGGTTACGCCAACCCCGTCTGGGCTACCACCAGTGAAATTGGCGTTTCCGGTGGTAGCTGTATGCTACTAACATTGGAGACTGCCCTTATGGCTACCGTCCTTAATTCCCCGCATTCAGAATTTGTCTTTGTGTTTGCCGCCGTGCGCCGCTGTGAGCGCCACGCCCGCGTGCAGATGCTGCGCGCCACCGCCGCCACCGAACGCGCCGCCCGCCAGCTGCTGGCCCGCGATTACGTGCTGGCCTTTGCTGCCCGCCTGCCGGTTGCGGAGGTGCGCGCATGAACCACGCCACCATTACCCTTGACGACCTCGCCCGCCTGGAGCACCTGCGCAACGCCGGGCGTCTGGCCTGTGACGCGGCGGCCCTGCGCGACTGCTGTACCCCGCCGGAGCCTGCCGACAGCGAACAACTGGCCTCACTGCTGTTTCTCATCACCGGCCAGCTGGATGACGTGGTGACCCGCTGCCGCGACGGCTGGATGAACGGGGAGGTGAGCGCATGAACGCACGCACCCTGTCCCCTGAGCTGCGCGCCGCGCTGTCCCGCCGCGCGGTGGCCTGCGCCTGGCTCACCCTGTGCCGCGAACAGCAGCGCCACTGCGGCCTGACGCTGGCCTGCCTGGAGCGCGCCATTGAGACCGAACTGGAGGGCTTCTACCTGCGCCAGCACGGCCGGGCGCGCGGGCTGGAGATTGCCTGCGCGCTGCTCGATGACCTGCTGACCGCCGGGCCGCTGAAGGCCGCCCCGTGCCTGAGCTTTTTAGGCCAGGTGGTGATGGACGAACTCTGCGGGCGCATCCACGACGCGCCGCCGCTGCACTGAGGGAAAGCATAATGAAGATGACCGTATCAGACGCGGCCAGCGCCGCGCGGGGCCAGTGGCCCCGCATCCTGCCCGCGCTGGGCGTGAAGGTGGTGAAGAACCGGCACACGGCGTGCCCGGTGTGCGGGGGCAAAGACCGCTTCCGCTTTGACGATAAAGAGGGGCGCGGGACGTGGTTCTGCAACCAGTGCGGGGCCGGTGACGGCATGGACCTGGTGCAGAAGGCGCTGGGGGTGAGCCTGACCGGGGCCGCCGCGCGCGTGAACGACCTGACCGGCAACCTGCCACCGGTGACTGAGGCTGCACCGGCGGAGCCGGACGACGAGGCCGCCCGCACGGCCGCCGCCGCGCTGGCGCAGCAGCTGGTGAGCAGCGCGAAGGCGGTCACCGGCAACGCCTACCTGTCCCGCAAGGGGCTGCCCGAACATTCCTGCCTGACGCTCACGAAGCCGCACAAGGTGGCGCTGACCAATTACCGCCCCGGCGACCTGGTGGTGCCGCTGCACGATGCGGACGGCGCGCTGGTCAACGTCCAGCTGGTTAACGCCGCCGGTGACAAGCGCACGCTTAAAGGCGGTCAGGTGAAAGGCGCCTGCCACGTCCTGAGCGGTAAAGGCACACCAAAGCGCATCTGGCTCACCGAGGGCTACGCCACCGGGCTGACGGTGCACGCGCTGACGGGTGACGCGGTGTGGGTTGCCCTGTCGTCCGTTAACCTCCTTTCCCTGGCCGGCCTCGTCCGTGAAAAGCACCCGTCGCTGCCGCTGGTGATTGCCGCCGACCGCGACCTGAACGGCGACGGCCAGCGTAAGGCCCGGCACGCCGCCGCAGCCTGCAACGCCAGTGTGGCCCTGCCGCCGGTGTTCGGCGACTGGAACGACGCCTTTACCGCGCACGGAGAGGACGCCACCCGGCAGTCGCTGCGCGAGGCCTCAGCCCCGCCCGCCGCCAGCCCGTTCGACACCATGAGCGAGGCCGAGTTTACGGCCATGAGCGCCAGCGAAAAGGCGGAGCGCGTTGCGGAGCACTACGGGCGTAATCTGGCCGTGGACGCCAGCGGCGAAATCCTCTGCCGCTATGAGGCCGGGGCGTGGAAGGTGATTTCCGGCAACCAGTTCGGGCGCGACGTGGCGAAGCTTTTCCAGCGCCTGCGCGCCCCGTTCTCGGCGGGCAAGGTGGCGGGCGTGGTGGACACGCTGAAGCTGATGCTGCCGCAGCAGGCCGCGCCGCAGCGCCAGCTCATCGGATTCCGCAACGGCGTGCTCGACACCCGCAGCGGCACCTTCAGCCCGCACCGGCGCGAGAACTGGCTGCGCACCGTGAGCGACGTGGACTACACCCGCCCGGTGGCGGGCGAAACGCTGGAGCGCCACGCACCGCACTTCTGGCAGTGGCTCGACCGCGCCGCCGGGCGCAGTGCCGGTAAGCGGGACGTGATTCTGGCCGCGCTGTTCATGGTGCTGGCAAACCGCTACGACTGGCAGCTGTTTCTGGAGGTCACTGGCCCCGGCGGCAGCGGCAAGAGCATCATGGCGGAAATCGCCACCATGCTGGCGGGAACGGACAACGCCGTGTCGGCCACCATCGAGACGCTGGAATCCTCGCGCGAGCGCGCCTCGGTCATCGGCTATTCGCTCATCCGCCTGCCCGACCAGGAGAAGTGGAGCGGCGACGGCGCGGGCATCAAGGCGATTACCGGCGGCGATGCGGTGTCCGTAGACCCGAAGTACCGCGACGCCTACTCGACCCACATCCCGGCGGTGATTCTGGCCGTGAACAACAACCCCATGCGCTTCACCGACCGCAGCGGGGGCGTGTCCCGCCGCCGCGTCATCCTGCACTTCGCGGAAATCATCCCGGCAAACGAGCGCGACCCGCAGCTGAAGGAGAAGATACAGGCGGAGCTGGCCGTCATCGTGCGCCAGCTGATGCAGCGCTTCAGCAACCCGCAGGACGCCCGCGCGCTGCTTCAGCAGCAGCAGAACTCCGGCGAGGCCATGCGCATCAAGCGCGACGCCGACCCGATGGTGGACTTCTGCGGCTACCTGTTTGCGACCGCCGAGCCGAACGGCCTGCACATGGGTAACGCCGGCATCCGGCCCCTGCAGCCGAAACGCTACCTCTATCACGCCTATCTGGCGTACATGGAGGCCAACGGCTACCGCAACCCGCTCAGCATGAAGACCTTCAGCCAGGCGCTGGAGAGCATCCTGCGCGAGTACGGCAGGAGCTACCTGAAGCGGCGCACGAAAACAGGCGTGCAGACCAATCTCGGCCTGACGGACGAAAGCAGCGCTGACTGGCTGCCGAAATGCGACAATCCGAACGTAGCATGACAACATGAACCGGCGAAAGCCGGTTTTTTTACGTCCGCCGGTCATCTGTGGTGAACGATGTGCTCTGACCTTCTCTGTTCACCATAAAGTCAGCGACTGATAAAAATATTAGTCCGCTATGTGCCAGAAGCAGGCATGCAAAACGCACTCTTGCCCCTGACGTGAGCATGAATCCGATAGTCTTCATCACGTGAGCGGCTACACAGATAAACCTGACTCAGTAATAAAGTCTATAAAACAGCGTACTCTGGGTGAGAGGTAGCGGCCTGATGGCCACACGGCGGAGAAATGACCCTGCTTTGTACAGTACCCGTGCATCACTTCTTTAAGTTGTCCCTCTGCCAGCGCCTCGCAGACTATAAAGTCGGGCAGATAGCTGATCCCTGTTCCCGCCAGGCTCAGGCCAATGGCCGCTTCAATATTATTTACCGTCAGAACCGATTCAGCGCTGAGTGGAGCCCCGGGGCGGAGGCCGTTCAGTTCCCAGGGCTGCAGCAGACCTGTTGAGGGTAAGCGAAAAAGAATGCACCGGTGCGCCGTCAGCTCCGCAGGTGACACCGGAACGCCTTTTTCCTCCAGATAGCCGGGGCTGGCACAGAGAGTGAAGCTGAATTCACCCAGCCTTCTGGCGGTCAGCCTGGAGTCAGCCAGCTCTCCGCTGCGTATTGCCACGTCGAACCCTTCGTCAATGATATTCACCAGACGATCGCTGAAGTCGAGGTCCATTTCGACCTGCGGGTAACGTCGGTTAAATGCGGAAAGTGCGGGAAGCAGGAGCCTGTAACCTGCTACGGGAAGGGAAACCCGAAGTTTACCCACGGGCTCAGCGGCACTGTTCGTCAGCTCTGATTCGGCCTCATTGAGCTGCTCAAGAATATGCTTACACCTGACCAGTAGTGCCGCCCCTTCCGGGGTCAGACTTACATTCCTTGTGCTGCGATTAAAAAGCCGCACACCCAGTTTATGTTCAAGTCTGGCAACGTTCTTACCGACTGCTGACGCTGAAATACCCAGCAGCCTTCCGGCCTGCACAAAGCTCAGTGTCTCGGCTGTCCGTACAAAAGAGGTAAGAGAAGTCAGGCTGTCCATTGATTATTAACTTTATGTCTGTTCAGAAGGTAGCTGCAGTCTATTTATCCGAGCTTTTGTCCGCAATAACATCGCAGCAGTTTTCATTCATTAGCTGTCCGGACAATTAAGGTAACACCATGACATTTGCAGCCAGCACATTCTGCCGCCTCTCGGGAACTGCAGCAGCCCTGACCATTTTTATGGCGGCTACGCTTCTGCCGTTAAGTTTTACCGGGGGCGTAGTCACAACGCCCGCCATACAGCGCATGCTGGGTGGCTCACCAGAAGAACTATCGTGGCTTACGAATGGATTTATGCTGACGTTCGGCAGTTTTCTGCTGACAGCAGGGATTGCAGCAGATGACATCGGGAGAAAACCGGTTTTTCTCACGGGTGCAGCGCTGTTCTGTCTCAGCAGTATTTTCACAGTCCTCACGAACAACCTGATGATGTCAGGCATGCTCAGGTGTGTGCAGGGACTGGCAGCGGCCATGCTACTGGCCAGCGGAAGCGCTCTGCTGGCCAGGCTCTATACCGGCGCTGCCCGGAGCCGCATGTTCAGCCTGCTGGGCACCGTCTTTGGTGCTGGCTTAGCATTCGGCCCGCTGGCTGTCGGACTTATTACGGATATGCTCACCTGGCGCTGGGTCTATATTCTGTTTGCTGTGCTTTCAGGATGTGTGCTGCTCGCCGGTATGATGTTTCTGCCTCAGTCACAGCAGAGCAGTCTATCCCCTTCAGATAAAACAGGTCTGGCATTGTTTACGGCGGCGCTGATGGGGTTTACCACTGCAATGATGCTCCTGCCCACACGCGGGTTTTCATCACTTCTCACACTCGCTTTATTCCTCAGCTCTGTACTGCTCTTCAGCGGATTTATCGTGCGTTGTCTGAGTGTGAGCAATCCTGTTCTGGATATTTCACTGCTGCGAAGTCGCAGCTTTGTCGGAGCTATGCTGCTGCCGGTGGCGACCTGCTATTGCTACATTGTTCTGTTGATCATTATTCCGCTGCATTTAATGGGCGGAAATGGTTTCAGCGAGTCTCAGAGCGTAGTTTATCTTCTGGCACTCACTTCTCCGATGATGATCTTTCCTTACTTTGCAGCCCTGCTGACGCGCTGGTTTTCACCGGCCGTGGTGTCAGCTTCAGGGCTGGTGCTCGCCTCTGCCGGGTTACTTTTTCTCGGTCCGGCATTACACAATGACAGCATAACTCTTCTTCTCTTTTCGATGCTGATAACAGGAGCAGGAGCGGCATTACCGTGGGGACTGATGGATGGACTGGCCATTTCTTCCGTTCCGGTTGAAAAGGCAGGTATGGCGGCGGGCCTGTTCAATACCGTTCGTGTTGCAGGAGAGGGTATTGCTCTTGCGGTGGTCTCCGCGTTTCTCACTAACGTGAACGATCTGAACCTTAACAAAACTGTGCACGGTTTTGCGCCACATGTAATTCATCTTGCCGCATCCTGGCTGGGAGGCGGTAATATTCAGCAGGCCATCGCACTCTTGCCCGGCATCCCGCGCGAGGTAGTTCAGGTCAGTTATGACAATGCTTATTCATTGCTGTTTCAGGTCCTGTCTGCAATAACGTTTGTTTGTGCGATCATTGTCTGGGGCATGCTGGGCTACAAGGCTCATGATTTAGCTACGGCCAAAACTGATTCAAGAGACGAGCACATAAGATACTGACCTGAGTGCAATGTCCGCTCTGTGCCCAGGCTGTGTGAAAACTCTGACCTAAAACTGAAGGGCGCGCATCTACGCAAAATCTGGAATTGCTCGACTGGTTAGCTGAACCAAAATTTACGTATGAGCGCAGTTTTCAGCTCTGTTTTTCGCATTTGAAGCGACCAAAACAGTTTTCACACAGCCTGTGCCACAAGCGGACATTCATAACCCCACGTTAAGCTGATGCGCGGCGATCAGGTCTCGCTCCTGTATTAACTCAGATGCACTAGAGAGGACCAGTCAGGGGCATCTGTAAAATAAGCCCGAACACACTGTCCTGCCCGCCCTCAGTCTGCTTTACAGTCACAATGCCGTGCCGAATTCCATACTCACAGGCTCTATCAACCCGAGAAAGGTTTCGCATGCCTCATTACCTGCCCAACTGCCACATATCTTTTGCGACTGTGACAGACTGCCAGAGAGCGCGAGGTCTATGAATGTTCCATCCTCGAGCCGGAACAGCCTCTGTCCACGCCACCCCGGCAGTCCTGAAAGGTGACTCTCACACATTCTTCTCCATGCTGAGAGCGCCAGCTCTTCTGTTACGCCTTCACGGAGCCTGAAGCGCCCGATTTCAACGCCGTCTCCCTGCTGCATCAGGGGAAGGCCCCCTACTGGCGAGGCAAAATATCCGGAACCGATAAAATCGCTGACTGACTCTCTGAAACCTGAGAATCTCTCGCTGGCTGAGACAATCTTTCCTGCTGAAGCGGCCGATTCCGGGCTGTCCCACACCACGAGATCAGCTCTGACAAAGGGGCTGTGACAGCCAGCCAGAGGAAGCCAGCCACTGAAACCGGGAAGTTCTGAAGCCTGCTGTACGGCACCTGTACGCTGCCGGTCTGAATCTGTCAGGTTTTCTGTCCTGTAAATAACGATTTCGATGCACTGGCTTTGATTTTCCATGAAATAACGCCCTTTTAAGTTTAAGAAAACAGAGTGTTTCATAACCCACTGACAGAACATGTCAGTGGGTGATAATCTGAATGAATGAAAATGCACCGGCTGTTCTCAATACTTGATTTACTTCGCGCCGCACGTTATCCGCTTTCTGCCGAAACACTGGCGCAGCGGATGAATGTCTCTGTTCGCACCATTTATCGTGATATGGCGAGTCTCAGTGTCCTGGGTGCACCCGTGCATGGTGAGCCCGGACTGGGTTATCAGCTTGAAAAAGGTTTCTTTCTGCCGCCTCTGAAATTTGACCCTGATGAAGCGGAAGCCATCATGCTTGGACTTAAGTTAGTCATGGCCAGAAATTCAGATTGCCTGCGCGATGCAGCGGAGCGTGTCTCAGGAAAAATAGCTGAGGCCATGGGGGATAAAAGGGGAGCCTTCCTGGACCTTCCTTTTCAGGCAGTTACACGTACCCGCCCTGAAGATACGATGGCGGAAAGATGGGAAGAACAACTGCGCGAAATGATACGCAAAAGAATGATTGCACAACTTACGTACACTGATTTGTCTGGAAAAGAAAGTCGCCGCCTCGTCTGGCCTCTGGGATTGACTGTCTTTGATGAGGCCTGGCTGCTGACAGCCTGGTGTGAAACACGCTGTGACTTCCGAAATTTCAGGCTGGACAGAATCAGTGCTCTGTTTTCAACTGGTGCGCGATTCCTTAACCAGAAAGGACGTCGGATGCAGGATTACCTTTCCGGCCTGCAGGCTCCAGTGTGCCCGTTAGTCAGTCAAAAAGGGACATGCAGTTAGGCATGTTTCTTTGCTGAGCAAAGGCAGATGTGTTCGCCGGATGTGCCATCATGTCGGGTGAAGCCGAGGGAAACGCGCTGCTGACAAGTTTTAAACATTAGACCAGTGTGACCTCAAGGGCGAAGACCTGCATGGGCCGTTATTGTGCAGGCTGTATTAACATGTCACCGGCACTCACTCATTCTTCAGGCTCGGGAAGAAGCGTTTGAGAAGGCTGTTATCCCGGCAGTTTCCTCGCCGGCTCATACTCTGCTTTAGAGGTGGTAGCTAATCACCACATATCCTCAGATAAAAGGGGAGTGTTCGCCAGGCAGAACTTGTCATAACGCAATCGGCTTCGCCGGGCTACCGGCACTTGGCCAATTTATCCTGGCGGGCATCAACTGGCGCCTTCATGCTCCTGAAACAGCTTCCTCTGGCCACTTCTAACTGCGGATATCAATTCCAAATTAAAAGTTCCGCTTTGTGCCAGAAGCGGACATTGTTATCTATATAGCGTGTTAATATATCAGGAGCTTATTCTGTGAGGCTTGAATGCTTTATAGCTGCATGAATAATACAAAATGGAATGAGATTCGCGTGGCAATGGGTCGTATGGAATCTCCTCCTTCATGGAAAATCACTTTACTCAATGGTTACGAATCCGCAGTTGATGGTGAGTGGTTTTACCATTTTTGTGAAGGCGGCTATTTAGATATCCAGTATCTTGATATTTTGACGAATTCAGTAGCGCAGCATGCCATAGTTGGCCCCATTCTTCGGGCTATTCATCAGTTGGCCCCATTCTTCGGGCTATTCATCTACCTGGAATCGAGTCTAAAAACGGTTATAGAATTTTGGGGTACGCAGATGCGAGCAGTTATGTGGACTATCTTTAGCTGAAAAGGTTGCTTAAACAACCAAATGGTTGTTCTGGTAGAAGATGACATTAACGCCCGCTCCTCGCTCATAGCGAACATCGGCCTGTTCCTGATTCCGCTTTGTGCCAGAAGGGGGATTTTTTCCGTGCTGCACCATAGCTATAATGCATTGGTAAAACCACAATCAGTTTTGTTATATTCCTACCCTAATTCTTAATAACAAACTGGAAAGTTATGAATTGTGGATTTTGTGGCACTCACGTACCTGATAATTACACGGTTTGTACAGGTTGCCATGCTGTTTACAAAACAGAATCAGGTGTAGGTTGCCGATCTGCCATACCCATGTTAATGGGTTTATTTATATTGGTTCTCTCACCCATGGTTGCCATGTTTACAACACATAGCCCATATACTCGCACAGTGATCATTGCTCTTGGCTTAACCCTTTTTGTTTTTGGTTGGAAGCGATTGAAATATCTCAATAAAATAACTCCGCGCGTAGGGAAATGGTATAGGCAAAATCCTTAATATTATTATCGAACATGCATGTCATTAGGGCCTGCGTGTTAACCAATCAGTGAATCTGCCTTATTCCCTGTTCCAAAGAAAATGAGGTCTGCTCCTCGCTCACTACGGACCTTGTTGAGCATGAGTTTCTTCTGTCTCCGGGTGCGGAAGTGGCTAACAACAATCTATGTGGTTAAACGGGGAATGGGTCATTCCATTCATTGAGCTGATCATTTAGTTCTGTAGGATTGCTAATTATCTTTCTGATTAACCACTAACAAGGAAAATGTATGTTCGAATTCCTTCGAAAGAAAAGGCCTGAAACTGAACCCGGGCAAGATTGTTCAATCACGGCAAAACAGTTCATTGCGCTGACGCTGAGTGATGAAAAGCTGTCTATGCCCGTCTATCTTCCGGGGATCCGTAACGAAGATGATTGTGAGAATATTGGGCTAGGTCCTCTCATTTATATCTGGAATGTGGATCCTGCCGCTGGCACATTCAGCCTCTCTGTTAACGGTAAAGCTATTGGCCACCTCCTTGAGCCATTTGTGCCCCGAGATAACCCTGCGTATGTTGAAATACGTGATGAAGCAATGAAGGTTATTGCTGAAGTATCTACTCAGTCAGTGCTGAAAACTATAGAGAAAACTGGCATCATGCCTGATACATTGTTTGCTTACCATACTGAGAATGGCTGACAGTCAGGCAGAGTTTGAGATATCGCCAGGGGTACTAAGCTAATCAGTCCTGTCATCGCAATGCTAAATTAAAATCAAGAAACGCTTTAGACTGCCGAAATATACAATTAGCGTTATTCCTGAAAATAAAAAAATGGATTGTTCCGTATGAAGAAACTCTTACTTCTTGTTCCGCTGGTGTTTACTGCGCCGGTACAAGCTTCTGAAGTCACGGTAGGTCAGGTTTGCAAGGCCGCTTCTGCTGCGATGTTTGGCCGTGACCATAAGATCATGCAGCTGGATAAAGTCGAATCAGGTGTTGCCTATGTACATTATATCAGACAGAACGATGGCACCCGTTGGGCAATCAAGTGCAAAATTATAGGTGATCAAGTTATGTGGGCATCTGATAATCCTGACAGCACCGGTCGCTGGCGGGATGATCCTGCAGACAGTACAGTCAAATATACTATTGATGGTAAAAAAATTGTTATTACCGAGCTCTACAGTGACGGTTCCAGTACCACCAACTCTTATCCCTTGACGCAGCTAAAGTGACTATTTCCTTCTCTCCGTTGATTACGACACCTGAATGTTAGTCATGTAGTTGTGGGAGTTACATACTTCCGTTCCTCGCTCATGGCGGACCTTTCGTTCCGTTAGTTCGACCGCCTGATGGCATAAGCGGACACAGTTCAAAGGAGCTTTATCGGATTGCCGGGGTGTGATGCACAAGGTACTGAACAGGGCGCTTATTTAAAACTCCACAATAAAACCTGAAGTTCGTTATGAACCTGAGCGGTTTTGGGTAAAAGCCCAGGTGTAATTTTCTTTATTTATCGGCTCGTAGCCAAACTTTTGATAAAGCCATGGGGCTGTCGATGTGAATAAAATAATACTTCTCAATTTGTCACAAACCGGATGGTTGTGAATACATTCCATCAGCCATCTCCCCAGACCTTTCTCCTGGTATTCATCGAGTACATAGACATCACAGAGATACGCAAACGTAGCATAGTCGGTTATCAGACGGGCAAAGCCTATCTGTGATTTGTCGAGATAAACACCAAAATTAAGGCTGTTCGCCGTCGAGATTTTAATTGTGTCAAAGTCGATGTCTTTCGCCCACTTCGACTCTGTTAAATACTGATGTATAGCGTGTAAATCCAGTTTCATGCTGTCTGTACTTATCAGATAATCGTGCTCACGCCATTCGTATGTTGCTGAGAGATCCATTTTGATTATTATCCTTATGATTCACAGAGAAAGGGGGTGCTGATTATATTCTTACAATCATGGTGCCAGAATAAGGTTAACCTCTCAGAAAGCTGAATAACCGTCAAGCCCGCCTATACCGTTCATCGATGATCGCGCGCTGTGCCCGGGCACACCTGTTCATAGTGAAACGCTTCTTCATATTGATATTTCCGAACTGTTCCCAAAAAAAGATAAAGTTTTTAACTGTTCCGCCGTTGTTTATTACTGAGTTATTTTATGAACAAGGAGGAGCATGTGAGCTATACCGATGATTACATGAAATGGGTAGGTGAGAATCAAACCAGTGGATGGAAGTATCCGGGATATAAACCCGTAACATCAGAAACGATCGCCTTGTCTCCGGAAAAAGTAAAGAAAATAGAAGCAGGGGAGGAACCTCTCCCTCAGATTAGTACAGAGGCGCGAGAAAAAGCGGTTAAAGCGGCACTTGATAACCGTAATGAGACACTGGCTAAAGAAAACAAACATTCACTCTTTGTTTTGAATGAAGATATTGGGCCTGTTGCGTTTTATCTGGAAAGTAAATCAGGCCTGTCGCCACTTGAGATGGGATCGCTTGTAGGAAAAGCCATAACCAGTCCAGACGACTCTGGCGATGCAGTGACCCAGTCAATGGACCTGGCAATGAGTAAAGCCAAACTCAACTCTCTGGTCGATAAGTTTATACCGGCAGAGTACCGCCAGGAGGCTGCTGCTAAAGTTGATTCGTATATCCAGAAAAAAACGGCTGAGAGCGATAACATCCTCACCAGCCTCAATCAGGCTGCGCTTGCAGCCGCACGTCAGGCTGGTGATGCTGAAGGTATTAATAACGCCCAGCATCAGCTTGATCTGCTGAGCTCAGGTCTTCACCCTTCGCAGACACAGCGCCGTGAGATGCTTGACCTTGCCAGCAGCAGTGACAGTAGTGACTGGTTTTCAGGTTTTCATGCCATGGTAAGTCAGGGCAGCAGTGCTTCTTCGCCCTATTACAGTATTGAACTTGAGCATATCAGCAAGCTTCAGACACAGTGGGATACTTTTATGGCAGAAGTCAGCAGGCAGGCTTCTGCTCAATGACTTCACCGCAAAGGCCCACCCATACTGTGGGCCCTGTATATAACCTTTCAGAGTCCTGAACAGAGTCTTTTCCCTGCCCTCAGCCGGCCAGTACCTCCCAGTATGAAAACCATTTTGCGTCGTGCTGTTCCAGGTTTTCGTACACATCACGCGGCAACCCCACATCGTCAGTGGATTAAGGATAAAACGCCGGCAAAGCCTGCATGAAATAATCAACAAAGGATGACACCAGTACACCGTCAGGCTGTCCGGGCAGACGCAAAAGACTGACAGGTCTTTCATCGGGCACATAGTCGGGCAAAACACGGACCAGGCGACCCTTTTCAATGTCCTCACTTAACGTCAGCCGGGACTGCATTACGATACCCAGACCTGAAAGCGCGGCGCGGCGCAGCGCCTCGCCGGAGTCAACAGTGAGTCTGGGATTAATTTCAACGGCAACATGCCCCTGCGGGCCATTGAATTGCCAGAGATGATCGGAACGCCACTGGCTGAAACTGATGCAGTCATGATGAACAAGGTCCTGAGGCAGAGTCGGGAGGCCTTTTTCGTTCAGATAGGCGGGGGAGGCGGCAAGCAACATTGCATACGGCGGCAGGGGCAAAGCGATATACCCTCTGTCTTCCAGTGAGCCGATGCGTACAGCTATCTGGAAACGTTCCTGAATCAGATCAGCCCGGGTGTCACTGAGTACAAGATCGGCATCAACACCCGGATGGCGTTTAAGAAAATCCGCCAGTATCGGGACCAGCACATGGTGACCAAATGCAACCGGGGCACTTATTCTTATCATACCGGTTACCGTCTCATGAATATGTCGCGCGATCGCGTCAGCCTGTTCCACGGCATCAATAACCTGTAAAGCGTGCTGATAAAACCGCCTTCCCGCCTCGGTCAGCCCCTGGCGGCGTGTCGTACGCTTTATCAACGTACAGCCAGTGCGCTTTTCAAGCATCTGAATGTGCTTACCAATCATCGCCGGGGTCAGGTCGAGTTTATCCGCTGCAGCCGTAAAGCTGCCTGATTCACAAACGCTGATAAAAGAATTAAGACATCTCATATAGTCCATATAGCGCCCTACAGGTAGATTATAAAATTTTATTATCAAATGATTAAATCATACGGGTATTTATCTTTTCCCGTCACCGACTAAAAATGTTGTCTTCAGGAAAAACGAATCTGGAGATGACCATGCATGCCCTTGTTTTTAACCATCCTGGCGCTGTCGACAAACTGTATGTTGCTGACATGCCCGATCCGGTGCATTCATCAGATGAGTTGCTTGTAGAGACGGTGGCCGCGGGCCTGAATTTCTCAGATGTTTACCGTCGGCAGGGACGTTATCCTCTGTCGGGCAGTTCACCCTATATCGCAGGCTATGAAGGTGCGGGCCGTGTCATCGCGGCAGGACGGGATGTCAGTGGGTGGAAAGCAGGTGACCGCGTGGGCTTCTGTGACGTGCCTCTCGCCCATGCCAGCCACGTCCGCGTGCCGGTTTCACATGCCATCAGACTGCCTGACGGGTTATCAGAAACGGATGCGGCTGCCATTCTTTTGCAGGGGCTCACGGCGGACTATCTGATTAATGACGTCCTTCCCGTAAGGGAAAAGATGTCTGTAGCCGTCCTGGCTTCAGGCGGTGGCGTGGGGCGTTTGCTGGTACAAATGCTCCGGCATCGCAACGTAGAGACCTTTGCGGTGGCATCGACAGAGGAAAAACGCAGGGCAGTTCTGCAGCTTGGGGCTGCCACCGCCTCAGATTACACCCGCTGGCCGGAAAAAGTAAAAAGCTGGCAGGCTGGAGGATGCGACATTGTCTTTGATTCGGTCGGTACAACGCTTCTTCAGAGCCTGGAGGCGCTGAAGGACGGGGGCAGAGTCGTTATGTTTGGCATGTCGGGCGGTCCGTTTCCCGACCTTTCACCTGCCGGTCTTTTGCTGAGTTCTAAAGGCATTCTGGGCGCCGACCTGTGGACATATCTTACGTGCCAGAATGAACGTCAGCGCCGCGCAAACAGACTCTTTTCCCTGCTTGAAGAAGGCGTCCTTCTTCCGCCTCCGGTAACGTCATTTTCCTTTTCCGCTGGCGCAGATGCGCACTGCCTTCTCGAAGACCGACATTTCAGCGGGAAGATAATTCTTACGCCCTGACAGGTTCACCGCGTTATCCGCGGTCTCCTGAATTGGGGGGAGATGACTGTTTACTTAATTAAACGTTACTTTAACAGCGGGCAGGGCGGAGTTCCGCTTTTCGTTTATGGCGGACCTTAAGGCGTACTAAGGTCCGCTTTGTGCCAGAAGCGGACGTTTAACACACCTTAGAATCATGTTTAGCTGTAAAAATTAATAAACCGCATGATGATGGCCCACGTGCAGTAAGGCAGATTCAGGTGTATTCAATAATATCAAAGCCTTCATCGGTTGTTGGTTCTGAGAAATAACGCGTTATGATCTCAAATTGTTGGTCTGAGGCCGAAAACTCATGTTCTCCTTCCGCGTTACGGGCGCGTAAGCGGGATTTACATACTTCATCAGAAACTTTCAGATAGTGCAGCTGATGACTGGCTCCTGACGCTTTAATAATGCTCATCATCCATTCACGATTTGTTTGTGTGTTTGCCGGAAAATCAAGAACTACTGATAAACCAGCTTTTAGTAATGACACCAGATGAGGCTTCATGGCATTTCTTAGTCTTAATGAATACTGCACATAATCAGATATGGATTGCATTTCATTGGCAAAGAGAGTAGCCAGCCAGTGATCCTCGCTGACAATTACAGTCCTAGGTGATGATCCTAATTTTGCTGACAATGTGGATTTTCCTGATGCAATTTTTCCACATAACAAGTGCAAGACCGGTTTTTCAGGCGTTGTTACTGCAGTTGTATCCATTGTTTACCTCACTGGATTGTTACCGGTAAGGCCCGCCTTACCGGCGGGAAAATGGCGAACGTTATCCCACCTGAATTCGACAGGTGATAATAATGATTGATTTGAATAGCACAAAGTTTGTTTTCATCGACATTCAAGTTAACAGTGTCTGGATGAAAAACCAGCACTTTTTTCACATATACGCTTAATGTCCGCTGTTCGCTCACAGCGGACCTTAGTCTGTCATAAGTCAGATTTGTGCCACAAGCGGACATTGTCAGTACTGAAAGGGGCAAATGTTACAAGACTATGCTTTGGTTTTTCCTTCCTGAATGAAATTTCATGATCTATCAGTGGCTCTGCTGCCTGAGCAGAGCCATATCTGGGCTAGACCGGTTTAACTGAGCATGTTGCTATGAAGGTTGGCATGTACTTATCAATAAGAAAACGTGGCGCTGGCTGAAAAGCCTCATCGAAACCTGTCAGCATCAAACCAGCTTCCAGTTGCCCGTTTATTTGTTCCGCTAAAGAATGACCAAAAACAAAAGCCTCATTTCTGGCTAACTTCTTATCAATTTCTTCTGCCTCCAAATCCGTTATATCGGCATACGGCAAAGTGAAAACCGGCTTCATCAAACCTCTCCGGGCCAGCTCGGGTGAACGGTCAAAAACAAAGACAACAGGATTATAAAAACTACTGAGTAGCTTCCCTCCTTTACGGAGGACGCGGAAACATTCGGCCCATACTTTGCCTATATCTGGTATATACAGATTAGATATGGGATGAAAGATGAGGTCGAATGACTCATCCTCAAAGGCTGATAAATCCCGCATATCCCCTATTACTGTCTTTAATACCAGATTGTCCCTCTTCGCAACCATTTCGTCCAGGGACAGCTGTTCCTTTGATGCGTCAAGAACAACCACCTCAGCACCTGCAGCTGCCAACACAGGGGCCTGCTGCCCACCGGAGGCGGCCAGACACAGAACACGCATACCGTTCACATCGTCAAGCCATCCAGAAGGGAGTTCAGAAGGTATTAGTTGTACACGCCACTGGCCTTTGCGGGCGGCCTCGATGGTTTCCGTTGTCACGGGACGCGACCAGTCACAATTTTCGCGTGCCATACGATCCCAGACAGCCTGATTGTGATGGTAAACATTATTGAAGGAAAAATTACTCGTCATCATTATCTCTCCCGGGCAGGTAAAGACAATGCCAGACAGTAAAGCGCAGAGAGTTTTTATGGAGGCTGCTATCCACGTTGCGGTTAGCATACAAAATTACATAAACAACAATGTGCATTACCCCTGGCAAACCAGTAAAAGGTCAGGACACATTAGTTGTTCATTTCAGAAAAACCTCACAATGCAGGCCGGTTCAGTGAGCTTGGACTTTGAATATAATTCGTTAAACATGTTCATACAAGTCCGATTTCAGAAGTGCAGTTAATCTACTCCCGGCAAACGAATACACGGCTATGGAAGCAAAATCTCCAGGTCTAATGACACTACAGACGTCCCCTTTTCGCTCGAAGCGGACACTTTCTGAAGAAGACCAGAAACTTGTTTCATAAACCAACACTGACGAGGCTTACTGCAGGATTTTTACGTCGTACCGCGCCAGTCAGCAGCGCGGTACTCCGATCAGAAATGCGTCCAGCCTTCTTCCTTGTTGGTTATGCCGGTGTCTGTTGCCGGCGTACTGAATTTCTGCCTTACGGGTTCAGAGACCACATCAACAGAAGACGTAATGGCCTGATTACCCAGACTAAATACGGATACGGCCTGGAGAAGCCGTTTGGCCTGATTTTGAAGGCTCGCAGCCGCTGAGGCAGACTCCTCGACCAGCGAGGCATTCTGTTGCGTGGTGCTGTCCATCTCCGTTACCGCAATGCCTACCTGTTCAATACCACGGGCCTGTTCGGCACTAGAGGAGGTGATTTCCTCCACGGTGTCAGTCAGCTTTCCGACCGCAGAGAGGATGCCTGACATTGTTTCAGAAGCGTGTACCACCAGTTTGTTACCTTCTTCGACGCTGTGCGCATTTGCCTCAATAAGCTGACGTATTTCACCGGCAGCTGTTGCGCTGCGCTGTGCCAGAGACCTGACCTCACTGGCCACCACGGCAAATCCCCGGCCGTGTTCACCTGCCCGCGCAGCCTCAACCGCGGCGTTGAGCGCAAGGATATTCGTCTGGAATGCGATTCCGTCAATCACGGCGGTAATATCAGCTATACGGCCGGAGCTTTCGCTGATGGTCTTCATGGTCCCGGTAATGGCTCCGGTGGCATCGCTGCCTTTATTCGCCACATCGCGAACCCCCACTGCCAGTTGTCCCGCCTGCCGTGCGTTTTCCGCATTGTTCCTGACGGTCATACCCAGCTGCGTCATGGTTGCCGCTGTCTGCTCCAGTGCACTGGCCTGCTCTTCAGTTCGCTGTGAGAGGTCAGCGTTCCCCTGCGCAATCTGGTTGCTGGCCGATGCAACACTCTCCGCATTGCTTCTTACCTGGCTGACGGTATTAATCAGGGAATCCTGCATGTTACGAATGGCTGACAGCAGAATCCCTGTCTCATCTTTATGACCAGCATGCACCGCGCCACTCAGGTCACCCAGGGCCACGCGGCGTGCAGCCTGAACAGCCTCCGTAAGCGGCCGCGTGATACTCCGGGTAATGAACAGTGCGGATATGGCGGCGAGCAGTACTGCAACAATACCTGCGGTAATGAGTATCATCAGTGCTGACGAACGGTCTGCGCGCGCCTGTGCAGCAGCGGTAATCATCCGCGCTTCCTGATGGTCCTGCAGTTGTTTCAGGGAAGCCATGAATTCCCCCTGGCTCTGATAGCGCGGACCAAAAAGAAGCTGCGTGGCTTCGTCGTTCTTGCCGTTTTTCGCGAGGGCCACAACTTCATCAAGGAAAGGTAAAAAGAGGTCTGCCCGGTCCGTGAGATGCTTAAAGATTTCCAGCCCTGTGGGTGAGCTCACCTGTTTCCGGAGCAGCTCGAGCAGGCTGTCAAGCTCATGCCTTTCGCTGCGGTAGTCACTGATGGCTTTCTCTCTCTGAGACTCGTCTTTGAGGAGAATTGCATTGCGGGCGAGGCGGCTCATGTCTGATGTGAGATAGCGCAGAGACTGGGAGGCGGAAGATTTGCTGTAAAGGCTGCCTGAAATTTCATCGTTCGCACTGCCGAGCGAGTTAATTTTAAGGACGCCAATCAGCACCATGATAATCACAAGCAATGCCATAAAGCCGAAGGCCGCACTGAGTCTTATACCTATTTTTATATTATTCATAAAGGTTCCCTGATGTAGGGTATCAGCACTGATGTATTGAGGCGTCAGTGCTGATACAGAAGCTCTCCTGCGCTGCAGAAGGACGATGTAGCACATTTCCGCTTTTTTTTATGACGGAATTATTACTATCGGCAGCGATTAAAGAATGTTCATTCTGACTGTACCAGACCTGAAAACCGAAGAGAGCGCATGGCTGTTTCTGAGCCAGCGTTAAACCGGGCTGAGCAGCGAAAGGAAAGGCGGTAAGAACTGCTTTTCAATCTCAAAGGCAGGAAGAAGACTGGAATGCCCGCATTTCAGTTTTTGCAGATTTTTCCTGATGAACATGTCCGCTTTGTGCCAGGAACGGACATTGCTGACATTCGGGTTAAGTGTGCGCCCTGATAATCAGACTGACGCGTAACCGCAACGTGCAGAGAGCACTGTAGCAGCATGGCAAATCTTCTGGCCCAGACTTTCCAGCAAGCCATCTTCCGCCTCGTTGCTCAGGAAGCTTGTGGCGATACCCGCAATAGCACGTCCTGAATGATCGTATATGGCTGCGCCAACGCAGGTCATGGCGGCATGAACCTGGCCGTTATCGATTGAAAAACCACGTTTGCGGATAACAGCCAGTTCCTCCTTCAGCGCTTCGAGACTGTCCACGCTGTTCACTGTCATGGGTACAGGGAAGTGCGCGGTAAAAAGTGCATCGAGCTCATCATCAGAAAGCCGTGAAAGCATCATTTTACCTGTCGCGGTGAAAGGCGCGGGCAGACGCATGCCGATGCGAAAGGTATGACCGAGTGCTTTCTCTGCATCGCGGCAGCCGACATAAACCACTTCGTAGAGGTCCAGCACCGTAAGGGTGATGGTGTAACCCGCCAGCAGAGTGTCCGCAGCAAAATAATCGCGAAACAACGAAATGATATCCATCTGTGAAAGAAACCCTTCCGCCCAGCGCATCAGATGAGGGCCGAGGCGGTAAGTGCCTTCTGCTGTCTTTACCAGCAAACCCAAACCTGTCAGGGCATGCAGTTGCCCGTGGACGGTGCTTTTGGGCAGAGACAATGTGCGCGTGATGTCGGTGGCCGACATCACGCCACCTGACGCAGCGACCAAATCAAGGATATTAACCGCACGACGCAAAGCAGGAACTGTGTCAATTTTTTTGTGTGGTTGATCGCTTTTTGTTAAAGAATCCCCTGACATAATTCCTCGTAGTAAGTTCAGTATCAAGATATCAGTTCAATATATTGAACCAGATAAAGGGGAGTGTAAATGATTCAACTGAAAAATCCAGACCTGCTTCAGACACGTTGTCTGATCAATGGCGAATGGGTTCAGGCTCAGGATCGTGGCGTAATTGAAGTCAACAATCCGGCTACGGGTGACATTATTGCTTCCGTGCCCGCAATGTCGGCGCTGGATACCACCAACGCTATTAAGTCTGCACAGACGGCATTCATCGGCTGGCGTCAACTTGCGGCCAAAGAACGCACTGCACTTTTGCGCCGCTGGTTTGATCTCATCGTTTCCCATGTAGACGATCTTGCGTTGCTGATGACGGCTGAACAGGGCAAACCGCTGGCGGAAGCCCGTGGCGAAGCGCTGTATGCCGCCTCCTTTGTTGAGTGGTTTGCCGAAGAAGCCAAACGTGTTTACGGCGAAACCATTCCTGCTCCAGCAACCAACAAACGCATTGTGGTGATCAAGCAGCCTGTCGGCGTATGTGCAGCGATTACACCCTGGAATTTCCCTGCCGCGATGATCACCCGTAAAGCCGCACCGGCGCTGGCTGCTGGCTGCACCATGATTGTCAAACCGGCAGAACAGACGCCGCTCACCGCGCTGGCACTTGGCTGGCTGGCGATGCAGGCGGGCATTCCGCCAGGGGTCTTTCAGGTGATTACCGGCGATGCGCACGAGATTGGCGGTGTACTTACCGGCAGTCATGTTGTTAGTAAGCTCTCCTTTACCGGTTCAACAGAAGTCGGACGTATTTTGATGGCGCAGTCGGCTCCGACCATTAAAAAACTTTCGCTCGAACTGGGCGGTAATGCCCCGTTTATCGTTTTTGATGACGCCGATATCAATGCCGCCGTTGAGGGGGCTCTGGCCTCAAAATACCGCAACGCCGGACAGACCTGTGTCTGTTCCAATCGTATCTACGTTCAGTCTGGAATCTATGAGGCGTTTACCAGCCGATTTGCAGAACGGGTGGCGGCCCTGAAAGTGGGCGACGGACAACAGCCTGATGTGACGATCGGCCCGCTTATCGATGACACTGCGGTGAGTAAGGTGGAGGAGCATATCGCCGATGCGCTGAAAAAAGGGGCAACGCTGCTTACGGGCGGAAAACGACACGCGCTGGGCGGTACGTTTTTTGAACCCACGATACTGACTGGTGCCACTCAGCAGATGAAAGTCGCCCGTGAAGAGACTTTTGGCCCGGTGGCACCGCTTTTTCGCTTCACCACGGAAGATGAGGTGATTGCGATGGCGAACGATACAGAATTTGGCCTGGCAGCCTATTTTTACACCGAAAATGTGCGCCGTACCTGGCGAGTTACTGAAGCGCTGGAATACGGCATGGTAGGTCATAACACGGGACTGATTTCTAACGAAGTCGCGCCTTTTGGCGGCGTTAAACAATCCGGTCTTGGCCGGGAAGGATCGCATCACGGCATTGATGAGTATCTGGAAATTAAATATCTGTGCTCAGAGATTGCCTGATAACCACACGTGACTGACAGGAGGCGATATGACGATCAATACATTTGAGTTTCGTACGGTGTCTTCCATTGAAATGAAATGGGGAGGAGCACAGCAACTGGGCACCAATCTGACGGCACGGTTCACTCAGCGTAACGCATTGCTGATTACCGATGCTGGATTAATCAAAGCGGGACTGATTGCACCCATCACAAAAAATCTTGAAGAGGCGGGCTTTAGCGTCACCGTTTTTGATGAGGTTGTGGCCGATCCGCCTGAAGCCGTCGTGTACCGTTGTGTCGAGGTCGTTAAACAGGTCGGGGCCGATATTATTATCGGGCTGGGAGGGGGATCTTCGCTTGATATTGCTAAAGTCACCGCGGTGCTGGCGCACAGCGATCAGCCGCTGGCGGAGATGTACGGCATCGGCAAGGTCACCGGGTCGCGTCTGCCAATGGTGCTGATACCAACCACAGCCGGGACCGGCTCTGAAGTCACCAATATTGCCATTATCACTACTGGCGAAACCACCAAGATGGGCGTTGTTTCACCTCAGCTTTACGCAGATTTTGTGCTGCTTGATGCGGGACTGACGCTAGGACTGCCACAAATTCACACCGCCGCAACCGGTATTGATGCAATGGTTCACGCCATTGAAGCCTACACCAGTAAGCACAAGAAAAACCCGCTTTCTGATGCGCTGGCCCGTGAGGCATTACGCCTGCTGGGCGCGAATCTGATTCACGCCTGTCAGGATGGGAGCCATCGCGCCGCACGAGAAGGGATGTTACTGGGTGCTACACTGGCCGGGCAGGCGTTTTCCAACTCGCCGGTTGCTGCCGTCCATGCTCTGGCCTATCCGTTGGGTGGGCATTATCACATCGCGCATGGTCTTTCTAACGCGCTGATGCTCGGCCCGGTGCTTCGTTTTAATGCCACTGCGGCCGCGCCGCTGTATGCCGAACTGGCCGACGTGCTCAACGTACCCGGTAGCGGTGATGCAGCAACTCGCTCAACCGCATTTGTCGACTTTATGCTGCATCTGATGGAGCAAAGTGGCGCGCCTCGCCGGTTACGGGATGTCGGGGTAACGGAAGCGAGTCTACCACGTCTGGCTGCGGATGCCATGCTGCAGACGCGTTTACTGACCAACAATCCTGTCGAGGTTCATGAGCACGACGCGCTAAATCTGTATCGCGAAGCATTCTGATTTCAATAATTAAAAATAACGCATCACTTTAACCACGCTAACGACCAGAGGAATATTCAGTATGAAAGATATCCGTCTCTACATGCTCCAGTCCGGTACGCTGAAGTGTAAGGTGCATAACATTAAGATGAATCAGGGCGCGGGAGCAGACTATGAAATCCCGGTTCCCTTTTTCCTGATCACCCATCCTGACGGACATACCATTATTGATGGTGGCAATGCCGTTGAAGTGGCAACCGATCCCAGAGCCTACTGGGGAGGCATCTGTGATGTTTACTGGCCGGTACTCGGTAAAGATCAGGGCTGTGTCGATCAGGTCAAAGCACTGGGCATTGACCCGGCCGATGTTAAATACGTGGTGCAGTCTCACCTGCATCTTGACCACACTGGTGCGATTGGTCGCTTCCCAAATGCACGCCATATTGTCCAGCGCATCGAATATGAATATGCCTTTACCCCGGACTGGTTCGCGGCCGGCGGCTACATCCGCAAAGATTACGATCGCCCCGGATTGGAGTGGCAGTTTTTGAACGGCACCGACGATGACTTTTATGACATCTATGGTGACGGCACGCTGACAACGGTATTTTCACCAGGTCACTCGCCCGGCCATCAGTCTTTTCTGGTGCGGTTACCCAACAGCCAGCCGCTGTTACTGACTATCGATGCGGCCTATACCCGCGATCACTGGGAACAAAAAGCGCTGCCGGGTTTTCTGGCCTCAGCGGTGGATTCCGTGCGTTCCGTGCAGAAACTGCGTGCCGTGGCCGAACGTGCCGGTGCGCTGGTGGTGACCGGTCACGATCCTGACGCCTGGTCTGAATTCAAAAAAGCCCCTGAATACTATTCCTGAATAATGCCGTCCGGTTGGGACAGTAACCACGTGGGTTAAGCCACTCTCAAAAATCGAGGCGGGTTTATACTGCTTCGATTTTTATTCTATGGCCCTGATGACAAGGTTGCCGGGGGGGTGAGTCACCTCACAGCGCTGATAACTGAGAGTAATGCGTCGTTCCTTTGGAAAAAGCCTGCGGATTAAAGATCACATAGAAATTCAGGATGGGTACGGCAAGAGCAACGAGTAGTTGCTGGTGAATTGGTAACAGTTATGGTCCGGAGACTGAAGTGCCAATGACTCATTTCATCGTATGACCCGTGAAGTTAAGTCCCCCCTTCTTGAGGTTGCTGCTTTATGCGAAGGGCATGAAATGAGCAACTTCAGCTCAATCAATTTTCAACTACCTCAGCAAAATCGCTATCTGCTGCAGAAATTGTAAAGGTCCGCTCCTCGCTCATAGCTGACTGAAACCAACCCCAATACTTCACGACGAGCCCGCATTTTGATGTGAGGATGATAAGAGCTATTTTCTGAAGCGTCGATTATAGTTCGGGATGCAGACCAACTTGGGGCTGACGGACGAAAGCAGCGCCGACTGGCTGCCGAAGTGCGACGATCCGAACGCTGCATGACAACCTGAACCGGCGAAAGCCGGTTTTTTTTATACACATTATACACCCGTGGTGAAGGATATGCGTCACCCTTCACCCATTCATCACCACCTAACCTTATGATATGAATGCATAAAAACAAAAGGTGAACAGTGTGAAGGATTATTCATGAAATCTTTTTTTATGGGGAATCACGACATCATATTGAGTCGTTATTAACCAACGTCGATTCTGGACGAACATCAATTCGACAGATATGGTATTCAGAGAGCCACAAACGAGGTGCGAAATGGATACAGTTGAAGAGCTGGGTGGAACGTATTTTTACAAAGGAATGTTCAGTCTCACCGCTGGAGAGCTTTTTTTCTTCGTGTTTCTGGATGAGGCTCAAAAACAGCTTGGTGTCGAGGATATAGCTACTTTGGCACTTATAATTTTAGGACAACCAACTCAAACGACGCGGGGAAAACCGGCTGGGGCCACTAAGGGGACTTCGATCTTGAGTGCAAACCTCCGCGTATGGTTGAACATAAGAGTGAACCGCTGGCCAACTCTTACAACTGAAAGTATCAAACGACTTAAATTTAGTTACGTTAATAATCTGGGGGCGTTTGCTGGACGCTGGATACCAATACTAGGTATTGGCTTTATATTAAATGACGTGACACAAATCGCATGGAAAGCAACCCATACCTATAACCTGATTGCAAAGAATGGTGACAAGCTATGGTAAAGGACACGATAGAAAGCGCTATTTTTGAGTGGTACGACAATAATTATAATTCTAAACCCCTTTTCTCAAGAGATAAGCCTGAATTAACGCTCGAAACCAGCCTCTCAACAGGTAAGTATCCTTGGGCCAGAGAGACTGGTGATGAAATAATGAATGACTATTTCCAAAGATTTAACGTTGATAGTAGCGAATTTGACTTTCTTGCATATTGGCCTTACGAAAAAGGCTTTCTGCCCAATTTCTTAAGGCCTAAGTCGCAAAGAGTCCCCGATGTTGAACCAAAGCCCCTTACGATTTTTATGCTTGTTGAGTCGGCAAAAGCTGGACGATGGCTTTTTAACTGAACAGTTTAAGTGCACCCAGATCCATCAGAAAGGCATAGAGCGTGGTTAGGTTCCGTCTTTCGGAACCTAACCAATAGGTTTGATAGTTTTCCACACGACCAGTTTTTAACCGTATTGAGAACCCTGCAAGTTGAAATCGCTAAAAAAAATCAGGGGGCACAAATGGGGGCACTTTGGGTTTTTTATTTCAAAATAGATAATAAAAACAAATATTTGAATTATTATTTGAGTCCGGCCTTCGCACCATCGGAACATCAATAGACGTCAACGGACGTCTTTTTTTGTGCCTGAAATCCAGTATTTACCCATCATTACCGCTATATTAACTCTCTCAAGGTCAACCGACTTCAACGTACATCTACCAACAGATGTTGGTATAGATGATGGTATTTCCGGTTCGATAATGCTTGTACCAACAGGGAGGGGATAAGCATGGCTCTAACAGATATCAAAGTCAGAACAGCCAAGTCAACGGATAAGCAATACAAGCTGACTGATGGCAGTGGTATGCATCTTCTTGTCCACCCTAATGGTTCTAAGTACTGGCGTTTGCAGTACCGTTTTGACGGCAAGCAAAAGATGCTGGCACTTGGGGTTTATCCTGAAATCACACTGGCTGATGCCAGAGCTCGTCGTGATGATGCTCGTAAGCTGCTAGCGAATGGCGTCGATCCGGGAGACAAAAAGAAAAATGATAAGGTTGAGCAGAGTAAAGCTCGAACCTTCAAAGAGGTAGCGATCGAGTGGCATGGCACCAATAAAAAGTGGTCTGAAGATCATTCCCATCGTGTGCTAAAAAGTCTGGAAGATAATCTCTTCGCAGCGCTTGGTGAGCGTAACATCGCTGAGTTAAAAACTCGCGATTTATTAGCACCCATTAAAGCCGTAGAGATGTCTGGACGTCTTGAGGTTGCTGCCCGTCTTCAACAGCGCACTACGGCCATCATGCGTTATGCAGTGCAAAGTGGGTTAATTGATTATAACCCGGCACAAGAGATGGCTGGGGCGGTTGCTTCCGGTAATCGACAACATCGTCCGGCGCTGGAATTAAAGCGCATTCCTGAGTTACTACAGAAAATAGACAGCTACACCGGCAGGCCGCTAACCCGCTGGGCAACAGAACTCACCCTGCTTATCTTTATTCGATCCAGTGAGCTGCGTTTTGCTCGCTGGTCAGAAATCGATTTTGAAACGTCAACGTGGACCATCCCGCCTGAGCGAGAGCCTATTCCTGATGTAAAACATTCTCAGCGAGGCTCAAAGATGCGTACACCGCATCTGGTGCCGCTTTCAAAGCAGGCGCTGGCGATCCTAAAGCAGATAAAACAGTTCTGTGGCGAACATGAGCTGATTTTTATTGGCGATCATGATCCGCGTAAGCCAATGAGTGAAAATACCGTAAACAGTGCCCTACGCGTGATGGGTTATGACACTAAAGTTGAGGTTTGCGGGCACGGCTTCCGCACAATGGCCTGTAGTTCGTTAATTGAGTCAGGGCTATGGTCGAAGGATGCGGTGGAAAGGCAGATGAGCCATATGGAACGCAATTCGGTGAGGGCGGCGTATATCCATAAAGCGGAACATCTGGATGAGCGCAAGTTGATGTTGCAGTGGTGGGCTGATTTTCTGGATGCGAACCGGGAGAAAGGGATTACGCCGTTTGACTATGCGAAGATCAACCGGGGAGCAGGTCAAAGGAGGAACATATCAAAAACAGGCAGATACACAATTTAAATTACAGTCTCTTTCATCGATTTTTGTCCATTATGATGACACTCTATATTCGTATTGAAATCACAGTAATATAGTGCATTTTTTAGTAATATTTAACCTATTGATTATTTCAAGGAATAATGACCGTTGAAATTTGCACAAGCTCTCAGCATTCTCTCAAAGTCTTCACCGTATGCGGTCAGTACCGAGAGAGAGCACTATCAAGATCACCTCGTTGGATTCAAGAGATACATATACATCACGACAGATATAGAAGCGGATTTTAAAAAAGCACTCCTATCTGCTAAGTCCAATCAAGTCATCTTCCTATGCGGAAGTAGTGGTGATGGCAAGTCTGAGATCTTGACGCAGTACAGCCAAAAGCACAAAGTGACTCATGACTTCCATTTGGATGCGACTCACAGCTTCAATCCAAGCCAGACAGCCATTCAAGCTCTTGATCAAAGATTCACCCAGTTCAAGCAAAGTCATAAACCACTTGTTGTGGGTATTAACGTTGGTATGCTCGGCAATTATGCAGAAGAAGGTTCCAAAGAGCATAGCGACATCAAAAAGGTGCTCAGAGACTTTCTCTCTCGTAAGCGATCAGCAATTCCAAAGCAGTACGTATTCTTGGATTTTGAAGACTATCCAAAATTCACCTTCAATGCTGAGGGCTGTGCATCAGACTTTGCAGAAAAATTTCTAAAAAGATTGACAGCACAAACGCTTGAGAATCCTTTCTATGCGCTTTATGACAAAGAGCTCAAATCTCTAGGTCATACTCGCCTGACGGCAAACTATGCGCTGCTGAGTCGCCCTTCAGTTCAGGAATCTCTGATCGGCTTATTACTCAAAGCCCGTCTTATCAAAGATCAGTTCCTCACGGCCCGAGCGTTACTGGATTTCATTTTCCAGTTGCTCGCGGCGGATGGCTACTTGTTCGACAACTTGTTTGCAGGCAGTGATAACGAGCTGTTATCCCGTATACAGGGTTTTGACCCAAGTAATCTGCACACGCGCACCGTCGATGAGTTTGTGCTTCAGCATGAGCTGGGCATTGAAGATGAGCGTTTCAATGCGTTTAGATCTAAAATTAACGAGCTTGGTTTTTACGAGGTAACCAAAGCAACGTCTTTTCTTCGCCTTTTCTATTTGCTTCGGGGTGACAAAGAGCTCAGCAATGAGTTTGTAACGCCTATCCAAAACGAGTTCACAAACAATCTGGTAGAAACCTATGCATCTGTCTGGATGCGACATCGTGATTTCGATGGTTCAGGAAAGATGCGCAAACTGCTTGGCAGTTTCTACAAAGAAACGCTGATCGCAGCGCTTCACCGCTATTGTAATCGTCATGCCCCAACACTCGACAAAGACGAGTATTTAGTTTCTGAGCTTAATGGCTACAAAACGGCGGTGTCTCTTGAAGTTAAGGCCGATTTTTCAGCAATACAAAACAGTACACTCGAAAAAATAGGCACCTTCAATGTGTATCTGAAAGTCGATGAACAATCGCTTAAGCCAATGCCAATTAGCGTCAAACTACTTGAGCTTTTGGTCAAGATTGGGCAGGGGTATCGCCCTAACAAGCACGACAAAAATGCTGTTTTGTTACTTGATGAAGCATTGGAACAGATGCTGACAGTAGCTAAGCAAAAAGAGACCTTTTTTATTCTCAAGGGTGATAAGCGCTACAAAATCGTGAAAGAAGAAAGTGACTATTTTGAAGTGAGTGGTATGCACTAATGACGACCGATAATTTCACATTACCGATAAAGGCCGGTTTGCCACAAACGGTAGCTGATAAGTTCCAAAATAAGAATACGTTGAGCAGTTACATTCCCATTCGTACGCAAGGCAATGATTTTGACTGGTCATCAGTCGTGGGCTTAGTCCTGCGTGGATTACTTTGTAAAAAAATAGAAAAGTACAATTACCAAGATTTTACTGCGGATTGCAAAAACAACTTACAAAAAAAATTGGGTGAAGAGGCATTTTGGAGTGTACTTGAAGATATGTATTTCACTAATGAAAATATATTCTCGGTAACCCCTGAGTTTCTGTTGTTTAAGAGCCAGAAGAGTCAAGATAACAAGTACACGCGCGACATGCGAATGGCATCCTTGTTTATTAACTTACTTCAAGGACAGCAAATTGAACGATTTGAATCTAACTTGAACTTCCTCGAAGAGGAGTTTCTTAAAACGCTTTTAGACAAAACAGAGTCAGATCGTGACAAGGACTTCCAAGTGACCGAGTCACCATATTTGCCCTATATAGCAGAGGCGTTTAAACGTGACCTCGAGTTTTTAACTGGTTATCCGAAATACCTGTTGGATGAGTTCGAGCGTTTCTTGGCATTCTATGGCTTTGCTTACACGGCTCAATTAAGCCTATCGTTGTCGGATTGGAAAACAGGTGAAGCCCCAACCGCGAAACCGCTGTATTTCATCATGGATCATGAGCGCGCCAGCAGTGAACGTATCCATATCAAAAAGCACGGTTACAAGCTTTTTAGCGAATCGTCTTTCAAGCTGTTTCCCTTCCTCTCTATGCTGGAAAATCTTCAACCAAACCCAGAAAAATTAAAAAAACCTTTGTGGCAATTGGCAAAGGATATTAAGAGTTCAGAGCGGAGTGATCTAGCTGGGTATATTGAAAATTACGCAAAAATGTTTCGCCACAACAGAAAACTTGAAACAGCAATACCTGAAAAAGCAGAAACCGCAATTGATTGGTTGGAATATGCTTTGAAGCTTGCTGAAGAACAGTTCAGAGACCCTAAAACCGACCGTCCGGGGACTATCAAAAAATATATTAAAGCGGTTGAAGAAAACATGGCTACTGGCTTCGTGCAAGCTCGTGGTCGCTCTGGTCGGGTGTTAGTACTCACTCAAGACCACATTATTTTGCTTACTAACCTGGTGGTGGGTAAGGAAGAAAAGCTTCGCTTCCATGAGCTGATAATTGGCTTACAGCAAAGGGGGATTTTTGTTGATAAGCAGACAGAACAAGAGCTTATTAAGTTCTATGAGCGAATTGGCAACGTTGAACGCATGAGTGATAGTGGAGATGCAGTGTATGTGCGCAAAACAATTTGAATCGTTTCTGGTTGAGCAGTTTTTACTGCACGCGAAAGGAAACATCCGCGCAGGCTATCGCTACCAGTTTAACTCTCCTGACCATGCTAATAGTCAGCGACTTTTCGATGCGCTCTTAGCGCGAAAAGGAGGAGAGAGCGAAGATCGCAATGGTGTAGCGCTGAGCTATTTAGACCTGGAAGACTGCAAAGTGGTGCCAGTGCTTCATAGCGAAGATGCGTGTGAAACGGGCTTTACCGAAAACTACATCTCTAATTTGCGTGACGAAATAGCAAGCCGGGAAGGTCCGTTGAAGGGCTGTGCACTGGTGGTTATTCACAATAGTCGCCTAGATACTCTCATCAACTCGGCGGAAGATCTTGGCCAGTCTGGCCAGGTGTGGAGTCCAGGGAACATCAAATGCGCTCTTAGTGGCTTTATTGAGCAATCTGACAAATCTCGAGACGTTTCGCTTTGCCTTTTGGACGACCAATTTGACGCGATTTTGGAAGATGGTGCGACCATGTTCGGTTTCGAGTCTTTATACAAGGCAGTTGAGGATGGCGAGCTGTGTTTCAGCGAGCTAGGCATGTTTGAGGATCCTTTTGTTGCTGAGTTATCGGGCAATAAAAAACAGATCAAACAGCGCCTAGAAGAAAACCGTACGCTTTACCAAGAGTTGTCGTTTGAAGTAGAGCATTTTGGTCAGCAACTCGAAGAAAGGCTGAAAGGCTTTAGTAGTAGGTTTATCAAAGAACATTTTTCTGACGATGGTTGGAAAGATGTGGAGTTTGAAACTTATCGAGAAGAGATCAAAAGGAATAAGATTCAGAACCTTAAGCATGAAGGTGAAGACGAGACCAATAATGCGCAAGTGATTGGTCGCTACCCAAAAGAAACTAAAGCAGGATTGCGTGACCGTCACTTGATTATTGCACTGGAAGAAGGGCAAAGTGAGTTTGAACTTAAACTGAGCTTTTCTGGCATCAGCGATTTAAGAAAAGAGCAGTTTAAAGTCTCGCCAGCGAATGCACTTGGCAAACAAGAAGTCATCAGCACGCGCCTAACTAGTAAAGGGGCAAACGCTACTCTAGCAGCTAGTTATGCCAATGAGCCTTTGTTTTTCACGCTAGCATTGAAGCGTGACAATACCTCTGAACACCATAACTTCCGTTGCTTGGTTGTCAGAAAAGGCGAGTTTCACCTCGAGGCATTCAAAAACATTTTCGCCGTTGAGCCTTCAAAAAAACGCCTTACCTTGAAAACGGTAGACAACAGCTTGGTTATTAACCCGGCGCTAACTGCAAACCGAAGCCTAGATGATGTCGGTGAAGTGGTTGACCGCGCAGAATTTGGTGTTGTCGATTTTGAATCTTTGGCCAACGAGTCAGAAGAAATCAGCTTTGTGGTGAAATCAGGTGATAATTCCCTGACATTTTATATTGAGGGTGAACAGGTAGAAAGCAGCCTGTCCTTTCCATTGCTGCTTAACCAATCTCGCTTCCACAAATTGTTTGACGATCACGTGTTTGGCGAGCTTTATCCGAGTAAAGACGTTGTCGCGATCGATCATAGTGAATTTCGCGTCATGGAGCCGCGCATTAGCCTACTTCGTTGGGAAGAGTGTTTCGTTCAGCAAAAGCAAGTCTACCTAGCGGAATCCAACAGCATGGCGTTGGAACAGTTAAGGTCTATTGATGACGGTCTTCACTCAGCATATCAAGCACTGTTTGACTATTTAGCGAGCCGACGAACAACTATTTCGTTGGTTTCGTGGGGGCCTATATTTACGGCACTCGTGAAAGCGACCGTGGATGCATTCCTTGATTATTTCAACGCGATCCCAACTGGTGGCATGCTTACCAAAGAGCAAAAGCTTGTGATGCAAATCGGTTTGGTTCGCGAGAATGGTGAAGAATATTACTCGCCATTCCACCCAATGGTGTTGGCTTACTACTTAAATCTTTGTAATGAAATGCAAAAAGATGACAGCTTTGCTGACTTGCCATCTGTCACGTTCAATCGCTTGGGGCCAAGTGGACTGCTTCCGTATGTCTATCATCCCAAGCATGGGTTTGCCTACAACCAGCAAGTAACAGAAAACGGGTTTTGGGTTAAAAGTGTCCCTCACCAGAAAAGTTGTCTGAAGTTCGTTCGCAAGCTGGTTAAAGAAAAGATCAACGAGTTCCAAAAAGCGTTTCTCCACTTGTTTACCGGCTCAGAGAAGAGTGTGTTGGTGAATGCCGTGAATCAAGATCGTGCAGAAGAGTTATTCCTCGGTTTGGTTGACTATGTAAAAGATAACCTCGATAAAGCGGCATCAATTCATGTCAACCTCTACGATGATGAGCTGGTTTTCAATGCATTTGACCAGTTTGCAGAAACGTTCAATTACGAAGAATTAAAGTCTTGGTTGGAATTGGACCGAGAGAAAGTGCGAGAAAATGCCGACACCATTATCGATATTCTGAGAACCCGGCTAACTTACAGCAAGTTTACCAATGCTCAAAGTGAACGCGAAGGGCAAGCCTACTCGCACCTGTCTTTTTTCAGAAACAACGACAACGTGAAGTTAACGACCTTGAGCGTTGACGACATGCCTAGTGGTATTGCGTGTGATGGTCTGCTGACGGGCGACGCTTCTAAAAGTGATGAAGGCTCATACTTCACTGCATTTGGTTTGCAAAACGTTCAATATAGTAACCAACCACACTTGGAAATAGCGAAGTATGTTGGCTCGTTAATAGAACCAGCATTTAAGCCCAGCACACAATACACGGGGGCCAATGCTCCTGCTCTTGCGGTCAGTGAAGACTTTAAATCTCTGCTAGCGCGCTCTTATGACAGCTCGATTTGGACCACCATCATCGACCCGAAAGTGACGCTAGACTTCTTCCACGCCAATCAATGTATCGTGCTTATTCATTATTCTGATCAGTACACCAGCTCAGCCAGCTACGATGCGATAACCGTGACGGCACAGCGTGGTTTGTTCGAAAGGGTGGTTGCACAAAGTGGCGGCAAGCAGATTAACGAGTTCAATGCCTTCAATGGTGATTGGCTTCTGAAGATGTTGACTTGCAACGACACCATTCGCAAAGAGCGAACTGGCATTATCGGCGCCTATAAATTTGCGACGTGTCTGGTGCACCAATCTGATATCACCTGGGTTCCGCTCTCAGTTGGTGAAATGATCCGCGTGTCGGGTAACATCGGCCTGAAAATGACCGACAGTGACTTCTCACGCAATGTGCAGAGATATAAAAAAGGCGCGATTTCAGATGATATACTGCTGGTGGGCTTTAAAGAGGGTAACCTTTATTTGCTTCCTGTCGAAGTGAAAACAGGCTCCACGCCAGACTACAAAAAAGCAGTACAGCAAGCGAATGAGCTTCGCCGCTATCTAACAGAGCTTTTGAGCGACGAGACACTGGCGTCGAAGCTATACCGAGGCTTGTTTATCCGCCAAGTGTTGATGCAAATCGACAAATACCGTCTGTACAACGTATTCAGCAATGACTATTTCGAAGCCCTGCTGGCAGAGAAAGAAGAGTGGCTACGCGGTAACTACGCGATTGCGGAGCTTGAGAACTATCCAGCAGGTCTAGTGGTTAGCCACCTTGAAAGCGGAAGCTGTTTCGAACCTGGCTATAACATGCAGGATGGCGTGTTGAAGGTTGACCTTCCTATGTCTTTGCTGCCTTCACTGGTGCAACACCCGCTTCAAGTATTAATGAACGAAAAGGACATCGCACAGATCTGCCATGTGCCGGCGGAGTATATGTTGGTGGGGCAGACAGCTTTGAAAAAAAGAGAGTCGCTCGTTCCATTAGACGTTGTGGTCGATAAGCCAGAGGATTTAAAACCGAACCTCCAAACAGAGGAGCCGTCAAAGTTAGCTGCAGAGCCAACCCCAGATTATGCGAGTGAATGCCGAGTTGAAATTGGTCAGAATACGCTTACCGGCGAAAAAGTTTTCTGGGAGTACGGGCACAAGGATTTAGCAAACCGTCACCTGATCATTTTTGGTAGCTCAGGGCAGGGTAAGACCTACTGTATACAAGGTTTGTTGATGAGCTTGGCCGATGCTCAAATTCGGTCGCTGGTGATTGATTATACAAACGGATTCTTGCCGAATCACCTTGAGCCGGAGTTTATTGAACGAACAAATCCTAAATCCAATATTCTTTGTAATGAGCCATTTGGTATGTCGCCATTTAGAGCTCAAAAGCAAGATTTTGGCGGGATTTTTCTCGAAGAGAAGCCTCATATGGTGGCTGGAAGGGTAGCATCTGTTTTTAACAAGGTATATTCGACAATTGGCGAGCGCCAGATCGCAGTGCTCAATGAAGTGATTGAATCTGGTGTCCAACGATATGGTAGTGCTTATAGCTTACAGAATATGTTGGATGACCTAAACGAGGAAGAAACTGCAGGACCAGCACTTGCAAGCAAGCTGGCTCCTCTTGTGAAGTCTAACTTGTTTTCATCTGACAGTGATAAAAGTTGGAATGATGTGTTTGAGAGTGAACATCACCGCTCAACAATTATGCAACTTGCGTCGCTTAACCACGATATTTCAATGCTTTGTACTGAGTTTTTACTTTGGGATCTATACTCCTACGCATGTAGTTACGGTAGTAAGGAAAAACCGATTCCTATTGTATTGGATGAAGTGCAGAACCTCGATCATCGCCTGGAGAGCCCATTGGGCAAAATGTTAACGGAAGGACGCAAGTTTGGGGTATCCCTAATTCTGGCGACTCAAACGCTAAGTATGCTGCGTAAAGATGAGCAAGATCGTTTATTCCAGGCGTGTCACAAGCTGATTTTTGCACCAGCAAAAACAGAGACAAAGACGTACGCGAAAATTCTTGAACTGAGCATGCCAGGTACAAAGCAGGCTGAGTGGGAAAAGCAACTAGGAGACCTATCCAAAGGACAGTGTTTATCAGTTGGCTACCATTTGGATAACGGTCAGTTGAAGATGAGTGTTAAGAAAGTGAAGGTTTCCTCCATGTTATCCCGCCTGAACAATTCTAAGGGTTGAGCCTGGTAGGTCTATGGATCTTAGCTTTCTGAAAAATTTAGTTAATTTCGTGCTGGCGGCGAGGGGACTAAAGGGCCCCTCATAATCCTTTGATGTTGTTATATGCACTGGTAATCCCCCCTGCATTCAGGTTAGGAGAAAATTCTACTTATGCCTGCATCGATTTTTCGGGGGGATTACCATATGTCAGATCAAGTCGCGACTAATACAGATTACCGTTGTTAGTGTGCCATTTTCATGCTTTGTTAGCAAAGATGGGGTGAATATCGACTTATTATTTTCCATTATTTGTATACTCCATATACAAAATCTTTTACCGAGCGATAGTTTCTTAACCCCGCAATCCCATCCTCAACATGTGCTGCCCAGGCTTTAATCATATCCTTCTGCGTCATCTGTGGATAAAGCATCTTCAACACCAATTCTGTAGTCTGTAATGTCTCCCCCAGCCACGTAATTTTATCCAGTACCAGCGAGCCATCCAGCTTCTTGGTATCCCGCTCAGGCGAATAACGGAACTCGCTCTCTACCGAACGGAAAAATGCCAGTCGAGCAGCGACATTGGGCGTAATCCCTGTATATCCTTTCAATTTTTTAAGCTGCTCTTCAGTCTGACGACTAAGCACCATTCGATTCGGGAGCATCAGATCGCCTCCTTAGTTAATTCCCAGAAATAGCCAGGTTTCAGTGCAGACGATTTGGTATGTGCATTAAACACAATCTCATAAGCATGAGAGATATCATCACGCAATTGATCAACAAAATAACGCTCATCCACTTCCGTATCAGTAGATAGCAGCACTACCTGATGGCTGGCAAACGGGAAATAGTGGTTAATCAGTTTATCCCGATGCTGAGAATCCAGACGTCCTAATGGCGTATCGATAATCACCGGTAAATCACGGCCTGAGGTTTTTGCTAAAGCCTCAAGAATAGCAATTGCATAAATTTGCTTTTCACCGGCAGAAAGCAGCTTACGTTTTATGACGGATCCTTGTTCATCAATCAGCTCTACGTCAAACGTCTCTGGGTTAATGTGCGCACTAAGTTGTAGATCTTCTTTACGGGCCAGTTTGCGATAGGCTATTTCGAAATTCGCTGACAGTGTTTTCACTCTTGCCTGCGTTAATACATCACTGTATCGATCGAGTAAATTAATCGTTTCTTGAGCGTTTTTAAAGGCGCAACTCAAGCCATGCTGACTTCGGGCAACATCATGCATTTTTTGTACCTGACGAACGCAATCCAGTTGCTGTTGCTTAATTCGTTTAGCATCTTCCAGCAATGAAAGATATTTTTGCCGCTGTTTTTCACGTTGCTTATCCAGTTCGCGTAGCTTCTCAAAGAGCTCCATTAACTGGTCGTCCTCCGGGGCGCGGGCAATATTTGCAGCAGCCTGCTCTAACTGCTGTTCAGTCTCTGATAACTGGGTACGGTAAAGATCGAAGCGTTGCCATGCCTTTTTGCTGTCTTGTTCAATCGACTGTTGGAGCATACCGGCTTCACGTTCAGAGATATCAAACAGCAAATCGCCTTTAGGCTTAGTTGCCATATACTCTTTTAGATTATCGGTAATCGCTTCAGCTGCTATTTTGCCAGTTCCCTCAGAACGAAATGCAATATCATTTCTGAGTTGCGTTAAAAACTGGCTCAGCTCTTTTTCAAAGCTTTTTGCCTGTTTAATCTGCGTTTCATCAGTAATTTGTTGCAGTAAACGAGACAAAATAGTGGGCGCAAGCGCATAAGGTAGCGGCCCATCACATTCCTGACGCAGTGCTTTTTCCAGACGTTCCTTATCTTTCAATAACGCATCAACTTTCTGCTTTTCCTGCGCTTTTGTCTGGGCAAAAGCCCCCCCCTGAGCATTTAGCAAACCTTCATAACGGATAATATCTTTAGAAATAAACTCAATCCGCGATTTGGCAAAATCGGCTCTTTCCAGTATCTCTTCAGTCTGGCAGGCCAATTCTTTACTTTGTTTTTCAAGCTCTGCAATCTGCTGTTGTTGAGAACCCACCAACTGGCTGGATTGCTGGCGCTTAACAAAAATCATTAAGTCATTACGCAGTTTGGATATCAGATCCAGACCTAATAAACGGCGCACTGCGGTACGCAAAATATTGCCGGATTCATCTTCCGCCAGCTCCGCAATTTTCTCGCCATCAAAAAAGAACAGATCGGCAATGCCATGCGGGATTAATTCATTAAGAAACCCCTGGCACTGATCGTAATCCAGCTCACTGAGTGGCTGTCCATCCTGTTGCAGAGATAGGCGATCTTTCTTACCTTTTTTCCAGGTTCGCGTAACGGTAAATTCCGCTTCATGGCCGCCCTTATTATAGGTAAAGGTCAATTCGACAGCGGCTTCCTCAGGTTGTTCAATATCGTACGCACCGTTGTGAATTAACGAACTAAGTTGCTCGACATATTCCTGTTGTTGAGTGGCAAGGCCAAACGCCAGCCGACCATATAGTGCTAGACGGATCGCTGATAGGATCGACGTTTTCCCTGCACCGTTTAAACCACCAAACAGTACAATAGGTCGTGGATTCAAATCGTGTGGGCGCTTTCTGGGGGCCAGATCAATGGTATGAGTACCGTTAAATACCCGAAAATTATGTAACACTAGTTGTTTAATGAGCACGTTCGTTTTCCTCCTCGACTAAAACAGAGGATTCACTGGCATCGACAATTCTTCGCTGTAGAACCTGAAGTTCAGCTTCCAGCCTGGTGACTTCTTCCTGGTGAATATCCCGGTCGTTACGTTTTTGTAGTGCTGCTTGTTGCTGCTGGATCTCTTCGAGACTACCCCAGTCCTGTTTTAGAATGGTACCGAGTTTGTCAAAAATCCCCTGACGACGGCTTAGCCCTTCCATTGACACTTCCAGTTCAATCAGCTTCATGACCATCTCGGGTGCAACGTCAAATCCCTGAGCTATCTGTATCAACAAATCTGCATCGCTGGCGTCAAAGCGCGACTGATCGTCCACTACCCAGTCTAAATCCTGCTGATACACTTCTCGGTAAATACCCGGTAGCGTGTCATACCAGTCTGGTTCATTAGGATCTTTCAACCATTCCTGACGGATAGCATGCAGCTCCGGTTGGGTAATTAACGTAATCGTATGGCCTTGAGCATTTAAATCACGCTCGATTACCAGCAGCTCTTTTAGCCACTGCTGGCGATACTTAAGCCAGTAGGGGCCAGGAACATGTTTACGCTCGGCACTAATTTCTTCGCCATCTTTGGCATACTGATAACTGACCTTGCCAGTACGACGTTTATAGTTGCGAAACGTGTCTTTATTTACTGGATCGGTGGTAAATGCCAGCAGATCACGGTATTTCAGCAGCGGAGACATCCATTCTTCGCCATTCTTGATCAGGCTCTCCATCGCTTTATCTTTGGTGACCACGGTACAGGTCCAGCAGCCAAAGCGGGAGTTACCACAAGAAGGGGTACTTTCATCGATCACCAGGGGACACTCACCCTGAGCGGAAGAGTCCATATATAGCGTCCACAGAGGACGGTTGTTTCCACCCCACGGGCTTTCCCACTCATCAATATCGTCCGGGGCATAGCGGAACGCGCCGCGCAGCAGTTTCCAGACGTCTTCGACATCCCAGGTATCAATAGGGGTATAGATAAACGCATTTGCCAGCGTGGTATGTCGGGCCAGGCGTGAGCCATCAATTTTGTGCTTTGCGATGACCTGTGCACGGGAGGCACTCTCACTACTACGTGAACCCAGGACAACAATCACTTCATCAAACTGGCTGACCTTATCTTTAATAAAGTCACTCACCGGATTGATTTTCATGCGCTCAGTGCACCAACGGAAACTCCGGGTTGGAGCCGGATAACCTTTACCCAGTAAATTGACCCAGAAGGTTTCATTCGTTTTAGGCGTTACTGCGTGTTGAGTGATTGGCAGGTCATTACGCTTTGCGCCTGCCTCAATCTGCAACATCGTTTTCTTAATTAAATCAACTACCACAGGCGTTTCGACCAGCGTATCGGACGACACCATAAAAACATCTTTGTTGCGCATTTCCGGGGGCAGGCCAAGCAGAGCCAGATACACCAGCGTAATTACGGCAGAAGAATCTTTCCCGCCGCTGTAGCCAATTACCCACGGACGATTATCCGCACAATAAATTCTTTGAACCTCAGCAACATATTCGGCCAGAGGGCGTCCAGCGAACTGCTCCTGATTAATAAAATCTTCATATTCGGCCAAATCGTAGGCCTGAACTAATGTACTCATGAGACAACCATTTGAGCTTCAAGCTCCTGTTCTTCAGGAGTGAGGGGGATTGAGAGCGCGGTTTTTAGCGCATTACAGGTGAGCTGGATCGCGGTACTGGTTTTACTCAGTTTGCCGTGCTGCATCGCACGTTTGACGAGGTCCGGGTTGTTTCTGCGCCAGTTAAAAGTTTTCAGTGCAGCTATTTTCTCCGGCCATTGCTCAGGATAATCCGTTAGCAGGGTATATCCCAGTTGCCCAAGTGCCTGCAATCCAATGCCATGAGCGTGAACATAATCTTGTCGTAACTGAACCGGTGAAACCTCTTTTTTAGCCGCTAGCTGCCAATCCGGCATCACGCTAAAAATAGCTTGCCAATATTGGGTAGCAATTTGAGTGCATTCCTCAAAGTTGTTCTCTTTGGGATCTTTACCCAACAATGCGCGGGTAGCCTGCTTGATGCTGCTCAACGTAAATAACTTATTTGACCGCTGACTGATGCCAGATTTTTCCAGTTCTGTCATTCCAACAAAGGGCTCTATGGACATCGCCAGGTAACGTGCCAGATTTGAACTGGCATCGCGATGATCGTATAGAGACGCCAGCGACGGGCTGGGGCGAATAGCGTATTTATTCAGATCGGCGAACATCTGCTGGCTACGTTTTAAGCCTTCATCAACAAAGAACAACACCGGAATATTATCCTGGCCCAGCTCCGGGCGAGCATCCAAAGCGTCTTCAATCGCTTTACGGCGATGCTGACCGTCGTTGATTAGAATTTGTGCATCCATTGGCACGCACAACGTCCCCAGGTTGTTGGAGTTAGGGAACTCATCAAACTGAACGTCAACGGCAATAGACGCTGTCAGTGCTGAAAACACATAATCTTTTGGATTTTCCAGCAGATAACGCACCATTTCGGGGATGCGTGATTTATTCAGCGTGCGTTGTGCGCGTAGCTCAGGAGGGACGTCATTTTCATCAAAGCTGAATATTTTGGGTATGATGCGCATCGGGCATGTGGCAATGTAGAAAGGACGACCAGCCTGAATGCCACGTATAGCTGGAAAAGAGTAGCAGTAATCTGCATCAACACTAGCCATGCTGTAATCCGTATAAAATCGAATGAATTTGGTTACGTGATATTTTACGTAACCTAAGGCAAAAATCACAGTTTTTTTTACGTGAAAAATTGCGTACTGCATTCCGATATATGCCCGAAATTTAGTTCTGTAACCCAAAAAATTCATGTAGATGCAGCACTGTAAGTGCTGTTGCTTGGTCTCTTTCAGAGCATTATCCGCTTTTTAAAATCATGGTTGCTCATGTGACAGACCAAATGAAGCTGTAGTTTGGCATCTCCCCAACAAGCAGGACAATTCAGGTGTAATTATTCTGCCAGCAGGCCTCCTCAATGCTATAAATACCGGTCCCGCAGGCAGTGCAGCGTTTTTCCCCGCTGTAATGGTTAGCGCACCAGACGCAGTACCAGTCCAGCGACATTACCGGGGAATCTAGGGTGTTGAAAAGACTGCGTAATGTTCTTCTGCGTATCTCCGCTTTCACTGCCGGGTCAATATGCGCACAGCTCATCAACGTACTGGCAGCTACTGTTCTCTGGTCATGTTCGAACCAGGGTGAGTCAGCGTGCGTGCCGGTATGGAAAATGAGTCGACAGCCGCAGGATACGCAGCTCCATACCTGTCCCGGCATGTTCGCCGCTTCACTGGTGGTCACAAAATGCCCACGGTGGTCACTGGCGAGGTAGCATTTCAGCATACGAATTCCGGCGTTCTGTTCCTCACTGGTAACGGTCTTAAAATTCATCGGACTGACTCCTTACCGCCATACGACATGCAGGCAGATACCGTCCCGGAACGAGATGGCTGTCTGTGTGGAGGATGGCGGGTTACAGGTTGATTATGGATGACTGGAACTGATGGTTCAGGGGTTTCGGCTGCAAATGGGGCAGGGTTTCGCGCCGCAATAGCGCCGCTTATCGTGTTCGCATTGCCAGCGGAGTGATATGCAGTTAGCCGTTTTACGGGAGCGATGCTGGCCGGTTGACTTCATTACTCCCGTGAGTTGGCAATAACCTGCTGCATCCAGCTCTGGACTTCACTTTTATACCAACGGGAGCTGCGTCCCAGTTTGATGGGTTTCGGGAATCTGCCATCTTGAATCAACTTGTAAAACCACTTGTCGGTCATCTTGGTGTGTTTGGTGATGTATGCCATGTCGATAAGAGGGTCTTCTGCATTAAGTAATGACGCGGTGGATGGGGTTGTACTGGTAGTCATGGAATTTCTCCCTCTGAAAATGAATTTTGGGAGGAGACCGGCGTGGGTTGAGTTCTGTTGCACACCGGTACTCCTTCAGAGGATAAGGCGTGTATGTAAAATATTACCTTGGGAGGCTAGGTAAGGGACTGGGAATGGCAGGAGGTCAGCCCTGGCTACAGCCAAAGTTACGCCCGCCATCACCGGTGACTTTGGTGTGGTCTTTAGCGAGGTAATCTGCCCGAGCTAGGGCTTGTTGAAGTTGTGCGCTGTTCCCCCTGTCAATCCATAGCGCTGGATTCTCAGGGAAATTCGCCAGTGTAGCATGCTGCTGCACGTCCACCTGCAACGCGCTACACCAGGCCTGTTTAATCATCCCGGCCAGGGTGTGCGGTGAATTGTAATCACCAGCCCCACACCAACTCTCTCGGTTCAGCAGTAAAACAGCGTGATAGTGCTTTTTACCGCTACGCTCGCCGAACTCCCGAGCCCAGACATACCGCAGCGTTGTGGGGTGTACCCGCTTGCCCTCCTGCTTTCTACGCAACTGACAGGCGGTAATTTTGGCTTTAAGGGATTCTGTAAAACGGGATATTACAGCGGCGTCAGTGGCGGCAGGGGCATCAGGCAGGCGTAGATCAACTCTCAGCATTAATACTCGTGGATAGGCATCCAGGGCATTCTGAAA
>NZ_JAVAYG010000006.1:0-331053 GCF_041954745.1 Pantoea sp. CS_6
TGCCGCCAGCGCCTGCAGCGCCGCCGCCGGCACCGTCACGCTCCAGCTGCCGTCCTGGCCCACCGTGGCGGTGTAGGTCTGTCCGCCCAGCGTCACGGTCACGGTCTGGCCCGGCTCGACGTTGGCGGTGATGCCCGAAACGGTCTGATCCGTGGCCTTCTCCGCGTTGTCCAGAATGTTGTCCCCGGCAAAGGGCGCAAGGGTTACCGTCGGATCGCCCGGCGAGGTCACCGGCGCCTCCACGGTGATGGTTTCGGTAGTCGTGGCTGCGGTGCCCGCCGCGTTGCTCACCGTGACCGCGATGGTCGCCGTGCCCGCCGCCAGCGCCTGCAGCGCCGCCGCCGGCACCGTCACGCTCCAGCTGCCGTCTGTTCCTACCGTGGTGGTGTAGGTCTGTCCGCCCAGCGTCACGGTGACGGTCTGGCCTGCCTCCACATTGGTTGTGGTGCCCGAAAGCGTTTGATCTGACGCCTTCTCGGTGTTGTCCAGCACGTTATCCCCGGCGAAAGGGTTGACGGTGAGCGTTGGCGCACCGGGCGTTCCCGGTGCGGCCGGGTTGTCACCACCACCACCTCCTCCGCCCCGACTGGTACCCAGTGCAACGCCCGCCAGACCAAGCAGGCCCACACCGCTGGCGGTCATTAGTCCGGTAGAAATATTGCTGTTATCAGCCAGGAGAAGGGGATCGACACTGTCGAGAGATTCATAGGTGGGCGTCATGGTTGTGGCGGCGTAATCTGTTGCGTCAACCGCCGTGGGGAAAAGCGCATGCTCTGGGGGGTTCACACCATCGTCAAACACCAGTTCACTGTGATCGCCGGCAGCATCATCCAGAAAGAAGTTTTTATAGCGAACCGTGCTGCCGTCACGCATCTGAACGATAAGGTCATCACCCTGCCGTTGAAATTGCGTCACCACTTCACGTGTGCCGTTAATACGGACAACGCTGGGTTCACTGAGGGTAATCGTTTGTGCTGAGACGCCATCGACCTGTGAAATGAGCGTACCATTTGCACGGGAAATGATATCCACCCGAGTTTGAGTGATTTCTGCCATCTTGACCTTACTCCACCAGAGAAGCTAATTAACTGAAATGAAAACCATAAAAATAATTTATGGGTAACCTTTCCACGTTTTACTTGCTGCGAATCTGAAAACGTTTCAACCTGGCGCGACAATAGGTAAAAAAATCAAGAACGATGGCAAAAAATCTAAGCGAAGCGTAATAATTGTTTAAATTTTAATTAATCCGAACTTACTTTTGGCAACATCATGAAAATAATATTCATCACAGTCAGGGCAAAAATCAATCGTAATATGCAGTTTTATTTATGATTTAACCAAGATAACATTAGCCAAATTTTGGTTTTGTCAGTAAAAAAGTGGCAAAAATGTGCCGCGCATCGCTTTCAGATGTTGCTAAATATTTCTAAAAAATGCGCAAAGTTACGGATTAACCTGTTTTTTTTAGGCCTTGACAGGCTGAAGGCATACTCAAATTTAACTAAGCAATACACGTAGCGAAAATGTGACCACGGTCATACAACGTCGCGGCAGGAGGGAAAGTAAGCCAGGAAAGTTCTGGAAAAATCATTGGCACCGCTAAAAGTCGGTACACTGGCGCTGCGCGAAAATCATCTACGTAAAATGATGAACTGTTAAGCCTGTGTTCTCACAGCGTTTTGCAGCAATTTGATGCTACACTTTTTTGCTTCGATACAGATGAAATAAGAGCCATGACAGCACTGGATGCCGCAAAATCAACCTGTTCTGAACGCCGCCTTAGCGCCGGTACGCGTACCATTTTTTTAATTAATGGACTAGGCATGTCAGCCTGGGCACCACTGGTACCTTATGCGCGCGATCGCTTGCAGTTAGAAGGAGCATCCCTCGGTGCCCTGCTACTCTGCCTGGGGATTGGTTCACTGCTTGCGATGCCCGTCACAGGCACGCTGGTCGCCCGCTTTGGCTGCCGTCGGGTGATGATGAGCTCGACGCTGCTGGTCCTGTTAATGCTACCCGTGCTGGCAACCGCGCCTTCCCATCTGGTGATGGCCGCAGCACTCATGCTGTTTGGTGCCGGGTTGGGGATGCTGGACGTTGCAATGAATTATCAGGCGGTGGAAGTAGAAAAAGCCGCAGGACGCCCCATGATGTCAGGCTTTCACGCGTTTTTCAGCCTGGGAGGCATTTTAGGTGCCGGTGCGGTAAGTCTGCTGTTAGGTCTGACATTGACCCCTCTCTTATCGGTTCTGATCGTTATGGCGGTGATGGTCGCATTGCTGCTGTGGCGACTGTCCGGCTATATGAACCAGCGCTTACATCAGCCTGATCAGCCCTGGCTGGTGATTCCGCGCGGGCGTGTCGCCTTTCTGGGCGTACTGTGCTTTATCCTGTTTCTGGCAGAAGGCGCAGTACTGGACTGGGGTGCCCTGTTGCTGCTGCAAAATCCGTCAATGTCGACGGCACATGCAGGTCTGGGCTATGCCGTATTCTCTGTAGCGATGACGGCAGGACGCTTTACTGGCGATAAGATTATTCAACGTTTTGGCCGCTATCCGGTGATGGTCATGGGCGCGCTGGCCGCGGCGTCGGGCCTGGCGCTCGCCGTCCTGCTGCCCTGGCCGGAAGCGTCATTACTGGCTTTCTTACTGGTGGGATTTGGTTTATCCAATACCGTGCCTATGTTATTTAACGCGGCGGGTAATCAGCATGCAATGCCCGCTAACCTGGCGATTTCAGCCATGACAACGTTGGGATATGCAGGTATTCTTTCTGGTCCGGCGTTGATCGGGTTCATCTCTCAATGGATTAGCCTTAGCGGTGCATTTTTACTGATTGCACTGCTCTTGTTGGCTGTGGCTGTCAGTGCGCGCAACGTTGCGCGATAAATCAGGTATCTGAGACGCTATGTTGTATAAGTTTCCTCTGACATCCAGCAATGTCACCCGCTTTTTTATCGTATTTAACCTGGTACTGTTACTGGCGCTGGGTTGTATGGTGCAAAATTCAATTAATGCCTGGCTAACCGATAAACGCTATGCCATGGCCGATATGGCGCACGACGTACAAAAACGTATTGATACCTATCGTTTTGTGACCTGGCAAATTTATGAAAACCTCTCGGCCAGTGCGGCAGGTTCCGTCCCTGCCAGCAATTTACAAGAGACGCGTCTGCGTCCTGATGTCTATTACCTCGAAAAAACCCGACGTAAAACCGAAGCGCTGATCTTTGGTTCGCATGACAGCAGCACGCTGGATATGACGATGCGGATGTCCAGTTATCTTGATACGCTGTGGGGTGCCGAATCGCCGACCTGGTCGATGTATTTCTTAAATGGTCAGGACAACAGCCTGATTATGATATCGACCCTGCCGCTGAAAGATTTGGCCACTCGCTATAAAGAGAATGCGTTAAGTTCATTAGTGGATGCGCGCCGTGCTGAAATGCTGCAGCAGGCGAATGCGCTGGATGAACGCGAAAGCTTTTCGCCTCTGCGTCATCTTGCTTTCCAGAACGATCACTACTTTACCCTGCGTACGACGTTTAATCAGCCCGGCCATCTGGCTACTGTCGTCGCGTTTGATTTGCCTGTGAATGACTTAATCCCGCTTAATATGCCGGTAGAGAACTTCCAGTTGCGTCAGGATGCCAGCTTTACCAATAACACCAGTACAAACCAGGAAGGCCTTGAGACAACCCAGGTTTCGCTGGTCAGCCACGACATTGAGATAGCCGCAGCCCTGCCCAGCACCTCGCTGCAGCTGGTTTACCGGGTCCCCCTTGTTCGCCTGCTGCTCGACAGCGCGCATAACCTGATGTGGCCACTACTGATTAACCTGGTGCTGTTTTTACTTTCACTGAGTGGCGTATTGTTACTACGCAAACAATCGCTTCGTCCCAGTGAAAACCAGAGTGCTGAACTGGACTCCCTTCGCGTACTCAATCAGGAGATTGTGGCTAGCTTACCTGTGGGCCTGTTGGTGTACGACTTTGCGAGTAACCGTACCTTGTTAAGTAATAAGATCGCCGAGCATCTTTTGCCTCACCTGAACCTGCAAAAGATCATCAATATGTCCGATCAGCATCAGGGTGTATTACAGGCTACGATCAACAACGAAGTGTACGAAATACGCCATGCGCGTAGCGTTTTATCGCCGCATACACAGCTGTTTATGATGCGCGATCAGGATCGGGAATTACTGGTCAACAAGAAACTGCAAAAAGCACAGCAGGTGCTGGATCGTAACCACCAGATGCGTCAGCAGTTGCTGCATCACCTTGGCCATGCGTTAAACCAGCCGCTGGAAAAAATCGTCTCGCAGTTGGTGCAGTTGAGTCAGCGTGATAACGACGAAAGCGTGCTGGATATTCTGGACGAGAGCCAGTCACTGGCTCGTCTGGTGGACGATATCGTGCTGCTCAATCGTCTTGAAGCGCATGACTGGTCACCTGATGCGTCGGTATTTAACCTGCAAGAGTTACTGGACGAAATTACGCTGGAGAGCCTGCCGCTGCTGCGCCGCAAAGGCCTGTCACTGGTGGTGAATAATCATCTGGCAAATGACGAGATGCGCTTTGGCGATCGACGTGCATTGCGCAAAATCCTCACCACGCTGATGCATTATGCGCTGATTACCACCCGCTGGGGCAAGATTACCCTGGCGGTGAAGACGGCAGAGAACCAGCCTGACCGGGTCTATATTGAACTGGTGGATACCGGTGCCGGACTGACCGTGGATGAACTGGCCAACGTGGACTTCCCGTTCCTGGGCGATACCAGTCAGGATCGTTATGGTCAGGCGTCCGGCATGGCGTTTTTCCTGTGCAAGCAGTTGTGTAAACAAATGGGCGGTAGCCTGGAGATTGTGGCGAAAGCCGATATCGGCACACGCTATAACATTCAACTGCCCCTCACGCTTGAGGAACAGCGTGATGAGGAGGAAGAGAAAATCCTGGAAGGCGTAACCGCGCTGGTGGAGATCGCCGTTGAAGATGTCCACAAAATTGTTTGTCGCCATCTGGAAAACTGGGGCGCGCGCTGCCTGACGCCTGATGAACGTATTTCGGGTCAGGATCACGACGTACAGATCACCGACGATCCGGGCAAACTGAGTGGCTGGGCATTGTTACTGGCAGAAGACGAACCGGGCCATCATGCGCTGAACGATCAACAGTATCGCGTCAATTTCAATCTCAGTAATGCACTACTGGATGCATTACTGGCACTGATTGAGAAGCAATTGTCCCACGATGTAATGGAGGATAACACTGAAGAAGATGACGCCAGCACGCCACTGCTAAGTGGAGGCTATTTCCAGCTGTTTACTGAGACAGTACCGGATGATGTAAAGAGATTGTATACTGAGTCAGCGATAAACGATTATGCCTCGCTTGCTCAGACTGCCCATCGCCTTAAAGGCGTGTTTGCTATGCTTAATTTGACACCGGGCAAACAGCTTTGTGAAGAATTAGAACACCACATCAAAGTGTGTGACGATTCAAACATTAAAAATACCACCAGTAATATTGACGCTTATGTCAATCAACTGCTGCAGCAAGGTAACCAATAAGATGAATAACCTGAATGTAATTATTGCCGATGATCACCCAATTGTTCTTTTCGGTATCCGAAAATCTCTGGAACAAATTGAGTGGGTTAACGTTGTGGGTGAGTTTGAAGACTCAACAGCACTGATTAACAACCTGTCCAAGCTTGATGCCAATGTGCTGATCACCGACCTCTCTATGCCGGGTGAAAAGTATGGTGACGGTATTACGCTGATCAAATATATCAAACGCCATTATCCTGATCTGTCGATCATTGTTCTGACCATGAACAACAACCCGGCCATCCTCAGCTCCGTGCTGGATCTGGATATCGAAGGTATCGTTCTGAAGCAAGGTGCGCCAACCGATCTGCCTAAAGCGCTGGCTGCGCTGCAGAAAGGCAAGAAATATACGCCGGAAAGCGTGGCGAAACTGCTGGAGAAAATCAGTGCCGGCGGTTATGGCGATAAGCGTCTGTCGCCTAAAGAAAGCGAAGTATTACGTCTCTTCGCTGAAGGCTTCCTGGTAACGGAAATTGCGAAGAAGCTGAACCGCAGTATTAAGACCATCAGTAGCCAGAAAAAATCGGCCATGATGAAGTTGGGTGTGGATAACGATATTGCCCTGCTCAACTATCTGTCATCGGTCAGCGCAACCCAGATCGACAAAGAGTAAGTTTTCAGGCGGTGCACTCGCACCGCCTCCTTCCGCTTCTCTTTTATCCCTGCCGGGCTTTACGTACCCGCTCCGCATAGAGACCCAGCGTTGATTTCAGCACATCCAGCGTCACGGGCTTCGACAAGCAGTTGTCCATCCCTGCGTCCATACAACGCTGCTTTTCTTCGGCCAGCGCGTTCGCCGTGACGCCTATCACCGGGAACACATGCCCTAACTGACGCAGGCGCTGAGTCAGACGGTAACCGTCCATATTGGGCATGTTCACGTCGGTCAGCACAATATCAATTATATTACGGCTTAAGACATTTAAGGCGTCAACACCGTCCTGGGCGGTTTTCACCTGATAACCCAGCGTGCCAAGCTGCTCTGACAGCAGCATGCGGTTGATAGGATGATCGTCAACGATCAGCACCATAATGTCGTCATTATGGATTTTCTCTTCGACCGGCCCGCTCAGAGAAAGCGCGTCCGTGCTCTCGGTTTCCACGGCAATGCGGTAAATACGCGCCAGTAAAGTCGGCAGTTCATGCAGGGTTGCCGTGCTGTGGATCCAGCGCCCTGCCTGCGGCTCACGCGGCATATCCACATGCGCGCCGTCAAACGTGATAACCGCACGCACCTGGGGGAATGTCTCCATTGCATAGTCGGTTAACACCACATCATTACTGCCAGGGTTTGCCAGCATATCGGCGACCTGGAAGCCATGTTGCTTCAACAGCCTGTCCAGATACTGGGCCAGGTACTCATTGCGCATTGCCAGCCAGATTTTCTTATCCTGCAGCCCGTCAAGCAGTGGAATGGACGGCTGCTTACCATTGTAGATGGGGATACGCACGATAAACTGGCTTCCCATTCCCGGCTCTGACTCCACCTCAATATCACCGTCCATCATGTTGATCAGCTTTTCACAAATCGCCAGGCCCAGCCCGGTGCCCTGGAAATTACGCTGGACGCCATTTCCGACCTGGAAGAACGGATCGAATAACCGGGTGAGCTCTTTTGCCGGAATCCCGACGCCGGTATCACGCATACGAAAGGCCAGATAGCCCTGGGTGACGTATGCATGCAGGATAATGCAGCCGGTATGCGTAAATTTGATCGCATTATTGAGCAGGTTAGAAATCACCTGTTGCAGACGCAGGGGATCGCCATCGAGGAACTGCGGAACATCGTGTTCAATATAGCAGTACAGTGTCAGGCGTTTTTTCACCACCAGCGACAGATAGTTACCGACAATATGGGTAATCACTTCACGCGGGGAGAAAGGACGCGGTTCAATCTTCAACTGTTCCGACTCGATTTTCGAGAAATCGAGAATATCGCTGATGATTTTTAACAGCAGACTGGAGGAGTTGTTCATGGCGGTGACCAGCGAGTCGATACCGCTGGGCAACTGTCGTGTCTGTAATAAATCCAGATTACCAATAATGCCGTATAACGGCGTGCGCAGTTCATGGCTGACCGTGGCCAGAAACATCGATTTCGACTGGCTGGCCTGTTCAGCGGCATGCGCCATCTCCTGCAATGACTGCTCCATACGAACGCGCGCGGACACGTCAACCAGCACGCAGATGGCGACGTTTTCATTGCGATATCGGGAATGCACAAAGCTGATTTGCAGATTGGTGTTGCTGCCCGTCAGGACATCCACAAAGTTGACCTGTTGGCCGCCGATAATTTCATTTAACCGCTTGCGGTCTTCCTGCGTCAGCAACGTAAGATAATTATGCGCCAGCTCATTACTCAGAATGTTGGTGCCATCGCTGGTGCGCAGAATACAGATCCCGACCGGTGCTGACGCCACGATCTTACGGTTAAACTGCTCATGCTCTTCCAGCCTGTGTGCATTCTCTTCCGCAGGCAAAAACATGCGCCGCTCAAATAACCAGGCCAGCGTAAACAGCAGTACCGCACTCATGATATTGAGCAGCACCGCGTTAATCATCATGAGCCTGAGCTGATCGACCAGGACATCCGTTGACACCGACCAGATCACATTGAGTTCTGATGGCGGTAAGGGTTTCTTGAGCACCAGCTGGCGATAACCGTCCAGATAACCAAACCAGGTTTTATCGTCGGGTAATTCGTTTAGCGAGAAACCTACGCCTCCCCGGCGTGACGTCAGCAGCGGCGTATAATTTTCGTCGGTTATGGTCGCGGTCACCGGCAGGCTGCCGGGCTGGATAAATTCATCAAGGCGGATATTTTGCTCTACGCCCAGCAAAGCCTGCAGTTTATCGGCCACATAGACCGGCATCACCACAGAGAAGCTGCCTACACCAGGCTGAGCGGAGCTGCTCACCCAGTAAGCCGGATTACGCTGGTCCTCTTCCGGGCTGTTACGGTAACGCTGCAGGTTTTCCCGCAGAAGCTTCAGACTGCGATCGCGACTGACATTATTATTGTTATTGCTGACGGTAAAGTCAGCCAGGCACCTGTTATCGCCGCCAATCAGGAAGACCCGGTTCAGCTCGTAGGAGGAGGCGAAATTGCTTTTCCAGTAGTTAATGTAGTTGCCTAAGGAATCAAGCGAGTTGCGCCAGGTGGTGCTCATGGAGGCACAGTCGTCACCGGAATATAACGGCATAAACTGCGGCTGAATCAGATTGTCCGCCTGGGACTGACCGATGGGTGCAGGTCTGGCGAGCCGGTTTTCAGCAATATATTTGAGTTCACGCATCATGCCCGCAGAATGACGGACGTACCAGTCAATGGTGCCGTAGTTACTGGCAAACTCCTGACGTACCTTGTTCTCTTTGTCATGCAGGACGCTGATAATATAGAACGTCGTCAGAACAGCGCCCAGCAACCAGATGAGCAGTGCCAGCGCGCGAAACAGATAGCGCGAAATGCGCAGCGTCGTGCGGAAAGAAACTAGATATTTCAAAGGTGACTCGCAGGTGGCAAGGTTAGTCGCATTGTTGGATTTTTGATGTTCATACACTAGCTTTATCGCAGCGAAAAAGCCAGTCGACTCCGGGCTCAGGGCGCAGTTTGAGAATGTTTGACCTGCCGCCCACCTCTCCTCTCGCTGTCTTCACAGCCAAAAAAAACGGCAGGCCGGGTTACCCCTGACCTGCCGTTGCGGTTTAACGTACGACGGGTAACTTACTCGTCGTCGTCCACTGCCGGTTCATCATCGTCGTCATTGTCGACTTCAGGTACGATATCATCGTCCCCTTCCGCCACGCTGCCATCGATAGCATCCAGCTCTTCTTCTTCCACCGGTTCCGCTACTCGCTGCAGACCGACAACATTCTCGTCTTCGGCTGTACGAATCAGGATCACACCCTGGGTATTACGGCCCACGATGCTGACTTCGGAGACACGGGTTCTTACCAGTGTGCCGGCATCGGTGATCATCATGATCTGATCGCTGTCGACAACCTGTACCGCACCAATAACTGGGCCATTACGCTCAGTTACTTTGATGGAAATCACGCCCTGCGTTGCACGGGATTTGGTCGGGTACTCACTGTTCGCGGTACGCTTACCGTAGCCGTTCTGCGTAACCGTAAGAATAGCGCCCTCTTCACGCGGCACGATAAGCGAAACTACACGATCGTTTTGCGCCAGCTTAATGCCCCGTACGCCCGAAGCCGTTCGGCCCATGGCACGTACCGCGGATTCTGCAAAGCGCACCACCTTACCGGCCGCAGAGAACAACATCGCCTCATCGTTACCGTTCGTCAGCGCCACACCGATCAGCTCATCGTCATCACGCAGGTTAATCGCGATAATGCCTGCGCTACGTGGGCGGCTAAACTCCTGCAGACCCGTTTTCTTCACGGTCCCGCTGGCGGTAGCCATGAAGATGTTAAAGCCTTCGGTGTATTCACGTACCGGCAGAATCGCCGTAATACGTTCGTTGGCTTCCAGCGGCAACAGGTTAACGATAGGACGCCCGCGTGCACCACGGCTGGCTTCAGGCAACTGGTAGACTTTCATCCAGTAGAGCCGGCCACGGCTGGAGAAGCACAGGATCGTGTCGTGGGTATTCGCCACCAGCAGACGATCGATAAAGTCTTCTTCTTTGATTCGGGCGGCAGACTTGCCTTTACCGCCACGGCGCTGGGCTTCATAGTCGCTCAGCGGCTGATATTTCACATAGCCCTGATGCGACAATGTCACCACAACATCTTCCTGATTGATCAGGTCTTCGATGTTGATGTCGGCGCTGTTAGCCGTAATTTCAGTGCGGCGGTCGTCGCCGAACTGATCGCGCATCAGCTCAAGCTCTTCGCGAATGACTTCCATCAGACGTTCTGAGCTGGACAGGATGTGCAGTAATTCTGCAATCTGATCCAGCAGCTGTTTGTACTCGTCCAGCAGCTTCTCATGCTCAAGGCCGGTCAGCTTCTGCAGACGTAAGTCCAGAATGGCCTGCGCCTGTTGTTCCGTCAGGTAATACTGACCATCACGGATACCGAACTGCGCTTCCAGCCACTCTGGACGGGCCGCATCGTCGCCTGCACGTTCCAGCATCGCGGCCACATTGCCCAGCGCCCACGATTGCGAGATCAGACCCGCTTTTGCTTCCGCTGGCGTTGGTGCGCGGCGAATCAGTTCGATAATCGGATCGATGTTAGCCAGCGCAATCGCCAGACCTTCAAGGATATGTGCCCGATCGCGCGCCTTGCGCAGTTCGAAAATAGTACGGCGTGTCACCACTTCACGGCGATGGCGAACGAAGGCTTCGAGAATCTCCTTCAGCGCCATAATCTTCGGCTGGCCCTGATGGAGAGCGACCATGTTGATACCGAAAGAGGTCTGCAACTGAGTCAGGGAATAGAGGTTATTGAGAACCACTTCACCAACGGCGTCACGCTTGATTTCAATGACGATACGCATGCCGTCTTTATCAGACTCATCGCGCAGCGCACTGATTCCTTCGACGCGCTTTTCTTTCACCAGCTCGGCAATCTTCTCTATCAGGCGCGCTTTGTTCACCTGATAGGGCAGCTCGTGAATGACGATGGTTTCACGTCCGGTTTTGGCATCCACTTCCACTTCACCACGGGCACGGATGTAAACTTTACCGCGACCGGTGCGATAGGCTTCTTCAATGCCGCGACGCCCGTTGATAATGGCCGCCGTCGGGAAATCAGGCCCCGGAATGTGTTCCATCAGCCCTTCAACGCTGATGTTTTCATCTTCAATATAAGCCAGGCAGCCGTTAATCACTTCGCGCAGGTTATGCGGCGGAATGTTGGTGGCCATACCGACGGCAATACCGGACGATCCGTTGACCAGCAGGTTAGGGATTTTAGTGGGCAGAACTTCAGGGATCTGCTCGGTACCGTCGTAGTTCGGTACGAAGTCAACGGTCTCTTTTTCCAGATCAGCTAACAGGTCGTGGGCGATTTTAGACATGCGCACTTCGGTATAACGCATCGCCGCAGCGGAGTCGCCGTCGATGGATCCGAAGTTGCCTTGACCGTCCACCAGCATGTAACGCAGGGAGAAAGGCTGGGCCATACGTACGATGGTGTCGTAAACGGCAGAATCACCATGCGGGTGATATTTACCGATAACGTCACCGACGACGCGGGCAGATTTTTTATAGGGTTTGTTCCAGTCATTACCCAGTTCGCTCATCGCGTAGAGTACGCGGCGATGTACTGGCTTCAGGCCATCACGCACATCGGGTAAAGCTCGGCCAACAATGACCGACATGGCGTAATCGAGGTAAGAATTTTTTAACTCTTCTTCGATATTAACCGGTGTAATTTCTCTCGCAAGGTCGCTCATGGAGCCGCTATCCCTCTACTAATCCCGGATTTTAAAGGTGCGAAAGTATATCACACCGCAATTCACTGGTGAACGTTAACCACCTTATTAAGGTGCTTTTACTCATGTTGATAAGGTGCGCCATGATAAGTTAAGCGTTTATACTGATGTCACATTTTGTCAGGAGTCACGATTCAATGAATGCACAACCACAGAACCCTCAGCACAATGTCGATGCACAGGAAATTGCCAAGTTCGAGGCCGTTGCCTCGCGCTGGTGGGATCTGGAGGGCGAATTTAAACCGCTGCACCGTATTAATCCCCTGCGGCTGGGCTACATTGCGCAACACAGTCACGGGCTGTTCGGTAAAAAAGTGCTTGATGTCGGCTGTGGTGGCGGTATCCTGGCGGAAAGCATGGCCCGGGAAGGTGCAATCGTCACCGGGCTGGATATGGGCGCGGAGCCACTTGAGGTGGCACGACTGCATGCGCTGGAGAGCGGCGTGACGCTCGACTATGTGCAACAAACGGTCGAGGAGCATGCCAGCCAGCATGCAGGCCAGTACGATGTGGTGACCTGCATGGAGATGCTTGAGCACGTGCCGGATCCACGTTCGGTGGTGCACGCCTGCGCGCAGCTGGTTAAACCCGGTGGCGAGGTGTTCTTCTCGACCATTAACCGTAATCCCAAAGCCTGGCTGATGGCGATTTTCGGTGCGGAATATGTCCTGCGCATGGTGCCGCGTGGGACGCATGATGTGAAGAAATTTATCCGTCCCTCTGAGCTGCTGGGTTGGGTGGATGAAACCCCCCTGCGTGAACGCAACATGACGGGCCTGCACTACAACCCGCTTACCGATCGGTTCCGTCTGGGCAAAGGTGTGGACGTGAACTACATGATCCACACGCATCACGGCGAGGCGTAATTCCTGTGCAGCGTGCGGCTTTGCCCACGCTGCTGTCATCCCACTGTCATCACAAAACGCTATCCTCCCTGCCGCTACGCGTTAAGCCCTGTGGCACGACGGCTATGGCTCAAAACAGGCTTTCGCATAGACCAATGCTGGAAAAAGTCGCGCAATGTTTGAAAAATCAGCGGTCGATCATAAATCGCAATATTTTCTCAGACTGGTTGACAAGACCTGCGGCCTTACGAGACGCGGCCTAAGAAAACCCGCAGAAAATACAACCCCCGCAGACATCATTTTTTCCTCTTGTTAAGCGCCAGCAAAATACTAGAATAAGCCTCCATATTGTTATACTTATCTTCGAAAACCCCAAGATGTAGTGTTTATCCACAACATTATTCACAATGAATATGCTGTGTATAAATCGGGATTTCTTTTAATTATTGGATACTCACGCAAAGGTAAAAACGCGACATGAACCAAAGTCTGCTCGTTACTAAACGCGATGGCCGCCAGGAGCGCATTGATCTCGACAAAATTCACCGTGTCCTCGACTGGGCAGCTGAAGGGCTGAACAATGTGTCGGTTTCACAGGTAGAGCTGCGTTCCCACATTCAGTTTTATGATGGCATCAAAACCTCTGACATCCATGAAACGATCATCAAGGCCGCTGCAGACCTTATTTCTCGCGATGCCCCTGACTATCAGTACCTTGCCGCCCGTCTGGCGATCTTCCACCTGCGTAAAAAAGCGTACGGCCAGTTTGAGCCGCCCGCGCTGTACGATCAGGTCGTTAAGATGGTTGACCTGGGTAAATACGATCGCCATCTGCTGGAAGACTACAGCCGTGAAGAGTTCGAGCAGATGGACGGCTTCATCGACCACTGGCGCGACATGAATTTCTCCTACGCGGCCGTGAAACAGCTGGAAGGCAAATATCTGGTTCAGAACCGCGTCTCCGGTGAGATCTACGAAAGCGCCCAGTTCCTGTACATTCTGGTGGCGGCCTGCCTGTTCTCAGGCTATCCGCGTGCGACCCGGATGGATTACATCAAGCGTTTCTACGATGCGATTTCCACGTTTAAGATCTCCCTGCCGACGCCAATCATGTCGGGAGTGCGTACGCCAACCCGTCAGTTCAGCTCCTGTGTCCTGATTGAATGTGGCGACAGCCTGGATTCCATCAACGCGACCTCCAGCGCTATTGTGAAATACGTTTCACAACGCGCAGGTATTGGTATTAACGCGGGTCGTATCCGCGCGCTGGGCAGCCCGATTCGCGGCGGTGAAGCTTTCCATACCGGTTGTATCCCGTTCTACAAGCACTTCCAGACGGCGGTGAAATCCTGTTCGCAGGGCGGCGTCCGTGGCGGCGCAGCGACCCTGTTCTATCCGATGTGGCATCTGGAAGTGGAAAGCCTGTTAGTCCTGAAAAACAACCGTGGTGTGGAAGGTAACCGCGTGCGTCACATGGACTACGGTGTGCAGCTCAACAAAATGATGTACCAGCGCCTGCTGAAGGGCGAGGACATCACGCTGTTTAGCCCGTCAGACGTACCTGGCCTGTACGATGCGTTCTTTGCCGATCAGGACGAATTTGAACGTCTTTACACCAAATACGAACAAGACAGCAGCATTCGTAAGCAGCGTGTGAAAGCGGTGGATCTGTTCTCGCTGATGATGCAGGAACGCGCCTCTACCGGCCGTATCTACATCCAGAACGTTGACCACTGCAACACACACAGCCCGTTTGACGCCAGTATTGCGCCAGTACGCCAGTCGAACCTGTGTCTGGAAATTGCGCTGCCAACTAAACCGCTCAATGACGTCAACGACGAAAACGGTGAGATTGCGCTCTGTACGCTGTCAGCATTTAACCTTGGTGCGATTGACAGCCTGGACGATCTGGAAGAGCTGGCCACGCTGGCCGTACGCGCGCTGGATGCACTGCTGGATTATCAGGATTACCCGATTCCGGCCGCGCAGCGGGGTGCGATGGGTCGTCGTACGCTGGGCATTGGCGTCATTAACTTTGCTTACTACCTGGCGAAGCACGGCGTGCGCTACTCCGACGGCAGCGCGAATGGCCTGACGCACAAAACCTTTGAAGCCATTCAGTACTACCTGCTGAAAGCCTCAAATGAGCTGGCTAAAGAGCAAGGCGCCTGCCCGTGGTTCAATGAAACCACCTATGCACAGGGCGTGCTGCCGATTGATACCTACAAGAAAGATCTGGATGCGATTTGCAACGAGCCGCTGCACCTGGACTGGGAAACCCTGCGCGAGCAGATTAAAACCCATGGCCTGCGCAACTCGACGCTTTCTGCCCTGATGCCGTCTGAAACCTCGTCGCAGATTTCAAACGCCACCAACGGTATCGAACCGCCGCGCGGCCATATCAGTATTAAAGCGTCTAAAGACGGTATCCTGCGTCAGGTGGTGCCGGAATATGAGCGTCTTAAAGATCAGTACGAACTGCTGTGGGATATGCCGTCCAACGATGGCTACCTGCAACTGGTTGGCGTAATGCAGAAATTCATCGATCAGGCGATTTCGTCAAATACCAACTACGATCCGTCGCGCTTCCCGAATGGCAAAGTGCCGATGAAGCAACTGCTGAAAGATCTGCTGACCGCCTACAAGTTCGGCGTGAAAACGCTCTACTACCAAAACACCCGTGATGGTGCGGAAGATGCGCAGGACGATCTGGCACCTTCTATTCAGGATGATGGCTGCGAAAGCGGCGCCTGTAAGATCTGACGGTCGGGCGGGAGCCTTTCCCGCCCACATTTTTCCGCGAGGCCGGTGCTGAGCCTCGTCTACCATGGACAGTTTTTTATGGCTTACTCCACTTTTTCACAAAACAAAAATGACCAGCTGAAAGAGCCTATGTTTTTCGGTCAGTCCGTTAACGTGGCGCGCTTTGACCAGCAGAAATACGATATCTTTGAAAAACTGATCGAAAAGCAGCTTTCGTTCTTCTGGCGTCCTGAAGAAGTCGATGTCTCACGCGATCGCATCGACTACCAGGCCCTGCCCGATCATGAAAAGCATATCTTCATCAGCAACCTGAAATACCAGACGTTGCTGGACTCGATTCAGGGACGCAGCCCGAACGTGGCACTGCTGCCGCTGATCTCGATTCCGGAACTGGAAACCTGGATCGAAACCTGGGCGTTCTCCGAAACGATCCACTCTCGCTCGTACACCCACATCATTCGCAACATCGTGAACGATCCGTCTGTGGTGTTTGACGATATCGTCACCAACCAGCAGATTCTGGCGCGTGCGCAGGACATCTCTAAGTACTACGATGACCTGATTGAGATGACTAACTACTGGCATTTGCTGGGCGAAGGTACGCATCAGGTCAATGGTAAGTCCATTACGGTTAACGTGCGCGCGCTGAAAAAGCAGCTGTATATTTGCCTGATGAGCGTCAATGCGCTGGAAGCGATCCGCTTCTACGTCAGCTTTGCCTGCTCTTTTGCGTTTGCTGAGCGAGAACTGATGGAAGGCAACGCCAAAATCATCAAGCTGATTGCACGCGACGAAGCTCTGCATCTGACCGGCACCCAGCACATGCTTAATCTGCTGCGCACCGGTGAAGACGATCCTGAAATGAAAGAAATTGCCGCCGAATGCCGTGAAGAGTGCTTCGAGCTGTTTAAGAAAGCGGCCTTACAGGAGAAAGAGTGGGCAGATTACCTGTTCAGCGGCGGCTCCATGATCGGTCTGAACAAAGATATCCTGTGCCAGTATATCGAATACATCACCAACATTCGTATGCAGGCGGTTGGCCTCGATCTGCCGTTCGAAACGCGCTCGAACCCGATTCCCTGGATCAACGCCTGGCTGGTGTCCGATAACGTTCAGGTTGCCCCGCAGGAAGTGGAAGTCAGTTCTTACCTGGTGGGTCAGATTGATTCAGAAGTGGGCGAAAACGACTTCGACGACTTCCAGTTATAACGATGAGCCGTTCTGTTGTTATTCTGCGCAGTTCCGGCACCCGACTGGAGTGCGCAGACGATCATCCTAATCTGTTGACCATGCTGGAAGCCAACAACCTGTGCGTGGAGTTTCAGTGCCGGGAAGGTTACTGCGGCTCCTGCCGTATGCGGTTACTGCGCGGCGAGGTCGACTACGCGGAAACCCCGCTGGCCTTTATTGAACAGGGGGAGATCCTGCCCTGCTGCTGTAAGGCGAAAGGTGAAATCGAGCTTGAACTCTAGTGGTTGAGCCAAAGCGTTTAAAAAAACCGTCATCCCAACCGGATGACGGTTTTTTTTCGCCGGGTGCTGAATCAGGGGATACGGGCAATGACTTTGATTTCAAAATCGAATCCTGCCAGCCAGTTAACGCCGACCGCCGTCCAGTTAGGATAAGGTGGCTGCGGAAATATCGCTTTTTTCACTTCCATAATGGTAGCGAACTGCGTTTCAGGGTCGGTATGAAACGTGGTGACATCAATAAGATCATCGAACGAACAGCCTGCCGCCGCCAGCGTCTGGCGCAGATTCTCAAAGGCCAGTTGCACCTGAGCAGCAAAATCCGGTTCAGGCGATCCGTCCTTGCGACTGCCAACCTGACCCGAGACGAACAGCAGGTCGCCCGAGCGGATCGCAGCGGAATAGCCATGCCTTTCATACAGCGCATGACGACCCGCCGGGAAAACTGCTTCACGATTGCTCATTGTTTTACCCTCTGGTGAGTTGTTATCAGGAAATCATGCGCCTCATGACGACATGATTTAATATACTTCCCGTATGTGAAATAAACCACACATACGCCCCGTATGTCAATTTCAGATACGCGACGTATACGAAAAGGAGAGAACCATGGCAGGACGACCTCGTGCGGTCACGATGGAAGAAAATCGCCTTAAACTGATTGCCGCCGCACGTAAAGCCTTTGCCGAAAAGGGGTTTGCTGCCGCGTCCATGGATGAGCTGACGGCGAGCGTTGGTTTAACGCGCGGTGCACTTTATCACAATTTTGGCGATAAACGTGGCCTTCTCGCCGCTGTGGTCGCGGAAGTCGACAGTGAAATCGCCCAGCGTGCAAAAGCGCGCGCGGCCAGTGCGGGCGACAGCTGGAACCAGTTGCTGGCGGAAGGTATCGCCTATATCGAGATGGCGCTGGACCCCGAAGTGCAGCGTATTGTATTACTGGATGGCCCGGCCTTTCTTGGCGATCCCTCCCTGTGGCCCAGCCAGAACGCCTGCCTGACCGCAACCCAGCATGCACTGGAGGAGATGGTCACGAGCGGCGTGCTGAAGCCTGTGGATGTTGAAGCCGCTGCCCGCTTGCTGAATGGTGCGGCGTTTACTGCCGCCTTGTGGGTGGCCGCCAGCGCCGAGCCCCAGGCCACGCTGGCTAAAGTCACGGCGACCTTTACCGTGCTGGCGACGGGGCTACGGCGTTAAACAGCGTGTTAGTTGAGGAAACGCGGGGAACAGAAAAGAAGGCGGTCGGTGCCGTTTGGCACCGGTCCGTATTTTTAATGCTTAATAGTTTCAAGCACATCAATCCAGCCGTGCCCTGTGCTGACCTCGCTGCCGTGTAACCAGCGCCGCAGCATGTTCATTGCCATCATCGCCACCACTTTCTGACGGGTTTCCAGGTTGTGACGACCACTATTGAATTTAACACGTTGTCCCCAGGTCGCTTCCGGTGTATGGAGCGCCACAGAGATCGCGTCTTCGCTCAGGCTGCCGACGGACAGGGCAAGCTGAGTCTGCAAGCGCGTCGCCAGCGCCTGGGTGCGCATGACCTGAACATCCAGACTCTCGTCCTGCTGCGGCAGAATTTCGCTGGCGCTAAGGGGCACGTCAGCCGAAGCCAGTTGCCAGTGAAGTAACCCTGCGGTGTACTGTTCGCTGATCGCCAGCCGCCAGTGACGTTGATGCAGTTCCCGCGCCAGCAGTGCAGGCAGCCCCTCAGTGCCTTCAAATATCGTACACTCGGCCAGCAACAAACGTACCTGCTGCCAGACCTGCTCCATCGCGACGCGCTGTTCGGCTGGCCCCGTAAGTTTGATTTCGATAATCGGCATGGAAGAACGGTAGCCCATCAGCACGTTCTCCGGCAGCGGCAACGGTTCCAGTTCATTCGCAATGTCGCTTTCTCCCCGGCCAAAGGTGGTCAGCCGCAGGCAAACGGGCGGTTCAGGCAGGTCGAACTTCGCTTTCAGACGCGGAATGATTTGTTGTTCGACCATTACCTTGAATTCAGAGGGAACGCCTGGCGTAAAGAACATCCAGCAGCGATTGAGTTGCAGTGCAAAGCCACAGGCGGTGCCGACCGGGTTATCCAGCATTTCGGCGTTAGCGGGAATTTCTGCCTGTTTACGGTTGCTCTCAGCCATAACCCGTCCGCGGCTGGCGAACCAGGCTTCCATCGTTTCCAGCCAGGCTTCCTGCATCACCAGCCCTACCCCGCTCGCTTTGGCCGCGGCCTGGGCGCTAAGGTCGTCAGTGGTTGGCCCCAGTCCACCATTCACGATGAGCACGTCCGCCTCAAGACTGCGGGCCTTTAGCGTTTCCACCAGCGACGACATTGCGTCACCCACCGTAGTCCGGCTGGTCATCGGCAGCCCGTGTTGAAATAACACATCAGCCAGCCAGGCGGCGTTGGTATCGACGATTTGTCCATGTAACACTTCATCGCCCGTGGACAGCATTTCAACTCTTATCACATTCATTCTCCTTGTGCCTGTCGCTTTACTTTAGAAAGCCCCTGAACAAAACACAATCTGCGGGCAGGAATTAACCGGGTAACGGCATTTTCAGGCAGGTGACAGAAGTGCGGAAGAACCAGAAAGGGAGAACGGACAGGACAGCGCCTGCCCGTTTTAGGCGATTGAGATTAGCGACGCGCCAGCAGCAGGCCTAATACCAGCCCTGCAGTAGCACCGATGCCAATGCCCTGCCACGGTTTTTCATGGACGTAATCATCAGCACGGTACGCGGCCTGTTTGGCACGGTAGTAATAGCTATCTGAGGCCTGGCTGACACGTGATTTAACATCTTCCAGCGCGCGTTCAGCTTTGGTTTTCAGTTCGATATATTTCTGATCGGCCGGATCACCTGATGACTTCAGCACTTCTTCCAGCGTTTCAGTCAGCAGTGCGATATCGTCGTCATAGCCCGTGTCGAAAGATTCAGTCTGTTTTACCATCATTTCCTCCATGTGAATTGCAATGCACCTGGTTAACTATAGCCATAAATGAGGGCTTTGCGCGGCCCCTTACCAGGAATCACCTGAAAATCGGCGCAAGGAAAGCGCACGCGCGTCAACTTATGGCAGGCTGTGATTACGCAAAGAAGTGTAAGAGATGACTTGCTTACAGCAATTTCGCTTCGTTTATTTGATTTATCTGATAAATTTTCAGCGAACTGAATTTTTCTCTAAGCCGACTGTCGTACCCTGCTGTTGCCTGTAATAATCAGGCTCTGTGCTTCGACACGACAGTCACAACAAACTCGAAAAGCTAAGGAATGATCTCCGGCATGAATCGAAGAATGTTTATGAAAGCGTCAATGGCCTTCTCCGCGGTGAGCGGTATGACAGGCTTATCAACGCTATTCGCGCAATCCGCCTGGGCAGATGATGGCATTGCTGACGGAATCGCAGTGCGCTTCGATTTCGACGAGTTAAAAAAGAACGCGGCCGCACTGGCCAAAAAGCCGTGGGGTGGTCCACCGGGCCCGCTGCCGCAAACGCTGGCTAACCTGACGCCGCAGGCTTACAACGATATTCAGTACGATGCTAATCACTCGCTGTGGAACAACATTCCAAATCGCGAGCTTGATGTGCAGTTTTTCCACGTCGGCATGGGCTTTAAACGCCGCATCCGCATGTTTTCCGTCGACAGTGCCAGCCGTGAGGCACGCGAAATCCACTTCCGCACCGAGCTGTTTAACTACAACGATGCGAAAGTCGACACTAAGCAGCTGGAAGGCAAAACCGATCTGGGGTTTGCGGGCTTCCGTGCCTTTAAAAAACCTGAACTGGCCCGCCGCGATATCGTCTCCTTTCTCGGTGCCAGCTACTTCCGTGCTGTCGATGATACTTACCAGTACGGCCTGTCCGCGCGTGGCGTCGCCATTAACACTTTCAGTAATGGCCAGGAAGAGTTTCCGGACTTTACAGCGTTCTGGTTTGAAACGCCGAAAGCCGAAGACACGACCTTCACCTGCTATGCCTTACTGGATGGGGCCAGCATCACCGGCGCATACAAGTTTGTGATTCACTGCGAAGCCGAACGCGTGGTGATGGACATTGAGAATCATCTCTTTGCCCGCAAGGATATTCGTCAGTTAGGCATTTCGCCGATGACCAGTATGTTCAGCTGCGGCACCAACGAGCGTCGGATGTGTAACACCTACCATCCCCAGATTCACGACTCCGATCGCCTGGCAATGTGGAGCGGGAAAGGGGAATGGATTGCCCGTCCGCTGAATAACCCTCAGCGCCTGCAGTTCAACGCCTACGAAGATGAAAACCCGCGTGGTTTTGGTCTGCTTCAGCTTGATCATGACTTTGAGAATTATCAGGACGTGATTGGCTGGTATAACAAACGGCCAAGCCTGTGGGTGGAACCGGTTGGTAAGTGGGGTAAAGGTGCCATCAACCTGATGGAGATCCCCACGACCGGTGAAACGCTCGATAACATCGTCTGCTTCTGGCAGCCCGCCGAACCGATCAAAGCGGGCAACGCGTTCAGTTTTTCGTACAAACTCTACTGGAGCGCACTGCCGCCCGTACAGAGCCAACTGGCGCGCGTGGATGCGACCCGCACCGGCATCGGCGGCTTCCCCGAAGGCTGGGCGCCAGGCGAGCACTTCCCGGATGTGTGGTGCCGCCGCTTTGCTGTCGACTTTATCGGCGGCGATTTGCAGGCCGCCGCACCAAAGGGCATTGAACCGGTGATTACCGTGTCCTCCGGCACCTTTAAGCAGGTTGAGATTCTGTATGTTGAGCCGATCAAAGGGTACCGTATCCTCTTTGACTGGTATCCTGACAGCGACAGCGTACAACCCGTTGAGATGCGTCTGTTCCTGCGAACCAAAGACGAAACGCTGAGCGAAACGTGGCTCTATCAGTATGTGCCGCCCCCGCCAGACCAGCGTAAATACGTTGACGATCGCCAGATGACCGTCAGCTAACACGGCCATCTCACGGCATAATGCATCTCAGGCCTGGCGCCGGGATGCATTTTTTTTGCGTACGTGAAAAGAACACGCGACAGGCTGAGGGAGGAATAAAACCGTCAGGCCGTTAGCGCGGTTTATTTCCCCCCTGCTCTGCGCATATCAATATGGGGAATACCGTCCTCAAGGTAGCTGTCGCTGACCGCGACAAAACCGTGACGCTGATAAAACCCTGCAAGATGCGCCTGGGCAGAAAGAAACTGTGCATGCCCTGGCCAGTGCTGTTCACAGCTGGCTATCGCCTGCATCATCAACTGGTTACCTAAATTCAGGCCACGGGCTTTGCTGGAGATGATGACGCGCCCAATTTTTACCTCTGTCTCGGCGCGCCGGGGCGACAGGATGCGCGCATAGGCCAGCAGGTCATCCTGCGCCATGCCGAGGAGGTGACGATTCTCGCCCTGCAAATCCTGACCATCCACATCCAGATAGGCGCACTGCTGCTCCACGACGAAGACTTCACAGCGCAACGCCAGTACTGCATAAAGCTGCGGGACGCTTAATGCCTGCTGGTGCAGATCCAGCCAACTGATATGCATGTCTCATCCTCATTCAATAACCGACCCCTCACTGTAGCCTGCTAGCGGCTTTGCAGCCAGTGTTGATAACGCGCAGGCCAGGCCATGGTGGGTGTGCCGGGTTTCCCCATCCCAAAACCGTGCCCGCCGGTTGGGTAGCGGATCATCTCCACATTTACGTGATGTTGCTGACAGGCTCGCGCCATGATCAGCATGTTGTGGGGATCGGATATCGGGTCATCTTCGGCCTGCACCAGAAAAAAAGGCGGTGATGCTGCTGTCACCGTATTCTGCACCGACCAGGCGGCGTCTTCTGCCGCCGTAGGATGCGCCCCCAGCAAAACGCGGTGAGTAGATGTGTGCGTATAAGGCGCTTCCAGCGTAATGACGGGATAAATCAGCGCGGCACCGTCAACCTGAACAGGTGCGCTGTCCTGTGCCTCTGTCACCGCCCCCATGCGCGCGCCCATCGGGCTGATGGCCATCCCGAGCAAATGCGCACCGGCCGAAAACCCCAGCACCGTTAACCCTGTTGCCTGCGCTTTGACCAGTTGCAGGGCACGCAGCGCATCCTGCAGGGCAACCCGGTTACCATCGCCCCAGTGTTCGGACGGCAGACGATAACGCAATATCGCCGCAGTGTAGCCGCGCGCCGTTAACCAGCGAGCCGCGGGCCAGGCTTCTTTTGCCATTTCTATCCGTTTATAGCCGCCACCGCCGGCGATCAGGACAACATGACCGTTCCCCATGCCCGGTCGTAAGACGGTTAAGGTGGGTACGGCGATATGACGCTCTGCGCCTGAAGGCGATGTCTCAACCGGCCCCTCTGGCCCGCCACCGCCGGGTGGCGTGCCGGGCCAGAGGGGAATAACGGTTTGGGCGACAGCGGCCTGCGCGGCGAATGACAGTGTGCTTTTTGCCGTCAGCAGCGTTGCGGTACACCCCAGCAGAAAATGTCGGCGATCCATAAGCAATGCTCCCCCTTATCTGTTCGCCCCATTTCAGCACGAAACTGTGGAAACAGAATGAAGATGCAGAATGAAAACGAAGAGAAAAGCGGACGCGACGTGATATTGCGAAGGCTATGCAAAAAACACCTGTGTCGATTTTCAGACAAAAAAATCAGGCCCGAAGGCCTGATTAATCGCAACAGCGTGACATTACATCAGCGGCTGGGCCATCTGCACCAGTCTGATTAACGGCTGCGGATAAACGCCCAGCACCAACACCAGAATCGCGGAGATCAAGACAACCACGCCACCGGCGGTGAAGGCCCAGTTGGCTGGCGTATCGCGGCTCAGCAATTCAGGCGGGCTGAGATAAAGACTGACGGTAACGCGCAGATAGTAGTAAAGACCAATCGCACTGCCGACCACCACCGCACCGGTCAACCACCACAGGTTGGCGCTCACGCCAGAGGCAATCACGTAGAATTTACCGATAAAGCCCAGCGTCATGGGGATACCCGCCAGCGACAGCATCATCACGGTCATCACGGCCGACAGAATCGGACGGTGCCAGAACAGCCCGCGATAGGAGTAAAGCGAATCGGCATCCGGGCCACGATAAGGACTGGACATCAGGCTTACCACACCAAACGCGCCGAGGCTGCTGAACAGGTAACCGGCCAGGTAAACCCCTGCGGTTTCCAGCGACAACTGATGATCTTTCACCGCAATCAGCGCGACCAGCAGATACCCCAGATGCGCAATGGAAGAGTAACCCAGCAGGCGCTTGATATTGCTTTGCGAAATCGCCATCAGGTTACCGAACAGGATGGAGACAAAGGCAATCACGGCCAGTACCGTCCGTACGGCTTCGCTGTCGGTCACCGGCGTGTACATAAACAGGCGCATGATAACGCCGAAGATCGCAATTTTGCTGGCGGTGGCAAGGAAAGTAGAAACCGGTGCGGGTGCGCCCTGATAAACGTCCGGCGTCCACAGATGGAATGGCACCAGTGACAGTTTAAAGCCCAGACCGATAATCAACATGCCCAGACCGACCAGCAGCAGCGGCTCCTGAATCATGCTGTCCGTCAGACTTTTACCCAGGCTGACGAAGCCCAGGTTGCCCGAGTCAGCGTAAATCAGCGCGATACCAAACAGCAGGAAAGACGATGCCGCCGCCGACAGGATGGTGTATTTCAGGGCCGCTTCCAGCGAACGTTTCTGACGGAAGGCGTAACCAATCAAACCAAACAACGGCAGTGACAGCAGTTCAATCCCGATAAACAGTGATGCAAGGTGGTTAGACGCTGACAACACGATACCGCCCAGTGCAGCAATCAGAACCAGCAGATAAAACTCGTCCTTGTTGTCCGGGAACGTGGCCAGCCACGGATAGGCAAAAGTACAGGTTGCCAGGCTGGCGAGCATCACCAGGGCGGTATAGAACATCGAATACGCGTCTACACGCAGCAGCGGCGTGACATCCATCGCGCCAACCTGACCGACAAAATACAGTGACAGCAGCGCCAGGTTCAGGCCAACCACTGTTAGCGTGGCGTTAACAAAGTGGTTGCGTCGCCAGGCAATGGACAGCATCACAACCACCACCGTCAATCCGACGATTAACAGCGGCAGCAACGCGATCAATTGTTGAGGAGTTATTGTCATGGCGAATTACGGCCTTGTAGTTGAAATTGAAGCGGTAAACCACTGCTGAATATTGCTCATTGCAGCATGTGAGGTATCCAGAATCGGCTGAGGATAAACACCCAGCAGCACCAGCAGGACCACGAGCACCCCAATGGTCAGGAATTCACGCGCCGACATGCCCGGCAGCGGATCTTTCGATTTCGCTTCACCGTAGTAGGCACGTTGCATCATCACCAGCGAATAGACCGAGGCGAAAACCAGGCCAAAGGTCGCAATCACGATAATGACTGGAACGATCTGGAAACTGCCGGTCAGGATCATGAATTCCCCGACGAAGTTACCCGTACCTGGCATACCCAGATTGGCGACAGCAAAGAACAGGGATAACCCTGGAATCCATTTAATGCGCGACCACAAACCGCCCATCTGACGCATATCACGGGTATGCAGACGTTCGTAAAGCTGTCCGCACAGGATAAACAGCGCCGCTGCTGACAGGCCGTGCGCGATCATCTGTACAACCGCGCCCTGGAAGGCCAACTGGCTACCGGTGTAAATCGCAATCAGGACAAAGCCCATGTGCGAAATCGAGGTGTAAGCGATCAGGCGTTTGATATCCGTCTGCGAGAACGCCATCCAGGCACCGTAGAAAATCCCGATGATCCCTAACCACATCGCGATCGGTGCAAACTCTGCCGAGGCGTTTGGAAACAGCGGCAGGCTGAAGCGCAGTAAGCCGTAGGCGGCGGTTTTCAGCAGGATACCCGCCAGGTCAACTGAACCTGCGGTCGGAGCCTGACTGTGCGCATCAGGCAGCCAGCCATGAAGCGGGACAACCGGCATTTTCACCGCAAACGCGATGAAGAAGCCCAGCATCAGCAGGTACTCCACGGTGTGCGACATTGGCGTCTTCAGCAACTGCTCGTAGTTGAACGTCCAGACGCCCGTGGCGTTGTAGTGAACAAACACCAGCGCCAGAATCGCAATCAACATCACCAGACCGGATGCCTGAGTATAAATAAAGAATTTGGTCGCGGCGGTAATACGGGTTTTACCGTCCGATGCTTTATGTCCCCACAGCGCGATGAGGAAGTACATCGGCACCAGCATCATTTCCCAGAAGAAGAAGAACAGGAACATGTCAATGGCGAGGAACACGCCGATAACGCCGCCCAGGATCCACATCAGGTTCAGATGAAAGAAGCCCTGATACTTTTCAATTTCGTTCCAGGAACACAGCACTGCCATCAGGCCGAGCAGTCCGGTCAGCACCACCATTAACAGCGAAAGGCCATCAAGCGCTAAATGGAAATTAATGCCGAAACGGGGAATCCAGGGTACTGAGAAGCTCGATTGCCACTGCGGAATACCCGCTGCCTGCGTCAGTGAATAGCCCCCCTGCAACCAGAGTTGCAGCGAGAGCGCCAACGTCAGCCCCATGGTGATCAGTGCGATCCAGCGAGGCACCTTCGCGCCGAAGCGCTCGGTGAGCCAGCAGACGAAACCACCGAAGAAGGGTATGAAAATTAGCCAAGGTAATAACACGGCATACTTCCCTTTTTTTTGTCCTGGCTCGGGCTATCTCACTTGCCCGTTTCGCCCCCGGCAGTGCTCGCAATCCTCACGTACTTCAGTACGCTCCGGTTGCTGTGCGCTGGCGGTGGCAAAACGGACTGCGCCGATTACGCCCTTACATCAGACAATCTTTGACATTCTTAATGGGTAAGTTTTCACACCTACCCGCTCATCAATCTTTAAATTACCAGCAGCAGCGCCAGCACAACGACGGCACCAACGCTCATCGACGCGACATACCAGCGCAAATACCCGTTTTCACTGACCACCAGACCTTTATTGGCGATACGTGAAAGCAACGCAGGCAGGTTCATCAGGCCGTTAAGAGGATCGCGTTTTAACAACCACGCAATGCCCAGATACGGTTTGACGAAGACTTTGTCGTAGAGCCAGTCAAAGCCCCAGGCGGCGAACCACCAGGTGCCGAAGAAACGGCCCGGCGCACTGTTGGCCACGCTGCTGACCAGCTGACGCTTGCCCAGCCAGAGGGCAGCGGCGATAACGATGCCCGCAACCGCGACCAGGCCGGACGCGATCTCCAGCGTGACTTTACCGTTCTCACCAAACTCATTGGCCGGTAAAACGCCCGCCAGCGGTGGGGTAATTAATGCACCCACAAACGTTGAGAGCACCAGCAACACAATCAGTGGCAGATGATGGGTAATGCCTTTGCCCGCGTGTGCATGGATTTTCTCTTCGCCGTGGAAGACGATAAAGATCATGCGGAAGGTGTAGATTGAGGTCAGGAACGCCCCTACCAGACCCGCGACCATCAGGTTCAAATGGCCGTTCGCCAGTGCACCAAACAGGATTTCATCTTTACTGTAGAAACCGGCGGTAATCAGCGGCAATGCGGCCAGGGCAGCACCGCCGACCAGGAAGCAGGTGTACACCAGTGGGATGCTTTTACGCAGTCCGCCCATCTTAAAGATGTTCTGCTCGTGGTGGCAGGCCAGGATAACCGAACCTGAGGACAGGAACAGCAAGGCTTTAAAGAAGGCATGGGTCATCAGGTGGAAAATGGCGGCATCCCACGCCTGCACACCCAGCGCCAGGAACATGTAGCCGATCTGACTCATGGTGGAGTAAGCCAGTACACGTTTGATATCCGTCTGGACCAGAGCAGCAAAACCCGCCAGTACCAGCGTAATCGCACCGATAATGCCGACCAGATGCAGCACTTCAGGCGTCAACAGGAACAGGCCGTGGGTGCGGGCAATCAGGTAAACCCCTGCCGTCACCATGGTGGCGGCGTGAATCAGCGCGGAAACCGGCGTTGGACCTGCCATCGCATCGGCCAGCCAGGTCTGAAGCGGCAGCTGCGCAGACTTACCTACTGCGCCACCCAACAGCATCAGCGTGGCCCATTGCAGCATATGGTTGTCCGCCGCAAAGTGTGCCGGAGCCAGTTCCGCCATTTCGCGGAAGTTGAGCGTACCCAGTTCGTTGTAAAGGATGAACAACGCAAATGCCAGGAAGACATCACCGACGCGCGTGATGATGAATGCCTTCATCGCCGCCTTGCCGTTTTCCGGATTGCTGTAATAGAAGCCGATCAGAAGATAGGAGCACAGCCCTACCCCTTCCCAACCCAGATACATCAGCATCAGGTTATCCGCCAGAACCAGAACAACCATGCTGGCGATAAACAGGTTGGTATAAGCGAAGAAGCGTGAATATCCCTCTTCTCCACGCATATACCACGAGGCGAACATATGGATCAGGAAGCCGACACCGGTCACCACCGACAGCATGGTGAGCGACAGGCCATCCAGCGTCAGATTGACCTGAATATTAAAATTGCCGACATGAATCCAGGTCCACAGCGCCTGAGTGAAGACCTGCTGCCCGTGGGCAAAGAAGTCGAAACCCACAAACACCGTGGTGAGCGCAGCCAGCCCGACCGATCCCATGCCCACGGTCGCGGACAGGTTTTCTGACCAGCGGCCACGGGAGAACGCTAACAGCAGAAAGCCGATTAGCGGAAATAAGACAGTTAAATAGAGAAGGTTCATCCGCGCATCTCGCTCACAGTATCAATGTTCAGCGTCTGACGACGACGATAGAGCTGAAGCAGCAGGGCCAGCCCAATACTGGCTTCCGCTGCGGCGAGACTGATAGCCAGAATATACATCACCTGACCGTCAGCCTGTCCCCAGTAGCTGCCTGCAACAACCAGCGCCAGCGCCGCGGCATTGATCATGATTTCCAGGCTTATCAGCATAAACAGCAGATTACGGCGCAACACCAGCGAGGTCAGCCCCAGCACAAACAGCACCGCCGCCAGAATCAATCCATGTTGTAAGGGAATCATGCTTGCTCCTTATTCGCCTGCGCGGCATCGTTTGAACGGTTGCTCAGGACTTCGCCCTGGCGCTCTTCGCGGCCCAGGTGGAAAGCCACAACCAGGCCGGCCAGCAGCAGCATTGATGCCAGTTCAACCGCCAGCACATACGGGCCAAACAGACTAATGCCCACCGCTTTCGCATCGATAATTTTGCCGTCAATACCCTGGTCATGTGCCGTCATGATGGCGTAGATCATCACTGCCAGCAGCAGCAACGAAACCAGGCCCGGACCAATCCATAACGACGGACTTAACCATTCACGCTCCTGTTTCTGCGTGGCTTTGCCCAGGTTAAGCATCATCACAACGAACACGAACAGCACCATGATGGCGCCGGCATACACAATAATTTCCAGCGCACCTGCAAAGTAGGCACCCAGAGAGAAGAAGACGCCAGCCACCGATAACAGCGAAACGATCAGGTACAGCAACGCATGTACCGGATTAGTGTGGGTGATCACGCGCAACGTCGTCACCACCGCCACCAGTCCGCAAAGATAAAACGCAAATTCCATGCCCTGCTCCTTAAGGTAGTAAGCCTTTGACGTCGATAGGTTTCGCTTCGTTCTCTGCGTCACCCTTATCTTTACCGTCAATTGCCATACCTGCCATACGGTAGAAGTTGTACTCCGGATATTTACCCGGCCCCGAGATCAACAGGTCTTCTTTTTCGTATACCAGATCCTGACGCTTGAACTCGCCCAGTTCGAAATCCGGCGTCAGCTGGATAGCGGTGGTTGGGCAGGCCTCTTCGCACAGGCCGCAGAAAATGCAGCGTGAGAAGTTGATACGGAAGAACTCTGGATACCAGCGGCCGTCTTTGGTTTCCGCTTTTTGCAGCGAAATACAGCCTACCGGACAGGCTACCGCACACAGGTTACAGGCAACACAACGCTCTGCACCATCAGGATCGCGGGTCAACACAATACGGCCACGGTAACGCGGTGGCAGGTAGACCGGCTCTTCTGGATACATCTGGGTTTCGCGTTTCGCGAAGGCGTGCATGCCAATCATCCAGATACTGCGCACTGTCGTGCCGAAGCCTACGACAATATCTTTTAACGTCATTTGTTACCCCTTACTGCGCTGTATAAAGAATCACTGCGGCGGTCGCCAGCAGGTTCAACAGCGTCAACGGCAGACACACTTTCCAGCCGAACGACAGCACCTGGTCATAGCGTGGACGCGGAAGCGCAGCACGAATCAGGATGAACATCATCATAAAGAACGCCGTTTTCAAGGCGAACCAGATGAACGGCGGCAGGAAAGGCCCGTGCCAGCCACCAAAGAACAGCGTCACAATCAGCGCTGAAACGGTGGTAATCGCGACATATTCGCCGACAAAGAACAGACCAAATTTCATACCGGCATATTCAATGTGGTAACCGTCAGCCAGTTCCTGCTCGGCTTCGGGCTGGTCAAACGGATGGCGGTGACAAACGGCCACACCCGCGATACAGAAGGTCACAAACCCAAAGAACTGCGGGATGATGTTCCACAGATGCGTCTGACTGTTGACGATATCGGTCATGTTGAACGAGCCCGCCTGCGCTACCACGCCCATCAGTGACAGACCCAGGAACACTTCGTAACTCAAGGTCTGCGCAGAGGCACGCATCGCACCTAACAGCGAGTATTTGTTATTACTCGACCAGCCCGCAAACAGCACGGCATATACAGCCAGGCCCGCCATCATCAGGAAGAACAGCAACCCGATATTGAGATCGGTCACCACCCAGGTCGGTGAAACCGGGACGATAGCAAAGGCCAGCAGCAGGGAAACAAACGCGATGACCGGCGCCAGCGTAAAGATAAAGCGATCGGTGAACGGGGGAACCCAGTCCTCTTTAAAGAACATCTTGATCATGTCAGCAACCAGCTGCAACGATCCGCCCCAGCCCACACGGTTTGGCCCATAGCGGTTCTGAAACAGGCCGAGCAAACGACGCTCGGCGAAGCTCATAAACGCACCGCAGGCCACCACGACCAGCAAAATCACCAGCGCTTTACCAATGGCGATCAGAATGTCGATAACATCCGGTGTTAACCAGCTCATTGCGCCGCCTCCTGCAGAGAATCAATTTTCGCATTCGCCAGGAAGGGCGGGACACCCGGCATACCGAGTGGAAGCCCAACCTGCCCTGCCTGCAAAGAAGCCGAGAAACGCACTGGCAAACGTACGGTTTCACCTGCACAGGTTAATTCCACTGCTGCACCGTTATTCACGCCCAGCTTCGCGGCATCTTCCGGGTTCAGAACCAGGGTTGGTGCCGACATGCGCTGCTGGATAACCGGCGCACGCTGCGTCATTTCTTCACTTCCGAATAACTGGTAGTAAGGCGCGACGCGGAACTGACCTTGCGTGGCATAGGCTTCTGGCACGCTGCTGAACCAGGCAAGCTGCGCATCGCTGGCTTCGAACAAACGCACACCGGGATCGCCATGACGCAGTTTCCCGCCCACTTCATCCTGGAATTTGTTCCACGCCTGCGGTGAGTTCCAGCCTGGTGCCCACGCAAACGGAATTTGCGAACGCGGTGCGCTCGGCTGGTTGTTCCCTTCCATCGAGAAGGCAAACATGGTGTCCTGATCCTGCGGCTGACGCGGCTCGTGCACGCTGATATTCGCGCGCACAGCAGTACGCCCACTGGCACGGTGCGGAGAACGCGCCAGCTTCTGACCACGAATACGGAAGCTGGCATCCGGCGCCGCATCCTTGATCCCTTTCAGCTGTGGCAGACTTGCCACAACGGCATCAATGACATGGTCCAGTTGCGTCCAGTCAACGTGACGACTTTCCAGCGCGCTGTGCAGTGAGTGCAACCAGCGCCAGCTTTCCAGCATCACAATGCTGTTATCGTAGTAGGCAGGATCGTACACCTGGAAGAAGCGCTGTGCGCGGCCCTCATGGTTAATTGACGTACCGTCGCTTTCGGCAAAACTGGCGGCGGAAAGCAGCAGTCCGGCTTTTTCCACCGTGGCGGTGCGCTGATGATCGACCACAATCACGTTAGCCGCATGGTTCAGCGCCGCATCGACCTGCGCTTTTGGCGCATGGCGATACAAATCGTTTTCCAGCACCACGACCGCATCGGCTTCGCCGTTCTGCAGTTGTTCCAGTGCCTGGTCCAGCGTATTGCCCCCCATCAGGCCCAGGCCCATGCTGTTAGCATGACCAGCCAGCAGGGTGATACCGACGTCTGCACCGCGCGCTTTCAGGGCTTTGGCCACGTTCGCGGCCGCTTCGATCATGGCACTGCTGCCTGAATGCACACCGGAAATGATTAGCGGTTTTTTGGCACCGGCCAGCGCCTGTACCACCACATCCAGCTTACCGTTCAGCGCACTGTCGAAGTCGCTGACGGCTGGCGCACTGTCGTCCAGCGCGTGGGCAATCGCAAAGCCAAGACGCGCCTGTTCTTCAACCGGGGCACGGTAGCTCCACGCCGCGATGTCGTCCAGACGGGTTTCATCGACGTTGGTGACAAATAACGGATGCTTAGCGTGCTGACCGATATTGAGGATCGCGGCGATCTGCCAGTCTGCGACTTTCTGCGCAGCGGCCATTTCGCGGGCTTTGCCTTTTACTGCCTGACGCACTGACAGGGCCACGCGTGCGCCAACCTGTGTCAGGTCTTCGCCTAACACCAGCACCGCGTCGTAGCTCTCGATCTCGCGCAGTGAAGGCGTATAAATGCCGCCTTCACGCAGCACTTTCAGCAGCAGTTCAAGACGCGCCTGTTCGCCCGCGGGCATACCGGTAGAGAAGTTTTCCGCACCGACCAGTTCGCGCAAAGCAAAGTTACTTTCGATGCTGGCACGCGGCGAACCAATACCAATGACGCGCTTCGCCTGACGCAGGACATCGGCTCCGGCGTTAACGGCCTGCTCGGCATTCAGCTTCACGCTGTCGTTGCCACGCAACTGGACCGGATGGCGAGGACGATCTTTCAGATTGACATAACCGTAGCCAAAGCGACCACGATCGCACAGGAAGTAGTGGTTAACGCTGCCGTTATAGCGGTTTTCGATACGACGCAGTTCGCCGTAGCGCTCACCGGGGCTGGTGTTACAGCCTACGCTGCACTGCTGACAGATGCTTGGCGCGAACTGCATATCCCATTTGCGGTTATAGCGTTCGGAGTGGGTTTTATCGGTGAACACGCCGGTCGGGCAGATTTCCACCAGGTTACCGGAAAACTCGCTTTCCAGCGTGCCGTCTTCCGGACGACCAAAATACACGTTGTCGTGCGCACCATACACGCCCAGATCTTTACCGTCGGCATAATCTTTGTAGTAACGCACGCAGCGGTAGCAGGCGATACAGCGGTTCATTTCGTGCGAGATGAACGGACCGAGATCCTGATTGCGGTGGGTACGTTTGGTGAAGCGATAGCGGCGGAAGCTGTGGCCTGTCATGACCGTCATATCCTGAAGATGACAGTTACCGCCCTCTTCACATACCGGACAGTCATGCGGGTGGTTAGTCATTAACCACTCCACCACGCTTTCACGGAACTCTTTCGCTTCGCCATCATCAATTGAGATGAAGGTGCCATCGGACGCCGGTGTCATACAGGACATGACAAGGCGGCCGCGGGTGTCTTCAGCGTTCTGGAATTGCTTCACCGCACACTGGCGGCAGGCACCCACGCTTCCCAGCGCCGGATGCCAGCAAAAATAAGGAATATCAAGGCCCAGAGACAGACATGCCTGTAGCAGGTTGTCCGCTCCGTTCACATCATATTCTTTACCGTCTACATGGATTGTAGCCATAGTGACATGCTTCCGTCAGGCTCGTCAGAAACGAGCGTTAATCAAATTCTTGCCCCTGCACACTGCAACAGGGACGGCGGCACAGGGCCAGCTCCCGTGGATAACGGCGAATTACCAGCGCGCTTTCAGCAGGTTTGGCTGAATACCGCCGATAGATCGGGTATTGCCAAACACCTGCGGCGCAATGCCGGCTTCAAACTCTTCACGGAAATATTTAATGGCGCTCTGCAGCGGCTCGACCGCACCCGGCGCGTGGGCACAGAAGGTTTTGCCCGGGCCAAGCTGGCGGCAAAGCTGCTCCAGGGTCTCAATGTCCCCCGGCTGGCCTTTTTTCTGCTCCAGCGCGCGCAGAATCTTCACGCTCCACGGCAGGCCATCACGGCATGGCGTACACCAACCGCAGGATTCGCGGGCAAAGAACTCTTCCAGGTTACGCACCAGTGAAACCATGTTGATTTCATGGTCCACGGCCATTGCCAGAGCGGTACCCAGACGGCTGCCGGCTTTACCAATGCTGGCAAATTCCATGGGCAGATCGAGGTGCTGCTCCGTTAAAAAGTCGGTCCCCGCGCCACCCGGCTGCCAGGCTTTAAAACGCAGGCCGTCGCGCATACCGCCGGCATAATCCTCAAGGATTTCGCGTGCGGTGATGCCAAATGGCAGTTCCCACACGCCAGGGTTTTTGACCCGGCCGGAGAAGCCCATCAGTTTCGTACCGGCATCGTCGCTTTTTGACAGACCTTTGTACCACTCGACGCCGTTGGCCAGAATAGCCGGCACGTTCGACAGCGTTTCAACGTTGTTCACGCAGGTCGGCTTGCCCCACACGCCCGCGCTTGCCGGGAAAGGCGGCTTGGAACGTGGGTTGGCACGGCGACCTTCCAGGGAGTTAATCAGTGCCGTTTCTTCACCGCAGATATAACGTCCCGCGCCGGTGTGGACGAACAGTTCAAAATCAAAACCGGTACCCAGAATGTTTTTGCCCAACAGGCCTGCTTCAGTGGCTTCCGCAATCGCACGACGCAGATGCACTGCGGCTTCAATGTATTCGCCGCGCAGAAAGATGTAGCCCCGGTAAGCTTTCAGGGCAAACGCACTGATTAGCATGCCTTCCACCAGCTGATGCGGCATCTGTTCCATCAACAGGCGGTCTTTATACGTGCCAGGCTCCATTTCATCGGCGTTACACAGCAGGTAACGGATGTTCATGGATTCATCTTTCGGCATCAGGCTCCACTTCAGGCCCGTCGAGAATCCGGCACCGCCGCGCCCTTTCAGACCGGAATCTTTTACCAGTGAGACGATTTCGTCAGGTGCCATCCCTTTCAGGGCTTTTTCCGCACCGGCATAGCCGTTTTTGCTGCGATACTCATCAAGCCATACCGGCTGCTGATCCTCGCGCATGCGCCAGGTCAGGGGATGGGTTTCAGCAGTACGAATGATCTGTTTGATTGTCATTGATACTGCTCCAGCAAAGAGGCGATGCCTTCCGGCGTCAGATGAACGTGGGTATCTTCATCCACCATCATGGTTGGACCTTTATCACAGTTACCCAGGCAACAGGTCGGCAGTAAGGTAAAGCGACCGTCGGTTGTCGTCTGGCCAGGCTTAATATTCAGGTTTTCTTCCAGTGCCGCCTGAATCCCCTGAAAACCGGTGATGTGGCACACCACGCTGTCGCAGTAGCGAATCACGTGACGGCCAACAGGCTGACGGAAAATCTGACTATAGAACGTTGCCACGCCTTCTACGTCGCTGGCAGGAATCCCTAACACTTCTGCAATCGCATGGATCGCACCGTCAGGCACCCAGCCGCGCTGCTTCTGCACAATTTTCAGTGCTTCAATGGAGGCAGCGCGCGCATCTTCGTAATGGTGTTTTTCGTGCTCAATCGCATGGTGCTCTTCCGCACTCAGCACGAAGACCTCGTTAGGGTCGATCGTTTTAATAGCAATGTGTTGATCGTGCATAATTAGCGGTCCACGTCTGACATAACAAAGTCGATACTACCGAGGTATACGATCAGGTCGGATACCAGGCTGCCACGGATTACCGATGGAATCTGCTGCAGGTGCGGGAAGCTCGGTGTACGCACACGCGTGCGGTAACTCATCGTGCTGCCGTCGCTGGTCAGGTAGTAACTGTTGATCCCTTTGGTCGCCTCAATCATCTGGAAAGATTCGTTGGCCGGCATGACCGGGCCCCAGGAAACCTGCAGGAAGTGGGTGATCAGGGTTTCAATGTGCTGCAGCGTACGCTCTTTCGGTGGCGGCGTGGTTAACGGATGATCCGCCTTAAACGGCCCTTCCGGCATGTTGTTCAGGCACTGCTCCAGGATACGCAGCGACTGCCACATCTCTTCCATTTTCAGTTGTACGCGCGTATAGGCATCACTGATGCCGGCGCCCACAGGAACCTCAAAATCGAAGTTTTCATAGCCTGAGTAGGGGCGCCATTTACGCACGTCAAAATCGAGACCCGTTGCACGTAGTGCGGCACCGGTTGTGCCCCAGGCCAGCGCTTCTTCCATGTTATAGGCGGCTACGCCCTGCGAACGGCCCATCAGTACGGTGTTGCGCAGCGCCGCTTTGTCATACTCTTTCAGACGTTTTGGCATCCAGTCCAGGAAGTCACGCAGCAGGCGTTCCCAGCCTTTCGGCAGGTCATGTGCGACGCCGCCAATACGGAACCAGGCCGGATGCATACGGAAACCAGTAATCGCCTCCACCACGTCATAAATTTTCTGACGGTCGGTAAAGGCAAAGAACACCGGCGTCATGGCCCCGACGTCCTGAATAAAGGTAGAGATGTACAGCAGGTGACTGTTGATGCGGAACAGCTCTGAAAGCATCACGCGGATTACGTTAACGCGATCGGGCACCACGATGCCGGCCAGTTTCTCTACCGCCAGCACATAAGGCATTTCGTTGACGCAGCCACCGAGGTATTCGATGCGGTCAGTGTAGGGAATATAGCTGTGCCAGGATTGACGCTCACCCATCTTCTCGGCACCACGGTGGTGATAACCAATATCCGGAACGCAGTCGACAATCTCTTCACCATCCAGTTGCAAAATGATGCGGAATGCACCGTGCGCGGAGGGGTGGTTAGGACCCAGGTTGAGGAACATGAAGTCTTCACTGGCAGTACTGCGTTTCATGCCCCAGTCTTCTGGCTTGAACGTCAGCGCTTCCATTTCCAGATCTTCTTTCTGTTTGGTCAGCGTGAAAGGATCGAATTCGGTGGCGCGCGCAGGGTAATCCTTACGCAGCGGGTGCCCTTCCCACGTCTGCGGCATCATGATGCGGGTCAGGTGCGGGTGACCATCAAAAGTGATGCCGAACATCTCCCAGGTTTCGCGCTCATACCAGTTCGCATTGGCGAAAATTTTCGTGATGGTCGGCACGTGCATATCGTTTTCAGACAATGCCACCTTGAGCATGATGTCGCGATTGCGTTCAATCGAAAGCAGGTGGTAGAAAACGGAAAAATCCGCGGCAGGTAACCCGGCGCGGTGGGTGCGTAAACGTTCGTCCATACCATGCAGGTCATAGAGCATGACGTAAGGCTTGGGTAATTTACGCAGGAAAGTGATGATTTCCAGTAGCTGTTCACGCTTAACCCATACCACCGGAATCCCGGTACGTGTTGCCTGAACAGTAAAGGCATCCGGCCCAAAACGATTACGCAATTCGCCAATTACCGGGTCATCCAGATGATCCCGGGTTTGCCATAGCGGCTGAGCGAGATCTTGCGTGGTCAAATCTGTCATACGTTACTCACCATTCCGGCCTGCTAACAGGCGCTCAAATGAAGGCGTCAGGATGGTGCCATGCATTAATTTGTGTATTGTCGCTGCAGGCACTAATTCCATCCATACGGTTAACTTAAACTTCGTCTGGTGTACGCAGGTTGGTTACTGCAATACGCTCGCCACGCTTACGTTCACGCTCAGACTGCATATTGGCACGGTAAACGCCCTGATCGCCGACCACCCAGGACAGAGGACGACGCTCTTTACCAATCGACTCCTGCAGTAACAGCAGAGCCTGCATGTAGGCTTCAGGACGCGGTGGGCAACCTGGAATGTAAACGTCAACCGGCAGGAATTTATCAACGCCCTGCACGACAGAATAGATATCGTACATGCCGCCTGAGTTAGCACAGGCCCCCATGGAAATGACCCATTTCGGCTCCAGCATCTGATCGTACAAACGCTGAATCACCGGGGCCATTTTAGTGAACGGCGTACCGGCAATAACCATAAAGTCGGCCTGACGCGGTGAGGCACGCATAACCTCAGCACCAAAACGCGCCACATCGTGCACGGCGGTGAAGGAGGTGGTCATCTCAACGTAGCAGCAGGAAAGACCAAAGTTGTAGGGCCACAGGGAATTCTTACGTCCCCAGTTCACCATGTCGTGCAGGGCATGTTCGAGCTTGCCCATGTAAACGCTGCGATGAACGTGCTGCTCCAGCGGATCGCTGACGATTTCCTGCTTTTGCAGAGGGTAACGGTCGTTCTCACCACCGTTCGGGTCTATGCGGGTGAGCGTATAGTCCATCTTATTGCCTCTCTTTTTACTGCTTGTGAGGATTGGTGTGACTTACCGTGGGAGTTTTAACCACGATTCGGCGGCGTGCAGGAGTCCAGTCCAACGCGCCAATGCGCACCAGATAAACCAGGCCCGCCAGGAGCACCAAAATGAAAATTGCGGCTTCCACAAAGCCGACCCATCCACTTTCACGGATTGAGGTCGCCCATGCGTATAAAAAGAGAGCTTCGACGTCGAAGATAACGAAGAACATCGCCACCAGGTAGAATTTGGCGGATAAGCGGATGTGAGTATCACCCACGGATTCAATACCGGATTCGAAAGGCGTGTCTTTATGACGGGCACGAGCTCTGCCGCCTAACAGCCATCCTCCGGTCAACATAAACGCACAAAGGCCAAATGCGATGACGATAAAAACGATGAATGCCCAATGCTGAGCGATGATTTCGGTGGTAGTTGACATACTCATTGCTTACTCATCAAAAGTGGCGCTGGCATCCTGCTCTGGTTCTGGCAGCAAACTCACCACATCGATTCAAAGGGAAGGATAAAAACCTTACAAATTTTGCTGTTAATGTGCAATAAGCAGCAATTTTATGTGGTTTTTTACTCCTTTCTATAACCTTTTGTCAACTTTGACAAAAGTATCCAAACATTATTTTACACCTGCATCATATTATTAACATATGACGCGCGTGTTTCCAGCTAAATCGCTTCAGTCTGTAGGGGTAATTTCAGTGTAGCGGGTATTTCAACGTGTGGATCGCGTTATCAACGCGCATAGTTTGACAGGATTCGACGGGATTGCCTTGCTTTTAGAAGGGCTATTTTGTTGATCCAGAACACAGAATTATCATTTTTGTGTTAAATTTAATCAGTTATCAGCCTGATTCGCATCAACAAATCTCCACTTCGTGCTTTCCCTTCCCCGCTCGCCCTGTTGACCAGAGTATGAACAGGTATTTGACAGAACAGGACTGAAAAAGAAAACCACGGGTCAGAAAAGCAGCAAAAAAAAGCCTCTTGTTCCGGTTACAGAACAAAAGGCGCATTTACTCAGTTTAACGTACCGGCAGATTTCGCATTTTTTGCGAAAGAAGACGGGATTTACTCTTCGTCGTCCAGCAGTAAGGCACCATCGGCATTGCCGATCATGTTGTAGGGATCGTGGGTAGACTGCATGGCGTTGAAAATGGCCAGCGCCAGTTCGTTGTCGTTGTCCGCGTTGCGGCACAGCAGATACTGAGTATCTGGCAGCACCGGTAATCCTTCTGCTGCACCCATTACGCGCAGTTCAGGGCTCATCATCTCCACCGGACGCGCGGTCACGCCTAAACCAGCTTTAACGGCAGCACGTACCGCTGCCAGCGTTGAAGCGACGTAAGAGATGCGCCAGGGAATGCCTGCTTCGTTCAGATGGTCAATCGCCATATCACGATAAGGGCTGGGTTCATCCAGCAATACCAGAGGGATCGCTTCCCCACGCTGGAACACATAGTCCGCTGCGCAATACCACAGGGTTGGCGATGTCCGCAGTACCTGATGTGTAAAGTTACCCGGACTGGAGGTGGTAACAACCAGATCGACTTCGCCCTGATTCAGCATTTCCATCATAAATGGATTGCGTTTCACACGAACGTCAATGGCCAGTTTGGGATAAACAGAGGTAACGCGGTTTAACAGGAACGGCAGAATGGTATCGGACGTATCGTCTGACGCACCGATTGTCAGAACGCCCTGAATATTGCTGTACATCAGCGATGTGCAGGCTTCATCGTTAAAACGCAGAATTTTTCTGGCATAACCCAGAAGCTGAATGCCATGTTCTGTTAATAATTTGTTGCGGCCATGCCTGGCAAACAACTCTTTACCGACCAGTTGTTCCAGACGCTGCATCTGCTGACTTACTGCCGATTGCGTTCTGCATACCGCAGCAGCCGCGGCTGCAAAGGTGTTTAAATCCGCAACAGCAACAAAAGTTCGAAGCAGATCGAGATCGAGATTAAGTATCGGACGATTTGCATTAGTCATGTTTTTCTTCACTTATTAGAGTTTTAAGAACTACTATCCTGGTGTTATTACAAGCTTATCAAAGCGATAAGCGGTAATGATGCTTCATGCCGTCCCAACACAGGGCCGACATAAAATTTACTTACGAAGGCGCACGGCACGTTCCTGTAAAACACGGAAGCCGTGACCTGAAGACAGAGACAACTTCTGTACCGAAGGCACTGGATGCAAAATTGCGGGAAGCTGTGTAGTTGTCTTTTTCAACCCCAAAAAAGTCATTACGCCGGGGTAAATGGGTCTGTCATACACACACGCTGTATCGCGTTTAATCACATCAAATAGTAAATTATACTTAATCATTTTTGACCGCAAAATGGAAATGTTTTTATGAAAAGCATTGCAAATTTTGATCGGATCGCATTTTCCAACACGTCATGCACGTCCTGTGCGCATTCAACCCGCCCAAAAACAGTGAATAAGACTTTTAGACAGGTAAACCTGTACTAAAGATGCTCTCTGTTTTTTAGCCTGGCTTCAAAAAACGAAAAAAAGTCCTTAGAGATAAAATAGTTAACCGTATTAACGATTAATGCACGGCTGTTACACCCTACTTACGCTATGCACTATCGTGCAAAATTTATGCATCAATAAAGCATAATTAAACTATTTCATTTATGACGCATTAGGCCTGTTCAGATTTCAGTATGTCGATTACGTTCCCTGTCGGCATAAAAAAAAACAGCAACGCGCCAAACAAAGCCTTTTCATCAGGCAGCATAAAAAGCCATTAATTACGACTCAAGCAGACTTTTAAACCATTCAGGGTCATAAGCAATATGCATTACGTCGTCTGGACGGAGACAAAGATGCTGAAGACGCCAAAACCACCTCGCGCCCTTCTTTTGTGTTCGTGAGGAGAGTACATTGTGCAGGTTTGTTTTCAGCGGCAGGCAAAAGGATTCTGCATATTAAGGCGGCCAAAAATGACTTTTCAAATTGATAAATCCGGCAAACTGGACAATGTGTGTTATGACATTCGTGGGCCGGTTTTAAAAGAGGCCAAGCGCCTGGAAGAAGAAGGTAATAAAGTTCTCAAGTTGAACATCGGTAACCCCGCGCCGTTTGGCTTTGAAGCGCCCGATGAAATTCTGGTGGATGTGATCCGTAACCTGCCCAGTGCACAAGGTTATTGCGATTCCAAAGGGCTCTATTCCGCCCGAAAGGCCATCATGCAGCATTATCAGGCGCGGGATATGCGCGATGTCACAGTAGAAGATATCTACATTGGAAACGGTGTGTCAGAACTGATCGTTCAGGCGATGCAGGCGCTGCTGAACAGCGGAGATGAAATGCTGGTTCCGGCACCGGACTATCCGCTCTGGACGGCAGCCGTGTCGCTGTCGAGCGGAAAAGCCGTGCACTATTTGTGTGATGAGTCCGCCGGCTGGTTCCCGGATCTGGATGATATTCGTAGCAAAATCACGCCACGCACTCGCGGCATTGTTATCATCAACCCCAACAACCCCACCGGCGCGGTTTACAGCAAAGAGCTGCTGATGGACGTGGTTGAGATAGCCCGTCAGCATAACCTGATTATATTTGCTGACGAGATCTACGATAAGATCCTCTACGATGCCGCACAGCATCACTCTATTGCCGCACTGGCACCGGACTTGTTAACGGTCACGTTTAACGGCCTGTCAAAAACCTACCGTGTGGCGGGCTTCCGTCAGGGCTGGATGGTGCTGAATGGTCCGAAAAAGCACGCAAAAGGCTATATAGAAGGGCTGGAAATGCTGGCTTCCATGCGCCTGTGCGCCAACGTTCCGGCGCAGCACGCAATTCAGACCGCCCTGGGGGGATATCAGAGCATCAGCGAGTTCATCGCACCGGGTGGTCGTCTCTACGAACAGCGTCAGCGAGCCTGGGAACTGATCAACGATATTCCCGGCGTCAGTTGTGTGAAGCCGGAGGGAGCGCTGTACATGTTCCCGAAAATTGATGCCAAAAAATTCAATATTCAGGACGACCAGAAGATGGTGCTGGACTTCCTGTTACAGGAAAAAGTGCTGCTGGTGCAGGGCACCGCGTTTAACTGGCCGTGGCCCGATCATCTGCGTATCGTAACCCTGCCGCGCGTCGATGACCTGGAAATGGCCATCAATAAGTTTGGCCGTTTCCTGCAAGGCTACCGCCAGTAGTCCTGTTGCATCTATACTGATGTCATTTTGGGGAGAGTTGACCTCTCCCCTGTCGTAAACAGGAACGACCATGACTCAAAGCCATTTCTTCGCCCACCTCTCACGCCTCAAACTGATTAACCGCTGGCCACTGATGCGTAACGTGCGGACCGAAAACGTCTCTGAACACAGTTTACAGGTGGCGATGGTCGCCCATGCGCTGGCCATCATCAAGAACAAAAAGTTTAACGGTAACCTGAATGCCGAGCGCATCGCGATGATGGCGCTGTACCATGATGCCAGTGAAGTGCTCACGGGCGATTTGCCTACCCCGGTGAAGTATTACAACGCGCAAATTGCCCATGAATACAAAAAGATTGAGAAAATCGCGCAGCAGAAGTTGATTGAGATGCTGCCCGACGAGTTGCAGGACGTTTATCGCCCGCTGATTGATGAACATCTGCACAGTGAAGATGAGAAAGCGGTAGTGAAGCAGGCCGACGCACTCTGCGCCTACGTTAAATGCCTGGAAGAGTTGTCGGCAGGCAACAATGAATTCTTACTCGCCAAGGCGCGGCTGGAAAAAACCCTGACTCAGCGTCGCTCGCCTGAGATGAGCTATTTTGTTGAGGTGTTTATCCCAAGCTTTAGCCTGTCTCTGGACGAAATCTCGCAAGATACACCGCTCTGATTCAGGCGGCCCGATGCCGCCACTCTGCACTTAAGGCTGGCTGTGAAAGGCAAACTTACCCGCTGGCTGTCTGGTAATGATTAGTGACGCCAGTGAAGTCAGGCGCAGCGCCACGTCATCCAGTCGCGGTGTCTCGTCTGGCGCATTGACAGCAATGACGGCACAGCCCGCCGACAGCCCGGCGATCACGCCAGCAGGCGCATCTTCAACCACAACACAGTCGGCTGGAGACAGTTTCAGCCTTTCGGCACCCAGCAGGTAGGGATCGGGTTCAGGCTTACCCTTTGCTACCTGCTCAGCCGTAATGAAGACCGCAGGCAGAGGCAGGCCCGCCGCTTTGTGGCGGGCATGAGCCACTGGCACAGAACCTGAAGTAACAATCGCCCAGGGGATCTGCAGTTCATTAAGCTGAGTGAGCAGCGCCAGGGCACCTGGTAACGCCTTCACACCGTCCGTATCTTCCGCTTCCGTTTTTTCCAGTGCCAGGAACTCGGCCTGAATCGCGGCCTCTGACTGACCGGCCATAAAATGACGCAGGGAGGTGATTGCCTGTTTACCGTGAATGAAGTCCAGAATTTCATCAGCCGCAATGCCATGACGTGCGCCCCAGTTAGACCAGGCACGTTCAACCGCCGGTAATGAATCCACTAAGGTGCCGTCTAAATCAAACAAAAAACCACTGTACTCCACACGTCACTCCTCATCAGGCGTTAATGATTTGCGCAATCTCGTTTACGCTTAAATGGTACTGGCGGGGACAAGTCTGCCATAAAGCCAGCATGCGTTGATACTTTTCCCACATCGGTGTTTGTGCATTGAAGCCGTGCGTGCCGGAATCAAAATGCGTGTAGCGCCCTTCCGTATTCACCATAAAGCGTACATAGCCAAGGTAGCGGGATTCCGTAGCCGCATCAAATCCCAGAAACGCCAGGCGCCGGGTATCAATCTCTCCTTCGGTTTTCAGATTAGACCAGGAAATCTGTAGCGCATGGTGCATTTCCATGATGTCGATGAGCGTACGGCAGGTGGCTTCAGAGAGTTCGCCGAACTCTTTATCCAGTTCACGCATCTGCAGGCTGTAGCCGCGCTCAATAATGGTCTGATAACGCCGAAAGCGCTCCGCATTCTCAGGCTCCAGCATCGCCATCATTTTGTACTGGTTCGCCAGAATTAAGCGTTGTGCGTGGGTCATTTCCATCTTTCTCTCCCTCAGCCCAGAGGCTGTTCAGGTTTTATACGATGGAAGGATGATGACACAGGGGGAGCGATGCGGAGGTTGCCACATCGCTTTTCATTGATTTAACCACAGATTCACATGCAATATTTCGGCACGCTGCAGGTTAGAGATCGTCCAGAAAAGTCCGGTCCAGTTGCTTAAAGGCGCGCTTCAGCAGATCGGCAAGCGCCTGATAGGTTGGCGTGCCTTCAACCGGCGCAATCGCCTGCCCTGCGGCTTCCAGTTTGGTGCGCACGTCATGAAACCAGCGCAGAAGCGTCGGCGGCAGTGGCGTGACCGAACGTTTGCCCAGCCACCACAATCCCTGCATCGGTAAACTGCAGGCGAAAAGCGCTGTCGCGACGGCAGGACCCAGTTGCCCACCCATCGCGATCTGCCAGGTCAGTGTAAACACCGCCAGCGGGGGCATAAAGCGAATGGCAAAACGTGTGGCCGATGATACCCGGTTTTCGGGAAAGACCGGTGCCAGACGTTTATCATTGGGCCACGTCTTCATATAATGCTGCCCGCGCTGAAACATCCGGAACCAGCCCGTGTTAGATTGATTCGCCATGGCTCGCCTCAACTAATGCTGTATTTTTTGAAAAATAACTATAACGACACAACTTTACGTAACATCCTTCAAATCTTTTTGTCTTTAAAGGTGACTCCGGCTATTCTGACGCCGTTTTAGTCGCGTCAGTGTCGCAACCTTCTTTGTCACAGAGGCGATAAGACCCGTTTTAAGCGTGATTTAAAATTTATGCGTAAAAACTCAACTTTTTTTTGCATATAACGCATTATTTTGACCCGGGTATGACTTTTGTCATTAATCTGGCAGCTTCAATAGGCTACGCTGTATGTCTGATTGCGTTTTTTTTAGCCACTTTTAACAAATAGGTACTTCCATGTCGAGTAAGTTAGTACTGGTCCTGAACTGCGGCAGCTCATCCCTTAAGTTTGCCATTCTGAATCCCACCACCGGAGACGAATTTCTGTCAGGTCTGGCTGAATGTTTTCACCTGCCCGAAGCGCGGATCAAGTGGAAGCTTGACGGCCAAAAACAGGAAGCACCTTTAGGTGCTGGCGCTGCCCACAGCGAAGCACTGAATTTCATTGTTAAAACAATTCTGGCACAAAAACCAGAGCTTTCGGCACAAATCGCTGCAATAGGTCATCGCATCGTCCACGGCGGTGAAAAATTGACGCAATCGGTCGTGATCTCTGACGCTGTCGTTCAGGGTATCAAAGATGCCGCTTCTTTTGCACCGCTGCATAATCCTGCGGGCCTGATCGGCATTGATGAAGCGATGAAAAACTTCCCCCATTTGTCTGACAAGAATGTGGCGGTTTTTGACACCGCTTTCCATCAGACAATGCCGGAAGAATCCTATCTCTATGCGCTGCCCTATGCGCTCTACAAAGATCACGGCGTGCGTCGCTACGGTGCGCACGGTACCAGCCACTACTATGTGACCCACGAAGCGGCAAAAATGCTGAATAAGCCGCTGGAAACCCTGAATATCATCACCTGTCACCTCGGTAACGGTGGATCGGTTTCTGCCATCCGTAACGGCGAATGTGTGGATACCTCCATGGGGCTGACGCCGCTGGAAGGCCTGGTGATGGGCACCCGCAGCGGTGATATTGATCCGGCCATCATCTTCTTCCTGCACGATACATTGGGCATGAACGTGGATGCTATCAACAAGATGCTGACCAAAGAGTCCGGTCTGTTAGGGCTGACCGAAGTCACCAGCGACTGCCGCTACGTTGAAGATAATTACGCCACGAAAGACGATGCCAAACGCGCAATGGACGTATTCTGCCATCGCCTCGCCAAATACATCGGCAGCTATACTGCGCTGATGGACGGCCGTCTTGATGGCGTGATCTTCACCGGTGGTATCGGTGAAAATGCGGCGATGGTCCGCGAGTTAACGCTGAAGAAACTGGCTCTGCTGGGCTTTGAACTCGATCATGACCGCAACCTGGCCGCGCGTTTTGGTAAAGCGGGCTTCATCAACAAAGAGGGCACGCGTCCGGCACTGGTTATCCCAACGAATGAAGAGTTAGTCATCGCCAGGGACGCCGCGCGTCTTACCGCCTGATATCCTTTCTCCGTCAGCTCAGGCTGACGGTGTTATTTTGACACCCAGTGAACTCTGAGAGGTGCAATCGTGTCACGTACAATTATGCTCATTCCGACCGGCACCAGCGTCGGCTTGACCAGCGTTAGCCTTGGCGTTATTCGCGCCATGGAACGTAAAGGCGTTCGACTGAGCGTTTTCAAACCCATTGCTCAACCACGCGCCGGTGGCAATGCGCCCGACCAAACCACCAGCATCGTACGCAAAAATTCCGGTATTCCTGCGGCAGAACCGCTGCCCATGTCACGCGTTGAATCCTTGCTGGGATCCAATCAGCAGGACGTGCTGATGGAAGAAATCATTGCCCGCTATCATGCAAATACGCAGGATGCAGAAGTGGTGCTGGTGGAGGGCCTGGTGCCCACGCGCAAACATCAGTTTGCCAGCGCCCTTAACTACGAAATTGCTAAAACGCTGAACGCTGAAATTGTGTTTGTGACCGCGCTGGGTAATGACTCGCCGGCCCAGCTTAAAGAACGTATCGAACTGACGCAAAGCAGCTTTGGCGGTGCGAAGAATAAAAACATCACCGGCGTCATTATTAACAAGCTGAACGCGCCGGTCGACGAACAGGGCCGGACGCGTCCCGACCTGTCTGAAATCTTCGATGATTCCACGAAGGCCAGCATTGCCAATATCAATCCCGACCAATTGTTTGCCAACAGCCCGTTGCCCATCCTGGGTTGCGTGCCGTGGAGCTTTGATCTGATCGCGACCCGCGCGATTGATATGTGCCGCCACCTGAACGCGCGCATCATTAATGAAGGTGAAATTCAGACGCGCCGCGTGAAGTCGGTAACCTTCTGTGCCCGCAGCATTCCTCATATGCTTGAGCACTTCCGTCCAGGCTCGCTGCTGGTCACCTCCGCAGACCGTCCGGATGTACTGGTTGCCGCCTGTCTGGCCGCCATGAACGGCGTAGAGATTGGGGCTATTCTGTTAACCGGTAACTACGAGATCGACGAGCGGATCGCCAAACTGTGCGAACGCGCGTTCCAGACCGGTCTGCCGGTCTTTATGGTCAAAACCAATACCTGGCAGACATCACTGAGTCTGCAAAGCTTCAATCTGGAAGTGCCGGTAGACGACACACAGCGCATTGAGAAAGTGCAGGAATATGTCGCAGGCTACATCAATGCAGACTGGATTGAGTCGCTGACCGCCACCTCTGAACGCAGCCGTCGTCTGTCCCCGCCGGCATTCCGTTATCAGTTGACCGAGCTGGCACGTAAAGCCGGTAAACGCATCGTCCTGCCAGAAGGCGATGAGCCTCGCACCGTGAAAGCGGCCGCGATCTGTGCCGATCGCGGCATTGCGACCTGCGTGCTGTTAGGTAACCCGGATGAAATTCAGCGCGTGGCCGCAGTACAGGGCGTTGAGCTGGGTAAAGGCATTGAGATTGTTGACCCTGAAGTGGTTCGCCAGAACTACGTTCCGCGTCTGGTTGAACTGCGTAAAAACAAAGGCATGACCGAAGTGGTGGCGCAGGAACAGCTGGAAGACAACGTGGTGCTCGGTACCATGATGCTGGAGCGTGGCGAGGTAGATGGCCTGGTTTCAGGTGCGGTGCATACCACGGCCAATACCATTCGTCCGCCGTTACAGCTGATTAAAACCGCCCCGAACAGCTCTCTGGTCTCGTCGGTATTCTTTATGCTGCTGCCGGAGCAGGTGCTGGTCTATGGCGACTGCGCGATTAACCCGGATCCTACCGCTGAACAGTTGGCTGAAATTGCTATCCAGTCTGCCGATTCCGCCAAAGCCTTCGGTATTGATCCGCGCGTGGCGATGATCTCCTACTCGACCGGTAACTCCGGGGCAGGAAGCGACGTCGAAAAAGTGCGCGAAGCTACCCGTCTGGCACAGGAAAAACGCCCGGATCTGGTCATTGACGGTCCGCTGCAGTATGACGCGGCGATTATGGAAGACGTCGCGAAATCGAAAGCGCCAAACTCGCAGGTCGCGGGTCGCGCAACGGTATTTATCTTCCCGGATCTGAATACCGGTAACACCACCTATAAAGCGGTGCAGCGCTCAGCCGATCTGATTTCTATCGGACCGATGCTGCAAGGGATGCGTAAACCCGTCAACGACCTGTCGCGCGGTGCGCTGGTGGACGACATCGTCTATACCATTGCCCTGACAGCGATTCAGTCACTCCAGGCGGAAGGCCAGTAACAAACCGCCTGACCGGTAGTGAGAACAAAGAGCATGCAGCCCGCATGCTCTTTTTTTATTGCAATGTCACATCCAGCGCACGTAAATGCTGTGGCTGCCAGGAAAGCATAACCTCGCTCCCCGGTTTCCAATCAGGCGCGACATCGGATGAGGCCAGTTTCACCATAAAATTCCCCTGCCCGGCCACGTCGGTCAGCATGCGGACATGATCACCCAGATAGATAAACTGTTGAATGGTAGCCTGCACAGACTGGTCGCCCGGTTTTGGTGCGTTCACGTTGATGCGTTCGGGCCGGATGCTGAGCTGGATACGTTTGCCAGGCGAACTGGGTCGGACTTTCAGCGCGTCCAGATGAACGCCATTATCCAGTGCCACCTGATAATACTCGCCCTTTTGACCCGATTGTGTGGCTAACAGGCAGTTATTTTCGCCGATAAACTGTGCAACAAAGGCATTATCTGGCTGCTCATAAAGCTTACTCGGGCTGTCCATCTGCTGAATCATGCCATCATTAAACACCGCGACCCGATCTGACATGGTCATTGCTTCGCTCTGGTCATGCGTGACGTAAACGATGGTCAGCCCAAGCAGGTTGTGCAGTTGCTTGATTTCCATCTGCATATGCTCACGCAGTTGTTTATCCAGTGCCCCTAACGGTTCATCCATCAGGATCAGCCTGGGTTCAAAAACCAGTGCCCGCGCCAGCGCTACACGTTGCTGCTGGCCACCCGACATCTGGGCAGGATAGCGATCGGCCAGCGAGGTCAGTTTAATCATATCCAGCACGCGCTTAACCCGCACTTTGATATCCGCTTTGCTCAGGCGACGTATGGATAGGGGAAATGCCAGATTCTCCGCCACGGTCATATGGGGAAACAGCGCATAATTCTGAAACACCATGCCGATATCACGCTGATGGGGCGGCAGCGTGTGCAGGGGTTTATCACGCAGCAGAATCTCGCCATCGGTGGGCGTTTCAAAGCCCGCCAGCATCATCAGGCTGGTGGTTTTCCCCGATCCTGAGGGCCCTAACAGCGTCAAAAACTCCCCTTCTGCCACGTCCAGATTAAGGTTGCGCACCACCAGCTTGTCGCCGTCGTAGCTCTTTTTGATATTCCTGAAACTGACAAAATTTCTCATGGCGTACTCTCGAAAACAGGATGGAAAGGGTTTCGGCACGATTCATGCATCATCCGTTTGACATGCGAATCCTGGCGGGCCTTTTTTTAGCACTACCATAACGCCGCTGATTCGCACAAGCAGAATTTGACAAAATAAAACGAACGGGCTTGCAAAACATTCTTGCAGGCCATTGTTTTCTATTTACTTTTTAAATTTAACATTACATTAACGTGAATGAGATCACAGAATCAGGCAAGGTAAGAGGTTGCACACTTGTGGTGCCTCAGGGGGAAACTGAGGCGATTTGCAGGTGGTGTTCCAGACGGGCAAGGACAGGCGCGAACGCATTGGGGATATCCGCTTCGTCAACGCAGGCATAGCCCAAAAGTAACCCACGCTGCGGCGTGCCTTGCAGGTAGTAGGAAGACAGCGGGCGCGTCAGCACACCGCACTGTTCAAGATCAGCGCTGAACGCCACATCGTCGATGCTGTCGGGCAGTCTGAGCACCAGATGCAGCCCCGCATTGCTGTGATGCACAATCCAGTCGGCCCCCAGCGACTGGCTGATCACGGCGACCAGCGCCGCGCGGCGACGACTGTAGATCTGCCGCATCCGCCGTACATGAGCCGCATAGTGCCCTTCGCGGATAAACGCGGCCAGCGTGAGCTGCACCAGCCCATAACCGCCGCGATAGAGCTCGGAGTGCGCCATTTTCATACGCGTAGCCATGGATTTAGGCACCACCATGTAACTGAGTCGAATGCCGGGATACAACGTTTTGCTGAACGTCCCCAGGTATATGACAGGCGCATCCGCCGCCAGCCCTTGCAGCGCGGGCATCGGGCTGCCGGAAAAACGGAACTCGCCATCGTAGTCATCTTCCACCACCCAACTGCCGCTGCGCTTCGCACGCTCCAGTAACTCATGCCGCCGTTGCAGGCTCATCACCGCACCCAGTGGATACTGATGGGAAGGCGTCACGCAGATTAAACGCGGCGCAGGGCTGTCAGGCTGCTCCGGGGGCAGCACCAGCCCCTGCTCGTCAACCGGCGTAGGGATCAGCGTAACGCCGTTCACCGCCAGCACGTTACGAATGCCCCAGTAGCCAGGTTCCTCTACCAGCGCCCGGTCACCCGGATCGCACAGCATCTTTGCCAGCAGATCCAGCGACTGATGCGTGCCTGCGGTCACCAGTACCTGCTCGGGGCTGCAGTTGACGGAACGAATCACCCGCAGGTAATCGGCCAGCGCCTGTTGCAGCTCGGTGCAGCCGCCGTGGCTGGCATAGCTCAGGTTCTCAACGGGCAGGCGTCGGCTCAGACGAAGCTGGATTTTGCGCCAGATGTCGTGCGGCATGTGACTGACATCCGGTACGCCGGGCATAAACGCCCCCCACTGATGACTTCCGGCACCGCTGTTTGCCAGTAATCGCGATCCCCGACGGGACAGCCTGACGGGCTTCATTGGCGGCGAAACCGGCCTGACCAGCGGCCCGCCTGGCACCTCTTCAGGCAGCACCGCACTGACAAACGTGCCGCTACCTGTGCGGGTTTGTAAGTACCCCTCTGACTGCAACTGTTCATACACGGCCAGTACGGTATTGCGTGAGACCGCGAGTTCGCGAGCAAGGTCGCGGCTGGCGGGCAGCCGTGTTGCGGTGGCAATGGATCCATCCTGAATCGCCGCCTGCAGCGCGTCATACAGTCGCTTATTCAGCGTACCGCCGGACAGCGCGGCCAGCCGTTGTGCAAGCAGGTCACCGAGTAAGCTTCGCAAAATTGGTACCTCAAAATAAAAAAAACTGGCTCTGGATTATAAAACCCTGAAAACGCTAAAACCAAGAAGGCAAATTCCACTGTAACAATATGGAAACAAACACCACGAGGTCGCGTTATGAGTAACAGTGAAGTGCAGGTCCGTCGTCTCAATGCCACGCCACGCGGCGTGGGCGTCATGTGCGATTTCTATGCGGTGAAAGCTGAAAACGCCACGCTGTGGGATCACCAGGGCCGCGAAATCATCGATTTCAGTGCCGGCATTGCCGTACTGAACACCGGACACCGTCATCCTAAGGTCATCGCCGCCATCAAGGAACAGCTCGACTGTTTTACCCATACTGCATTTCAGATCGTGCCCTATGAAAATTACATCGCCCTTGCGGAAAAACTGAATGCGCGGGTGCCCGTCAACGGCCCTGCTAAAACCACCTTTTTCTCCACCGGCGCGGAAGCGGTTGAGAACGCGGTAAAAATTGCCCGCGCGGCGACCGGCCGTCCCGGCATCATCGCGTTTAGCGGCGCGTTTCACGGGCGCACCAACATGACGATGTCGCTGACCGGCAAAGTGACCCCGTACAAAACCGGTTTCGGCCCTTTTGCTGGCTCAGTATTTCATGCCCGCTACCCGAATGCACTGCATGGCTGTAGCGTCGAGGACGCGCTGGAGAGTGTACAAACGATTTTTCGCTGCGATATCAGCCCGCAGCAGGTCGCAGCGATCATTTATGAGCCGATCCAGGGTGAAGGCGGTTTCAATGTCGCACCGGCGGCCTTCGTCACCGCGCTACGTAAGCTGTGCGATGAACACGGCATCCTGCTGATTGCCGATGAGATTCAAAGTGGTTTTGCCCGCACCGGGAAACTGTTTGCCAGTGAGTACTATTCCGATGTGCAGCCTGACCTGATTACCATGGCGAAAAGCCTGGCCGGCGGGATGCCGTTGTCGGCCGTGTCCGGACGGGCTGAGATTATGGATGCCCCGTTACCCGGCGGGCTGGGTGGCACCTATGCGGGAAGTCCTCCTGCCATTGCAGCCGCACTGGCCGTACTGGAGGTGATTCGTGAGGAGAACCTGTGCGAGCGCGCCCTGCAACTGGGCGGGCAGCTGGCCGAAACGCTGAAAGGCGCGGGTTGTAACGCGCTGGCGGACGTGCGTGGGCGGGGTTCGATGATTGCGGCTGAGTTCTGCGACAGCACAGGAAAACCGCGCGCGGACATCGCCAAAGCCATCCAGCAGGCGGCACTGGACGAAGGCTTACTTCTGCTCACCTGCGGTGTCCACGGTAACGTGATTCGCTTCCTTTATCCGCTGACCATCCCGGATGCACAGTTCCGGACGGCATTAAATCTGCTGAATCGCATTCTCGGTCAACACTAAGTTGAGCTGGCTGGCTGCCCGTTCCGCAGTCAGCTGAGCTGATGGCATCAGGATTGCAACGCAAACACCAGGCAGTGAGTTCTGCCTGACAAGAATAATTCAGGAGTTCGGGGATGATGAAAAAAATAGCGGCAATGGTGCTGGCAGCCGTGGCGCTGCAGGCACAGGCGGAAACCCTCACGGTAGTGTCCTTCGGCGGGACGAATAAAGACGCACAGGATAAAGCGTTCTATAAGCCGTTCATGGCCGCGGGAAAAGACAGCATCGAAGCAGGCGAATATAACGGTGAGATGGCCCGCATCCGCGCCATGGTCGAAACCAAACAGATCGGCTGGGACGTCGTCGAACTGGAAACTCCGGAACTGGAGCGCGGTTGTGAAGAAGGTCTGTTTGAAACCCTGGACTGGAGCAAAATTGGCAATAAAGCGGACTTTGCCAAAGGCAGCGTCAGCGAATGTGGGGCCGGTTTCTTCGTCTGGTCAACGGTACTGACCTACGATGGCAACAAACTGAAAACCGCCCCCACGAGTTGGGCCGATTTTTGGGATGTAGAAAAATTCCCGGGCAAACGTGCGCTGCGTAAGAGCGCAAAATATACCCTGGAAATCGCGCTGATGGCGGATGGCGTGAAGCGTGAAGATGTTTATAAGGTGCTGGCCACACCTGCGGGCGTGGATCGCGCCTTTAAGAAGCTTGATGTACTCAAGCCCCATATTCAGTGGTGGGAATCCGGGGCACAGCCGCTGCAGTGGCTGGTATCAGGCGACGTTACGCTGGCCTCGGCCTATAACGGCCGTATCGGCACCGCCCAGGCAGAAGGCCATAACTTTAAAATCGTCTGGGATGGCAACCTGTATGACTTCGATAACTGGGCGATTGTGAAAGGCTCAAAACATAAAGCGCTGGCAGAGAAATTCATCGCCTTCTCGCTGCAGCCTGAGAACCAAAAGGTCTATGCCGAAAATATTCCTTATGGCCCCGCCAATATCAAAGCAGGCAAACTGCTGGCGGCGGATCGTCTGGCTCAACTGCCAACAGCGCCCGAAAACATGGCCAAAGCCGTACAGGTTAACGCCACGTTCTGGCTGGAGCATGGTGAAGAACTGGAACAGCGTTTTAACGCCTGGGCCGCGAAATAACCTGCTGCCGGACGCGATCCGGCAGCCCCTTTTCAGGAGGTCGGCATGAGTCAAAATCCCTTGATGGATTCAGCGCCCGTCAGCCGTACGGAACGCGCGTTCAGTCTGCGCCACTCGTTCAACCGGGCAGGTTGGTTAAAAACACAACGCTCTCTGTTTTTAGTGGCCCCGTTACTGATTTTCGTCGTGGTGTGCTTTTTATTCCCTATCGGCTCTATCCTCAGCATGAGCGTGAGCAATCCTGAGCTTAATGACGCCCTACCCCAAACCAGCCAGGCCCTGGCGAAATGGGACGGTAAAGCGCTACCGGATGAGAGCCTGTATGCACTGCTTGCAAAAGAAGTCAGCGCGGCACGCGAACAGGGCCAGATTTCGGGGATTGCGAAGCGGTTAAGTTATGAAGATAACGCGTTTCGCCGCCTGATCCTGGCCGTACCGCGCCAGGCGCCCGAGGATGGCCTTAACGTCAAAGCCACCCTTATCGACAAACAGCCCCTGTGGGGCGAGTTATCCACCTGGCAAACCCTGAAGCGCGTAGCAAAGCCTTATACCAGCTATTACCTGCTGTCGGTGTTTGACCATAAAGTCGATGCCAGAACGGGTGAAATCACCGCGCAGTCGCCGGATCAGGCGCTGTATGTCAACGTCCTGCTGCGCACCTTATGGATGGCCACCGTCGTGACGTTATTGTGCGTGGGGCTGGGTTATCCGCTGGCCTACTGGCTGGCGAAACAGCCTTCTAACCGGGCCAATCTGTTGATGATTATGGTGCTGCTGCCCTTCTGGACCTCACTGATTGTGCGGACGGCCAGTTGGATTGTGCTGTTACAGTCCGGCGGATTAATCAACCGCACGCTGATGGGCACCGGGCTTATCGACAGCCCGCTCACCCTGGTGTTTAACCGGGTGGGGGTTTACATCTCCATGACACATATATTGCTGCCTTTTATCGTGCTGCCGCTGTATGCCGTAATGAAAGGCATATCCCCCAGCTACGTCCGCGCAGCGGTGTCGCTGGGCGCGCATCCGTTTGTCGCCTTCTGGCGCGTCTATGTGCCGCAGACCTTTGCCGGGATCACCGCAGGTGCGTTGCTGGTGTTTATGATGGCGATTGGCTACTACGTGACGCCAGCCCTGCTGGGCGGCCCGGACGACCAGATGGTCAGCTACTTTGTCGCCTTCTTTACTAACAGCACGATGAACTGGGGCATGGCCGCCGCCCTGGGCAGCCAGTTACTGATCATTGTCACGTTACTGTATGTGGTCTATTCGCGCGTTACCCGCACTTCTTCTGAAGCCGCGGTGCGTTAAGGAGCAAATGATGAGACAACAAGGTTCCACGCTGCTGCGGGTCTGGCGTTACCTGTTTAATTTTTACGGTGCCGCCGCCCTGCTGTTTTTAATAGTGCCGGTGCTGGTGATCGTGCCGTTGTCGTTTAACGCCAGTTCGTTTTTAAGCTATCCCCTCAGTGGCTTTTCATTGCGCTGGTACGACGCGTTTTTCCATTCTAACGAATGGCTGGGCGCGCTGATGAACAGCCTGCTGGTGGCTCCGCTGGCCACCCTGCTGGCCACCGTGCTGGGCGTACTGGCCGCGATGGGCCTGGTACGGGGCGACTTTCGCGGTAAAGCGCTGGTGATGGCAGTCATCATTTCACCGATGGTTGCACCGGTGGTGATCATCGCGGTGGGCATGTTTTTCTTCTTTGCCAAACTGTCCCTGCTAAACAGCTATCTCGGGCTGGTTCTGGCTCATGCGCTGCTGGGCGTCCCGTTTGTGGTGATCACGGTCGTGGCCGTCCTGAAAAGTTACGACACCAACCTGACACGCGCCGCCGTCAGTCTCGGCGCCTCACCACTGCTGGCGTTTTGTAAAGTCACCCTGCCGCTGATTGCACCGGGCGTGTTTTCCGGGGCGTTATTTGCCTTCGCGACCTCCTTTGATGAAGTGGTCGTCACGCTGTTTCTTGCCAGCCCTACGCAGCGGACGCTACCGATTCAGATGTTTGCCGGTATCCGCGAGAACCTCGATCCCACCATTGCAGCGGCAGCCACCATTATGATTGCGGCCTCTCTGTTGCTCCTGATCGTGATGGAAGTGCTGCGCCGCCGTGGCGAAAAAATGCGTCAGCCGCAGCCGGTCTGATCCTCTTTACTTGCTTTGCGCACGCACCACACCGCCCTTTACACTGAGAGGGCGATTTTTTATTGATCCCGGGCACAGGCGCGTGATGTCAGCCACGATCCCCACAATGGGTTAACGATCAAACGTCTTAATGCAATACCCGACTGAGACATCGTCAAGACAGACTGGCGCGGTGGCGGAAAAGCGAAAGCCGACGCCCGAGGAAGAATGACGCTGCCCGCCAGGAAAAGGCTGCCGTCAATCGTATTGTGGAGCGCGTTGCCGCAAAAGAAGGAAGGATGCTTTGCGAACGGCAAGGCGTTCGCAAAGCAGAAAACTCAGTTGCTGTTTTCGTTATTGCGGCTCAGCCACAACGACAGCGCTTTGAGTGAATCATCGGTAAACTCGTCGCAACGGGCGGTGATTTCATCCGGCGTCATCCAGAAGATTTCATCAACCTCTTCTTCCTGCATCGCAAACGGGCCGTGAGAGACGCAACTGAACAATCCGCCCCAGACGCGGCAGTGCTCATCTTCGAAATAGAACTTGCCATGCTCCGCAAAGGGCACGTCGGCAATACCCAGCTCTTCTTCCGCTTCACGTCGGGCAGATTCCAGCATATCCTCACCGCTCTGCACCACGCCGCCTGCCGTCGCATCCAGTTTACCCGGCATAAAATCTTTGATTTCAGTACGGCGCTGAACCAGTATTTTCCCCATACCATCGTGAACCACGATATAGGTCGCGCGGTGACGTAAGCATTGTGCACGCATCTGCGCGCGCGTAGCCTGCGCAACGACTTCATTCTCTTCGCTTACGATATCGACCCACTCGATCTCGCCACCAGCAGTTTGATCCACCATCCGTAACCCTTTCCTGTTTAGCGTGTCTTCATGCACGCGCTGTTTGCCACATCTATATCATAGTGTGTCGTAAGGTAATCACTTATGACAACTTGAGCAAGCGCCGATCGCTAGCGATGTTTACCGCTCTCCGTCAACCACAACTGCACCGATGCACGCTGCCACTGAAACTCAGCATAATGCTGTAAACGGGCTGGCAAGGGATCACCGTGAAGCGCCAGTCGATTAAGCATGACAGCCAAATCGGTATCTGCAATCGACCACTCACCAAAAAGGTTTTGCTGCCCTTCCGGTAACAGCCGCTGTACGGCACTTATCAGCTTATCGGCCGCCTGAAGCGCAGCGGGCGTAAGCGGCGCAAAGCGCTCTGCGGCGAACAGCACTTCTGTGGGACGCTCCTGTCTGATCGGCAGCAAATCACTGCGTAGCCAGGCCTGAATCTCCCGGGCGCGCGCGCGTTTCTCGCGATCTTTAGGATAGAGCCGTTCAAATTCTGGCGCGGCAAAGCGCTCTTCAAGGTATTCACAAATGGCTGAGGACTCACTCAGCATAAACTCATCAACCTGTAACGTTGGCACACGGCAGGTCAGTGACAGGCTACGGTAGGTGTCGTCAAGCTGCTGGTTTTGGGATAAATCAATGCGCCTGACGCTAAAAGGGATCCCCTTTTCCGTCAGCGCAACGTAAACCGACATCACATAAGGACTGAAAAACGATGAATCTGACCATAGGGTAATGGAGGGGTAATTCATCTGCTACCTCGATATCGCTGACAGGGGTGCATCATGTTTACCGATTTTTATTTCTGAAAACAACCCGGTGCTGGTCCGATGTTTGCCGCCACCGCACGAAATTACGAAGCGGCTCACGCCAGCCGGGAACGACTCTTCTATGATGAAGTAAGCAAAAAATAAAAAATCAGACGGAGCCGCACTATGCATATCTTAATGACCGGTGGAACCGGGCTTATTGGCCGCCATCTTATTCCGCAGTTACAGGCGCGTGGTCACACGATCAGCGTGGTGACCCGCGATGTCGTAGCCGCACGGGAAACGCTGGGCGAAAATATCGCCTTCTGGTCTGGCCTCGCACAGCAGCATTCGCTGGATGGGGTGGATGCCGTGATCAACCTGGCCGGTGAACCGATTGCCGATAAACGCTGGACCGAGCCGCATAAGCAGCAACTGTGCGAGAGCCGCTGGCAAATCACAGAACGTATTGCCTCACTCATCAATGCCAGCACCACGCCGCCGCGCGTGTTGATTTCGGGGTCGGCGACCGGCTTTTACGGCAACAGTGGTGAAGTAGTCCTGACCGAAGAGGATCCCGGCCAGAATGAATTTACGCATACGCTCTGTGCCCGTTGGGAACAGCTGGCACTGACGGCACAAAGTGACCGGACGCGCGTCTGCCTGCTGCGCACCGGCGTGGTGCTGGCGCGTGAGGGCGGCGCCCTGAGCAAAATGAAACTGCCGTTCAGGCTCGGCGTCGGTGGCCCGCTCGGCAGCGGTAAACAGTATATGCCGTGGATCCACATCGATGACATGGTCAACGGCATCCTGTGGCTTCTGGATCATGACGACTGCCAGGGCCCGTATAACATGGTCGCGCCCTATGCGGTGCGCAACGAGCAGTTTGCCGCCACGCTGGGCGAGGTCATGCACCGCCCGGCTTTCATGCGCACGCCCGCCAGCGCCATTAAGCTGATGATGGGCGAATCCTCGGTGCTGGTGCTCGGTGGACAACATGTGCTGCCTAAACGGCTGGAGGCCGCAGGGTTTCGCTTCCGCTGGTATGACCTGCATGATGCCTTAAAGGACGTGGTTAAGGGGTAATGCCGGGGGAGCCTGTGGCTCCCCTTCTTCTATTGCGATGTTACTGCGGACCCTGACTTGCGCGCTGTACGTTGCGCGCCATGATGAGGCTGCGGCACACGGATAATAAACGTCAGCACCCCGGCAAACAGATACAAGCCGGTATAAGCCCACACCACCCCGACGATATCAAAAAACGGCAACAGCATAGAGGCGATGGCCGGCGCGACAAAATTGCTCATCCCCGCTGACAGGTTATAAACCGAGACCGCCGCGCCCTGATGATGCGGCTCCAGCGTGGGAAAGACGGCTGTCATCGGCACAAACGCCGCGACGAAAATCCCCAACATGACGGCCGGAATAAGGGCGACCATGAAGTTATGACCGGCATAAACGGGCAGATAGTAGAATGCCAGACTGGAGAGCGCCATGCCCAGACAGCCAAACCAGCGCACCTGACGGATCCAGCCAATCCGCTCGCCCATGATGCCCCAGAAGATATTGGTGAAGATGGTGACAAAGAAAAACACCGCCCAGATTTGTAACCATTCCGACAAGGTGAAACCCAGCCGATCCACAAACAGCAGCGGCATGATGATGGCAAAACCAAACAGCGACAGCGTATTAATAATGCGGATCAGGCAGGCGTAAAACACATGCTGATTAGTAAACAGGATGGTCACCGCCCGGGACATTTCCGTCATTTTCTCGCGCATCGGTAAGTTCACGCGTGAGCGGTCGACCGGCACATGGCGCAGGCTAAAAAACGCCAGTACGCCACCGCAGGCCACCCAGGCAATCGCCAGCCATAATGTCCCGGTTTCACCAAGAGAGGGAATAATCAGGCTGGGCAGATAGCTCCCTACCACACCAATCCCTACCGAATACATTGCCCAGAACCAGCCCGTCGCCGCCGCGAGGCGTTCACGCGGTAACACCTGGACCAGCAGCATCATAAAAGAATAGATAAACAGCGGATAAGCCAGGCCGCGAATGCCGTAGAACAGCAGCATAAGGGGATAATTACGCAGTCCCAGCCCCAGGCTCATGAACAGGGCATGCATGACAATCCACAAGACAAAACCGATTAACATGGCGCGCTGAGGCGTAATCAGTTCCGCCACCACGCCGGAGGCCCAGGCGGCCAGCGCGACCGCTAAACCGTAACAGGTAAACACCAGCGCCGACTGGCCCGGCGTGAAGCCCATATCGGTGATATGGCGTGACAGAAATGCCATTTCGAAACCGTCTCCTGCCATAAAAATCGCAATGGCGACGAATCCCCAGATCAGCTGTTTAGGCAAGCCAAACCAGTACGCAGTTGCATGCATAACGATGGTCCTTCTCTGTTCGGTTACAGGTGAATCAGGCCAGTGAACGGGTCTGAACTTGTTGGTGATATAGCGCGCGGAATCGTGCCAGACGTTGTTGCAGCACCGCGCGAAATTCGGGGTCCGGCAGATAGCGCGCCTGCACGGACGGTTTGCGGCATACGGTCGCTTCATCACCGCCCGTCGCCAGCCAGGCCAGTCGCGCCGCCCCCAGCGCGCCGGACGCGCTGGCCGGATGCGTCACCACCGGAGAGTCCAGCACATCGGCAATCAGCTGCGCCCACAGGCTGCTGCGCGCGCCGCCACCGGTCAGGCTGAACTGCGTGATGTCCTGCCGTCCGTCGCCCAGAACGGCCAGACCGTCGGCCAGGCCAAACGCGACACCTTCCAGCACCGCGTACCCCATGAGGGCGCGCTGGGTTTCATGGCGCAGGTCATAAAACGCGCCCGTGGCATCAGGGTCGTTATGCGGCGTGCGCTCGCCAGAGAGATAGGGCAGGAAAAGTGGGGCCCGCTGTTTCTGTGTTGGGCTCAGCTCAGCCACGTCCTCAAGCAGTTGATTTTCACTGACCGACAGCAGCTGACATACCCAGCGCAGGCAGCTTGCAGCACTGAGCATGACGCTCATCTGGTGCCAGCGACCAGGCAGCGCATGGCAGAACGCATGCACACCGGACTGCGGATCGGCCCGTAGCCGCTCGTTAACCACAAAAATCACGCCGGAGGTCCCAAGGGAAATAAACGCATCGCCTGGGTGAATGGCACCGACGCCGACCGCTGACGTGGCGTTATCGCCACCGCCGCCGGCAACGATCACCGCTGTCGACAGGCCCCATTCGCGGGCAAGGTCAGGTCGCAACGTGCCGCTGACCGCATTGCCCTCCACGATTTCAGGCAGCTGCTCGCGACGCAGCCCTGTCGCGGCCAGTAGCGCGTCTGACCAGTCGCGCGTCGCCACGTCCAGCCATAATGTTCCGGCGGCATCGGAGGGATCCGTCACCCACCGTCCGGTTAAGCGCCAGCGCAGGTAATCTTTCGGCAATAACACTTTGCTGATGCGGCTAAAGCAGGCGGGCTCATGCTGCGCAACCCAGCGCAGTTTGGGTGCCGTAAAGCCCGGCATGATCATGTTGCCGCTGATTTGCATCATCTCGGGATGGTGCTGATGTAGCCAGTTACATTCCGCCGCGCTGCGCGTGTCGTTCCACAAAATACAGGGCCGCAAAATGTCGCCCTGTTCATCCAGCAGCACCGCACCGTGCATCTGGCCGGACAGGCCTATCGCCGTGACAGCCGACCAGGCCTGAGGCGCCTGCTGGCGCAGACGCGCCATCACCTGTTGGCAGGCGTGCCACCAGTCATGCGGATGCTGCTCTGCCCAGTGCGGATGCGGCCGCTGCACCTGCAAGGTGGCATGTTCAGATGCCACAATGTCGCCCTGCGCATTCAGGATCAGCGCTTTCAGCTCGGATGTGCCAATATCGATACCCAGGTACATGTCGTTCCCCTATGCCACAGCCAGTTTCTGTTCCGGCTGGGCCAGCCATGTCGTGAGCCCGGCCACGGTAGCGGTGAGGCGTGCATGAAAATCGGCGGAAGTCGCCAGCGCCCCAAACAGGGAAGGCTGCGTCATATAGGTCCGCAACGGATCGGGCTGGGTGAACCACTGCTGAATCACGTCGGGTTGCAGAACACCATCCTGATAGTCGTAAGGCAGTTCGCCCAGCGCCCAGCGCTGCAAAAACAGATAAAACAGGGCCGGTAACACCACGCTGGCCGCAGGTGGCGTTCCGCGCTGATAGCACGCCTGCAAAGTGGGCGTGACCATCGCCGGGATTTTCGACAGGCCATCCGCCGCCACACGCTGGTTGGTGTCTTTGATCCAGGGGTTACTGAAGCGCGACAGTACGACATCGCGGTATTCAGCCAGATTTAAGGGACTGGGGGACAACGACGGGATGACATCCCGCGAAACATACTCCCGGGCCATCTGATGAATCGCTTTCTGCCGGGTACTTTCGTCGATGTAGCGCAAGCCGATCAGCGTGCCCGCCCAGGCAATCGCGCTATGGGTGGCGTTGAGGATGCGGATCTTGGCTTCTTCCCAGGGCAACACCGACTCCACCAGCTCAACGCCGACCTGCTCCAGCGCCGGACGCCCGGCAATAAAGTCATCCTCAATCACCCACTGGATAAAGGATTCCGCCATCACCGGCACCGCGTCATCTTTACCCGTGGCCGCCAGCACACGTCCGGCAATATCCGCCGTAGGACGCGGTGTGATCCTGTCCACCATGGTATTCGGCGAGGTGGTGTGAGTCCGCACCCAGTCAGCCAGCGCCTCGTTCCCTTGTGCGTTAAGAAACGCCAAAAAGCCCTGGCGGAAACGCTCACCGTTATGGCGCAGATTATCGCAGTTCAGCAAGGTAACGGGGCCGCCGCCGTTCGCGACGCGCGCTGCCAGGATCCGCGCCAGCGCACCGTAAAGGGTGCGCGCCTCGCCCTGCAGATCCGCGCGAATATCGGGCTGCTGTAGATCCAGCGCATGTTCCGTCGTCAGGTAGTAACCGGCTTCCGTCACGGTAAAAGAAAGGATCCGGGTGGCAGGATCGGCGCCCTGATGCACCAGGGCGCGAAGCGCCTTATCCCAGGGCAGAATCTTGCGAATCGAGGTAATCGTTTCATAGTCGCGTTCGCCCTGCGGCGTGACCGTTTCCAGCACATACTCGCCGTGCTGCGCAGCCAACTGGGTCAACAGCGGTGACGCATCCTCACGGATGTTTCCCAGCGCAATGTGCCACCGACTGTCCCCTTGCTGCATCAGCCGGTGCAGATACCATGCCTGATGAGCGCGATGAAAAGAGCCTGCCCCAATATGCATCCACACGGATGTTGTCATAGTCACCTCAATAAGCATTTGTCATAACAGAGGGCAATTGCCCGAACGCTGTATGTTAATCAGAGGTTACGAGTATTATCTGTGACAGATCTCACGATAAAAGCAATTGCCCAATACCTGAGCTTTTGCCCTGATAGGTTTTTGCCGGCCATACGCGATAAACTAGCGATTCGCTGAGAAGGGAATGCCGTGATGAACAAAGAAGAGAAAAAGCAGGAACTGGCTGCACGCGCCGCCTGGATGTATTACGTGGCCGGGTTAACACAGCAAGAGATTGCCCGGGCGCTGGGACTCTCCAGGCAGGTTGCCCAGCGCCTGATTTCAGGCGCACGCGAAATGGGTATGGTCAGCGTCAAGATTGACCATCCTGTCACGCACTGCCTGCGCCTGGCACACGCGGTGCAGGAAGCCTTTGGCCTGCAGCACTGTCGTGTCGTCCCTTCTGCCGGGCTGGATGACGACGCTATTCAGCAAATGCTGGCGGTCGAAGGCGCAGAGGTTATGTCGCAGTTTATCAACGATGACCAGCCGCAGGTGTTTGGTATCGGTTCGGGTAAAACTCTGCGGGCGATTATTGATGCCCTGCCCTGGGTGGAGCGGCCCCAGCACCAGTGCGTTTCCATGATTGGTGCTATTGCGCGAGACGACTCCGGCACCCGCTATGACGTGCCGCTCAAGCTGTCTGAAAAAATGCAGGGCAAGTATTTCTTTATTCCTGCGCCGCTGTATGCCGACAGTCCGGAAGATAAACAGATGTGGTGCCAGCATCAGGTCTATCAACGCGTGGTCAGTCGGGCCTTACAGGCCAGTATGACCTTTCTCGGCATCGGCGAAGTCACACCCGGCTGTCCGCTCCATGCTGAAGGGTTTATCACCGACAGCCAGGTTCAGGCACTCAACGCGCGCGGCGTCGTTGGCGAAATGCTTGGCCACTTTTTCAATCAACAGGGTGAACGTGTGATGGGCGAGACCGATGCGCTGCTCACCAGCGTCACGCTGGAAAGCCGGACAACGCGTCCGATCATCGGTTTTGCAGGCGGCGAGCGCAAATTTGCCGCCATTCGGGCGGCATTAACAGGCGGCTGGATCTCGGGTCTGGTCACGGACGAATCTACCGCCACGCGCCTGTTAAGCAATGGCTCAACAGGCGCGGATCGGCTTACTTAAGAGAACCTTTCAGGAACTGCTGAAGGCGCGGGCTTTTGGGATTGCCGAACAACTCTGTCGGCGGCCCCTGCTCTTCAATCTTACCCTGATGCAGGAAAATCACATGGCTGGAAACGTGACGGGCAAACTCCATTTCATGCGTCACCACCACCATGGTTTTGCCCTCTTCGGCCAGCTTCTGCATGATGCGCAGCACTTCCCCGACCAGTTCCGGGTCAAGGGCAGAAGTTGGCTCATCAAACAACAGCACCTCGGGCTCCATCGCCAGCGCGCGGGCAATCGACACACGTTGCTGCTGGCCGCCTGACAGGTGCACCGGATACTTTGACTGCGCCCGCTCATCAATGCCGACTTTATTCAAATAGGTGACAGCGCGTTCGCGCGCCTGGGCTTTGCTCAGGCCCAGCACCTGAATCGGCGCTTCCATGACATTTTCCAGCACCGTCATGTGGCTCCATAAATTAAAGTGCTGAAACACCATCGTCAGGCGGGTGCGCAGCAGGCGCAACTGCTCTTTGTCGGCCACCTTTAGCTGACCGTCGGTATCACGGACCAGCGAAATGGCGGTGTTATTGACCGTAATGGTGCCTTCGCTCGGTTTTTCGAGGAAGTTAATACAGCGCAAAAAGGTACTTTTCCCTGAGCCGGACGATCCAATAATACTGATGACATCGCCCGCATTAGCATGTAAAGACACGCCTTTTAATACTTCATGTTCACCGTAACGTTTATGCAGTTCGGTGACGCTTAATTTGTTATCAGCCATAGTCTTACTCAATGCGATGAAGAAGGTTTCACATGGGCCAGCCAGCGACGCTCCGCCAGGCGGAACAGGCTAATCAGTGTGTAGGAAATAATCAGGTACAGGACGGCCGCAATGCCAAACGCGGTAAAGGGCTGATACGTTGCCGCGTTGATGTCCCGGGCGATTTTGAGCAAATCAGGCACGGTTGCCGTAAAGGCCAGCGCAGTCGAGTGCAGCATCAATATCACCTCATTGCTGTAAACCGGCAAGGCGGTGCGCAGCGCAGAAGGCAAAATAATACAGCGATACAGTTTAAACGTTGAGAAACCATACGCGCGCGCGGCTTCAATTTCCCCGTGAGGCACAGCACGAATCGCACCGGCGAAAATCTCCGTCGTATAGGCGCAGGTATTCAGGGTAAACGCCAGTAAGGTACAGTTCAGTCCGCTGCGGAAAAACGCATTCAGCAACTCGGTGCCTTTCACGATCTCCAGCGTATACATGCCGGAATAGAATACCAGCAGTTGAACATACAGCGGCGTACCGCGAAAAACATAGGTAAAGAGCCAGACCGGCAGGCTGATAAAGCGATTCGGCGACACGCGTGCAATCGCCAGCAGTACCGCCATACAGCCGCCCAGCACCACCGAAACAATCAGCAGCCATAGCGTAATCGCCACGCCGGTGAAGCGGTAACCGTCAGTCCAGAGCAATGATTTCCAGTACTCGTGGATAATCTCAATCATAGCTCTGCCCTCTTCACGCCAACCGTGTAGCGGCGATTGAGCCACCACAGCACGCCGTTAGACAGCGTGGTAAACACCAGATAGATCACACCCGCGACGATGGCGAAATAAAACGGCTGCCAGGTGCTCTTGCCCGCCAGCTGCGTGGCTTTAACCACATCTTCCAGCCCCAGCAGCGAGACCAGCGCGGTCGCTTTCAGGATCACCTGCCAGTTATTACCAATCCCGGGCAGCGCATAACGCATCATCGCCGGAAAGAGGATGCGACGGAAAACCTGGGAACCGGTAAAACCAAACGCGGTCGCGGCTTCGATTTGCCCTTTGGGCACGGCCATGAAGGCCCCGCGAAACGTCTCGGTAAAATAGGCCCCGTAGATGAAGCCCAGGGTGATAATGCCCGCGACCATAGGATCGATATCGAACTGCGCCAGACCCAGCGCATCGGTGATGTGGTTCAGCACTATCTGCAGACCGTAGAAGATCAAGAGCATCAGGACGAGATCGGGCACGCCACGAATCAGCGTCGTGTAGCCCTCAAAAATAAGCGACAGCAGGCGATGACGTGACAGCTTCGCGCCTGCGCCAATCAGCCCGAGAATCACCGCCAGCAGCACGGAACTCAGTGCCAGCTCCAGCGTGACCAACGTGCCTTTTAAAATGACATCAGAATAGCCATACAACATGGAAAAGATCCTGTCGTGGGGTTGAAACGGCGCTGAACCCGCCACGTGGGCGGGCAGCGTTGCTTCTGGTAAGGCATCAACCACAACGCAGAGGTTGCCGGGACCAGTGCGGCCAGGGCAACCAGGCGTTATCCGGTCAGGCGATTACCAGAGGCAAAGTCGACAGGTTAGTCACCGTACACGTTGAAATTAAAGTATTTCTTCGCAATTTTGTCGTACGTACCGTCTTTGCGCATGGATTCAAACGCTTTATCAATGGCCGCTTTCAGCTCGGTGTCATCTTTACGTAATCCTATACCGGTACCGACGCCAAAAATCTTGTCATCTTTCACGGCCGGACCGGCAAAAGCGTAGTCTTTACCGACAGGCTGCTTCAGGAAGCCTTCAGCCGCCTGCACTTCATCCTGGAATGCGGCATCAATACGGCCCGCAGTCAGATCCTGGTACACCAGATCCTGGTTCGCATAAGGCGTAACGGTCACACCTTTTGGACGCCAGTACTGGTTAGCATAGGTTTCCTGCGTGGTACCTTGCAGCACACCGACGTTTTTGCCTTTCAGCGATTCAACCGTCGGCAGAATTTTCGAACCTTTAGGCGCGACTAAACGGGCGTTGGCCGCATAGAGTTTGTCAGAGAAAGCAATCTCTTCCTGACGTTTCGCGGTGATAGAGAGCGAGGAGATGATAGCGTCAATTTTTTTAGCTTTCAGCGACGGAATCAGCGCATCAAAGTCGCTTTCCACATAGGTACATTTGGTCTGAATACGTTTACAGATTTCGTTAGCCAGATCGATATCAAAACCGACTAACTGTCCTTGCGCGTTTTTTGACTCAAACGGCGGGTATGTTGGGTCAGTGCCGACACGAATCGAGGCCGGTACGGCTGCAAATACGCTGGCCACACTGGACAGGCCCAACATTAAAGAAAGAGCCAGAACACGCTTCTTCATAGATTACCCTCAGCAAATTATTGTTATGTGATGCATGATGTGTGTTTGCAACGAACACTGCCAGTAACCTGTGCACGTTTCGTGCCAGTTATGCAGGTCTGCCGCGCACCCAGCCCGCCGTTTTTGCCACATAAAGGCTGGGTTTGTGAAAGGAATATATCAGTGAAGTCACAGAGAAAAAGCGATGTTGTGAACTTTTAGTTCATCAAATGCAGGAACAGTGATCGCTCCCGCGCTTTTGCACTAAATAAGTGCACAAGCTGAACCTTATGCACCTTGCCAGCGCACAAACAAATCCTGAGGCAGTTCAATGTCGAACTGATCGATAACCCGGTTAATTGTTTGATCGACCAGTTCGTCAATGGTTGTCGGACGATGATAAAACGCCGGTACCGGCGGCATGATAATCGCCCCTAATTCAGCGGCAGTCGTCATCATCCGCAGGTGGCCAATATGCAGCGGCGTTTCACGCACGCAGAGTACCAGCTTGCGCTGCTCTTTAAGCACCACGTCCGCCGCGCGCGTCAGCAGGGAATCGCTGTAGCTGTGCACAATGCCCGACAGGGTTTTCATTGAACACGGTAAAATCACCATGCCCAGGGTTTTAAACGACCCGGAGGAAATGCTGGCGGCAATGTCGCGCACATCATGAACCACATCGGCCAGCGCCTGAACATCGCGCAGACTGTAGTCACTTTCCAGGCTCAGCGTCTGACGCGCCGCGTGACTGATGACCAGATGGGTTTCCACGTCGCTGACCTGCTGCAAGACCTGCAGTAACCGCACGCCGTAAATCACACCGCTTGCGCCGGAAATACCAATAATGAGTCGTTTCATCGTTCAACCTTGCAGTGGCAAAGTGCACCATAATAGCGCAGCGCGACAAAAAACACAGAGGGCGGGATAAGTCCCGCCCTCTTTTTTTGCATCAGGCCTGATTAGCCTTCGTTATGCAGTTCAAGATTTTCGACTTCGTTCTGCCGCGCAATGGCTTTCGCGTCGTCGTTACGCAGGGATTCCAGATATTCAAGGTAGCCCTGATCCACATCTTTAGTAACGTAAACCCCGTTAAAAACGGAGCACTCGAACTGAACGATATCGGGATTCTCTTCGCGTACGGCTTCGATGAGGTCATTGAGATCCTGGAAAATCAGCGCATCTGCTTTGATAATCTGACGAATCTCTTCGACTTCGCGGCCATGGGCAATCAGCTCAGTGGCGCTCGGCATATCAATGCCGTAGACGTTAGGGAAGCGCACTTCCGGAGCCGCAGAGGCGAGATAAACCTTTTTAGCCCCTGCTTCGCGTGCCATTTCAATAATCTGCTCAGACGTGGTGCCACGCACGATAGAGTCATCGATCAGCAAGACGTTTTTATCGCGGAATTCGGCGCGGTTAGCATTGAGTTTGCGGCGCACGGCGCTGCGGCGCAGCTGCTGACCCGGCATGATAAAGGTACGACCGACATAGCGGTTTTTCACAAATCCCTGGCGGTAAGGCTTATCAAGGATGCGGGCGATTTCCAGTGCCGTATCCATGGAGGTTTCCGGAATCGGAATCACCACATCGATATCCAGATCTTCCCATTCACGGGCAATCTTCTGGCCCAGCTTGGTGCCCATGCGGACGCGCGCGCTGTAGACCGAAATTTTGTCCAGGAAGGAGTCCGGTCGGGCAAAATAGACGTATTCGAACAGGCACGGATTGTTTTTGGGGTTCTCGGCACACTGGCGGGTCGAAAGCTGGCCCTGCTCCGTGATGTAAACCGCTTCACCCGGCGCGACGTCACGGATGAATTCAAAACCCAGTGTATCCAGCGCGACGCTTTCTGAGGCCACCATATACTCGGTACGGCCATCCGCAATGACGCGTTTGCCCAGCACCAGCGGACGAATCCCGTTAGGATCGCGGAAGGCGACCATGCCGTGACCGATAATCATTGAGACCACCGCATACGCGCCGCGAACCTGCTGATGCACGGCGGCGATAGCGGCAAAAATGTTGTCGGCTTCCAGCGGATAGTGCTGAAAACGATCCAGTTCCTGCGCGAAGATATTCAGCAGGATCTCTGAGTCTGACGTGGTGTTCACATGACGGCGGCCTTTTTCGAACAGCTGCTTACGCAGTTCATGTGCGTTGGTCAGGTTACCGTTGTGTGCAAGAGAAATCCCGTACGGCGAGTTGACGTAGAACGGTTGCGCTTCAGAAGCGCTGGAGCTGCCCGCTGTAGGATAGCGTGCATGACCAATCCCCATGTTGCCTTGTAAACGCTGCATATGACGGGCTTCGAAAACATCGCTGACCAGGCCGTTGGCCTTACGCAGGCGAAAGCAGTTGAGCGCATCAATCGTACAAATGCCTGCGGCATCCTGCCCACGATGCTGGAGCACCGTTAACGCGTCATAGATCGACTGGTTTACCGGCATGAAACCGGTGATACCGACAATACCGCACATGTTGTCATTTCCTCATTAAGCCGTACGCCCGATGGTCTCACCGGGGCAAAAAACTCGACGTGCTTTTCAGGTAGTCAAAAAACCACCTGATTATAGAACTGAACTCGGGAATAAGTTGAGACTGCTGCCAGTCCGGGCTTTTTGAAAAACCCGTGAATGTATCCAGGAAGAACAGCAAAGCGGCTACAATAAGCACACCACGCAAGGCCCCGAAACAAACGCCTAATACCCGATCGGTTCCCGACAGGCCGGTTTTTTCTACCAGCGAGCCGATAACGTAGTTCACTATCGCCCCCACAATCAGGGTCGCAATGAACAGCACCGCAATGGCGATTCCGTTCCGAACCAGTTCGTCGTCAAAACCTGTAAACCAGACAGCAAGGTAGGCATAGTAATGACTGGCGACAAAAAACGCGCATCCCCAGGTAACAAGAGATAAGGCTTCGCGGACAAACCCTCGAACCAGGCTGACCAAAGCCGAAAAACCAACTACCGCAATAATGACGTAATCAATCCAGATCATGAACTCTTCCAGCGCCAGTGCCATTGCACCCCTGCATCCAGTTCGGGGCGCATTCTAACAGAAAAAGAAAACGTTTGCGTAGGGGTTTTCAGGTTCTGCATCCATAAAAAAGGCGAAGAAAAAAACGAACTCCGCCTGTGAGATTGTTATCCGGTTAACCCGTTGAAAAGCCGGGATAACCGTTGCCCGCCCCGCTTAGCCAGGGCTGATTGTCGCTGCCTGTTATTCTTATCGGCAGCGCCAATCACGGGTTTAACGCGCGCTGTAGGGTTTAACCACACCGCTTAGACCCGAGACGTTTTTCAGCTCGCCCACTGCCGCCTGCATTTTCGCTTTAGACGCATCCGGTCCCACATAAATGCGGGTGATTTGTCCCTGCACCGGCGTTGACGGCACCGTATAGGCCCGGTAACCCGACAGGCGCAGCTTCGCGACAATCTCGTTGACCTTGCTGGCGTTCTTCAACGCGCCCAACTGGACAACATACGCCTGTCCCGAGGGTTGCGTCTCTTTCGGTTGCTCTGCCGGGGCCGCTTCCTCGGTACGCGCTGCCTGCTCGGCCGGCCTGGTTTTTTCAACGGGCTTCGCTTGCTCAACCGGTTTGGTTTTCTCGACCGGTTTGCTCTGCGTCTGTTCTACCGGCTTCGGTTTAGCCTGCTCGGTATGTTTCGGTTTTGTCGTCTCAGCTGGTTTCTCTTTCGCTGTCGTCGCGTGTACAGGCGGCGGTGATACGACACTCGGCGCACTGTTTTGCCCGGGCTGCGTGCTGCCCTCTTGCGCCTGTGAGTTGCCCCCGTCAGGATGACTTACCGCACTGCCCGCGCCGGCAGGCGGATGGGCTGGCAGCGACTGGGTGACCGGCGGCACCATTTCGCTGTCCTGCTGGTCGTCCGGTTTCGGGACCAGTGGAATCGCCGCAAACTCTTCTTTGTAGTGTTTTTTCTTACCATCCAGCAGCCCCGGCAACACAATCACGCCGATGGCCACCAGAATAACGGTACCGACTAAACGGTTTTGAAACTTACTCGCCACGTCCTCTCTCCGTTTCAATCGATTCCATCACCTGCGCGACGGTCAGGAAAGAGCCGCATACCAGGATGATGTCCTGCGGTTCAGCCTGCTGCCGCGCCTGTTGCCAGGCCTGTTCGACATCTGCGAATGCCCGGGCAGACGTTACGTGTGCCATGAGTTGTTCTGCACTGGCACCGCGCGGGCCGGACAGCGGCGCGCAGTACCAGAAGTCGACCTGCGGAGCCAGCGCGGACAGCGTCCCGGCGATATCTTTATCATGCAGCATCCCGACCACGGCGTGAACGTGCCCCCGCGTCGGCAAGGCAGCCAGGCGCGATGCCAGGTAGCCTGCTGCATGCGGGTTATGCGCCACATCCAGAATCACGCGAGGCGACTCACTGACGGTCTGAAAGCGCCCGGGTAGCACCGCTAGCGGCAGGCTGGCGCGGATATGTGCGTCGCTGACGTTGAGCCCCGAGGCACGCAGCGCCACCAGCGCCGTTGCCGCATTCGGCAGGGGCACCTGCGGCAGCGGTAGATCGCTCAGTTCACCGTGCGCATCGCGCAGAGACCAGCTTTCTGCCTGCGCATGATAGTGCCAGTCACGGCCAAGCTGAATGAGCTGAGCGCCCTTTTCCCTGGCGACATCGGCAATCGTCACCGGCATAGCAGGTTCACCCACCACCGCAGGTTTACCCTGACGGAATACGCCCGCTTTTTCCCGACCAATACTGTCGCGATCCGGGCCAAGCCAGTCGGTATGGTCCAGCGCAATACTGGTCACCACCGCGACATCGGCATCCACAATATTCGTTGCGTCCAGCCGCCCACCCAGCCCGACTTCCAGAATGACCACGTCAAGCTTCGCCTGCTGAAACAGGTTAAGCGCCGACAGCGTGCCGAATTCAAAATAGGTCAGGGAGATAGTACCGCGTCCCGCTTCAATATCAGCGAAACTGGCGCTGTGTTGCGCTTCACTCAGCTCCTGTCCCTGCACCCGGACACGCTCCGTGTAACGCACCAGATGCGGCGAGCTGTAAACGCCCACGCGATAGCCCGCGGCCATCAACAGGGTTTCAAGCGTCCGACAGGTAGTGCCTTTACCATTGGTACCGGCAACGGTGAAAACAAAAGGGGCAGGCTTCAGCAGGTCCAGACGTTGCGCCACCTGGCGAATACGGTCCAGGCCCAGTTCAATTGCCTGAGTGTGGAGGTGCTCAAGATAATAAAGCCACGTGGCCAAAGGCGACGTGGCTTGAGGGAGGTGAAGATTGTCCATATGTCCCGTTTTGCAAATTTATACCCGGTGAAAGCAACAAGGTATAGGGTGCATGGGTGGAAGGCGCGACCGGCGCGCCTTCGGTCTCCTGTCAGGCCTCGTTACTCTCCGGGTGGGACGTCGCAGGTGCGAACTCTTCACCATCGTGCAACGGTGCCGGCAGGTTCATCATTTTTGCCAGCAGACTTGCCAGTTTAAAGCGCATTTCCGGACGACGAATGATCATGTCAATCGCGCCTTTTTCAATCAGAAATTCACTTCGCTGGAAGCCCGGTGGCAGTTTTTCACGCACGGTCTGCTCAATAACGCGTGGACCCGCAAAGCCAATCAGCGCTTTCGGTTCGGCCACGTTCAGATCGCCCAGCATCGCGAAGCTGGCGGAAACACCGCCCATGGTTGGGTCAGTCAGCACCGAAATATACGGCAGACCGCGTTCCTGCATTTTCGCCAGCGCCGCAGAAGTTTTCGCCATCTGCATCAGTGACATTAACGCTTCCTGCATACGGGCACCGCCGCTGGCGGAGAAGCAGATAAGCGGACAGTTGTCTTCCAGCGCCTGCTCGACCGCGCGAACAAAACGCGCCCCGACAACAGAGCCCATTGAACCGCCCATAAACGCGAACTCAAAGGCCGCCGCGACAACCGGCATACCGTGCAGTTGGCCTTTCATGACGATCAGCGCATCTTTTTCATCTGTCGCTTTTTGTGCCGCAACCAGACGATCTTTGTACTTTTTGGAATCCCTGAACTTCAGCAGATCTTTGGGTTCCAGCTCACTGCCCAGTTCAACCAGCGTGCCCTGATCGAGCAGGCTCGCCAGACGCTCACGGGCGTGCATGCGCATGTGGTGGTCGCACTTCGGGCAGACCTCAAGATTACGCTCCAGCTCGGCACGGTAAAGTACCTGGCCACAGCTGTCGCATTTCGTCCACACTCCTTCCGGAATGTTGGCACGACGTGCAGGCGTAATATTGCTTTTATTAAGAATGCGTTCAATCCAGCTCATTGATGACCTTTCTGTTAAAAACTGACCTGGTCCAGTCGTCTTGATGCTGCTGAAAACCGCTTCAGCAGACGGTAAATGTCGCTCATTAAACCACAACCAGTTAAGACTGTGGATAAAAATCTGGTCTTACCCCTGAGCGGTAAGCCTGCTCAGGGTTAATTTTGCTGCTTAGCCTGGCGGCGATGACGCCAGATTTCGATAATGCCCGGCAGAACCGATACCACGATAATGCCCAGGATGAGCAGCTTAAGATTTTCCTGCACCACAGGCAAATCGCCGAACAGATAGCCTGCATAGGAAAACAGCAGCACCCATGCCAGCGCACCGGTAACGTTAAACAGGGCAAAATGCCGATAGGACATGTGGCCCATGCCGGCGACAAAAGGGGCAAAGGTACGCACAATCGGCACGAAACGGGCAAGAATAATGGTTTTTCCACCATGACGGGCATAAAACGCATGGGTTTTATCCAGATAGCTGCGGCGGAAAATTTTCGAGTTCGGGTTGCTGAACAGGCGTTCACCGAACAGTTTACCGATGGTGTAGTTCACCGCATCACCCAGGATCGCCGCGATAACCAGCAGCGCGACCATCAGGTGGACGTTCAGATCGTTACCGGGCAATGCCGCCAGTGCCCCCGCGACAAACAGCAGCGAGTCGCCTGGCAAAAACGGCGTGACCACTAAGCCGGTTTCGCAGAATAAAATCAGGAACAAAATGGCGTAAATCCAGATGCCATACTGCGCGACTAATTCGGCCAGATGCACATCAATGTGCAAAATAAAATCGACCACAAAATGGATGAACTCCATAACGATCCCTTTAGCTAAGGTTGATTAATCCGCGAGGAACAACGGCCCCATCGGCGGCTGAGGTAAAGCAAAGTGCGCGGGATAATCCACCGCCACCAGATAAAGCCCTTCGGCTTTTGCCGTGGCCGCCGCCAGCGTGCGATCTTTGGCGGCCAGCAGTTCTGCCATCCAGGATTCTGGCTGATTACCACAGCCAATTTCCATCAGGCTACCGACAATGTTGCGCACCATATGGTGCACAAAAGCGTTGGCTTTAATGTCCACAATGACATAGGGCCCGTGACGACTGACGTTCAGGTGCATCACGTTGCGCCATGGCGTACGTGACTGGCACTGTACGGCGCGAAACGAGGTGAAATCGTTCTCGCCCAGCAGGCTCTGCCCGGCGCGCTGCATCTTTTCCACATCCAGCGGATAGTAAAAGTGCGTCACGCCCTTGCCCAGGATAGCCGGACGTAAGCGCTGGTTGTAAATCAGGTAACGGTAACGCCGGGCTGTGGCGCTGAACCGTGCATGAAACTCGTCCGGCACGGCTTTCACCCAACGTACAGCGATATCGTCCGGCAGATTGGCATTGACACCCAATGTCCAGGCGGCATCCGCTCGCTGCGCCACGGTCTCAAAATGCACCACCTGTCCGGTGCTGTGCACGCCAGCATCGGTACGCCCGGCGCAAAATACGCTCACCGGATGGTCCGCGACCTTCGACAGCGCCCGCTCCAGCTTTTCCTGCACGCTGCGCACTTCCTGCTGCCGTTGCCAGCCGTAGTATCGGCTGCCGTCGTACTCGATGCCCAGTGCCAGCTTTCTTGTCTGACCTTCCGACATCAGTACATATACTCCTGCACCAGCTTCTCTGCGGTTTTCACCGCCATCAGCGCGCCACCGAAACGAACGTTGTCCGCCACGGACCAGAACTGCAACAGCTCCGGAATACCGTAGTCATTACGTACACTGCCGATACTCAGCTCATTGCTACCTGAGGCATCCGTTACCGGCGTGGGAACGTCCTCTTCGTCGCTCAGGCGAATATCGGCGGCCAGGGCCAGCTCTGCTCTGGCTTCGTCTGCTGACAGCGGGCGCAGATTTTCAATGTGGACGATCTGGGCATTGCCATAAAACACTGGTGCCTGAACGCTGCTGACCGCCACGGGCAAACCGTCGTCCTGCAACACTTTACGCACCTGATCAACCAGGCGACGCTCACTCTCCACGCTGCCCTCTGCATCGGCCTGTTGTGGCAGCAGGTTAAAAGCCAGCTGACGACCAAAATGGTGGTCATCCGCCGGTACGCCGTTCAGCAGGCGGGCGCTCTCCCCGGCCAGCGCATCCACAGCCACTTTGCCGTGCGTGGAGACGGAGATCAGATTGGTGACCTGCAAACGGCCTAAACCAGCGGCATCGACCAGCGGTTTGATAGCCGTCAGCAGCTGGCTCACCAGATTATCGGCCACGCTGATGATATTGCGATTACGGTAATCGGCCAGCACCTGCGGATTCACATCCGGCACCACCAGCGGCACATCCGGCGACAGGGCAAACAGCTCACTGCTGTCGATAACCAGGCAACCCGCACTCGCCGCCTCTTCCGCATAACGCGCCGAGGCGTCACGACCGGCAACAAAGAAGGCCAGCTGCGCCTGTGACCAGTCAAACTCCGCGGCGTTTTCAACCCGTAAAGAGCGCCCTTCAAAACGTTTACTTTCACCGGCGCTGTTATCGCTTGCCAGCAAATACAATTCACCAACCGGGAACTGGCGTTGAGCCAGCAGTTCCAGTACAGCGTTCCCTACTGCGCCTGTTGCGCCAAGAAGCGCAATATTCCAGCCGTCAGACATGTTGGTTTACCTCAGACAATGACATAAAAACAGAAGGCGGTGATGTCACCGCCCAGGGATTCAGATTTATCCCTGCACCTCTACCCGCGTTTTACGCAGGCTGACAATCAGGTGGAGGATAATACGGCGTTAAAGCCCAACTGAGTGAGCATTTCTGCGGTCGCGGCCTCATCGCAGTTCACCTGCAATGATGACCACTCGCGACGCTCTTCATACTGCTTGCGCAGGCGGTCAAATTCACCCGGTTTTGCCGCCACTTTTCGCAGGGGCGCATCATCGCGGCGCACATCATACACCAGATGCACAAGACGTTTCAGCGTTGACTGATCGAGCGGCCCATTCAGGCTGATCTGGCTGAACTCTGGCGTAGGCAACAGGCTGCTCAGGGGCACCTGCTGCGGCTGACCAATAAAGTCGCACCAGGCTTCGAACACCTGGGTGGTGCCGCGCGCCTTGCCCTCAAGGGTGTAACCGGCAATGTGCGCCGTGGCAATATCAACCCGATCCAGCAACGCGAGGGAGAGATCCGGCTCCGGTTCCCAGACGTCCAGCACCACGCTCAGATCGTGACGCAGGTTCAGCACCTCAAGCAGTGCGGCATTGTCGACCACCGGGCCACGGCAGGCGTTAATCAAAATCGTCTTCGGTTTCAGGGCCATCAGCAGCGCGGCATCGGCCAGATGCCAGCTTTTATAGGGGCCCGATTTAAACAGCGGCGTGTGAAAGGTCAGAATATCGGCCTGCTGCACCAGCGCATCAAGCGAAAGAAACTCGCCGTCGTCACCCCGATCGGCACGCGGGGGATCGCATAACAGGGTTTTCACGCCCCAGGCTTCCAGCCGCTTCTGCAGACGTCCGCCCACATTTCCCACGCCCACGATGCCGACAGTACGATCGCGCAACTGGAAACCGTCCCGCTCTGCCAGCAGCAGCAAGGCAGAAAACACATATTCAACCACCGCAATCGCGTTACAGCCGGGGGCCGCAGAGAAGGCGATGCCCGCCTGCTGCAGCCACGCTTCGTCAATATGATCCGTGCCCGCCGTGGCGGTGCCGACAAACTTAACGGGTTTGTCCTGCAACAACGCGGCGTTGACCTGGGTGACGGAACGCACCATCAGACCATCGGCATCCGCCAGTTCGGCTTCAGGAAGCGGTCGGCCAGGTACGGCGACCACATCGCCCGTACGACTAAAGAGTTCACGGGCATACGGCATATTTTCATCGACGAGAATTTTCACCACGGCTTTCCTGTCTGTGTATTGAAGGGCGCTATTCTGGCACAAAAGCCTGACATTCGCCTAACCACGCAGTGCAGGGGCGGGTAAGGCTGGCAGAAAGGGGCATCACAGGCGTACACTGCCGCGGGTCTGAGACGGGAGCCTTGTTATGGTCTTTTTATTTCCGCTGTTTGCGGTGTTGATTTGGTCGGTTAACGCTATCGTGAATAAATTATCGGCAGGTGCCATTGAGCCTGCCGCAATTTCATTCTATCGCTGGCTGCTGGCGTTGCTGGTGCTGACGCCTTTTGTCCTGCCGGGCGTGCTGCGGCAATGGCAGACGATCCGGCCGCATCTGGGACGACTGATGATTCTGGGCCTGCTGGGCATGGCGCTGTATCAGAGTCTGGCCTATTACGCCGCCCATAGCGTGAGCGCCCTGTTTATGGGCATTATCGCCGCGCTGATCCCGCTACTCACCGTGCTGCTCAGTGTCCTTATTCTGCGGATTGCCCCGACCGTGGGGATTCTGGCCGGCAGTCTGATCTCCTTCTGTGGCTTAATCTGGCTGGTCAGTGAAGGCAATCCTGACCAGTTGCTGCATCACGGCATCGGTACGGGCGAAGCTCTGATGCTGGCGGCCTCAGCCTGCTATGCGCTTTACGGCGTGATGACAAAACGCTGGTCGATTCCCCTGCCCGTCTGGCAGAGTCTGTATGTGCAAATTGCCGCTGGCGTGATGCTGTTGCTGCCCGGTTTTCTGATGACACCGGATGTCTCGCTCACGCCACGGAATCTTCCCCTGGTGGCCTTTGCCGGCCTGTTCGCCTCCATTCTGGCCCCCTGGCTGTGGATTCATGGCGTACAAAAGTTGGGGGCCAGCATCACCAGTATTTTTATGAATCTGACACCGCTCTTTACCGCCCTGATTGCGGTGCTGTTTTTGCATGAACATCTGCACAGCTATCACTGGATTGGCGGCGGTCTGACGCTGGCGGGCGTTCTGCTGGCACAGCGTCTGCGCAGGCCGTTAACGCGACGGGAATCGCTTAAGGCCGATCCGCATTAAACCGGATAGTGACACGCAGCCCACCGAGTGACGGGCTGCTATCCAGCGTGACGGTTGCGCCATGCCAGGCGCAAATATCGTGCACCAGCGCCAGCCCGATACCTGCTCCCGTCTGCATCGCGGCGTTATCCAGCCGGATAAATGGCCGTAAAGCGCTTTGCTGCTCTTCCGGGCGAATGCCCGGCCCTGAATCCTCAATGTATAATCTGCCGCTCTCCAGGCGCGCCGTCACCGTACCCTGCACCGGCGTATAGGTAATAGCGTTATCCAGCAGGTTGGCGCACAGCTCGCCCAGCAGCAGCGCATCGCCTTTGACGTCGCCGTGCGCATCACCTTCGTAACCAAGATCAATCTGTTTCGCACGCGCAGCCGCATAGCGGCTCAGGCACGCCTCGCGCACCACCGTCGCCAGATCCACTTTCACCATGGGTTTATCTTCGCCGTGTCGGGCTTTGATACGCGCCAGTTGCAGCAGCCGGTCGGTAAGCAGGATGGTGTCATCCAGCGTGTAGCGCATGCTCTGCAGGCTTTCCCGCCACTGTTCGGGCTGATGGCTGTCCAGCGCTGTGCCGATCTGGGTTTTCAGAATGGTGAGCGGCGTGCGAAGCTGATGAGCGGCGTCGGCGCTGAACCGATCCTGACGCGCCAGCAATCCCCGCAGCCGTTCCAGATAGCGGTTAAATGCCACGATAAGCGGCTGTAGCTCCGACCACGGCAGGGACGGCAGCGGCGTCAGTTCAGCACCATCGCGACGCAGCACAATGCGGGACAGACGGCGTAAAGGCCGCAACACCCGGCGTAGCATCAGGCTTGCCAGCAACACGGCAATTAACACCAGCGCGCTCTGGCTGAGCAAAGCCGTGCGCATCAGCCCTTTCGCGAAAGCCTCACGGGAATGGATGGTTTCCGCGACCAGCACCAGCGCCATACCTTCCGCGCCCGTCTCGCTGACGGGCTGCCACAAGGCCGCCACCCGGATGCGCTGCTTTTGATAATAGCCGTCATAGAAATGGACCAGCGCGGGATAGGTCTCTGACATCGCGCTGGTGACGGGGATCGGGGGAAGCCCGTCATAGCCGGACAGCGTTTTCCCCTGCGGCGAAATCACCTGATAAAACAGGCGATCATTCATGTTGCGCTCAAAGCTGTCGAGCACCACCCAGGGCACGTCGACCTCCAGGTGTTGGTTACGCACCACCAGCCGTTCAGCGACTGTGCGCGCAGAGGCCAGCAGAGAGCGATCGTAGGCCTGATTCGCCGCCGCCAGTCCGCTCTGATAGTGCGTGTAAACAGAAAGCACCCACAGCAGGGAAAGCGGCAGCCCCAGCCAGGCCAGTAACTCGCCCCGTAGCGAGGTGATCAGTCGCATGCCAGGGTTTCCAGGCTGTAGCCCAGTCCGCGCAGCGTCACAATGCCCACGTTACTGCCCGCCAGCTTTTTGCGTACCCGGTGTACATACAGCTCGATGCTTTCCGGGCTGGCGTCATCCGCCAGGGTGAAGGTTTGTTCATACAAATGCTGCCGCGAGACCGGGCGGCCCCGACGCTGCATCAGCGTGGTCAGTACGCTGGATTCACGCGGTGTCAGCGCCAGCGGTTTCTCTGCCAGCAAAAAGTAGCCTTCGCCGTTCAGCACCAACTGGCCCAGCGTCTGGTGCCGGGCCGAGTGTCCCTGCGCACGACGCAGCAACGCACGCAGGCGCGCATCCAGCTCATCCAGTTCGAAGGGTTTGGTCAGATAGTCATCCGCGCCGGTATTCAGGCCGCGCACGCGGTCGTCCAGCGTCGTGCGTGCGGTCAGCAGCAGCACCGGAACATTTTGTCCACGCCGACGTAACCGGGTTAACACCTCAATGCCGTCCAGACGCGGCAGGGAAACATCCAGCACAACCAGCGCGTAATCTTCACTTTGCAGGCTGTGATCCGCCGAAACGCCGTCCGCGACCCAGTCCACAGCAAACCCTTTTTGCGTTAACGCCTTCTGTAACCATCGCGCCAGCTCGGCCGTGTCTTCCACCAGTAAGAGACGCATATCACATCCTTTCACTAAACCTGATGGCTGAAAGGTAAATGAAAGGTTACCGATTTAACAATTCAATAACGCCGAATTGTCGGTAGTAATCACACTCTGAAAGAAAGATGGAGCGCACGATGAAAAAAATAATCCACACCGCCCTCGCCTCTGCCCTGTTGGCTCTCATGTTGCCGTCGCCAGGTAATGCCGCTGCCCCCGACAGGACCGAATGCATTGCCCCCGCCAAACCGGGTGGCGGTTTCGATCTGACCTGTAAGCTGATTCAGGTTTCACTAATGGAAACCAAACAGATCGAAAAACCGATGCGCATTACCTACATGCCTGGCGGCGTGGGTGCTGTGGCCTATAACGCTATTGTGGCTCAGCGCCCGGCTGAAGCAGGCACCGTGGTCGCCTTTTCGGGCGGCTCACTGCTGAATCTGTCGCAGGGAAAATTTGGCCGTTACTCGGTCGATGATGTGAAGTGGTTAGCGGCCATCGGCACAGATTACGGCATGATCGCCGTGCGGGAAGACGCGCCGTGGAAAAATCTGGGCGAATTAATGGCGGCCATGAAGGCAGATCCGACCAAGGTGGTGGTCGGTGCGGGTGCCTCCATCGGCAGTCAGGACTGGATGAAAACCGCGCTGGTGGCGAAAGAAGCCGGTATCGATCCGCGTAAAATGCGCTATGTCGCCTTTGAAGGCGGGGGCGAAGTCGTCACCGCGTTATTGGGCAATCATATTCAGGTGATGTCGGGCGATCTCAGCGAAATGGTGCCGCACCTGCAAGGCGGTAAACTGCGCGTCCTGGCGGTGATGGCCGACAAGCGTCTGCCCGATCAGCTGGCCACGATTCCGACGGCGAAAGAGCAAGGGTTTAACGTGGAATGGCCCATTATTCGTGGCTTCTATCTGGGGCCGAAGGTCAGCGACGCGGATTACCAGTGGTGGCAGAGCGCGTTCGAAAAAATGGTGCAAACGCCCGAATTCAGGCAACAGCGCGAACTGCGTGGCCTGTTTGAGTTCAATCTCTTTGGCGCAGAACTGGATAAATACGTGAAGAATCAGGTGGCCGCTTACCGTGAGCAGGCGAAATCCTTTGGTCTGGCTAAGTAACCGGAGCGCATCATGAGCGATCGTATTTTTGCCACGCTGTGGCTGGTGTTATGTCTGGCAGGGTTGGTTGTCGCCTGGCAAATCCAGAGTGAATACAGTTATGAACCCGTCGGCCCGCGGCCTTTTCCGTTGGCGCTGCTCACCCTGATGGCGCTGTGTGCCGTCATGCTGCTGCTGAGAAAGCCCGATGCTATCCAGTGGCCCGCACCGCAGACGATGAAACGTCTGGTGGCGCTGGCCGTCATGCTGTTCGTGTATGGCTGGCTGTTTGAACGTCTGGGGTTCCCGTTATCCACCGCGCTCCTGACCTTCGGCATCGGCATGCTGTTTGGCGCGCGCTGGTGGGCCGCCGTCCTGTCCGGCGCGGTTATGGGGTGGGCGCTGTTTTACGCCTTTGACCATCTGCTGGATGTCACCCTGCCGGCTGGCAGCCTGATGAGCTAAGGAGAGAAAAATGGATATCTGGTCTTTTCTCATGCAGGGTTTTGCCGTTGCCATGACACCGCAAAACCTGCTGATTGCCTTAACTGGCTGCTTTATCGGAACGATTGTTGGCCTGCTGCCCGGTCTGGGTCCGATCAACGGCGTGGCCATTCTGATGCCGCTGGCCTTTGCGCTGCACCTGCCTGCGGAGTCTGCCCTGATTTTACTGGCAACGGTGTATCTGGGCTGTGAATACGGCGGACGCATCTCGTCGATACTGCTCAATGTGCCGGGCGACGCTGGCGCGATTATGACCGCGCTGGATGGCTACCCCATGGCACAGCAGGGAAAAGCGGGCGTAGCGCTGTCTGTCTCTGCCGTGAGTTCGTTTGTCGGCTCCACCATTGCGATTATCGGCATCATCCTGTTCGCCCCGCTGCTGGCGCGCTGGTCGCTGGCGTTTGGCCCGGCGGAGTATTTTGCGCTGATGGTGTTTGCCATTGCCTGCCTGGGCAGCATGATGAGCCAGAATCCGCTCAAGTCATTTCTGTCCGCCCTGATTGGCTTAAGCATGGCGACCGTCGGCGTGGATGCCAACACCGGCGTTTATCGCTTTACCTTTGACAGCGTTCACCTCTCCGACGGCATTCAGTTTGTCGTGGTGGTCATTGGCCTGTTCTCGGTGAGCGAAATTTTGCTGATGCTGGAATCCACCCATACGGGACAAAAGGTGGTGCGCGCCAGTGGCCGCATGATGTTCAACATGAAAGAAGCCGCCCAGTCGACCGGGGCTACGCTGCGATCATCGTTTATTGGTTTCTTTGTCGGTGTCTTGCCCGGAGCCGGTGCCACCATCGCCAGCGCAATCGCCTACATGACAGAGAAAAAAATCAGCGGCAGCGACCAGTTTGGTAAGGGCGATATTCGTGGTGTTGCTGCGCCGGAAGCCGCCAACAACGCTTCGGCGTGCGGATCGTTTATTCCGATGCTGACGCTGGGCATTCCGGGCTCTGGCACCACCGCGGTGATGGTCGGCGCGTTGACGCTATATAACATCACGCCCGGTCCGGCGATGTTTACCGAACAGCCGGATATCGTCTGGGGGCTCATTGCGGCGCTGTTAATTGGCAACGTGATGCTGCTGATTATGAACATCCCGATGATCAACGTGTTCGCGCGTATGCTGACCATTCCGCTGTGGTTTCTGGTACCGGCCATTGCCGCCATTTCTGCGGTTGGCGTTTACGCCGTACACAGCACCACCTTTGACCTGCTGTTGATGGTCGGGCTTGGTGTTTTTGGCTATATCCTGCGAAAAATGGACTTTCCGATGTCACCGCTGATCTTAGGTTTCGTGTTGGGCGAAATGCTGGAGCAGAACCTGCGCCGTGCGCTGTCTATCAGCAATGGTGAAATGGCGATTTTGTGGGAGAGCCCGATTGCCAAAGTGCTGCTGATCCTGGCCGTGGCGGTATTGATTGTTCCGTTTGTATGGAAACGTCTGCGCCGTAAAGCCACGCCTGCGCATCAGTAAGTAAATCTTTGGTTGAAACACATCAGCCCCGTGGATTTCCAAGGGGCTTTTGTTATCATAGCGTATTCTGTTTCCGGCGCACCCCACGCTAGTCTGTTTTCCAAGGAATCCGCCATGCAACCTGTCAGCGGCCCCGGTGTGCCGGTCGGCGATCGTTCATCTGTTAATCCCCAAACTGACACTTCACGTCCGGGCAGCGTTGCCGGTGAACAACCGCTGTCGCCTGCCCAGCGTACGACGCTTGAGCGTTTGATTGTGCGCATCATGTCCCTCAGCACGTTAAAAGCGCCGGAGCTCTGGGCTGGGCTGCGCCATGAAGTGGGTGTGAAGAGTGAAGCGGAACTGCAGTCGCGCCACTTCCCGGCTGCCGAGCAGTTTCTCAACGCCCGCCTGGCGCAGGTGCAAAATGGCCATGCCACACGTCAGCTGATGACGCAACTGACCGAATTGCTGCCGAAAGGAAACAATCGTCAGGCTGTCAGTGATTTTATCCGTCAGCAGTTTGGTCAGACGGTGCTGAGTGCCCTGACGCAGGACCAGCTGCGTCAGGTGTTAACCATGCTGCAAAATGGTCAGATGGCAATCCCCCAGCCGCAACAGAGTCGCACCAGCGATCGCTCTCTGCTGCCCGCCGAACACCAGGCGCTGAATCAGCAGATCGTCCGCCTGGCGGCCGCCACTGGCGAATCCAGCGGCAAAATCTGGACGGCGGCGCTGAAGCTGGTGAACCTGACCAGTGGCGATCCGATTCCTTCACGCCATTACCCGTTACTGACTCAGTATCTCCAGGTGCGTCAGACGCTGAGCCAGCACAGCGCGCCAACGCTGCAGCTGATTGAAAGCTCACTGAAACATCCTCTGGACAAGCGTGAGCAGCAGATGCTGGAGGATTACAGCCAGCAACGGTTCCAGGCTACCCCGCAGACGGTGTTGACGCCGACCCAGACGCAGGACCTGCTTAACTTCCTGTTTTCACGGCGCGCAGAGCGAGCCCATGAGCAGGCGCTGGCCGACAGTGAGTTGAATCCGCACCCCATCTGGGCACCGATTTCCGCCTCGCTGCCGCCCGCGCTGAAACCGCTGGCTGAGCGCCCCTTACTGGCCGCGGTCGTCGGGCTGATCGTACTGGCCTTTCTGCTCTGGCTGGTGCTGTAAGTCAGCAACCACAGGATGCCGCAGCCGTTGTCTGCGGCCATTCGCCCGCCTCATCGCCCCATGCCATGGGGTGACCATCCCGCTTCCAGAAATCCAGCCCCCCAGTCAGCTCTTTCACCTGAAAGCCCAACAAGGCTAACTGATGCGCCGCTTTGGTTGAGCCATTGCAGCCAATCCCATCGCAGTAGGTGACGTACACTTTATTGCGATCCAGGCGGGCCGTGCTGGCTTCGTTCATTTCCCGGTGTGGGAAAGAGATCGCGCCACAGATATGACCGCCGCGATATGCCTCTGCCTGGCGCGCATCCACGACCACAATCCCCTGAACCTGACGGGAAAGATCCTCAGCCAGATCCCAGGCATCGGTGTAATACGCCAGTTTAGCCTGCAGATACGCCACGCTTTGCGACGGTGAGGCGGGAGGGAAACGTAAAACGGATGACATCGGCATTTCTCCTGTTGTGTGATGACGGCAGTGTACGGCAAAGTGGATGCCTGACTAAGACCCATCTGAACCTGTTGATAAGACCATTATGTCGTCACCGCTTCTGCAACTGTTTCATCATCAGACCACGGGCGGTCTGCGTGACCGCCTGTGCGCCACGCTGCGTCAGTGGATAGAAACCGCGCACCTTCAGGCCGGACAGAAACTGCCCTCTACACGTCAGCTGGCCACGGATTTAACGCTGTCACGCGTGACGGTGGAAGCGGCTTACGCCCAGCTCGAAAGCGAGGGTTATCTGCGGCGGGAAACAGGCCGGGGCAGTTTTGTTGCCATCACTCTCCCTGACAAAGCTCCCCGCATTCGCGCCAGCCGCATGGCCCGGTTGTCACGACGCGGCCAGCAGGTCCTGGCGACAGGCGGCTGCCAGGACGCGCCGTTTCCCTGTGCGTTTGCAGCGGGTTCTCCGGAGTTGCGGGCGTTTCCTCATGCGGTCTGGCGGCGGTTAACCGCACGTATCCAGCACAGCGAAGGCCAGAGCGTGATGGGCTATGGCGATCCGTCAGGCTATATGCCACTGCGCCACGCGCTGGCTGATTACCTTGCGTTGTCGCGCGGCATTCACTGCCAGCCTGAGCAGGTCGTGATTCTGACCAGCTCGCAGCAGGCCCTTCAGCTACTGGCGCTGATGCTGGTCGACCCTGGCGATAACGTGTGGATGGAGGAGCCGGGTTATGCGGGCGCACGCAACGCCTTTCTGGCTGCGGGTGCCCGCGTGAGCGGAATAAGTGTGGATGGCCAGGGCGCCGTCCCTCAGCCTGGCGCGGCAAAGCTGATGTACCTGACGCCCTCCCATCAGTATCCGACAGGTGTTGCCTTGAGTCTGCCACGTCGTCTCGCCTGGCTCGACTGGGCACGCCGCAACGGTAGCTGGCTCATCGAAGACGATTATGACAGTGAGTTTCACTATGATGAGCGCCCCGCTCCCGCGCTGCACGCACTCGACAGGGATCAGCGGGTGATAACCTTAGGCACGTTTTCAAAATCCCTGTTCCCGTCCCTGCGCCTGGCATGGATGGTCGTGCCCGAGGCGCTGGTGGAACCCTCGGGTCGCGTACGCAGCATTCTGGATGGTCACAGCGCCCTGCTTCCCCAGGCGGTGACCGCCGCGTTTATGCAGCAGGGGCACTTCGCCAGTCATCTGCGCCTCATGCGTCAGCTTTACCAGAGCCGTCGCGATCGCTTACTGGAACAGATTGAACAGCGTCTGACGCCGTGGCTCACCCCCTTTCCCTGTCCGGGCGGACTGCAACTGGCTGTTAACCTGTTACAGGGGGATGAAGGCGCTTTGACCGTACAGGCGGCAAACGCGGGCTTACTGTTACCCCGGCTCAGCCCGCTGTATAGCGAAAAAACAAACCGGCAAGGCTGGCTATTAGGTTTTGCGGCGCTCACGCCGGATGAAATTGTGGCGGGATGTGACAGTCTGGTCAGGCTGCTGTCACGCAGCGCATCCCGTCAACGTGACTAATGGACCGAAACAAACAAGGCCGGCAATCGCCGACCTTTTGGATGTGTGTGCGTCATGCTGCGCGCAACATGACGCTTCGCCACACTTATGCCTGGTATTTACGCATGGTCAGGGTGGCGTTGGTGCCGCCGAAACCAAAGCTGTTAGACATCACGGTGGTAAGGGCTTTTTCCGTCGGCTCTGTCACGATGTTCATGCCTTCTGCCGCGGCGTCCAGCGAGCTGATGTTAATGCTTGGGGCGATAAAGCCGTGCTCCAGCATCAGCAGTGAGTAAATCGCTTCCTGCACACCCGCCGCTCCTAAGGAGTGGCCGGTCATGGCTTTGGTCGCAGAGATGTACGGTGTGTTTTCGCCAAACACTTCACGAATAGCACCCAGCTCTTTGACATCGCCCACTGGCGTAGAGGTACCATGGCTGTTCAGATAGTCGATTGGCGTGTCCACGCCCTGCATCGCCATCTTCATGCAGCGTACAGCGCCTTCACCTGACGGTGCGACCATATCAGCACCATCAGAGGTGGCACCGTAGCCCACGATTTCAGCATAGATGTGCGCGCCACGAGCCAGCGCATGTTCCAGCTCTTCCACCACGACCATACCGCCGCCGCCTGCGATAACGAAGCCGTCGCGCTCGTTGTCATAGGTACGTGACGCTTTTTCTGGCGTGTCGTTGTAACGGGTCGACAGGGCGCCCATCGCATCGAACTCACAGGCCATTTCCCAGCACAGCTCTTCGCCGCCGCCGGCAAAAACGATATCCTGCTTGCCCAGTTGAATCTGCTCAACCGCGTTACCAATACAGTGTGCAGAGGTCGCACAGGCTGAACTGATAGAGTAGTTTACGCCGTGGATTTTAAACGGTGTGGCCAGGCAGGCAGAAACACCGGATGCCATCGCCTTGGTCACCACATAAGGGCCAACGGCTTTCAGGCCGCGTGGGCTGCGCATCGCATCCGCGCCAAAAACCTGAAAACGTGGAGAACCGCCGCCGGAACCTGCAATCAAACCTACGCGAGGGTTGTTCTGGTAGGCTTCGTTGCTCAGGCCAGAATCTTTGATAGCTTCTTCCATTGACAGGTAAGCATAGATGGACGCATCACTCATGAACCGCACAATTTTGCGATCAATGAGGCCGGTGGTATCGAGTTTAACGTTACCCCAGACGTGACTACGCATGCCGGAATCTTTCATCTCCTGGGAAAAAGTGATGCCTGAGCGGCCTTCACGCAGAGATGCCAGCACCTCTTGCTGGTTATTACCAATACTGGAAACGATCCCTAAGCCAGTAATCACAGCACGTTTCATTCAATCTTCCTCAACACTTCTGTTATTTGACGAGCACTCTAGCTTACACTTGTACGCCGAACAAGTCCGATCAGCCAATTCCTTTGTAAATTTGCGTCATCTTCCCCCGGCCGATAAACTCCTGCCATTCCCTGAAAAATGAGCCTTTACTGTGAAACTGTCTCCGGTTGAACATGCCCAACTGAGCTGGAATGAACAGGGTACACCTGTTTCCCGAGCCTTCGGCGACGTCTACTTTTCCAACGACAATGGTCTGGAAGAGACGCGCTACGTGTTTCTGGGTGGCAATGATTTCCCCCAACGATTTCACCACCATCCACGCGACCTGCTGATTGTGGCCGAGAGCGGCTTCGGCACTGGCCTTAACTTTCTTACGCTCTGGCAGGCGTTTGACCAGTTCCAGCGTCATCATCCCGATGCGGCGCTGAAGCGACTGCATTTCATCAGCTTTGAAAAATTTCCGTTGACCCAGGCCGATCTGATGGCGGCCCATCAGCACTGGCCTGAACTTGCGCCCTGGGCCGACCAACTCCAGCGTCAGTGGCCATTGGCCCTGCCCGGCTGCCAGCGGCTGTTATTCGATGCCGGCCGCATCACGCTGGATCTGTGGTTAGGCGATATTAATGCGCTAATTAATAATTTTGATGACAGTCTGCATCGTCAGGTCGACGCGTGGTTTTTAGATGGCTTTGCGCCGTCGAAAAATCCCGATATGTGGACGCCGGAACTGTTTCAGTCGATGGCGGCGCTGGCCCGGCCAGGGGGCACATTTGCCACCTTTACGGCCGCCGGTTTCGTACGTCGTGGCTTGCAGGAAGCGGGCTTTGCGGTCACGCGCCGTAAAGGATTTGGTCCAAAACGGGAAATGCTGTGCGGCTCGCTTGAACAGGCACCAGCACAGTACCCGCGCCAACCCTGGTATGCCCGGCCTGCGCCGTCTGAAAAAGAGGTCGCTCTGGTGGGCGGCGGTATCGCCAGTGCGACGCTGGCCCTGGCTTTACTGCGCCGCGGCTGGCGCGTTACGCTGTATTGCGCCGACGAAGCCCCCGCGCTGGGCGCATCCAGCAATCGTCAGGGCGCACTATACCCTTTGCTTAATCAGCACGATCCGGCGCTTGCCACCTTTTTCCCCGCCGCCTTCACGTTTGCCCGTCGCCTGTATGACGCGCTGGATCTGCCGTTCGAACACGACTGGAGCGGCGTCCTGCAGCTCGGCTGGGACGATAAAAGTGCCAGCAAGATTGAACAGATGCTGGCGATGGGATTACCTGAAGAAATTGCCCATGGCGTGACGCAACAGGAAGCCGAGGCGCTGGCGAAGGTTGCGCTGCACTGCGGCGGCATCTATTACCCGATGGGCGGCTGGTTAGCCCCGGCCGAACTGACCTCTTCCCTGCTGTCCAGGGGCGAGCAACTGGGATTGCGTGTACACTGGCTGCATCGCGTCACCGCGCTCAGTCAGAATGCGCAGGGCTGGACGTTAACCTTTAGCGAGCAGCCCGATGTGCATCACGCTGCCGTGGTGTTGGCGAACGGCCATCACCTCACCGACCTGCCCCAGACCGACGCGCTGCCCGTGTATCCGGTGGCCGGTCAGGTCAGCCATGTTCCCGTATCGCCTGCGCTGTCGGCGCTCAGGACGGTGCTCTGCTACGATGGCTATCTCACGCCCGCCAGTCCCCAGTTTGCGACGCACTGTATCGGGGCCAGCTATCACCGGGGCGAGACCTCCACCGCCTTTCGTGAAGCGGATCAGCAGGAGAATCACCGCCGCCTGCAGCATTGCCTGCCGCACAGCGACTGGGTTAATGCGGTGGATGTCAGTCAGAACGCAGCGCGCAGCGGCGTACGTTGTGCCGCGCGGGATCACTTACCGATGGTGGGCTGTGTGCCGGATTACGCAGCGACGCTTGCGCTTTATGCCGATCTGGCGCAGCAGAATGCCCGCGGAGCGGCGATCCCAGCGGCGCCGTACTTTCCCGGCCTTTATCTGTTCGGCGCACTTGGCTCGCGCGGGCTGTGCAGCGCACCGCTGGCGGCAGAAGTCCTGGCGGCACAGCTGAGCGGCGAACCTCAGCCGCTGGATGCCAGCACGCTGGCGGCGCTGAATCCTAATCGTTACTGGGTCAGAAAGCTGCTGAAGGGCAAAAAAGCGGGGAAATAGCACCAGGGCGGCATGCCGCCCTGCTCACTCAGGCAGTCTGCTGACGCGCCTGTAAAAACAGATTATCCCACATGCCAATGACCAGCGCCTGATCCCGTGGCGATAACTCTCCGGCGGCAATGGCATTTTGCAGGCTGCGGGTGACCTGAATCTGCAGCGCCTGCGGCGTGTGGTCATCCAGTTGCTCCACTTCCGCGACTGCCAGGGTTAAATGGCCACGCAGATAACCGCTGGCAAACAGCTCATCGTCACTGGCGTGCTCAACCATATCGTCAATCAGGGCCAGAATACGCGCTTCAAATTCTGCGATCATCTCAATTCCTCTGTTAAATAATCCCTTCTGCATTACACATCTTCCGGCCATGGAAACTGTGATGCGGTCAGAGAAGGCCTGCCATAAAATTCAGCCAGGGCTGAAATAAAGCGTGCGGGACGGGCAGGAATGCCCGACGCCAGGTAGCTCATGACCTGGGCATGAACTTTACGCTGAAAAGCAATGCGATCGGGCTCACAATCGCCATCGAGATTGTCACAACTGACATTGAAGGGAAAGCCTGCGGCAACGCAAAACATCCACTCCAGGGCCTGCGGCTTCACCTCAACCGATTCAAACTGGCTTTGCGTTTGCGCATCCCGCCCGTCCGGGCAATACCAGTAGCCAAAATCGACTAACTTGCGCCGGGCTTCACCGGCAATGCACCAGTGCGAAATTTCATGCAGCGCACTCGCGTAAAAACCATGGGCGAACACCACCCGGTTCCATGGTGATTCGCTGTCTGCAGGAAGATAAATCGGTTCATCATCGCCTTTAATTAGACGGGTCTGAAAGTCTTCGCTAAAGCAGCGGTCAAACAGCGTAATGAGCTGCGGGTAGTCATGTGTTGTCATTCAATATTCACGTAAAGTATTACAGATTCAGCGCCGCCAGCCAGGCCAGAACCTCACTGCCGTGGCTGTCCCAGAGCAATTTCATGCTCATGACCGCCGAAACGATCACCACCATCGGACGAATCAGCTTTTGCCCACGCGCCAGAACCAGCCTTGCGCCCAGTCGTGCGCCACAGACCGCGCCCAGCATCATGATCAGGCCGGTGCCCCACACCACTTTCCCGCCAAAGATAAAGAACAGCAGGCTGCCAAAATTTGAGGTGAAGTTAAGCAGTTTGGCATGCGCAGTCGCTTTCGCCAGGTTAAAGCCACACAGCGTCACAAAGCCCAGCGCATAAAACGAGCCAGCTCCCGGGCCAAAAAAACCATCATAAAAACCGATACAGCCACCGCCGATAAGGGCAAAAGGCAGCCCCCTGAGACGATGCACCCGGTCTTCCTCGCCAATGCGCGGCATTAACAAAAACCACATACCGATAGCGATCAGCAGCAGCGGCAGGATTTGCCGCAGGAAATCGGCCTGAAGATGCTGAATCAGCACCGCGCCGCCCACCGCGCCCAGAAAGGTCATGGCGATATTCAGCCGTTGCTCACGCAACGTAATGGCTCCCCGCCGTACAAAATACAGGCTGGCAGAGAAAGAGCCGCCGACCGACTGGAGTTTGTTGGTCGCCAGCGCCTGCGCCGGCGACAGCCCGGCCGCCAGAAGAGAAGGAAGCGTGAGCAGGCCACCGCCGCCCGCAATCGAATCAATAAATCCAGCCAGTAGCGCAATAAAAAATAGCAGGACAACCGCCAGCGGGCTGGCAATGAACCACTCCATGGGAACCCTTACAGTAAATGTTTATCCAGCAGCGCCTGACAGGCAGGCGGCAGCGGCGGGGGTTCACGCTTCACAGGCGCAGAACCCGGCTGCTTTGGCAGGAACCAGCTCTGCAACTCTGCCCCGCAGCCATCCCCGGGAGGCGGGGGAGCCTGCTCCTCACAATCCGGGCTGCCCTGTGGACAGCGCAAACGGACGTGCATATGGGCGCGGTGCGCGAACCAGGGCCGTACTTTATGTAACCAGCTTCGATCTGTACCCGCATCCGCGCAAAGCTGCTTTTTAATCGCCGGATTGACGAAGATGCGCGTGACATCTTCATCTTTCGCCGCCAGTTTAATCAGACTGGCGATTTCAGGCTGCCAGTGACGCGCAACGACGTTCCTGCCATCGGCGGCCACCAGATCCAGCGGCTGAGGTTTCAGTAACTGCTGTGCGCTCCAGCGGGTTTTCGGCAGTTGTAGCCAGATATCCACGTCGAGTCCGGTCTGGTGGCTGGCATGGCCGCTGCTGAAGCGTCCGCCGGCAGCCATGCCCATATCGCCAATCAGCACGTTGCCCAGTTGCAGATTGTGCGCCTGCATGGCCAGGCGCTGGATAAACAGAATCAGGTCGGGATGACCGAAATAGCGGCGCTGATCCTGACGCATGACCTGATAATCCGGTGAGTTAAGCGGCAGAGTCTGCGCGCCGACAATACAGCCGTTGGCAAAGCCGCCAATCGCATTCGGTGCACCCGCGACAGGGTGCTGAATACGCTGCCATGGCGTCGCCGCCAGGCTTGCCGCGCTGAGTAACAGCGCGCTGAGCATCAGCATCACTTTCATCAGGTTACCAACGTGGCACGGTGGAGTTGACATCGCCACACTGCGCACGCTGGCGCAGCAGATGGTCCATCAGCACAATTGCCATCATGGCTTCGGCAATCGGCACCGCACGAATGCCCACGCAGGGATCGTGACGGCCTTTCGTGATCATCTCCACTTCTTCCCCGTCACGGGTGATGGTTTTGCCTGGCACGGTAATGCTGGAGGTCGGCTTCATCGCCAGATTGGCGCTGATGGTCTGACCGCTGCTGATACCGCCGAGAATGCCGCCTGCGTGGTTACTCTGAAAACCGTTAGCCCGAATTTCATCGCGATGCTGACTGCCGCGCTGATTCACCACGGCAAAGCCGTCGCCAATTTCAACGCCCTTCACGGCGTTAATGCTCATCAGCGCATGCGCGAGATCCGCATCCAGGCGATCAAAGACCGGTTCGCCCAGGCCCGGCGGAACATTTTCCGCCATGACCGTGACTTTGGCACCGACAGAATCGCCCTCTTTTTTCAGCGCGCGCATCAGTTCATCCAGCGCCTCAAGCTTATCGGCGTCCGGGCAGAAGAACGGATTCTCTTCAACGATGGTCCAGTCTTTAAGTTCACAGGCCACGTCGCCGATCTGCGCCAGATAGCCCCGCACCACGATCCCGTGCTGCATGTGCAGGTATTTTTTGGCGATGGCGCCCGCCGCCACGCGCATCGCCGTCTCACGTGCCGATGAACGGCCACCGCCGCGATAGTCGCGCGTACCGTATTTTTGTTCGTAGGTGTAATCCGCATGGCCGGGTCGGAACAGATCTTTAATGGCGCCGTAATCCTGCGAACGTTGATCGGTGTTCTCAATCAGCAAGCCAATCGAGGTCCCTGTGGTGACACCTTCAAACACACCTGACAGAATTTTGACCTGATCCGGTTCACGGCGCTGCGTCGTATAACGCGAAGTGCCCGGACGGCGGCGGTCCAGATCGTGCTGGATATCGGCTTCGGTCAACGGAATGCCGGGCGGCACGCCATCAACAATACATCCCAGAGCAATGCCGTGAGATTCGCCAAAGGTGGTGACGCGAAAGAACTGTCCGATGCTGTTTCCGGCCATTGAGATTCCTTGTTACGGTTTGGCGGGCGAACGCTCGCCCCTCTTTTTAGTCTTTATAGAATGAGAAATGGTGCTGTGCATCAACGATTTGCTGACGGGTGAGCATAAAGACACCGTCACCACCGTTGTTAAACTCCAGCCAGGTGAAAGGCACATCGGGATACTGCTCCATCATGTGCACCATACTGTTGCCGACTTCGCAAATCAGCACGCCGTTTTCGCTCAGGTAACCCGGCGCACAGGCCAGAATACGGCGGACCAGCTTCAGGCCATCGCTTCCGGCCGCCAGACCCAGCTCAGGCTCATGGTGATATTCGCCCGGCAGATCGTCCATATCTTCGGCATCCACATAGGGCGGATTGGTCACGATCAGATCGTATTGCACAGGCGGCAATTCGCGGAACAGATCGGCGCGAATCGGCGTGACATGGTGGATCAAACCATGCTCTTCGATATTTTGTTCCGCCACTGCCAGCGCATCGTGGGAGATATCCACCGCGTCAACTTCGGCGTCCGGGAAGGCGTAAGCACAGGCGATGGCAATACAGCCGCTTCCGGTGCACATGTCCAGAATATGACGCGGCTTTTCAGGAATTAAGCCGGCAAAACGGTTTTCAATCAGCTCCCCAATCGGCGAACGGGGAACCAGAACGCGTTCATCGACATAGAATTCATGGCCGCAGAACCAGGCTTTATTAGTCAGATAGGCAACCGGGATGCGTTCGTTAACGCGACGAATGACGCGTTCGACAATGCGATGACGTTCACTGGCGGTCAGGCGGGCATTGCGCATGTCTTCCGGAATATCAAGCGGTAACCAAAGCGTGGGCAGAACCAGCTGGACGGCTTCGTCCCAGGGATTATCTGTGCCGTGTCCGTACCAGATGCCAGCCGCGGTAAAGCGGCTGACCGACCAGCGCAGCATATCCTGAATGGTGTGCAGTTCGTTCACTGCCTCATCGACGAAAATTTTGTCCACATAGCCCTCCGCAGGCCTTTAACTAAATCGGCCGATAGTTTGCCACGAAGCCGAGCAGAATTCAGCGCAGCAAGGTGAAAAAGCTGACAATTAATGACAGTAAACGGTAAGGTAATGGCTTCTGCTGTTAATCAGCCACCTCATACATGATTCACGACCCATGCGTAAAAAACCGACCCTGAGCCAGGATGATCAAGCGCTGTTCCGTCAGTTAATGACCGGCACGCGAGAACTGAAACAAGATACTATCGTGCATAAGCCGGTGGTCAAAACCCGCGACGTGCCGGTTAAACGCCTGCTGTCTGAGCAAGCGGACAACAGCCATTATTTTTCCGATGAGTTCCAGCCGCTGCTGTCCACAGAAGGGGCGACGCGCTATGTCCGTGCGGACGTAAGCCATTTCGAGCTGAAAAAGCTGCGTCGGGGCGATTACACGCCAGAAATTTTTCTCGATCTGCATGGACTCACACAAATGCAGGCTAAACAGGAACTGGGCGCGTTGATTGCCGCCTGCCGTCGCGAACACCTTTTTTGTGCCAGCGTGATGACCGGACATGGTAAACATATTTTAAAGCAACAAACGCCGCTGTGGCTGGCCCAGCATCCCTGGGTAATGGCGTTTCATCAGGCACCCAAAATGTTTGGTGGCGACGCCGCGCTGCTGGTCCTGATTGAAGTCGAAGAGTGGCAACCGCCAGAGCTGCCTTGATATTCCTGCCCTGAGACGTCTTTTCCACCCCGCCGTTTCGCCCCGTTTCTTCCCCCCCTTTGCCGGGGGAAACCGGTTTAACCGACGCCCGCTTTCTTTCACTTTTGCGCCTGTTTTTGGTCCTCTGTTCTGCCCGTTTTTGTTCAGACTGACGCAGACTATTTGCTTATGTAATTATTTATACTGAATACAATTTACTCGCTGCCGATAACGTCTAAGCATTTAGGCACATTACGTTTGATTATTTCGGCACATTGACCAAGGGAACTTTTTGAATGAGCGGGTTAAGTCATTTTTTTGAGAATTTGAAAGTGGGCAAAAAGCTGATGCTCGGTTTTGGACTGATTTTACTTTTGAGTCTGGCCGTAGCGATATGCGGGATTAAAAATCTGAACGACATCAGCGTCCGGGCCGAAAAGCTCAGGGAGCTGAAAAGCGTTAATGACCGGTTTTCACAGGCCAAAGATGCCCGACTGCAGTTCGTGAAAACGCATGATGAAAAATTCATCGACGTTAACGAAAATCTGCTGAAAGAGGTGGATCAGAATCTGAAAAACCTGGGCGTTTTTCACTGGGATGACAGTCAGCAGGCGATGATTACGGCGATGCCGTCCGCTATTGCCACTTACCGGCAGAAACGCGCCGATACGGTACAGGCTGTCCGTAACGGGGCACAGGCGCTTCAGAACCTGTCCGTGGCGGATGAGATGCGGGATATCAGCCAACTGGCCGCAAGCAACAGCAGTGACCCGCAGACGAGCGCGGCGTTACAGGAAATCAATAAACACCTGGGCGGCGTGGCGGTACGTGTCAAACTCTTTGGCCTTGAGCACAAAGAAGAAGATCGCAACGCCCTGAGCAACTTCCTGTCGGAAACCGTGCAGCTGATGGCTCAGGTCAAACCGCGCCTTAACGCCGCAGACAGTGCTGCGCTTGAAAAAGTCAGCGCACAGCTTGAGACCAAACAGGGCGATATCAATGCGCTGATGGCGTCGGTGGCGGCAGGTGACGCAGCCACTGTGCAACTGGCGGCTGCGGGCAAAATCCTGACCGACATGAGCAACGCCTTGTTTACCCAACAGTTAGATGCGACCAATCACGACGCGAATCAGGCCGTCTGGCTGATGACGGTGATTATCATCGCCGCTATCGTAGCAGGCATTCTTATCGCCCTGTTTATTACCCGCCAGTTGACGCGTCCTCTCGCTGAACTGCTGCACGTCGCTAATCAGATGGCGCGTGGCAACCTCAGCACCGTGCTGAAATCGTCCCGTCGGGATGAGCTGGGCGAACTGATGCATGCAGTCGGTGAAATGAGCGATGAGCTGCGTCGCATTATCAGCGGTATCCGCAGTGGCGTGACCAGCGTCAGTCAGGCTTCAGCGGAGATTGCCTCCGGCAATAATGATCTGTCAGCCCGCACAGAAAGCCAGGCCGCCGCCCTTGCGCAGACCGCAGCCAGCATGGAGCAACTGACCGCAACGGTTAAGCAGAACGCAGACAACATTCATCATTCCAGTCGACTGGCGCAGCAAACCTTCGACACCGCCAGCCGCGGTGGGCAGCTGGTTACGGATGTGGTCAGCACCATGAATGAGATCACCACCAGCTCTGGCAAAATCTCAGAAATCACCTCCGTGATAAACAGTATCGCGTTTCAGACTAATATCCTGGCACTCAATGCCGCCGTAGAAGCGGCACGGGCCGGAGAACAAGGTCGGGGCTTTGCCGTGGTAGCCAGCGAAGTGCGTAATCTGGCACAACGCAGTGCGCAGGCGGCGAAGGAGATTGAAGCGCTGATTCATGATTCTGTGGCGCGTATTAATGCCGGTTCGCAACTGGTGAGTCAGACGGGGAACACCATGGGGGAGATCGTCAACTCGGTCAGTAACGTGACGGATCTGTTGAACGAAATTTCTCATGCGTCGGAAGAGCAGAATCGCGGCATTGCGCAGGTAGGCGTCGCGATTGTTGAGATGGATAACGTGACGCAGCAGAACGCCGCGCTGGTGGAGCAGTCGTCCGCTGCCGCCAGTGCGCTGCACGATCAGGCGCAAACGCTGGCAGGATCGGTGTCGCGTTTTGTGATTGCGTAACGTGTGGAAAGAAAACGGGTGAAGTGAGTCAAACGTTTTCAGTGTCGGGCCAGAGGATGGCCCGACAGCGTTTACATCGCTTTTGCCAGTTTTTTAGGACTGACCTGCCAGAGCAGCTTGCCCTGGCTTTCCGCCGGGTCAAAATCCACGCAGGCAATGGCCGAAGTAGCGAACATCGGTGGCGTTTCCTGAGGGCACAGCTCCGACACCAGATAACCGACCAGCGGCAGGTGAGAGATCACCAGCACCGATTTTACCCCTTCGTTTGCCAGCGTCTGCAAATAGCAGCCCACCAGCCCCGGATCGCCGCCAGGCGTTAACTCCGGCAGGATATCCGCCCCGTCTGGTAAGGGCAGCGCCTCACGAACTGTCGCGAGCGTTTGTTGCGCACGCAGATAAGGGCTGACCAGGACACGTTCAATGTCAACAGCCTGATCTTTTAACCAGTTCGCCATCTGGCGTGATTCATCACATCCACAAAGCGTTAAGGGCCGGACTGAATCACTGGCAGCGTCGAGCGCCGCATCGCCGTGACGCATGATAAAAACTTGCATAAAGCACCGCTGTTGTTTGTCGACATCGCCTGACACCTTCGCGTCAGGCGCTTCATTCTGCGAATGAACGTCGTGTTTTACCCTAATGGCTTCAGTATAGTCAACCGGTTGTTTATTAAATAAGCACCTGCCCGATTACGGCGTCGCATCATGATGGTGCGACACACGACTAACCCCCTGAATCAGGATGGATATTCATATTTATGAAGAAGTGTAAAACTTTGTCTGCTGTTGCGCTGCCCGCTGCAATCTTTCACAGGGTGCAAAGCGGTCACCATATTGCTGCTCAAGCCGCGTTAATCTGTTGACGATTTCCCCAGCACCAAGGCGATCAATATAGTGAAATGGCCCACCCAGAAACGGGGGAAAGCCAATACCAAACACCGCACCAATATCACCGTCACGGGGCGAGCGGATAACCTGCTCATCCAGACAGCGCACCGCCTCATTTAACATCATCATCACGCAGCGCTCTGCGATGTGTGCCCCACTCTGCACGCTTGCGGGTTTAATCTGCAATACGTCGTACACGGTGGGATCCGGCTTTTTACGTTGCAAACGTGACGATCCATACAGATAGAACCCTTTATGATTTTTTCGCCCTTTGCGTCCGTCGTTGATCACAGCCGCCAGAGCAGGCGGTGCCGCAAACCGTTCACCGTAAGCCTGCTGCAACCCGGGCGAGATTTTACTGCCGACATCAATGCCCACCTCATCCAGCAGTTGAACCGGCCCAACCGGAAAGCCAAACGTCACCAGTGCGCGGTCAATATGTTCAACAGGTTCGCCCTCCAGCAGACAGCGCATCGCTTCGTTGATGTAGGGCGTCAGAATACGGTTGACGTAAAAGCCCGGTCTGTCAGCGACCACAATCGGCGTTTTGCCCTGTTTACGTGCCAGCGTGACGGTGCTGGCGAGCGTTTCAGGCGAGGTCGCCGCATGCGGGATAACTTCAACCAGCGGCATTTTCTCCACCGGACTGAAGTAGTGCAGGCCAATAATATTCTCAGGACGCGCGGCCTTCGCCGCAATGTCGGCAATCGGGAGGGAAGAGGTATTGGACGCAAAAATCGTCTGGGGCTGACAGTGCGTTTCCACCTCTGCCACCATTTGCTGTTTCAGCGCCAGATCTTCAAACACCGCCTCGATGACGATGTCACGTTGGGTAAACCCCTGATAGTCGGTACCGCCGCTGATGCGCGCCATCTGCTGCTGGCGCTGCGCCGGGGTGAGCTGACGACGCTGCACTTTTTTACTCAGCAGCGCCCAACTGGTCTGAAGCGCATGATTAATGCCGTTCAGGCTGATGTCTTTGATGCGCACGGGCAGACCGGCATGAATTGCGCTGACGCAGGCAATGCCGCCGCCCATCAACCCGCCGCCCAGCACACCGACACGTTCGACTGGCCGGGGCTGCGCCTCAGTTCCGTTCTCTTTTTTCAGCGCGGTGGAGGCAAAAAACAGGCTGCGTAGCGCCGCCGATTCCGGCGTCATGGCCAGCTCGCCAAAGGCGCGCGCCTCGGCGGCATAACCTGCCTGACTGCTTTGCTCAAGCCCAATGCGTACCACATCGATGATACGTTGCGCGGCCGGATAGTTCCCCTGGGTTTTGCGTTCCGTTTCCCGCCTGACCAGCGCAAACAAGGCCTGGCGGGCGATCGGCCCCTGCAGCAGACGGTCGCGCAGCGGAAGCGGTGCGCGGCGGCGTTTGCCTTTTTTAACGCTTTCGATAGCGGTATCCAGCAGGATCGCCTGCGGCACCGCGTCATCGACAATCCCCAGCTTCTTCGCCTGTTTCGCGCGCAGGCTTTTCCCCGCCAGGATGAGAGGTAAAGCCTTTTGCACGCCAATCAGATGCGGCAGACGCTGCGTGCCACCCGAACCGGGCAGTAATCCCAGTTGCACTTCCGGCAGTCCCAAACGGGTTTTATCATCCAGCGTACAGATGCGTGAATGACAGGCCAGCGCCAGCTCAAGACCGCCGCCTAAGCAGGCCCCGTGAATGGCGGCCACCACGGGAAACGGTAAGGCGGCAATCGCGGCCATTACCTCCTGCCCTTGCCTTGCCAGAGCTTCGGCTTCATCCGCACGCTGACAGCGATCAATCATGCTGATATCGGCACCTGCTACAAAGTTGTCAGGCTTGCCGGAAATCAGTACCAGCCCGAGCAGCTGCGGATGCTGGCGTGCCTCGCTAATCAGGCTGGCAATCTGGACCGCAAATTCCGCCTTCAGCGTATTCATTTTTTCATTGGGCACATCAATGGTGATCACGCCAACATGATCGTCCCGCATCTGCAAAGTAAACGCGCGCTGTTCCATTATTCGGCCTCCAGAACCATGGCTGCACCTAATCCTCCGGCGGCACAGGCCGTGACCAGTCCCAGCCCGCCTCCGCGCCGACGCAATTCATTTAAGGTCTGCGTGATCATGCGCGCGCCGGTCGCCGCAAAAGGATGACCATAGGCGATGGAGCCGCCCAGGACGTTAAAACGTGCATCGTCGATTTCACCCAGCGCGTGCGAGCGGTTTAATACCTCGCGGGCAAAACGTTCGTCACGAAACAGCTTGATATTACTCAAGGTCTGCGCCGCGAACGCTTCATGCATATCAATAAGCGTCAGATCAGCCAGCGTGATGCCAGCACGATCAAGCGCCAGCGGCGAGGCGTAAGCGGGCCCAAGCAGCATGTCCTGCCAGACATCAATGGCGGTAAAGGCGTAGCTGCGCAGATAGCCCAGCGGCTGTAATCCCAGCGCTTTGGCCTGGCCTTCACGCATCAATATCACCGCCGCCGCCCCGTCCGTTAACGGCGTGCTGTTGGCTGCCGTTACCGTGCCGTGCTGGCGATCAAACGCCGGACGTAAACGGGCATAGTCAGCCGCTTTCGCATCCATTCGCACGTTATTATCCTGGTCTATGGGGGCCTTGAAGGGCGGGACGAAGGCGGCCATGACTTCCTGATTCAGCACGCCCGACTGCCAGGCCTGCGCTGCGCGCAGATGCGAACGCAGAGCCAGCGCATCCTGTTCTTCCCGGCTGATGCCGTGCGTTTTCGCCATCTGTTCTGCGGTATCGCCCATGCGTAATCCTGTGGAGTATTCGGCCACGGCAGGCGGCACCGGTAACAGATCGCCGGGACGCAGGCGGCGCAGAATCTGAAACTTTTGGGAAAGGCTTTTTGCTTTGTTCATATCCACCAGCGCACGAGCCAGCGTTTTACTGACGCCAATCGGCAGGACGGAAGAGGAATCCGCGCCGCCCGCAATACCGACCGAAATCGTGCCTGCCAGCAGGCTTTCCGTGACGTTAGCCACCGCCTGGAAGCTGGTCGCACAGGCTCGGCTGACGCTGTACGCATCGGTACTGACGCTGAGGCCACTGCTCAGCACAATTTCCCGCGCGATGTTGGGAGCCTCTGGCATCTGCACCACCTGACCAAACACCAGTTGCTCAATCATCCCGACCGGTAACTCACTCCGGGCCACCATTTCACTGACCACCATCCGGCCCAACTCTACGGCGGGAATGCCATGAAATCCTGCCGCCTGACGGAGAAAAGGCGTACGTAATCCATGAGTGATAGCGATGCGCTCGCCCGTACGCGTCAACAGTGACTGCGCTTTGCTCATTGTATCCACCTGTGCATCGTGACCGGGGCATCATTGCCAAAAGAGGTCTGACCTGATCCACAGTGTTAACCACAAGCGGCTACGCCGCCAACATCAGGAAGAGAAAAGTGAGATGAGAAACACGAAAATGACAAACGCCGCCGGGCAGCGGCGTTAAGCGGTTCAGCGTAAACCTAACTGAAAAATCAGGGTTTCTGCCTGACAGCTAAAAGTAAAAGCAACATCAAGCCGCACGCCGCCCGTCTCTTCTGTGAATCGCGCATCTATGACACAGGGATCGGACTCGACCTGACGCGCCCTTTCGCTCAGTTCAGCCAGTTTGCTGTCGGCTTCCGCGCGCTGGCCAAACCACGCTGACCAACTGGCGGTACAATCGGTGTTGTCCATTACGGTACCGACATCCACACAACAGCATGCCGCCGTTTCGGTCGCGCGACATTTTTTCAGAGCATCCGTCATGGTAATCTCCTGGTTTCACAACTAAAGGGAAAAGCCTTCGCTGCGAAAAATTCTACGCTTTGGATTTCTCCCCCGCTATGCACGCGACGCTAAGTGACGAATATCACAATATAATTTGATCTGAATCAGTTTTGCGCCTGCTGCCTGCCTCGTTTCCCGCAGAGAAGTGTTAAGCAGATCGAATTTTCATCTATCAAATTGGAAATAATTTAAAAACAATATTGCAACATGTGTACAGGTCGGACCTATACTCTCCGCACTGGTCTGATATGTCCGACCGTCATCAGTCCATACAATCCGCCGTTCCTTGTTACACGACGTCACAACGTTAAATAATAATTCACATGAGGTTGTGGTCATGAACCATAAAAACCTGTTCGCAAAGTCAGCCGTGGCAGCTGCGGTAGCGCTTATTTCCTCTAACGTTTACGCAGCCGGATTTCAGTTAAATGAATTTTCTTCCATTGGTTTAGGTCGTGCTTATTCAGGCGAAGGCGCAATGGGTGATACGGCGGCCTCAGCCAGCCGTAACCCGGCGACCATGGCGCTGATGGATCGCCCTGAATTTTCACTCGGTGCGGTTTATATCGATCCTCAAGTGGATATCAGCGGCCAGAGTCCAACAGGACGTAGCCTGGATGCGAAAAACATCGCGCCTAATCAGTGGGTCCCTGATCTGCACTATGTCCAGCCGATTAATGACCAATGGTGGGTAGGGGCCTCTGCCACCTCAAACTACGGTCTGGCGACAGAATTTAATAACGGTTATACCGCAGGCGGATTCGGCGGTAAAACAGACCTGACGACCGTGAATCTTAACCTCAGCACCGCCTACCGCCTGAATGAACACTTCAGCTTTGGTGTGGGTTTTGATGCCGTTTATGCTAAAGCGAAAATTGAGCGTTATGCCGGAGAGTCGTTCTCCGCGCTGGGCATTCCTGCGGATACCCAAATTACCCGACTAAAGGGGAACGAATGGGGTTATGGCTGGAACGCCGGTGTACTTTATGAGGTTGATGATAATAACCGTTTTGGTTTCACCTACCGCTCTGAGGTGAAAGTTGACTTTGATGGGGATTACAAAAGTAATCTTCCTGCGGCCATCAACGCATTTAACATTCCCGGCGCACCTTTTGGCACAAGCGGAAACACGATTCCGGGTTCATTAACCCTGAATCTGCCAGAAATGTGGGAAGTTTCAGGCTGGCATAAAGTCGCGCCACAATGGGCCGTTCACTATAGCCTGGCCTATACCAGCTGGAGCCAGTTCCAGGAGCTGAAAGCGACCGGTTCGAATGGTCAGACGCTGTTCTATAAAGATGAAGGCTTCCATGATGCCTACCGTATCGCCCTGGGTACCACTTACCAGTACGATAAAAACTGGACCTTCCGCAGCGGTATCGCCTTTGATGACAGCCCGGTTCCGGCTGACAAGCGTTCCATCTCCATCCCGGATCAGGATCGCTTGTGGCTGAGTGCGGGTGCCTCCTATGCATTTAATGACGATGCTTCCGTCGATGTCGGCGTCTCTTATATGCATGGTCAGAAAGTTATCATTCAGGAAGGCAATTACACCTTTAATTCCAGTGGTAAAGCCTGGCTGTACGGCGCGAGCTTCAACTACAAATTCTGATATGTTGACCGCATAAAAAAGCGACACACTGTGTCGCTTTTTTTTGCTCCGCCTGGCGAGCCCTGACAGAACATTCGTATAAATCACTTCAGCCTGAAGCCGCCCTTTTCCGGGCGGCCTCACATTACTGAGAATCGATATCTTTGAGATCGTCCTGAATTGCCGCTGCGTTCGGATTATCTTCGGGCTTCAGCTTGCCACCACGCGCCAGGAAGTCATAGCGCTCAAAATAGGCGTTACGCATAAAGGCGTAAGGATCGCGCTGCTGTTTCAGGATGGCATCGGAGTCCAGCAGTTGCGCACGCGTTTCCACCCCTTCAAGTGCCCATTTACCCACGGACATCGGCCAGGTCAACCAGCCCAGCACCGGATAAAGCGTATCCACATAATCGCCGCCGTCCTGACGCACCGTAAAGCTGCCATAGCCAGGCAACTGCACGTAAGGACCGTAGCCCACGCCATAGTGCCCCAGCGTGGTACCGAAGCGTTGCGGCCCCTGGCGCGCCAGCTCAGGGTTCGCTTTGCCTGCAACGTCGATAAAGCCGCCCAGGCCCAGCACGGTATTCAGGAAGAAACGCGTGAAGTGAATACCGGCATTGCGCGGCTCACCGACCAGAATAGCGTTCACCATACTGGCGGGTTCGCTCAGGTTGCCCAGGAAGTTGCTCAGGCCAGCACGTGCCGGGACGGGCACATAGTCGCGCCAGGCCACAGCCACCGGACGCACCACATACGGGTCCAGCACATTGTAGTTAAAGTTAAACATTGTGCGGTTAAAGCCTTCAAACGGATCGCTACGCCCGGCTGGCGCATCGGTCTCCGGCTTTGAACTGGCACAACCCACCAGAAGCACACTGGCCAAGGCCAGGCTGGTCAGGCGGTGATCCATTTTTTTCTCCCTGTGCATATAAGTGATGTATACCCTGCCGCCTTTCTCGGGTAGATCAGCGCGTTAAGCAAGCATAGCTGATATCCACGGTGCGGTTTACAGATTCAGACAGAGCCAGAGAATATCGGTCTAAGGCTGCTGCGCATTAATCTCAACGGTCACATGCTGATGACCGTCCCAGGGCACGACGGCGCTGACACCGAACCAGTCACCCGGCTCAGGGTTCGCGCGGCCATTACGTGAAATCCTGACGCGAACCTGGATCTGTTTCTGCGCCGAAAGACGGCGCCCCTGCATCATGGCATTACTGTCATCCAGCGTCAGCGACACGGGAAAATGCCCGGCAGCAAGACGCTTCACGGCCACCGGCACGGGCGACATACCGTCAGTAACCGAAATATACATGACTCCGCCCGGCGGTAACATGTTTTCTGCCTGGGGAGAAAGCGTCACATCTACCGTCAACTGGCTCGCTTGTTGTCCGGCGTCCGTTCTGGCTTGCTCAATACTGCGCGCAATGTTGTCGCGCCGGGGATCGTCCGCCGGCAGCGCGTTCAGTAAGGTTTGCCAGGCCGCAATCGCCTGAGCATAGTGTTGCTGTTCAAAGGCAGCGTAAGCCAGCAGGCTCAGCGTCCGGGCATTATGCGGATCCTGTTTACGCAGATCCTGCAACACAAGTTCTGCCTGACGGTTTTCCTGTGGATCGCCCGACCGGGCCAGAACCTCGGCGTAATCCTGTTTTAATACCTGATTATTCGGTGCCAACTGCAGCGCGTGCTCGAACGCCTGACGGGCGGTCGTCGCGTTATTCAGCACCATACCAAGACGGCCAAGCATTGCCCAGTCGCTAAGGTTATCAGGCTCGGTTTGCAGATGGCTGCGCAAACCGAGCTGTAAGCGTGAAAGCTGTTCCGGCGTCAGCGGCTTCGCGTGAGGATCCAGCACCTGCGCACGCAGCGCAGGATACGCTTTCTGCACCTGCAGCCAGCCGCTGAACGGCACAAAACCGCCGGTGTTGAGATAGCACACCAGCGGCACGACCAGTAAGACAATAATGCCCGGTAACAATACCCAACGGCGACTGCTGCGCGACTGTGCATCCGGTGCGGGCGGAATATCACTCAACAGTGACTGCTGTAGCTCGCGCGCCATCACGTCCCGCTCGGCAATCACGCCCTGATCCTCATCCTGCGCCAGTTCGGCCAGCCGTTGGTGATAAAAATCCTTATTAAGGCTGTTACGCGTGACTAAGTGGGACGCGCGCGGACGCCAGCCTGCGGCCAGGAACAGCACACAGGCCGCGAACAGCAGTACCAATATCGCGATTAAAAAGGCTGCCATTATGCTTCCCTGTCCGATTTCAAAATGGCTTCAAGCCGCTGTTGCTCTTCATCACTCAGTTCGCTACAGGTCTTACGCTGGCGACTGCGCCAGACGATTACGCCCGCGCCGCCTGCGACAAACAGCGCAGGTCCCAGCCACAGAATCACGGTGGATGGCGTTACGGGCGGTTGGTAGCTGACGAAATTGCCGTAGCGCGCCACCATATAGTCGAGGATCTGCTGACGCGTTTGTCCCTGTTTCATCAGCTGATAAACTTTCAACCGCATATCCGCCGCAATCATGGCGTTGGAATCCGCAATGCTGTTGTTCTGACATTTGGGGCAGCGCAGGGAGGCGGTGATATCACGGTACTGTTCTTCCTGCGCGACGGAGTCAAATGCATAGGTATCGATGGCCGCCCACAGGCTGGCGCTAAACAGCAAGCCGCAAAGCATCGTCACCAGCGCTTTCATGAGCCGCTCTCCGTGTTGTATTTATCCCATAAAGGCTTTACTTCCTGCTGCCAGACGCGCGGATTCAGATCTCCGGCATGGCGATAGCGAATAATGCCGTTGCCATCGATCAGAAAGGTTTCCGGTGCGCCATATACGCCAAGATCCAGGCCCAGCATACCGTCGCCATCATACAGGCTGAGCGCATAAGGATTACCCAGCGTGTTTAACCAGGTCACCGCCTTTTGCCGATCGTCTTTATAATTGAGCCCGACTACCCGCACGCCCTGCTCTGCCAGCGTATTCAGATAGTGATGTTCTGCCCGACAGGTCGGGCACCATGTTGCCCAGACGTTGAGTAAAAGCGGTTTGCCGGTGATAAGCGTTTGCTGGTTGTAGGTTTTACCTGGCGTTTCCAGGGCTTCGAGCCGGAACACCGGCAACGGTTTACCAATTAACGCCGACTCCAGCCGCGTAGGATCGTCGCCCGCCGCATTGCGTGACAGTTGCCAAAGCAGCGCGGCGGCCAGCAGTAAAAACAGGATCAGGGGAATAAACAGAATCTTTTTCATGCCCGCACCTCGCGCTCGCCTTTTTTACGCGCACGATAACGCGGATCCAGTAAACAGAGCAGACCGCCCGCAGCCATAAACAGTCCACCGAACCAAATCCAGCGCACAAAGGGTTTATAGTAAATGCGCACCGCCCAACTGCCGTCATCGAGTTCCTCACCCAGCGCCGCATAGAGATCGCGGGTAAAGCCACCATCAATTGCCGCCTCGGTCATCATGGCGCGCGCCGCTGAATAAAAGCGTTTTTCCGCATACAACATCGCTTCAGGCTGCCCGTCCCGCGTCACATCAATCACCGCCACGCCGCCGCTGTAGTTGGGCCCTTGCAGATCCTGAACATCGCGGAAGACAAAGTGGTAGCGATGGATATCAACACTGTCGCCCGCTTTCATGCGCACATCCCGTTCAACGCTGTATTGCGTGCTAAACGCTATCCCAATCACGGTGACGCCGACACCTAAATGGCCGAGCACCATGCCCCAGTGGCTGCGTGACAAGTGGCGCAGTCCGGTGAAAAAAGAATGACGATGCGTCGCACGTTCATGCAGTTCCATCAGGGTTAATACGATGATCCATACCGCCATCAGCAGGCCCACTACCGTCATTGCCTCTACCCGATCCTGTAGCCACCAGGGCAACAGCACGGAGGCCAGCAGCGTGACGGCCAGTGCTAACAGCAAACGCCGTACCAGCTTCTGGGGTTCATCACGGCGCCAGCGCACTAACGGCCCAATCCCCAACATTAAGGCCAGCGGTGCCATCAGCCAGCTGAACAGCGTATTAAAAAAGGGCTGGCCCACGGAGATGCTGCCCAGACCGAGTTGTTTATGGACCAGCGGTAACAGCGTACCGAGCAGCACCACCAGCATGGCCGCAATCAACAGGACGTTATTGCCCAGCAGAAAGGACTCGCGCGACCACAAGGCGTTTTGTACCCGGCTGCGGACCTGCCCTCCTTTGAGGGCATAGAGCAGCAGCGAGCTGCCAATAACAATCACCAAAAAGGCCAGAATAAACATGCCCCGCGCCGGATCGGAGGCAAACGCGTGCACCGAGACCAGCACGCCGGATCGCACCAGGAAGGTCCCGAGCAGACTCAGGGAGAACGCGGTAATCGCCAGCAATACGGTCCAGGCTTTAAAGGTGCCGCGCTTTTCGGTCACCGCCAGTGAGTGCATTAAAGCCGTGCCAGCCAGCCAGGGCATAAAGGACGCATTTTCAACCGGATCCCAGAACCACCAGCCGCCCCAGCCCAGCTCGTAATAGGCCCACGCAGAGCCCAACACAATACCTATGGTCAGGAACAGCCAGGCTGCGGTGGTCCAGGGACGCGACCAGCGCGCCCAGGCGGTATCCAGTCTTCCGGCCATCAGGGAGGCAATGGCAAAAGCAAAGGCCACCGAGAAACCGACATAGCCCATGTATAACAAAGGCGGATGGAAGATCAGGCCAATATCCTGCAGCATGGGATTGAGGTCGCGGCCATCGACGGGAAAGTCCGGCAGGGTACGGCTGAACGGATTAGAGGTGAGGATGATAAATAACAGGAAGCCCAGCGTAATCATGCCCATCACCGCCAGCACACGCGCCAGTGCGTCCTGCGGCATGCCGCGGCTGAAGATCGCCACGGCCAGCGTCCAGCCACTCAGCAGCAGCACCCACAGCAGCAGGGAGCCTTCGTGCGCCCCCCAGGTGGCCGCAATGCGGTAATAGACCGGCAGCAGGGAATTCGAGTTGTTAACGACATAGCTTACGGTAAAGTCGTTAACGATAAACGCCCAGACCAGCAACCCGAAAGCCCCCGCCACACAGCCGAACAGGCCAACGGCCAGGGGACGCGCCATGCCCATCAGGCGCGCATCCTGACGCCAGGCGCCCCACAGCGGATATACGCTGAGCAGCAGCGCCAACGCGACGCCGAGACAGAGTAAAAAACTGCCCAGTTCTGGCATCATGGTGTCTGTCCTGCCGGGTGAGTCGCGGCCTGTTGCTCGGGTGGTGCGGGCTTCATCGCGGCGGTGATTTCAGGTGGCGTGTAGTTTTCATCATGTTTCGCCAGCACTTCTTTGGCGTTGATCAGGTTGCCGGGTTCAAGGACGCCTTGTGCAACGACGCCCTGCCCCTCGCGAAACAGATCGGGCAAAATGCCCACAAAGTTTACACTGACCACACCACGGCCATCGTAAAGCTGAAAAGAGACGGCCAGTGTTCGGGGATCTCGCGTGACGCTGCCGGGCATCACCACGCCGCCCACGCGCAGACGCTGTCCGGGTTCCGGCCGGATGTGTGCATCACCTTTCCCCTCCAGGATTTCACCGGGCGTATAAAACAGATCGATATTGGACCGCAGCGCATACATTACCAGCGCGGTAGCCAGTCCAAGTCCGGTAAGTATCGCCACGACGACATACAGGCGATTACGACGGCGGGTATTCACTTCGCTTCTCCTGCCGTTTTAGTCCCGGCACGTTTAACACTGGCCGCGCGCAGACGGCGCTCCCGGGCATCACGCTGGCGAATGTCCGCCAGCAAACGTCTGTGTGACCACCAGCTGTGTACAATCAGGCCACAAAGAGGCACCAGCGCCCCTGCCACCGCCAGCCAGACGTAAAAGGCGTAACCGCCCATGGCAATGAAGTCATGCCATGAGGCAAAAGCGGGCGTCATTCTTTGCTCCTTGTCTTTGCCAGGGCAATCGCCCAGGGACGTTTACGTTCCGTCAGCAGAATCAGGTTGCGTAAGCGCATCAGCGTTAACGTGATAAACAACAGCAGGTCACCCAGGATGGCCCAGCGCAGCGGCGTGCGCATCGGCGGCGCGATAGCCTGTTGCAGTAAGCCGGACGATCCCTGATGCAAGGTATTCCACCACTGCACAGAGAAATGAATGATGGGCAGATTGATCACGCCGACCAGAATGAGCACCCCTGCGGCGCGCCCGGCCATGCGACGGTCCTCGAACGCCTGATACAGCGCAATGACGCCCAGATATAAAAACAGCAGCACCAGTTCTGATGTGAGCCTGGCGTCCCATATCCACCAGGTTCCCCACATCGGCTTGCCCCAGGCAGAACCGGTAACCAGCGCAATAAAGGTAAACACCGCACCGATCGGTGCCATCGCCGCTGAGACTAAATCGGCCATTTTCATCTGCCAGACCAGACCAGTAAACGCCGCAACGGCCATCGCGCTGTATATCCCCATCGACCACATGGCCGCCGGAACATGAATATACATAATGCGAAAACTGTCACCCTGCTGGTAGTCTGCCGGTGCATAGCCAAATCCCCATATCCAGGCCAGCAGCAGTACCGCCGCACTGGCCAGGGCGAACCCCGGCACCAGCCGACCGCACAACTGATACAGCCGTTCGGGCTTCGCCAGCTGATGTAATCCTTTCCACATGTTTACTTGCTCACTTTTAAATAAACGCGAATAACACGTCTGATGCGTGCTGATTTAGTGCAGCGTAATCCGCAACGCCGCGGCGGTGGCAAATGGGGCCAGCGTCGCACTCGCGACCAGCATCGCCCCCAGCAACGCCAGGTAACCGCCAATGGCTAACCCCTGACCTGCGGCGTCGATGGCCGCGCTGGCAAAAATCAGTACCGGAATAGCCAGTGGCAGAACCAACAGGCTGAGCAGCACGCCGCCGCGACGCAACCCAACGGTCAGCCCCACGCCAATCGCGCCGAGAAAACTCAGCGTCGGTGTTCCTAACAGCAGCGTCAGTGCCACCGCCCGCCAGCCCGGCATACCCAGGGACAGCAACAGGGCCGCCAGGGGCGAAAGCAGAATTAACGGAAAGCCCGTGACCAGCCAGTGGGCGATGACTTTCCCCAGCACCGTGACCGGCAGCGGTACAGGCGACAATAAAAGTTGCTCCAGCGTGCCGTCGTTAAGGTCATCACGAAACAGCCTTTCCAGCGCGAGCAGCGAAGAGAGCAATGCCGCAACCCAGACAATACCGGGTGCGATCCGTGCCAGCTGATGAGGATCGGGACCGATACCCAACGGGAAGAGCGTGATGACAATCAGGAAAAACCACAGTGGATTCATCACTTCGGCGCCGCGACGACAGGCGATACGTAATTCGCGCTGAATAAGACGACACAACATTACTGCCACTCCACGGCATGCAGGCGGATAGTATTGATCTGCCCCGTCAGCCCCGGTAGCGCCTGATGGCTGGTCACGATGACAGCCCCCCCCTGCTGCGTGTGCGCCACAAAGCGGCTCATTAACGTCTCCACCCCCGTGTGATCGAGGGCGGTTAAAGGTTCGTCCAGGATCCATAAGGTTGCCTGGGTCAGCCACAGCCGGGCCAGGGCGATGCGCCGCTGTTGTCCGGCAGAGAGCTGCGCGGCCGCGACCTCTTCATAACCTGCCAGGCCGACGCTGGCCAGTGCAGTAAAAAGGTGTTCATCGCGGCAGTCTGGATGATAAAAGCGCAGATTTTCCAGCGCCGATAACGCCGATGAGATCCCCGGCAGATGCCCCAGGTAAAGCATGGCCTGATGCCAGGTGTCGCGTTGCCGGTGAACCGGCTGCGACTGCCAGCGCACCTCACCATGTTCAGGCGTGCTCAGTCCGGCCAGGATCCGCAGCAGCGACGTTTTCCCGGCCCCGTTTGGCCCTTCAATTTGTACGATGTCACCTGCCGACACGCGAAACGTAAGCGCCTCAAAGAGCGCGCGCTCATCACGCACACAAAGCAGATTAATGATTTCCAACATGGAGGGGTAAATCGCGCCAGCCAAATAAGGCGCAAATGATAGCACAATGTTACAGCGTGCCGAAGGCTGTGCGCGCTCCCCTTTTGCGCAGGGCTTAGATATTCGTGCTTTTCAGCGCGTCTGGTGGATAAAAAGCGCACCACGACAGAAGGTTGTCACGTTTGTTCGCTGTCGCAGAAACAGTTTCGTTAGCCAAAAAACGACTACGCTTATAACGCATTTGTACTGTTACCAGGAGAAAACATGAAGCCTTCATCAAGCATAAGTCAGGGACCTAACGATGTAGACAGCGAAGAAAAAGAACAGGGAAAGGAGGATATTGAAGTAGATGAAGACGCCCTGCCCTCGCGTGCCGCCGCTATCCACGAAGAGATCCGACAGGACGGGGAGAAAGAGCTGGAGCGGGATGGCATGGCGCTGCTGTGGTCAGCGATTGCGGCCGGGCTGTCAATGGGGGCTTCACTGATGGCCAAGGGCATTTTTCAGGTTCATCTGGACGGCGTCCCCGGCGCCTATTTACTGGAAAACCTTGGCTACACCTTTGGCTTTGTGATTGTGATTATGGCACGGCAGCAGCTTTTCACTGAAAACACCGTGACGGCCGTTCTGCCCGTTATGCACAAACCCACCACAAGCAATCTTGGTTTATTGCTTCGCCTGTGGGGCATTGTGCTACTGGGCAACCTTATTGGTACTGCATTCGCCGCCTTAGCGTTTAACGAAATGCCCATTTTTGATGAAGCCACTCGCCAGGCCTTTACGGATATCAGCATGAAGGTGATGGAACATACGCCAGGCGAGATGTTTGCTAACGCGGTGATCTCCGGCTGGATCATTGCCACAATGGTCTGGATGTTCCCTTATGCGGGAGCGGCCAAACTGTTTGTCATTGTGATGATGACCTGGCTGGTCGCACTGGGCGATCTGGCACATATTGTGGTGGGTTCCGTTGAGGTGCTTTACCTGGTGTTTAACGGCAGCGTGCCCTGGACCGCGTTTCTCTGGCCTTTTGCTGTTCCAACCCTGTTGGGTAACCTGACGGGCGGTACGCTGATTTTCGCCCTGATAAGTCACGCCCAGATTCGCAATGATATGGGCGAAGCTGCTCAGGCAAAGGCGAAGGCAGAACGGCGCAAAGCGGAGAAAAAACGTCAGCAGCAGCAAGAAGAACGCTAAATTGCTGACAGAATGAGCAAACGCGCGGCAGTGTAGTGAATCCTGCCGCTTAACTGCGGTATACTGCGTTGGCGTCTCCTTAGTTAAATGGATATAACGAGCCCCTCCTAAGGGCTAGTTGCAGGTTCGATTCCTGCAGGGGACACCACGTACAGCCTTCTGACATTCACCAAATTCACTCATCCTTCTTATCTTTAATACCGCCTCTGCTCTGCCTGGGTGACGACGGCCAGTTTCTGCGCATTTCAACATGAACGATTACACATACACATTTCCTGTTTAAGCATTCACGCTTTATTAAGGCTCAGAACGGCCGGCACTTTTAGGCAAGCGGTCAACATCTCATCGTGTTTTTTGCGACCAGCTTGCCCCTGTCGACAGACTGAAGAAAAGTGTAACGCCTGGCCGATAACACGCAATCTTCTTAAATAATCAAGTCGGGGACATTCTCAGAATCAGAAAGAAAATGAAGCGCCTTTATGTGGATCGCTACCCACTCGCTTCTTAAGCGCCCTGCGTAAATCAGAAAACCCGACAGAAAACGGCGTGCTCGCTTTGCCAGACGAGAGGTTTTATTTTTCTGCCTGCTGTTTCAGTTCGGCATAGCGGGCTGTCAGTTGTTTCAGGTGCATTTCCAGCTGAGATTGGGCAGCAGCAGGTAACGGTTTCCCCGTTGGGTGTTGCGACAGTACGCGCAGCTGTTCTTCAGCCGGTATGGACTGATTAAAGAACTGCATAGTGGCAAAAACCACTGATTTCAGCTCACTGACCGTTATGTATTTACCCTTCTGTTCATCGAGGCCATTTAATCTGTCGCTCAGTTTTTGTAGTGTCATCATTCCCTGAGACCAGCCATTAAGCTGCTCTGCCGGTAATGCGGCAGCACTGCGTTGTTGTTGCCATTGCTGTGCCAGAGACTTTGCCTGCTCCGGCCAGAGCGCCTGAGCCTGCTCTACAAGTTGTCGGCTGTAGTCAATGCTCCAGCCCGGTGGAAGCTTATCCAGACGGTTCAGCTGTTGCTGTGTTCGGGCGATCACGTTCTGCGGCAAAGCAGTCTGCTGACGCAATAGATCCATCTGTTCTGGCGTGAGCGTTGCAGGTAAAGGTGCCAGAGATGCCGCCAACTGAGCCTGCAGCGGATTTGGCCGGTTTACATATTGCCAGCTTCCCGCTGCGGCCACGCTTATTGCCAGCATGGCACCCATACCGGCAACGAAAGATTTCCACTTTTTTACCGGCGCGGGAAGAGTCGCCAGTACTTCCACATTCGCCTGATATTCAGGGCGGGCAACATACACCCATTTCATCGCGCTGGCGGTTTCTTCTGCACCGTCGGCTGCGAAGGCGGCTGCATCGTTGATCACACTAGCTGGCAGCACAGCTGCCCCTGCCCGGGTTGTGTCGTCACTGTTTTCCAGCCGGACAGCGCTGTTATGCATCAGGATACGTAACGTATCGAGCTGGCTCAGATGTTTAAGCTCCAGGCGCTGCAGCACCTCGCCCATAGCGGCAAGACGTTGCTCTGCCTTGTACAGCTGACCAAGGTCGCTGTAATTCAGCGGGAGCGCGCGCATCCGTTGCTGCAGACGCTGGCTCAGACTGCTGAGGATTTCCATGCGGGCATGTACCGGCTGCGGCCAGAGCGTGCCCCACTGATGGCTTATCAGCGCATCCAGTATCGCCAGACCTTCATTGAGGCCGAACAAGCCGGCCAACTGCGTTCGGGCAAGCGTATACCAGGCCGCCGTTTGCAGTTCCACACCATTCTGCTCAAACAGTGAGAGACAGCGTTTTTCGACATACGGCCAGTTCACATCCGGGCGCGCAGGATGCTTCAGCTTACTTAGCTCATCGCGCAGAGCGGCATAATCCGGTAGCGTGCGCGGGTCGCCGCCGGTTTTGATTTTACGCGGGGTGATGTCATTCATGACCAGTTGCCCGTCCTGCAACAGACGGGCAATGGCACAGGTGTCCCAGGCGTCATTGTCTTCATGTCCGAAACGGAATGCCAGGTTAAACCGGGCCACCGCCATCGACTCTTCTTCCTGACTGAAGCGATCGGCGACCGTCTCCCAGGTTTCCCGATAGCGCAGCGGGCGCTCTGCAGATACCCTGTCTGTCTGCACATTCACGATCCCGGCCTGCATCACCGGTAACGCCACATACACTGTCACCGGGGCATTGCCGGCAGAAGCCGGTGCCTCAATTTCACGTGGCTCCGGAGGCAGGTCACTGAATCGGGTATCAACTAGCGTGTCATCCGGGAGCCAGAGACGAAGTGACTGCGCCTGCACGCGGCCGGAGGCCAGCATCGCGTCATCAAGCTCAACCCGACCAACGCCCCAGGGGAACGCATTTCCGCGGGCGGCAATACCGGCCCGGGAAAATGCATCCCATTCAGACTGCTGCTGGAACTGCTGAGGGGCCAGAAGCGCCCCTTCATTCCATAACGGACGATGAATTTTCATCCCTGATTTCCTCTCGCCTTACGACTTGGCCTTCGGCATCTGGGAAACCAGTGACAGGTTGACGTCCATCCCTTCGACCTGGAAGTGCGGCACGGCATACAGCTTCACGCGGAAGAAGCCCGGATTGTCCTCAATATCTTCCACCACCACTTTCGCGTCGCGCAGCGGGTGAGAAGCCTGCAGCTCGTCGCCGGGATCGGTCATCTCCGTGACCAGACTGCGCACCCAGGTGTTCAGCTCAAGTTCCAGCAGACGACGATCTTTGGTGGTCCCGATATTTTCACGCTGGATCAGCTTCAGGTAGTGAGCGATCCGCGACAGCAGGAAGATGTACGGCAGACGGGCATTGATACGGCTGTTGGCGGTTGCATCCGCGGTGTCGTACAGTGCCGGTTTCTGGGTGGAGTTCGCGCTGAAGAAACAGGAGTAATCTCTGTTTTTATAGTAACTCAGAGGAATAAAGCCCAGGTTCGCAAACTCAAATTCGCGGGTTTCCGGGATCATCACCTCTGACGGGATCTTCACCTGGTTGCCGGTGCCCAGATCGTACAGATGGATAGGCAGGTCCTGAACAGCACCACCGGCCTGCGGGCCACGAATCTGCACGCACCAACCGTTGTTGATAAAGCTGCGTACCATATTGGCGGCAAACGCAAATGAGGCGTTGGTCCACAGGTATTTGTTGTGATCCGGGCCTTTCACCTCTTCCACATAGTTGAAGCTGCGTACCGGCGTGGTATCCGGACCATACGGCAGGCGGCCCAGTACACGCGGCATCACCAGACCGATATAGCGCGAATCATCCGTTTCGCGGAAAGATTTCCACTGTATGTACTCCGCACGATCAAAGTAGTTGCCGATATCCCTGATAGCCGCCACGTCCTCCATTGACTCTTTGAGGAAGAATTTTGGGCCAGCAGAGCCGATAAACGGCATGTGCGCCGCTGCAGAAACTTTCGAAATATTGCGCAACAGGGCAACATCCTGCGCAGAAGCATCAAATTCATAGGCGGAAATCAGCGCGGCAATCGGTTCGCCACCCGGCGTGTCATATTCATCAATGTAGGTGTGTTTATACAGGCCGCTCTGGATAATTTCCGGGCTGTCTTCGAAGTCCTGACGCAGATCTTCTTTAGCCATATCCAGCAGTTCGACTTTCACGTTCTGACGGAAGTCGGTTTTGTCGACAAGGGATTTCACGCCGCGCCACAGGCTTTCTACCGCCTGAAAGTCCTCATGGTGCATAACGGCATCAAGCTGGCGACTAATCTGGTGGTCCAGCTCCGCGATATGATGATCAATCAGGTTTCTGTCGAGTTTCTCCACTTTTGAGCCCGATTTTGTCAGGCATTCCAGAAACACCTGCATCCCGGCCGTCAGACGCTCATCGGCTGTCGCATCCGACATCGCCTGTGCATCCTGCCAGATGTCCAGTGCACTCAACTCGGACACCGGGTTCAGATTGATTTTTTCAAACAGTGACGCATAAACCCCGGCAGCAGGACGCTCCAGCACCACACTCTCGCCACCTGCGGCATTTTCATTTTTTACAGACATCAGCATCTTCCTTATTAATCCGTTATTAATCCGTTAAAGCACCGTGAGCCTATGGCTGTTTCGGGGCCAGCGCAGACAACTCAGACCGGAGTTCGGCGCTTAATGCCGGATCGAGCAGGATTTTTTCCAGCTCTTTTCGGAATGCCTGGTTGTCCAGCAGGTTGGCCTTTAAATCACGAAGTAAATTGCGCATGGAAAGCATGGCTTTGAGCTGAGGTATTTGTCGGGAGACCTGCTCCGGCGAGAAATCCTTCATGCTCTGAAAGGTCAGACGGATATTTTCTTCGCTACCGTCACCAGCAAGCGTGTTTTTAACGGTAAGACTGACTTTCGGGGAATATTCGGAAAGCACAGCGTCGAAATTATTTTTGTTCAGATTAACTTTTTTTCGCTCAGATAACGGTGCTGTCTCCTGCCCATGGCTGAAATCGCCCGCAACCAGCAATTTCAGAAGGAGCTCGGTTTTCTTGCTCGCGCCGCCGGTATGCAGATCAAGTTTCAGATTAATACGTGCTTTGGGTATTTCGGACTGAAAGGAAGAATTAGACATAGCTGTCCCTGTTCTATGAAGTTATAGAAGCGGTCACTGCCAGCGAGAAATTAAAAGAAAAGCAAACCCTTTATTAGCACTATCCCGGTTCCCGTCATCTGACAGGAATCAAAACCCCGGGATGTAAAGCGGGCGCATTCCATTCACCAGCACGTCGACACGGTATTTTTCAGGTACTTTTCAGAAATAAAAAAACGTCCAGCAAGCACCTGGAGACGGAGTTTATGAACGTTTCATGCATGACAGGAAATAAAAATATGTAACTAAAGGTTACAGAGATATGCTTTAACAATATTTTATCATCTTTATGATTTATATGATTTTTATTTAAAAACCCCTTCAGAGCTTATGGAATAAGGATGTTCAGTAAGTGATCAATGCATTTCAGAGCATGACATGTGCAAAATCCCACCAGTCACATGAGAACGTTAATTTTTCATTGTTAAAAAAATAACTTTCAGGAAGCGAGTGTGAAAAGGGGGAATAGGACGAGACCGTCATGTCAGCATAATTTCTTTTATTGACGTAAATCAATTCTGGTTATTTTCGCTTAAAAAAAACTGAAATCAATGTATGTCACCTGTCTGTATAAACGTATTTCAGACATCGGAGAGAGGAAGGATTATCGTTATCTGCGTGCTTGTCACCTGTCACCGCATCTGACCGCGAGTTATGCGATGCCATCACTTACGTCAGCCAGAATAAATCCGGCCGGTGCACTCGCCTGCAGCGATCGCAGACGATAAAGTCAGCTAGTGTCACGATGTTGTTTGCGTTGGGAACGAGAGGTTTACAATTAAACGGAAGGGAACGGTGCAGGGCATATTTACGCGATCAAAACGCGTCGATATAACATCATTGTCAGGCGCCCTCCAGGGCCGGGGCCTGCCAGATAATGTCGAAGGGCAGTACCGCAGCGGCCCTTCTCTGTTTACCCGTCATACCCGTAAACACGGGTAGCGACGCAGAACCTTATCGTTCAGTCGTTCTGTAAACCTATCGCCGTGTGTGGCTAAAGAGATCCGGGCGATTGAGGTTAATATAATCGACGCCCGCCGCCGCAATTTCCTGATGAATCGCTATATCGTCATCACCGTAATAAACCATAATCTCAAGCCCGGTCTTACGGCTTGCTTCAAGAATACCGGGATGACGCATCTGCTCTACGTTTACCTCAATGATCGATGCATGATGCACGGTGGCAACGAGAGAGGGAGACATCGCGATATTGAGGGTCATCATTTTGCGAAAGTCCGGCGCAACGGCCTGAAGGCCAGCGCGCATCGTTTCGGAAAACGAAAAGAAAAACGTATCACGGACCATACCGAGATCGCGTACCAGTGCAGCCACTTTTACCGGATCGCAGTATTTCAGCTCAATATAAACGCCCGCGCGGCCGCGCAGATGTTCGAGATAGGCATCAAGTCGCGGCACCCTGGCGTCTTTAAAACGCTCATCGAACCAGCTTCCCGCATCCAGTGCATCAATATCGCGCGACAGAGCATGCCCAACAGGGCCCGTCCCGTTCGTGGTGCGATCCAGCGTCTCGTCATGGATAACGTAGAGCACACCATCGGCGCTCTCCCGTACATCCAGTTCAATGTAATCAGCCCCCTGTTCAAGCGCCAGATCGGCGGCAAAGAAGGTGTTCTCTGGCGCAAAATGGTTGGCGCCACGGTGTGATACGATTCGGGTCATGGAAATCTTGTCCTGTAATCTAGCCAGCGTGAACCTGTCTGCTGGGGTGGCCGGTTACGGCGAGGTTGGCATGAAGATCGACGATGCGTTTACCGACAGCATTGAAGATCAGAGTCAGTTCGGGTTGGCACGCTACTCCTACCCGGGAACCAGGCGCATGACGCACCGCTTCACCATATTCCAGCGCGCGAAGCGTGCCGGCCGGCGTGTCAATCGTGTAGAAAACTTCACGCCCCATCGGCTCAACGGTCATGATCTCCCCACACAAGGGAGCCTCGTCAGCGGCAATAAGGTTGATATCTTCCGGACGCAGACCAAAACAAACGGGGCCGTCGTATTCGTGGTTCAGTTCGAGTGTCGTTTGCCCCAGGTGCAGAAACCCGCCGACGGCCTGTCCTTCCACAAGATTCATCGGCGGCGAGCCGATAAACCCTGCAACAAAGCGATCGGCCGGACGTCTGTACAGGTCATCAGGTGTCCCAATCTGCACTATCTCGCCATGATTCATACAGATGATCCGATCGGCCATGGTAATGGCTTCCAGCTGGTCATGGGTGACGATCAAGGTGGTGAAGCCGAGACGTTTCTGGAGATTCTTGAGTTCCGTCCGCATGGTGATACGGAGCGTCGCATCGAGGTTAGAAAGCGGTTCGTCAAGTAACAGAATATTCGGTTCCTTGACCAGTGCCCGCGCCAGCGCCACGCGCTGTTGCTGCCCCCCTGAAAGCTGCGACGGGCGTCGATCAAGCAGTGCGCTTATTTGCACCAGATTAGCCGCCTCCTCCACGCGCCTGGCAATGTGCTCCTTACCTGTTTTTTTAAAACGTAACGGAAAAGCGATGTTTTCGCGTACCGTCAGGTTCGGGTAAAGCGCATAAGACTGGAAGACGATACCGACGTTGCGATCGCGGGCATCGATGCGATTAACGTTGTGCCCGTCAAACGCGATCTCACCGCTGGTCGGCGCATAGAGCCCTGCCAGCAGAAACAGCGTTGTCGATTTACCGCATCCTGAGGGGCCGAGAATGGCGACGAATTCGCCGTTCTCAATGGTAAGATTCATCGGTTTCAGGACCTGAGTCTCGCCCCAGTTTTTGCTGACATTGTTAAGAGTGATCGAGGCCATGACAATTATCCCTTGATACCGCCAAAACTCATTTGAGTGATGTATTTCTGCGTAAAGGTGTAGAGAACGAGCACAGGGAGTAAATAAATGATGCCCACAGCGGCGATCATGCCGTAATCCGCACCCGTATTATCCTGTGCGACAAAGAACAGGTAGAGGCTCATCGTCATCTGGCTTTTGTCGATAAGTAACGTCTGAACAAAAACGTACTCCTCCCAACCACGTAAAAAGGTGAAGGTGGCAATCGCAATCAGTCCGCTACGCACCTGGGGCAATACCACCATACGAAAAGCCTGAAAACGGGTCGCACCGTCGGTCACCGCGCTCATTTCAATATCCCAGGGCACTGCGTCGAAAAAGCCCTTCAGGACGAAGATCGCATAAGGCAGCTCCAGCGCACTCATCACCATCACCACACCGAAAAGATGGTTGAGCAGGCCCATATAGTGAAGCTGGATAAAGATGGCAATGGTGAGCGCCAGCGCGGGGAAAGCATGTAACAGCAGCAAGCCGCGCAGAAAATTTTGCCGCCCGGCAAAGGCAAAGCGCGATAACGCGTAGGCGGCTGGGGTAGCGACGATCGTGACAATCAGCGTTTGTGAAACGCCAAAGATCAGCGAGCTTCCAAGTGCCGTCCAGGCCGATGGCATCAGGTCCACGCGCGTGGTGCCCGTATTCGCGATGTCGCGCATCCAGAGAAAACGGTAGTTGTGCAACGTCATGTGTGGCATCAGAAAAATCATCACAAGCAGCAGCACAACGATCCCCAGCGCAGCCCAGGACAATACCGGTCTGCGTAAACGCTCTGCCAGGAAAGCAAGCGCGATCGCTCCGATATACGCGACGCCCGCAATTGCGCTGGTGCGCCACAGAACAAGCCGGCTGACGGACGCATCAGACGTGGTCAGCGATTTGGCCAGAAGCCAGAGGTAAGGCAGCAGAATCGGCACTGACATCACCGTCAGGAAGAGAATGAGCGTAGAAAGGAAGCCGACACGGTTGATTGTGCCTCTGCGTTCAAGACGCGCCCATTTCGATTTGGCCACTGCCGGGTTTGGGACGAGTGACATCACAATACCTCGATTTTCGGCGCGGCAAACGTCGCGCGCATATTACTGACCCGCCATTGCATTAAGGTCACGCCTACGCCGATCACCATCAGGCCAAGCGCCAGCGCCGCGCCATAGGCGTAAGCCCCATTTTCAAAGGCGCGACGGTAGATATAGAGCGCATAAGGCGTCGAATCGTAGACGGGACCGCCACCGGTGATGAGCAGAATGTACTCGTATGTCGTCAGCAAGGAGAGCCCCTGATAGATGGTGATAAACCGAATGGGCTGAGACAGTGCGGGGGCCACTACATAGCGCAGCACGCCCCATTCGCTCGCCCCATCCACTCGCGCCGCATTGGCAAGATGTGCAGGGATGGAACGAATGGATGAAGTCAGAATGACCATGGCAAACGATGCCCCGACCAGGCCATTTGCCACAATGATGAGAAACAAGGGGAAATCATTACGCAGATTCATGAGCGGCAGACCGAAGGATCCGGTTACCTGATTGAGCAAACCAGACGGCGTGGGATCGGCAACCCATATCCACAGAATACTGTAGAGGACGGCCGGTGACATGCGTGGCAAAAGCCAGAGACCGCGAAAAAGATTACCCAGCCTGTCGGGAATGGCCGTCGTTGTTATCGCCAACAGGACACCCAGCCCGACGTTAAAAATAAACAGCGTCGCCGTAACATAAATCAGCGTCGTCAGCAGCACCGCAGGCATGCGCGCATCGCGTAAGACAATCCGCTCGACGTTTTGCAGCGTGAAGTGACCGACCCGCAGATCAGCGCCCATATCGGTAAAGGCGATGACGGTATTGACGATAATGGGCGCCAGGAAAAAGACGGCCAACAGCGCGATAGCAGGCGCGAGATAGAACACAGGTCGGGCCGGCCGGTGCGCCCGAGGCTGAAACTGAGACATGACCACATCTCCCTGGAGAGTAAGCGACGCTTTACAGGCTAAGCACTATTTTTTGGCGACAGAAGACCGGATTTCTATATCGTCGCCAAACTGCAGTTCGAGCTCTTCGGCGATAAAATCAACGGCCTGTTTTGCCGTCATTTTTCCTGTTTCAACCGCCTGGAGACCGCTGAACAGCACCTTGTTATAGCTGCCAAACTGGATATGATTGGGCACGAACTTCGCATGTACCATCATGGGCGAAGCGGCTGACAGCACCCAGTTATCACGGTATTTCGGCATCGCCGTTTGCGCGTTGCTGATGGCCGTGTGATAGGACGTCACAGCATGTTCGTTGTTGAAATAAGGCAACGTCGCCAGTGCCACCAGTTCGGCAGCAATGTCAGCATTTTTGCTTTTGGCGTTCACCGTATAGAGAAGCGGATGCGACAGGTTTGAGGGCTGACCGCCCTTTTTGGCCGCAGGCGCCGGGATCCAGCCTATCTTATGAAAATACCCTTCTTTGTCTGTCGGCCAGACCGCGCCATTTTTGTCGCCCAGTTGCCAGGCAACCGCCCAGACGCCCTGGTGAAAGATAAAGGCTTTCTCCTGCTTGAACGCGTTCTGAATGGCATCCCAGCTCATCGCCGTGTTATCGACCGGCGTCACTCCCTGCTTCGCATTGCGCTCATACCAGCCAAGCGCATCCGCCATTTCTGCTTTAGGGAAGATGAGCTTGCCGGTCTTGTCATCCATAAATTTCACGCCGTAAGACTGAAAAACCATCAGATAATCAATACCGACATTCGGCCGGTGCAACATGCCGTACTGAGCCGCTTTACCGTCCACGACCTCTTTGGCAAGGGCTGTCAGATCGTCCAGTGTAAAATCACCGGACTCCACCCTGGCCGGTATGGCGTTGATAAAGGCTTCATCCTTGCCAATTTTTCTCAACATATCTTTGTTGTAAAAAAACATTCTTATTTCAGCATCCTGCGGTATGCCATAGATCTTTCCATCGTTTGCCTTTGCCGACGCCCACAGGACGGGCAGGATGTCGCCATAGACCCACGGTGCCGCCGCGATCTTATCGTTCATTTGCAAGGCATAGCCGTCCTTCGCAAACTGACCAATCCATTCATGGGGCAGCACATAGATATCCGGCCCTTGTCCGACAGACATCGCCTTCAGCATATCCATGGCGAAGTCGTCCCAGCCTTTGACAGCACTGCTATTGGCCTGAATCACAATATGTTTGTCGACGCCCGCAGCCTTAAATTGCTTGTTCATGATGTCGGCTGCATCTTCAATGTTGGTAATGCGGTTCGGTGCGCTACGCTCGGCGAGCGTGGCGAGTTTGATCGTTATCTCTTCTGCGTGAGTCATGCCAACACACAACGCGGACATCACGAGGGTGGCGAGGACTGTGAGTTTTTTTGACATGGTGTTTATTCCCGTTGTGCCTATTATTTAAGTAAGTTAATTTATTTAAATGACAGGTTCATGACCATGTGAAAACGACAGGGAGAAGGTGCGTTGACTTCATCAAAACATTGGGAAGGAATCGGTACGACGCAGTCGGCCGTACTACGTTATCTGCGTCGCAACGACGCCGCATCACGTGCTGAGATCGCCGATTGTTGCGGGGTGACAGCGGCGGCCGTCAGCATGATGACCCGCGATCTCATCAAGCGAGGTATCATCATCGAAGGAGCCCGGCGTTCATCTGGCCGGGGCGCGCCCCACATTGATCTGATGCTTAATTCCTCCATCGGCTATGCCGTTGGGATTCATGCCAGCCGCTTCTCTGTTACGCTGATGCTGCTTGATTTCAAAGGGAAACGGGTCGACGAAATTGAACTGACCGGCCACTATGATACCTTTGCCCGCGCCCGCTCAGAGATACAGAAGGGCCACAAAACGTTGCTTGAGAGAAACCACATACCGGATCATTTACTGATTGGCGCAGGCATTGCCATGCCGACGCGCTTCCAGCGCGGTCAGGCTCCGCTCCATCTGGCTCCCGAAGTGCTTTCCTGGGATGAACCCGGGCTGTTCGAAGCCATTCAGCAGGCGCTGGGCTGTCCGGTGTTAATCGAAAATGATGCCAATGCTGCCGCCATGGGCGAAATGACGCTGGGTAATGCGGCTAATCATGACGATTTTATCTATCTCTATCTGTCAGAGGGCGTCGGCAGTGGCCTTATCCTGGGCAAACAACGTTATCGCGGTCATCTGGGCAATGCGGGCGAAATTGGGCTGCTGCTGCCACTCGACAGGCCCCGCCCCTCTTTTACTGACCTTGCGGCGTGGTGTAAGCATCGCCTTGGCCAGATACCTGAAGGCCGCGCTGAGGCTGTCTGGCACCATTTTCTTAGCGAAAACACAGCGGTTCTCGACGAATGGATCGCACGTACAGGCCCGGAGATCGCCCGGCTGGGCTTTATGCTGAATGCGGTCCTCGCGCCAGCGGCGATCTATCTGGGTGGGACACTTCCGCAGATGGTGCGTGAACGGCTTGCGGCCTGGCTCGACTTTTCCACTGTGGATACGTTAAACGGCACACCTGTCGTGCAGCCTGAAATCTGTCTGCCGGACGTCGCGGCCACGGATACGGTCGCATTCGGAGCCGCCGCCATGGTCCTGCATAATGTTGCTCAGCAGGATAACGGGCATCGCGACGGGGTTAACTGACCGCTCAGCGGCGGTGACGGAATGAAGGAAACCGACGCGGCAAGCATCGGCGACGGTTCTCTGAGTTGGCCTGCGGATAAACAGGTCTCTGTGAAATGAGAGCCAGTCCGCAGCGAGCGTCGGTTTATTTGCGACCGCAGCGTGGGACAGGTTTGGCTTAATTTGCCCGCACTATAATCCCCATTTGGAGCCAGCCGGTGAAAGCGTGATCGGGATGGGCTTGCCGCATACCGCCACGCGTGGTGCAGAAGGCGTGTTCCACTGAAAAAGACAGATATGCCAGCCGCCGGAATTAAGACGCGAACGGTCAATAATCCCATCCGCGCCTGTTGCTCTGGCTTTATCTGCGTTATGCCATGAATCCGGGATTCGCCCCTGCTGCAGCGCCGTTCGCCAACTGCCATCAGCGGCTTCTGGCAGGATTCCCAGTTGCTCACATTTTGCCCTATCGCGCTGATCTACCAGCCAGGCCCCTGACAGGCGTAGTGGAATCAGGACGCGTGAAAGGCCATCCTCACGCATATAGCCCGATACCGCCATGATGGACCATTCCGGCACCGGACTCATATACAAGGCCGGTTGCCCGTGGCGATGATAACGCCCCGCGCTTTGCGGGCCGGGTGCGGCAAGCACCGCCTGCGCCTTTGCGGTTAACACAGCGCGATAAAAAAGGCCGCCCACGGGCAATAGTGCGTGATGCATGTTTGTCTTTTCTCCCGCAACAACCCCATCCCTGCGATTGCTGAACGCGCCAGTTAATCGCTTAGTGCGTAGCCACGAACCAGCCCGAGCTGTCGGCGCATGTCTGCCTTGCCTGCGCACAAGCCGGTGATACACAGGCGCGGGGCCAGCCGATTATCAGATTCGTTCCATCTGCCCGGACGACACGGTGTGATGCCGTTTAGGATGCGACTTTGGATGCGCCGGATTACATTGCTCATGTGTGCCGGGCAGATAAAATCTGCCGTCCTGAGAGGGCGCAGTACCGCCGGGACAACCATTCATGCCGCGCTGACCATTGTGGCCAGGCAACCCAGCACCGCCAGGTTGATTGTCCATACTTCCGCCGTTACCGCCTGTGCCTCCCATACCACCCGCTCCGCCATTTCCACCTTCCCCACCGTTGCCCCCTGGCGCGGCATAGCAGACTGATGCGGTTAACAACAAAATAAGCAAAGCAGCGCCTCTGCGCATGGTGTGACCTCCGTGATTCGCGATTATTTTTCGACAGTAATGACATCCGGCGTTTGCGCCACAATCTTCAACGGCGTGCCTTTTATAGCCTGTCCGAGCGCTTCACGAAGCGTCATGGTGCCCTCTACAGGATTCACCTGAACAGCCCCAGTGCGCGACAAATCCGTCTGGATAAAACACCCGGTCCCGTGCGCCAACTGTTGCGCCGTTTCGTCAAAGCGCGACAAATGAAGATTGTAGGTCGCTTCCGCATCACATTTACCCGCAGGGATATGACCAGAAGATGACTGGCTGCACGACGTACACGTCAGCGCCAGCAGCAAGCAGGCTGAGTTGAAGGATGTGAAATGCATAACGCCTCCGGGCACAGGAAAACTTGTGTCTTTGTCCCATAGTCAACTGTTTCTGTCAGCGTGCAGAGTATGTCTGAGTGTGATCGCAGGCGAGAAGGTGGGAAATGTTCGGTTCGCTATCGTGCCGCTTCGCACTGGCGGTAATGACCTCTCTTAGCAGAGAAAGCGAGAGCAGCGATGCACAGAGAAAGTCACGTTTTACGGTGTCGTGCTCACCGGGCGCGACGGAACGCGTCTTCGCCGTCCCTGGCGCTACCATGATTTTACGGTGATGTGTCCTGTGTAAACAAAACGGAACCGTAGCGGGCATGGCGCCCTTTCCTGTCTGGGCGTCATGCCCGTTTTTGCTGCGCATTGACAAGATGCTGGGGTTGATTGATCGCTTTGCGCGCAATCCAGTAGAGCAGAACCCGCTCGTCGTCACTGTCGCGGTCCGCCATTGACAATAATTTCAGTGCCAGGGTAGATTTCGTGACAGGCTGCTGTTCTGCGCTCAGTTCGATCACTGCCTGACCGATAATGCAGCAAACTTCATCCTCACTGGTGATGGATTCATATGTCCGGTCTTTCATATTTCCTCCTGTTGAATGGACTTTAAGCCTGGCAAAAAAATGCTAAGCCTGCCGGGAAAACAGGTTGGCCGTAACATTCCCTTACTGCTGTTTACCTGCCTTCATTACCTTGACTCACCTCGTTACATTTATCCCACGCGGCCATTCATTCCGCCCTGACAGCATTTCATTCCGCGTTGCATTCCGTTCATGCGCTTTCCGCCCTCGCGCGTAGGGGTTTTGGTTATTCTGACGCCAGTATTCAGTTTCCCCCTGGGAGTAACATAATGAACGCGACTCAACAGACTGCCCACCAGCGTACACGCTGGCTCACACTTATCGGTACGGTGATAACCCAGTTAGCGCTGGGGTCCGTTTATACCTGGAGCTTATTCAATGGTCAGCTCGCGCAAAAACTGGATGCGCCCGTAAGCCAGATCGCATTTTCATTTGGTTTACTGAGCCTGGGGCTGGCCATCTCTTCTTCACTGGCTGGCAAGCTGCAGGAGCGTTTTGGCGTCCGTAAGGTCACTATCGGCGCAGGTATATTGATGGCGCTAGGATTAGGGCTGACCGCCCATGCAGATAATCTGATGATGCTGTACCTGAGCGCGGGCGTGTTGTTAGGTCTGGCCGATGGCGCAGGGTATCTGATGACGCTATCCAACTGTGTGAAATGGTTTCCTGAACGTAAAGGCATGATATCGGCCTGCGCCATTGGCGCTTACGGTCTGGGTAGTCTGGGATTTAAATTCATTTGCGGGGCACTGTTGGCACGATTTGGGCTTGAACAGACCTTTGTGCTCTGGGGCCTGCTGGCAATGGCGATGATTATTGCTGGCGGACTGATGATGCGCGATGCGCCGCTGCAATCTGCGTCAGCTACTCAGGCAGAAGCGACGCGTCAGTATACGTTGGCCGAATCGGTGCGTCTGCCACAGTACTGGATGCTGGCGTTGATGTTTCTGACTGCCTGTATGAGCGGGCTGTATGTGATTGGCGTTGCAAAAGACATCGGGGAAGGTTTGGTTCACCTCAGCACCCAGACCGCCGCTAACGCCGTCACGGTCATCGCGGTAGCAAACCTGAGTGGTCGGTTAGTACTGGGCGTGCTGTCCGATAAAATGGTGCGTATTCGCGTGATATCACTGGCCCAACTGGTTTCACTGATCGGTATGAGCCTGATGCTGTTTACACAGATGAATCAAACCACGTTTTTCCTGTCCCTGGCCTGCATTGCGTTTAGCTTCGGCGGCACCATTACCGTCTTCCCTTCGCTGGTCAGTGACTTTTTCGGCTTAAATAATCTGACCAAAAATTATGGCCTGATTTATCTCGGCTTTGGCATTGGCAGCGTAATGGGTTCGCTGGTGGCTTCACTGTTTGGCGGCTTTACGGTCACTTTCAGCCTCATTATGAGCCTGCTGGTTATATCACTGGTGCTGTCACTGGCAATCCGCCTGCCGCAGAGCCAGCCAGCCCATGAACCGCTGTTGCAGCGTCAGTAACGTTACAGGGCCAGATAAGCCTGGCCCTCACCATCAGCCGCGAAAACGCGGCTCTTCCATACCGGCCACGTCGACATCCACCGCAAAAATATCGCCCGACTGCGGATAGCGGGCGAGATCTTCTTCGCTGAGGTTTTCGCGTGAGCTGGTGATGAACAGCGTCTTGAGATCGCTGCCGCCAAACGTCACCATGGTGGGCCATTTCACCGGCAGTGTAATCTCATCGACGATTTCACCGTCGTGCGGATCAATACGCACGACGCGTCCGCCGTCAAACAGGGCTGACCAGTAATAGCCCTCACTGTCGACAGCCGCCCCATCGGGCAAGCCACCACGGGCATCAAACCGCCGGAAGATTTCACGCTGCCCCGGCTCGCCCTGAGCATCAAGCGGATAGCGATAGAGCACTTCATTCGGCGTATCGCTGTGATACATCCACTGACGGTCAGGAGAAAAGGCAACGCCATTGGAAATTTTGATGTCGCGTGCCTTCACCTCAAGCGTCAAATCAGGCGTTACGCGACAAAGCAAGCCGCCGTTTTTATCCTGTGGCTCCCATAAACTGCCGCACCAGAAATTACCCCAGGGATCCACACGGCCATCATTGAAGCGGCTTTTCCCGGCGATACCGGGATTATCCGCCACTTTTTTTTGCGGTTTCCCCTGCTCGTCCAGCAGCCAGACGCCGCTACGCAGTGCGGCAATGATACCGCCCTGTTCCCGCAGACCGATGCATCCGACTTCTTCTGCCTGGGGAAATGTGGAGAGCTCACCACTCGCCGGATCGAAACGATGGATGGCCGGTGCCAGAATATCCACACACCACAGCACCTGTTCCTGCACAGCCCAGAGCGGACATTCTGCCAGCTCTGCCTGAAGCGGCAGAACGTTTTTTACCCTATGCGTCATGTTTGTCTCCCTTTAATTGTCCTGATATTACTGTAGCGCTAATTTCCATCTTCACACATGCACGTCAGCCTTGTTTTTAAGACAGGTCTCACGCATATTAATACCTATTCGGTCTATTCCGATTGGAATATGCGATCACCCTCTTTTTCGCGTTCTTTTTTGAAATATCGCGACATATTTATCGAAATAACTCTACACAGGCTGCATTTTTGCTGCACTTTTTCGGCGTATTATCCTGAGTATTGAAAAAGAGGAGGTGCCGTATGCCAGACATCGTTACCGCCGCGCTGTTCCCTCAGTCGGTAGCCTTTATTTCTTCTGGACAGGAGGCGTTATCCGCAGACGTTCCAGCGCAGCAGAAAGGAGGCATAAAACAAAATGATATTCACTGAAGGGCAAAGATTTCACACAGCATAATATAAAAAAGAAGGTGGGATATAATCCCACCTCATTTATTCATTAACTTTTCACTGCGTAATTACACTGATACCAGGTTTTCTTTAAACCTGGTATTGTGCTGTCCTGAACAGGGAGTGACTCTACTTTATCAAAACCTTTATTGCTGCAGTAATTCGCGATATCAATTTCCATTGCATCACGATTCACTTTCAGCGGGTCGAAACGATATTGTACGGTATTTGAACTGGGATCTTCATCAACACGTTCAAACGCCCCGGGTTTACTGGCGGTACAACCGCTCAGAAAAATAAGTGCAAATGCACCCATGATTGCCATTTTCATTTTATTTCCTCACATTTTGACGCAGTGTAAGGCGCTGCAAAATGCGCATCTATAGGATTAGTACGCGAACAACTGCGTATTTACGAAGTTTTACCAATTGATTCAATACGGTTAAACAACTGGCAGGTTATGCCAATAAACTGCGACACTGATTCCAGTGAAAAGCCTCACGAACAACACCAGGAATTACTCTAAAAAAAGCCTCTCTCAGCATTTAGCCCGCCACTGGCGGGCTTTTTTCTTTTTAACCTTCGCCTGAAAGCGCAATCATTCTACGAAGCAGATTGGCGGCTTGCTTGTCCGGGAGTGCGAGGATGGCACTATAAAGATCGACAGACATGGCACACATGGAAGACCGATCAACGGCGGCATCGGCAGGCATATTCAGCTGTTGCAGCTTATTGCCCCACTTCAGGTAGAGATGGTCGACGATGGTTTTGAGATCGTGCTGCGCCTGCTTGCGGTCCAGCGGTTGTTCGTCCCCCAGACTGTTAAGCAGCAAATACTCGGTGGCATCGGCATCTTTTTGGTTCAGGCTGGCGGGCAGAGTTTCAACCAGATTGATACCGCCCTTCACCTGCGGATAAAGGAACTGAAAACAGAGGCCCGGGTCAATTTTATTGAGCGTCTGCATTTCTTCCACCGAGACGCCAATATATTTCAATACGGCCGCGTCAGTACCCCGCATAAGGCGCTGATTGATCACATCCGTCAATAACCCGCGCAGTTCGCCCGTTGCCTGCAACATGGGTTCGCCTTCACGCAGTTTGCGCGCCAGATCGCGCGTCAGTATTTGCCACAGCGCGGGTTCCTGAGTGCGTAGCACCCGATACACCGTAGCCTGTGCCATATAATCTGCCGCGCGCTCGTAGCGTTTCTCCTGCTGCTGCTGAGGCTGGATCCAGCTGAACCATAAAACATTCGACAACAACAGCGGCAGGATAAAAAGAACCACGCCCTGCCACGCTTTAAGCCGGGTGGTTCTGACTAACATAACGATGATAATCGCCAGCAGCACAAAGGCGGCCAGCGTAAGAAAAAGCAGGAGAGTCATACTACGTTGTTAATCCTTACGCACATCGATCAGTACCGGGCAATGCGCGCGTTCAACCACAGCGGCACTCACAGATCCTTTTAATAACCGGTTAAAGGGCGATAAATGACGTCGCCCCATAATAATCATGCTGGCATTGAGCTGCTGGGACTGGGCCACGATTGTCTCCGCCGCTTCGCCGGCCAGAATCATACCTCGCGCCTTAATGCCGGCCTGGAGCAAGGGGGCCAGGGCATGACGCACCACCATTTCAGCGGTATTTTGCTCATCCTGCGCGGCCACAAAATCTGCCGGATCTTCACCGGCATCAATATCAATGGGCTGGCTACAGGATGAATAGGCGGGATCGATACAACACAGCACAATCACTTGTGCATCATGCGCCTGTGCTTCTTCGATCGTTAACGACACCACTTTCTTCGCGACCGGTGAATTATCGATAGCCATTAATACTGTTTTCATTGAGCACTCATCCTTCAACAGCGGCAATTTTGCCAATTTCACGAATCAGAGCCTGTTTGCACTGCAACATTTCTTCACGATAGCGTGATTCATGCTTCTTAAACCGCGCCGTGGGCACCAGTAAGGAGACCGCAAAGCGGCCAAACAGCGTATCGAGCGCAAAGGCCATGGTTGAAACGCCTTCAAGGGTTTCACCACGGTCGTAGGAAATGCTGGTTTCACGCACTTCCCGAAGCATCTCTAACAGTGCTGCCTGCGTCTTAACCGTCTTGTCCGTCAGTTCGCGCCAGGCATCCCCCACCAGCGTCCGGACGTCTTCATCGCTTTCCAGCGCCAGCAAGGCGCGGCCACCCGAGGTGCTGTAGAGCGGCAGCTCCAGTCCGATACGGGGAACCACCCGCAGCTCGCGCGACGCCACAACATAATGAATGACGGCAAGCTGCGCACCACTGGCGCGGGACAGGGAGACCGTTTCATTGGTATCCGCCGACAGTTTTTCCAGCAGCGGCTTGACCAAATCGACCACATCCGTGTTCACGCTGGCGAGCAGCTTCAGTAAAGCTGGCCCGAGACGCAATCCGCCCGCCCCACTGCTTCGAACCAGTTCGGCGCTGTCCAGCGCGGCCACAATGCGCTGTACGGTAGAACGCGGCAGATCAACAGCATGCGCGATTTCGCCCAGACTCATGCCACCGGGATGCTCGCCCAGAGCATTAAGAATTTTAGCCGCGCGCGCAATAACCTGAATACCGCCCGTTTTTTCATCTTCGCGGCTGGATGATTGTTGAGTCATAGCGTCGTCCTTTTTGAGCTGGCTTACTGTAACCCGAAAAGCGCACGTTTTACAGCGTGTACCACATTGCAATACAGCATATTGCCATGTAATATCGCCTCGCCTGTATCGCATCGCAATACATCGAACCAAAAAAACAATGAGACACCTGCTATGACGACCCAGCCTGGCACTGCGCCGCCGCTGCATCCCTTTACCTTACGTCTTGCCCTGGGCCTGCTTGGCGTCTGGATCGCGGCGCTGACCTCCGGGCTCAACGATCGCGTCAGTGATATTGCGCTGGCCGATATTCGTGCTGCCCTCGGTATGGGCTACGACGACGGAAGCTGGATTGTTTCGGCTTATCAGGCTGCCGAAGTGGCCGCCATGATGATTGCGCCGTGGTTCGCGGTGACGTTTTCCCTGCGCCGCTTTACGTTATTTGTTTCGGTCGGCTTTATGCTGTCCGGAATACTGTTACCGCTGATGACCGATCCTGTGCTGTTTATGGCATTACGCGTGATCCAGGGGCTCTTTGGCGGCGCGCTGCCGCCGATGCTGATGACCGTCGCCCTGCGTTTTCTGCCACCGCCGTTCAAGCTCTATGGATTAGGCGCCTATGCCCTTACTGCCACCTTCGGGCCGAATATGGCCGCGTCGCTGGCCGCCTTCTGGACCGATCAGGTCAGCTGGATGTTTGTCTTCTGGCAGGTTGTGCCCGGTATGCTGATTGCCCTCGTATTAACCGGCTGGGGATTGCCCCAGGATCCGTTGCGCACAGAACGTTTTCAGCAGATCGATCTGTTCGGGATGCTCACAGGCTGTAGCGGGATGGCGTTAATCATTCTGGTACTCAGCCAGGGCGAACGGCTTGACTGGCTGGATTCTCCGCTGATTGCCGCTATGCTGCTGGCCGCCGTGCCGTTACTCATCGTCTTTTTAATCAATGAGTGGTTCCATCCCCTGCCGCTGTTTAAGTTGCAGATGCTGCGGCGACCTAACCTGCTGCACGGCCTGCTGGTACTGGCCGGCGTCCTGATCGTGTCGCTGTCCGGCTCTGCCCTGCCTTCCAGCTATTTTGCCCAGGTCGATGGCTTTCGCATCGCCCAGTTCGCGCCGCTGGCGTTGACCATTGGGTTGCCCCAGCTCATTGTGGCGCCGTTGCTTGCCGCCCTGCTGAATATCCGCTGGATTGACTGTCGCTGGATGCTGGCAGTGGGCTTGTGCTTCCTGATTGCCTCCTGCCTGCTCGGTATGCAGATCACAACGGACTGGGCGCGGGATAACTTCTGGCTGATTCAGGCGTTGCAGGCCGTAGGCCAGCCGATGGTGATTCTGCCCGTGCTGATGAGCGCGACCAGCGTGGTAGCACCGCCTGAAGGACCTTTTGCCTCGGCGATGTTCAACACGGTACGCGGGTTTTCCAGCATTGCGGCCTCTACCCTGGTGTCATGGTTTGTCAGCCATCGTGAACAGTTTCACTCCAGTATCCTCGTCAACCAGGCGGGCAGCAGGCCGTGGCTGATGACCGCCCCCAACAGCAGTCAGGCCAGCAGTCAGTTTCCGCTGTTGCCCGATGGCAGCGTGAGTTCCGTCGAGAATCTGCGCGGCTTTGCTACCCAGATAAAGCACCAGGCGCTGGTGCTCGGCCTGAGTGATACCTGGCTGCTGCTGATCGGTTTTGCGCTGCTGCTGCTGGTCGTCACCGCCTGGCTGCCCAAACGCGTCTGGCCGCCCCAAACCTTGATTCAACCTGCAACCTCCACGTCGAGATAACTGTATATGCGTGCTTTAGTAATGAGAAAAACCGTGCTGCTTTCCCTGCTGCTGCTGGTTTTGCTGGCGATGGCGCTGATTGTCTGGTCCGTGATGACCCGTAACGATCACCGTACCAATGATGCCTGGGTCAATGCCGATTACACCCTTGTTGCGCCCAAAGTGTCGGGGTACATCGCCAGCGTCAGGGTGAAAGATAACCAGCAGGTTGCCGCCGGTGAACTCCTGGCGACGCTGGACGATCGCGATTACAAAGTGGCACTGGAAAGCGCGGAGGCCGCATTGCAGGTCAGTGAAGCCAAACTGTTGAGCAGCAAAGCACAGCTGGAGCAGCAGCAGTCGGTCATTGATGAACAGAAGGCCAGCGTTTCCGCCAGTCAGGCTTCGGCGCAGTATGCCGGACAGAGTGCCGAACGCTATAACCGTCTCTATCAGCGCGGCACCGTTGCCGCTGACGAGCAGCAAAAAGCCAGCTCGGCGCAGCGCTCTGCCAGCGCCGCGGTGCGTCAGAGTGAAGCCGCGCTCGCTTCTGCGATTAAGCAGGTTGGCGTGCTGCAGGCAGCCGTCCGATCCGCCGAAGCGGATGTTGCTGCCGCCAGGGCCAGCGTCGACCAGGCACGTCTTAATCTGTCTTACACCCGCATTGTGGCCCCGGTGGCCGGCATGGTGGGACAGCGCGCAGTGCGCCTGGGCGCCTATGTTTCCGCCGGTACCCGTTTGCTGGCGGTGGTGCCGTTACAACAAACCTATATCACCGCGAATTATCTGGAAACGCAGTTGCAGGATGTGCGTCCGGGTCAACCCGTCCGCATCAGGGTAGATGCTTTGCCTGACCAGATTTTTACCGGTCACGTCGACAGTCTTGCCCCCGCGACAGGCGCGACATTTGCGGCGATTGCTCCCGATAATGCGACCGGCAACTACACGAAAGTGGTTCAGCGATTACCGGTTAAAATTGTCCTGGACCAGAACCAGAAAAACCTGGCGCAACTCCGCGTGGGCATGTCGGCAGTGCCGGACATTGACGTTCGATAAAAATGTGAACAAACTCTCAGAACCAAACTATTTATTTTCGGTCTGAATACGCGTAGATTAGCCCCGATCCTGTTCTGAGTTATTCAGTTCGTACGGGAGATCGTTGACCGTAAATCTGAACGGCGACCTTATCCTTTCTGTCCGCGTTGCGCTGGATGGGATCGCCAATATCGTAACCGCTCAGAGGAGTTCGCTTGTGAAATATGCGCTGATGGGAATTTCTTTCTTTGTACTACTTTGGGTCGGCACCTTTGTGCTGATGCTGTAGTCTCTGCAGGCATTCCACAGGGGCGACAGGTGGTCGCCCCAATGGGATGTTAAATCTGTTCTTCCATACTTTTCACGCTGCCCGGCAAAATGCCGTCGGCGCGAAACATCGCCTTAATGCCTCTTACCGCCTGTCGGATACGATCGCTGTTTTCAATCAGTGCAAAACGGACGTGCGTATCGCCATAATCACCGAAGCCCACGCCGGGTGAAACGCATACTTTCGCTTCCTGCAGCATGTGCTTGGCAAATTCCAGCGAGCCCAGATGCGCATAATGATCCGGAATCTTTGCCCAGACATACATCGACGCTTTGGGAATATCCACCATCCAGCCCGCTTCATGCAGCCCTTTCACCAGCACGTCGCGGCGACGTTTATACTGTTCGGCAATATCGCGCACGCACTGCTGATCCCCTTCCAGGGCCGCAATCGCCGCGACCTGTAAGGGCGTAAAAGTGCCGTAATCGTGGTAGCTCTTGATTCGGGCTAAGGCGGCGACCAGCTCTTTGTTGCCCACCATAAAACCTATGCGCCAGCCGGCCATGTTATAGCTTTTTGACAGGGTGAAAAATTCGACGGCCACATCCCGTGCGCCAGGCACCTGCATAATGGACGGCGCTTTCCAGCCATCATAGACGATATCGGCATAGGCCAGATCGTGAATGACCAGCACGTTGTACTGTTTGGCCAGCGCGATGACGCGCTCAAAAAAGTCCAGCTCTACGCACTGAGAAGTGGGATTCGACGGGAAACCCAGCACCATCATTTTAGGTTTGGGATAGCTCTCGCGAATAGCACGCTCCAGCTCATTGAAGAAATCAATGCCCTCCACCAGCGGGACGGAGCGCACCTGAGCGCCTGCGATAACGGCCCCATAGATATGAATGGGATAGCTGGGATTCGGCACCAGCACCGTGTCGCCATGGTCAAGCGTGGCTAACATCAGGTGAGCCAGACCTTCTTTGGAACCAATGGTGACTATCGCTTCCGATTCGGGATCAATATCTACCTGATAACGCTCCTGATACCAGCGTGAAATAGCACGCCGCAGGCGAGGAATACCGCGCGATGTGGAATAGCCGTGCGTATCTTCACGTTGAGCCACCTGGCATAGTTTTTCGACAATGTGCGGCGGCGTCGCGCCATCGGGATTACCCATTGAAAGGTCGATGATATCTTCGCCGCGCCGACGCGCAGCCATCTTCAGTTCAGCGGTAATGTTAAAGACGTAAGGGGGCAGGCGTTCAATACGCGAGAAACGACGAGTGGTGCTGTTATCAGCCATGGTATCCTCTGGAAACGTTAGCGCCCGGACCGTCCGAGCGACGCTGGTCACTGCGGTGACCTCAACAAGAACATAACGCGCTAATAACAACTTTGTCGAGAGGAGCAGAAAATTTTTTATTTTCCCGGATTGAGCCGCTCGAGCAGCCAGTCATTCACCCAGCGGTCATTCAGCAGATAATTATTTTGCAGCGTCCGTTTCAGCAGAAAGCCGTTTTTTTCCAGAATTCGCCGGGAAGCCCAGTTTCCTTCCACCACCAGCGCCCGGAGTTTGAGAAAATCGGCGTCGAACAAACACGCACACAGCGCTTCCAGCGCTTCACTGCCAAACCCCTGACCACAGTGGCGATGCAGCAGCATATATCCCACCTCCGCCTGACGGGCGGGCTGCCATTCAGGCGTACAACCCAATAACCCGATGGCTTCCCCGCTGTCGCGTCGCCTGATGACCAGGCATAACATGTGAAAACTGCCGGGTTGCCAGGGTGCCAGACGCTGACGAAACCGCTCACGGATATCATCTTCATCGGGAATGTCACTTACCCAGCGCATAGTATCGCGATCTTCATGTACCGCACGAAACAGCTGCCAGTCTTCAGGCTGCAAAGAGGTTAACGTCAAACGCGAGGTAGTCAGATGCATACATCACTCCGGGCGATAACACGTAATAAAGTCACCGGGCCTGACCACAGTGGACCGGGCCGCACTGGCAGCGGAAAAACGTTCCTCTTAAATGAGCTCAACATTTCCTCTTTTTCAGCTTTTGAATAAATTGATCTAAAACATGAACTGCCCGGCTGGCTGTCAGGCACGCTGGCACAACATCATCACATTTTTTATCATAACCTTCTTTGACCTCGCTGAAGAGTCGCCTGTGACTTCACACTTTACTATGCTTCTGGCCGTCTTTGACCGTGCGGCGCTGATGCTGATTTGCCTGTTTTTTCTGACGCGAACCCCACCTTTTCGTCAGATCCTGCAGAAAGATGAGCATACGGCGCTGGAAAAAGCGGCCGTGATTGCCATTTTTTCACTGTTTGCACTTTTCAGTACCTGGTCAGGGGTCAATGTCGACGGTTCATTGCTCAACGTACGGGTGATCGCCGTGATGGCTGGCGGTATTTTGTTTGGTCCCTGGGTTGGCATTACCACCGGTGTGATTGCCGGTCTGCACCGCTTCCTGATAGATATTCATGGTGTGACGTCAGTGCCCTGCCTGATGACCAGCATCATCGCCGGCATTGTCGCCGGTGCCATTCATCGCCGGGTGCAGCGCGAACGGCGCTGGCTGGTAGGGATTCTGGGCGGCATGTTTTGCGAAAGTCTGACCATGCTGCTTATCGTGTTGTGGGCCACGCCCACCGCGCTCGGGCTGACCATTGTTTCTGAAATTGCCCTGCCGATGATTCTGGGCGCCGCCAGCATTGGCTTAATCGTGTTGCTGGTGCAGAGCGTGGAAGGTGAAAAAGAGGCTATTGCGGCACGTCAGGCAAAACTGGCGCTGGATATCGCTAACCAGACCCTGCCGCTGTTCCGTCAGGTCAACAGCGATTCCCTGCGCCGTGTCTGTGACATCATTCGACGGGAAATCAAGGCCGATGCCGTCGCGATGACCAACAAGCAGAAGATTTTGGCCTATGTTGGCTACGGTGAACACAATTACCAGCATGGTGACGACGGGATCAGCCCGACGACGGCGCAGGCGATGCACAGTGGGAAGATCATCATCAAAAACAATGACGAAGCCCACCGGACGAAAGATATTCACTCCATGATCGTCATCCCCTTGTGGGAAAAAGGCAAGGTGACCGGCACGCTGAAGATTTATTACCGTCGTGCGCACCGCATCACCGGCTCGCTGAAAGAGATGGCGGTAGGCCTGTCCCAGATTATTTCGACGCAGCTGGAAGTCTCGCGTACGGAGCAACTGCGCGAAATGGCCAATAAAGCGGAACTGCGTGCCCTGCAGAGCAAAATTAATCCGCATTTCCTGTTCAATGCGCTGAATGCCATTTCGTCATCTATCCGGCTCAATCCCGATACGGCGCGCCAGTTGGTCATCAACTTATCGCGCTATCTGCGCTACAACCTCGAACTGAATGACGATGAGCTTATCGATATCAAGAAAGAACTCTGGCAGGTAAAAGATTATATAGCGATTGAGCAGGCGCGCTTTGGCGACAAGTTAACCATGATTTATGACATTGACGAGGATTTGCATTTTTCCCTGCCCAGCCTGCTGATTCAGCCGTTGGTGGAGAATGCTATTGTTCATGGCATTCAGCCCTGTAAAGGTAAAGGTGTGGTGACGTTAAGTGTGCGAGACCTGGGCGACCGCGTGCGCATCGCCGTGCGTGATACCGGTAAAGGGATCAGTGACGAGGTGATTGATCGTGTGGCTCGCAACGAAATGCCCGGCAATAAAATTGGCCTGTTAAATGTCCATCACCGGGTGAAGTTACTCTCGGGCGAAGGGCTGCACATTGCGCGTCATCAGCCCGGCACCGAAATCGCGTTTACCCTGAGCAAAACCGGGCAGTTACTGGTGGGGAACCTTGCATGAAAGCCATCATCGTCGAGGACGAATTTCTGGCCCAGCAAGAGCTGAGCTGGATGATTCAGCAACACAGTAAGATTGAGATAGCGGCCTGCTTTGATGACGGTCTGGATGTCCTCAAATATCTGCAGCAGCATCGGGTTGATGTGATCTTTCTCGACATCAATATTCCCTCTCTGGATGGCATGTTACTGGCAAAGAGTATTCATCAGTTTGTTCATAAGCCCCTGATTGTGTTTATCACGGCCTGGAAAGAGCATGCCGTGGAAGCCTTTGAACTGGAAGCGTTTGACTATATTCTGAAACCGTATCATGAATCCCGTATCGTCACGATGCTGAACAAGCTGGAAGCCACCTGGCAGCAACAGCACGCGCCCACTCAGACGCCAATGGCGCAGAGCGTACTGACCGTGAATCTGACCAAAGATGAACGCATTATCGTGACCGACGTGAATGACATTTACTACGTTGAGGCGCACGAGAAGTTAACCTTCGTCTATACCCGCCGTGAAGCCTATGTGATGTCGATGACAATGACGGAATTCTGCTCACGCCTGCCCGAACACCTGTTCTTTCGCTGCCACCGGTCCTACTGCGTCAACCTCAACAAAATCCGGGAAATCGAACCCTGGTTTAACAATACCTATCTGCTGAAGTTGCGGGATATGGAAGTACAGGTACCGGTCAGCCGCAGCAAAGTAAAAGCGTTTCGGCTACTGATGCGGTTGTGAGAGGGAAAGGCGGCTCTGCCCTTGCGTCGGGCAGGACAGAGCCTGCAAACTAGAGAATACGGCCCAGCGTCTGGCGCAGGTGCGCACCGGCACCCAACAGCCCGGGTTGGTCATGCGTGATCATATAAACCGGGATATCGGCAACATAGTCACGGAAGCGCCCTTTGTCTTCAAAAGCGGCACGAAAACCCGAGGCTTTGAAGAACTCCAGGAAACGCGGCACGATCCCGCCCGCGATGTAAACGCCACCGAAGGTCCCGAGGTTCAGCGCCAGATTACCGCCAAAACGCCCCATGATGACGCAGAACAGCGATAAGGCACGACGGCAGTCGGTGCAGCTGTCCGCCAGGGCGCGCTCACTGACTTCGCGTGGCTTCAGATTCTCCGGCTCACGGTTATCGACTTTTACAATCGCACGGTAGAGATTGACCAGACCAGCGCCTGACAACACACGTTCTGCTGAAACATGACCTAATTCTTCCCTTAAGACTTCCAGAATTTGATCTTCTTCTTCGCTGTTAGCGGCAAAATCAACATGTCCCCCTTCACCGGGTAAACTGACCCAGCGCTGGTCGACGTGTACCAGATGGCTGACGCCGAGGCCGGTTCCCGCACCGTAAATCGCGATCGGTTTATCCTTCACCGCCGATTTACCGCCAAACTGGATGACATGCTCTTCGCCGAGCATAGGAATCGCCATGGAGACAGCGGTGAAATCGTTAATAATTTCCAGGTGTTCAAAACCGATGTTCGCCTTCAACTTTTTAGTCGAGAAGGCCCAGTCGTGGTTGGTCATTTCAACCCAGTCATCGGTAATCGGGCAGGCAATGGCGATACAGCCGTCTTTAATATCCTGCTTTTGTTCATCAAGATAATGGCGGATGACGGCTTCGAGGCTGTCGTAGTCTGATGTTGCGAATGTTTTGGTCTGGGAGATGCTGCCGCTTTCCACCTCACACAAAGCGAGGCGGGCATTGGTGCCGCCGACATCGCCGACCAAGGCATAAGTTGTCATTCTTCTGGTGCTCCGCTTGGGGGTCTTAAAGAGTTGGAGGACACTATAAAATCCTGCCGATAAAACAACAACGCCCACCGAAGCTTGAGGTGAGCGTCTGACTCGTGTGTGCAACAGCCTAACCGCGTTAGTCTGGCCTGCACAGAGGCAACTTTCCGAATCTCATCCGCCGTTGCGCTGGCTCAGACAGGCTGAGACTTTACGTAACAGGGGCGGCAGGTCATCTTTTTGCATCACGACTTCAATAAACGACAGTCTGTGTTGTTGTGTCAGTTGCGCCATCAGTGCGGTCAGTTGCACGGTTTCACTGATGCGCCAGCTTTGTGCCTGACAGTGTAAACTGAATGCCTGCGGCAGCGCTGTCCAGTTCCACTGGGCAATATCATTATAACGCTGGTCTGCGCCATGAATGGCCCGCTCCACAGTATAGCCTTCATTATTGAGCAGAAAAATGATTGGATGCTGATCATCCCGCAGCATCGAGCCGAGTTCCTGAATGGTCAACTGTGCCGAACCATCGCCAATGATCAGGATGACGCGCTGTGACGGGCGTGCCGTCTGGGCACCAAACGCGGCTGGCAAAGTATAACCGATGGATCCCCATAACGGCTGTACCAGCAGCTGCGCCCCGGCAGGCAGGCGCAGCGCCGCCGCGCCAAACGCCGCGGTGCCTTGATCCGCCAGAATAATATCGCCGGGCTGGATAAAAGACTGCATGGCCTGCCAAAAGGCAGACTGGCTGATGATAGTCGCGTCAGGGACAGGCGCCGCCGGTTTCACTGGCCCGGCGGACTGCCAGCCTGCGCCATAGCGTTCGAACAACGGCAGTAATGCCTGCAACGCATCGGCCATCGACAACGGGGCAAACGTCTGTCCCGCGACGCTGGCGCTGTGTGGCTGCACGTCGATCAGCCGATCGGGGCGAAATTGCTGAGTGAATCCAGCGGTAATCGTATCCGTAAAGCGCACGCCGACGCAGAGCGTGACGTCTGCCTCTTCAATTTGCTGGCGTACCCGGCCTTCACAGCCCTCACCTGCGTAAGTGCCCACAAACCCCGGCTGCTGCTCATCCAGCACGCCTTTGCCCATCAGCAGTGTGGCGCACGGAAAAGCACGCCCGGCACGTAACGCAGCCAGCGCCGGTTGCTGTTGCCAGCGCTGCGCCAGGAAATCGGCCAGGAGTGAGACGCGTTGCGCCGGTGCCAGTAACCGCTCGGCGGCCTGGCGAAACGCGCTGCGCAGGGATTCAGGTGACGAAGCCGACGATACCAGGGGATGAACGGGCGCAGCGGTTTCGGCCTGGGCAACATCGACAGGCAACAGCAGATAGCCCGGACGATGTTGCTGGATAACGCTGCTCAAAACCCGGTCAATTTCGGCGGTGGCATTCTCAGCGGTCAGTTGCGCGGTGGCGACGTTAACCTCTTTTGCCATGCGGATGAAATGGCCAAAATCGCCATCCCCTAAGGTGTGGTGCACGCTGTCTCCCTGCTGCATCGCCTGGCTCGACGGCGCGCCCACGATATGAATCACGGGCACGTACTCTGCGAAGCTGCCTGCCAGACCGTTGATTGCGCTGAGCTCCCCTACGCCAAAGGTAGTCAGCAACGCCGCCATACCCGAACAGCGTCCATAGCCATCCGCAGCGTAAGCGGCATTCAGCTCATTGGCACATCCCACCCAACTTATTGTCGGATGCGCAATCACCCGATCCAGAAACTGCAGATTAAAGTCACCCGGTACGCCGAACAGATGTCGAATACCGCACGCCTGCAAACGCGCCAACAGATAATCACCAACCGTATAAGAGGACATAGCGAATTCCTTTAGGGGAGTGTTTTGATAAGTATCTGACATGGCGTTAATTTAGCGAACAGTGCCTGTCATTTAGCCAACGGATTACATGGCAAGCAAGCGTTACGACCGTGGATTATTCGGCAGATATGCGATCTGACACGGATTAATCCTGAGTGTAACCGTATACACTCCCACTGTTTTGGCACATTTAATCGTTTTCACTCAGGACTTTTCTATGACAGCTTTTCCTCGCCCCGACAGGTATCAGCATATGCAATGGCGTCGAAGTGGACGCAGTGGACTGAAGCTTCCTGCGATTTCACTGGGCCTGTGGCATAACTTTGGTGACAGCACCCAATTAGCAACCAGCCGGCAGTTGCTGCGCCATGCGTTTGACTGCGGCATCACCCATTTTGACCTGGCGAATAACTACGGTCCGCCGCCCGGTTCCGCAGAAAGCAATTTTGGTCGCATTATGCGCGACGATTTTCAGGCGCATCGCGACGAGCTGATTATTTCAACCAAGGCTGGTTATACCATGTGGGAAGGCCCTTACGGCGACTGGGGTTCGCGCAAGTATCTGGTCGCGAGTCTGGACCAGAGCCTGCGTCGAATGGGCCTGGATTACGTTGACATCTTTTACCATCACCGTCCCGATCCGGAAACGCCGCTGGAAGAAACCATGCGGGCGCTGGATCACGTTGTCCGTCAGGGCAAGGCGCTGTATGCCGCCATTTCCAACTATCCGGCAGAGCGGGCTGCTGAAGCGATGACGATTCTGCGCGATCTGGGGACACCCTGCCTGATTCATCAGCCCCGCTACTCCCTGTTTGAACGCACACCGGAACAGGGCTTATTGCAGACGCTGGATGAGCATGGCACAGGCTGTATCGCATTTTCGCCCCTCGCGGGTGGTGTGCTGACCGATCGCTATCTGCAGGGTATTCCCTCCGATTCCCGCGTCGCCAGCGGCAGTAAGTTCCTGAATGAAAATCAGCTGACGGAAGAGAAAATGGCCAGGGTGCGTAAGCTGAACGATCTGGCAGAACAGCGTGGGCAGAAACTGGCGCAAATGGCGTTAACGTGGGTGCTGCGCGATCCGCGCATTACCTCCGTGCTGATCGGGGCCAGTAAAACGGCACAAATTGACGACGCGGTGCAGATGCTGACCCAGTCACCGCTCTCGACAGACGAACTCGCCGCCATTGAGGCGATACTGGCCTGATACGGGTTGCCCGCGTACGCGGGCGGCTGTGCCAGAAAACTCTCAAAGCCCTGTTTTTCGCGTATTTTCAGACAACATGTGCAGGCTTCTTTGTGCAATACCGTCAGAATGACGTGACAGCAGTAATCATAAGCTGCTGCAGGAGAAGATAATGATACGTGGAGTATGCTTTGCTGCTTTCATAGCAGTGTTAACGCCGCTGGCGATGCACACAGCACAAGCCTCGGGAAATGAGATACGCCTGGCTCCAGGCGTCACGCTGCATCTGGGCGACCGGGACCGCCGGGGTTATTACTGGGATGGCGACCGCTGGCGTGAACCGCGCTGGTTTAACGATCGCTACGCTTATAAGGAAAGACGCTGGTGGCGGCATGATGCCTGGCGACGTCATCAGGAAGCGGAACGGGAACGTCGCTGGCACGCGCGTGAACGGCAACGCCAGTGGGAACATGAACGACGCCACTGGCGTCATGCGCACCCTGAGCCGCATCGCTACCGCTAACCGTCCTCTGCCGGCCTGCGTGCCGGCAGACAACCTGCGGTTACTCCTCGCGGCTTTTCACCCGGGCGAGCGCAAAGCCATCCCAGCCTTTTTCGCCCACGGTCTGAATCGCGGTCGCCTCCAGTCGGGGATCGCTGGCCAGCAGCCGCAGACACTCACGTACGCCCTGCACGTTGCCGTCGGTAGAACCGGCATCAATCACGGCACCGCCGCGAACAATGTTATCGACGATAATGAGACTGCCGGGCCGGGAGAGCCGAATGGCCCAGCGAAGATAGCCGGGATTATTTTTTTTGTCCGCATCAATAAAAATGAGATCAAAGGGAGCCTGCAGATGCGGCAGGACATCCAGCGCCGCCCCCACATGCAGCGTAACCCGTTCGGACAGGCCAGCCTGATGAATATTTTCGCGGGCAACATCCGCATGGCGGGGATCGGCTTCTATCGTGGTGATGGTTCCCCCCTCGCCCAGCGCCTGCGCCATCCAGATCGTGCTGTAGCCGCCGAGTGTGCCGATTTCGAGCACACGTGAGGCATTCTGAATGCTGATTAACAGCGCCAGCATTTTACCTTGCACCGCCGAAACATCATGAGCTGGCAGCCCGGCCTGACTGTTTGCCTGGAGGGCCGCGCTGAGGTGGTTATCGGGCGGCGCTAACAACTGTGAAAAATAATCGTCAACGGCGGCCCATTTCACATGGTCGTCTGAAGGGTAATCTGGCGTGCGCATGATGTCACTCCTGACTCGGGAAGAGAGTGACATTATAAACTGTGGCATTCAGCGCTTAAAGCCGTGCCCGATCGCTGCCGGGTAAGGCTACATGCCCATGGCCTGTCCGACGAGCAGGTAAATATTCAGGCTGACCACCAGCACCACAATGATTCGACCGGTGTTCTGCATCAGACGACTGTTTACCAGGGCTTCGCCCATCAGCTCACGGTTCCCCGTAAAGACCAGCAAAGGGATTAGCGCCAGTGCAATACCAAAGCTCAGCAAGACCTGGCTCATCACCAGCACACGCGTGGGATCCCAGCCCGCCCAGATCACGATAAATGACGGCACCATGGTGACGGCACGACGCACCCAGAGAGGGATATGGAAATTGATAAAGCCCTGCATTACCACCTGGCCCGCCAGCGTACCCACCACGGTGGAGGATAACCCCGCCGCGACCAGGCTCAGGCCGAATACCGTCGCGGCAGCATGACCGAGCAAGGGCTGCAAGGTGGTGTAAGCCTGATCGAGTTCCGCAATACCGCTGTGGCCGCTAAAGTGAAAAGCCGCAGCGGCCGTGGCCATCATCGCCAGATTAACAAAACCGGCAATGGTCATCGCGATCGCCACATCCAGCTTAGTGGAAGAGTAACGTTGCGCCTGGCTGTCGCGGCTTTTTCCCTGCGTTAAGGCAGAATGCAGGTAGATGACGTGCGGCATAATGGTTGCACCCAGCACACCGGCCGCCAGGAAAACCGCATCGGCATTCGGCAGTGAAGGCAGCGCCATGCCTGTCACCAGTTCGCTGACTTTTGGCTGGGAAAAAAACAGTTCAACAATATAAGCTGCCGCAACAAACAGGAGTAATCCGCCGATCACCAGCTCCAGCGGCTTTTGCCCGCGGTTTTGCAGCATCAAAATCAGAACGGTGGCCACACCGGTAAGGACCGCGCCCTGCATCAGTGAGACGCCCAGCAGCAGTTTGAATCCCAGAGCCGCGCCAATAAACTCCGCCAGATCGGTCGCCATCGCGATGATCTCTGCCTGCACCCAGTAAAACCACACGGCCGGACGCGGGAACCGATCGCGAATGTGTTCCGCCAGATTCTTGCCCGTGGCAATACCGAGCTTTGCTGACATCAGCTGGATAAGCATGGCCATAATGTTGGCCCACACCACCACCCACAGCAACTGGTAGCCATACGCGGCACCGGCCTGAATATTAGTCGCGAAGTTGCCCGGATCGATATAGCCGATCGCGGCGATAAAGGCAGGCCCCAGTAAAGCGAGTTTGATTTTTCTGGCGCCACGCGCTGCGCGTTCTGCGGCACGGCTTTCTAGCATATCGGGTACCCTGTCTGAGTTAACCTGTGTAGCTTAAGGCGACACAGGTACGAGTGAAATTCGGTTTCGCTAATCGCTATGATAGATAATGCTATAAAGTATAGCCATTGCTATAAATCAGGACTAAGAAAGCCCTACTTATACAACGTATTTTAGTCACTCTACGTGTTGTGCAAATTACAGACAATAGATTTAAGTGAAATCCATGTGAATATTTTGGTTACAGGACGTGATCGCTGAGAGTTTTCTGAGAAATTTGGCGATAGTGAATACTTATATTGTGGATGAGATCTCGTTTTTCGGTAAGCCGTTACATAGAATACGCAGCAAAATACAATCCTCCTCAAATTTGGAGCAAACATGTCCCATATTTTGCAGTTTCTTTTAGCACTAGTGGTAGTCAGTGTGCTGGCCTTGCTGGTCAGCCACGACAGAAAAAGTATTCGGGTTCGCTACATTATTCAGCTTCTGGTTATCGAAATCATTCTGGCCTGGTTCTTCCTGAACTCAGAAGCCGGTCTGGGATTCGTCAAAGGCTTCGCCGGTTTCTTCGACCATCTTCTGAAATATGCGGCTCAGGGCACCAACTTTGTCTTTGGCAACATGAACGATAAAGGTCTGGCCTTCTTCTTCCTGAACGTCCTGTGTCCGATTGTGTTCATTTCGGCGCTGATCGGGATTCTTCAGCACTTCCGCATCCTGCCATGGGTGATTCGCGGCATCGGTACGGTGCTGTCTAAGATCAACGGCATGGGTAAACTGGAATCGTTTAACGCCGTAAGCTCTCTGATTTTGGGACAGTCTGAGAACTTTATCGCGTATAAAGACATTCTGGGCAAAATGTCACAGCGTCGTATGTACACGATGGCGGCGACCGCGATGTCCACCGTGTCCATGTCGATTGTGGGTGCCTACATGACCATGCTGCAGCCTAAGTATGTGGTTGCTGCGCTGGTGCTGAACATGTTCAGTACCTTTATCGTACTGTCGCTGATCAACCCTTACCGCGTCGATAACGAAGAAGACCTGCAGTTGCAGGATCTGCACCAGGGTCAGAGCTTCTTTGAAATGCTGGGCGAATATATCCTGGCTGGTTTCCGTGTAGCCATCATCGTCGCAGCAATGCTGATTGGTTTTATCGCCCTGATTTCTGGCCTGAATGCGCTGTTTGACTTCATTTTCGGTATCACGTTCCAGGGCGTGCTGGGTTACGTCTTCTATCCTTTTGCCTGGGTGATGGGCGTGCCATCAGGCGAAGCGCTGCAGGTTGGCAGCATCATGGCAACGAAACTGGTTTCCAATGAGTTTGTGGCGATGATGGATCTGCAGAAAATCGCCAGCCAGCTGTCGCCAAATGCCGAAGGTATTCTGTCGGTTTTCCTGGTGTCTTTTGCTAACTTCTCGTCTATCGGCATCGTCGCGGGCGCGATTAAAGGCCTGAATGAAGAGCAAGGCAACGTCGTTTCGCGCTTCGGCCTGAAACTGCTGTATGGCTCAACGCTGGTCAGCGTGCTGTCCGCAGCCATTGCAGGCCTGGTGCTGGCATTCTGATTCCGGGCTTACGCAACAGACAAGGCGAGCCAACTGGCTCGCCTTGTTGCTTTTAACCAGAGACGGTTTAACGCTTACGCTTTACCCTTCCTGAGTCACCCTGCTACTTTGCATTGACAGCAGTTTGCAGTCTGCCCCTTGCCACACAGTCCTCTCTCTTCTTAAAGGAGCGTTTATGGCGTTGGATGCCGAGGGTTACATCGCCGTTCCACCTGTGACCGCCTTTCAACCGGCTTTTCAGGCAATCGTTGACGATACCCTTCATCAACTCCGTCTGACCGTCGGCGATGATCTTCACAGCCTGTGGCTCTATGGCAGCGTTGCGTTTGGCACAGCCGTCGAAGGGCAGTCTGATCTGGATGTCTGCCTTGTCTTTCGTCATCCGCTCGCGCCCGCTACGCGCGACAGCCTGGCGGCCGTAAAAGAGAGGCTTACGGCAAGGCATCCTGTCGTCAGTAAAATTGACGTTGATAAAGGCACGCTAAGTGAGGTGATGGATCCGAACAACCTTAATACATGGGGATACTGGCTAAAGCATCACTGCCGCTGCCTTTACGGTGAAGATTTATCGGTGCGTTTTAACCGGTTCAGACCCTCGAAAGCGCTGGCGAGGGCACTAAATGGCAATTTCACAAAGGTTTTAGACGAGTATGTCGCGAAACTGTCCTGCGCCTTGCCCGGCCGCCAGCTGTGGCAACGCGCCGCCGCCAGAAAAGTTATTCGCTCAACGAATATGCTGCGACAGGATAGCGACGCGGACTGGCCTGCAACGCTTGCCGAGCATGTATCGCGCTTTGTTCTGCGTTATCCCGACCAGGAAGCTGCCATCGCCTTCTTTCTCGCCGAAAGTTATCAGCCCGGCGCATCAGCCAGGGAATTTATCTCGCAGCTTGACGCGTTCAGGGGATGGCTGGTTCAGCAGTTAGAACAATCGTAACGAGAACGTACGAGGGAAATATGAAAAGCGCCCGATAAAACGAGAAGGCGATGCAGGCTCAACTCACCCGTCCGTATGAGCCAGGCCGTGTTTTAAAGTGAATAGTTAATTTACAGGTGAAACTGAGAGATTACACCACCATTGAAGTTACGGACTCTTATTAGACCTTGTTCTCAACAGCATTTATACAGAGTGTGGTCATCCACACTCATTTAGCGATTTATTTATATCTTTTTTTCACTATCCTAATTATAAAAAAAATCGCTATAGATAATATTAGAGGAATACCAAAAATAACCCATAACCCGGCCGGGTCACATTCACCATCGGCCATCGCAACACCTGTTGCATTCAATATGTCATCAATGTAGTAGGACAGTTTCTCTGTAAACTGCCAAACGGGGCGGACAAAAAAGACAATGGCAAGGCAAGCCACGTATATCAAAATGAAAAGTAAAACAGAATTCCTGCGATTAGTTGATTTTGCAATTGTCATAATCTGTTCTCCCTTTAACAGTCACACGTCCATATGCTTTAACACCGGCTTTCACCTGCATCATTTCTGTCTTAAGTAATGCATTACGAAGAATGTTGAACTGTGGGATTTTATAGAATGTTATACATCCCCATGACTCCCCACTTCCATCCGGTCTCAAAGGATGCAGCCTGAAACCACCACGCTCAGAGCCATGTATATAGAGATGGTCACTCATAGTAGCGTCATTATAAAGACCAAACCACTCACTGTGATCGGTGCCGTTACGCCAGTCTTTAATTGCACTAAGGACACGGTTACTCATACTGCCTGTCGGGCGGGGAACAATCCAGTATGTGCCCGGAGGAAGCGCAGCTTTATTCTTATATGCGCATTCGGCAATGTTAGTCGTCGGGTTTTCGCCCGAGAAGACATCAAAGGTTCCTACACCATAACAAAGTAATTTAACAGTTCTACCGTCAGCACTTACCTTGCTGTAATCCATCTCGCACTCGATCATTCGTGCCCCCTACCTTTCGATGAAAAAATCATACTTAGATTGAATTTTCCAATCAAGCGAGTTTGGAGGGGAACCGAAACCCTCATTAAAATCCATAAGATAAAGACTAATATGGATTATGTTTATAATCCTCTTTGAATCGCATTATCTCACTCTCCCAGAAAGTAAAAACAAATTTAATCGCTGATTTGAGTTCGACGCGTTCAAAATCTCGTCCATCATGCGACTGTGGTTCATCCAAAATTAAATAAATGCCATTAGCTTCAGTGAATACACCGTCACCAAAAGGCGCACTAAAAAGTCCTTCGTTATGATCAGATGCAATCTGTTCAACGTGCCGTGCGATTGCGTGCTGATGTAACTGAAAATGTTTTGATGCATTCGCCACAGCATGAACCACTTCATATAACATCTTATTTTTACCCTGCAATCTATCACCTGGTTTTCCAAAACCATTGGATTTTGCGTAACCATAAACATGGTAGAGGACGATTGCTGCTATACGTCCTCGACGCATGTTCATCTCATCTGCATAAAACTCGTCCACAGTTGGCCGAACTGTTTGCTCAAAGTAATCAATCACGGGTCTGAGGTTCATACTTTCTCCTGAATTGAATCCTTGCAGAATGAAAGGACAGTCCCCCTTTCTTCAAACCCCAGTCCTTGAAGCAGTCACAAATATAGCGACGTGAGCGGCTGTCCAGGGAGACACGTGTTCTCGTGCTACTGGTGCATCTGAGGCGTGAGCAAAGAGCTTAGGATTATGTTCTCGAAGCAAAACAGGGTAACGCATCGCGCCTGAATAATGCGGTCAGACGGTGCTGGAAGAGATGCTGAAGGCGGATGTGCGTCAATCTCGCTGACGTCTTTAATCGCTGCTGAGCCGAGTGGCAAAGTCAAAAGCTAAAGAGAGGCGATTTTCACATGACAGCACGAACAAGATTGGAAATAAGATGAGAAAAACCAGCACATTGCGTTCTGATGACTTATTGATTTGATGAACAAGCAGAAAGTTGGTGGAGATAAGCGGGATCGAACCGCTGACCTCTTGCATGCCATGCAAGCGCTCTCCCAGCTGAGCTATACCCCCACATCTGGAAATCGTTTTTTCAGTGCCAAACTTTTGGGAGAAGTTTGGTGGAGCTAAGCGGGATCGAACCGCTGACCTCTTGCATGCCATGCAAGCGCTCTCCCAGCTGAGCTATAGCCCCGAACCGAAAAAACCGTCGTGTTACGCGACGGACGGCATAATATGAAACCCCCCAGGGAGTGTCAACGGCAAAATCACATTCTGTGTTTGATCGCTGAAAAAGACGGCAAACTTAACGCGATGACGTCCGTTTGCGCAGAAAAAGAGCTTGTTAATATGATGTAAGGTGTCTGGTCGGGGTTAAACCTTTTTGATCGGCGTTAAGTTAATGCATCGTTAAATATGTTATAGGAATTATCTTGTCTTCCCTGTAATGTCGTGTAAAACTTAGCCCGCTATTTAATACGGCTGCATGGTTTTCTCCAGCGCACCGTTCTTCAACCAGGCGTTTTCGCTCCACCACTAAAATCAATAGAGAATATATGTCGCTGCATACACCTAAAGAGATCGCCCAACTGGCGATTCAGGCAGGGGTGGCCAAAAGCCATGCCTCCATTAGCTCCCTTATCATTCTTGGTTTCATGGCCGGTGCCTTTATTGCTACAGGGTTCCTGCTGGATGTTCACGTCATTAACTCTTTACCCGCAGACTGGGGGTCATTTGGTGGCTTTTTAGGGGCTGCCGTGTTCCCGGTGGGATTGATCCTGACCATTCTGGCCGGGGGCGAGCTGCTAACGGGTAATATGATGACGCTGCCCATTGCCTGGTTTGCCCGCCGTGTTAGCGGTTACAGCGTATTACGTAACTGGTTCTGGGTAACGATTGCGAACTTCCTCGGCAGCATCGCGATTGCCTGGTTCTTTGGTCACATGCTGGCCATGACCGAAGGTGATTACCTGAAAAAAACGCTGGCGATTGCGAATGCGAAGGTGCATGCCGATTTCCTGCATGCCTTTATCTCCGGCATTGGCTGTAACTGGCTGGTGTGCCTGGCCGTCTGGCTGGCATTCGCCAGTAAAGATGTCGTCGGTAAAATTTTTGGCATGTGGTTCCCGGTGATGGCGTTCGTGGCGATTGGTTTCCAGCACGTTGTCGCCAACATGTTCATTATTCCTGCGGCGATTTTCGCCGGTCAGATGACCTGGGCTGAATACTTCCCGAATTTTGTGGCGGTATTTTTAGGTAATGCTGTAGGCGGTGCCGTCTTCGTGGGTCTGGCTTACTTCCTGGCGTTCCGCCCCGCTGCCGAACAGGCACACACTGCGCAATAATTCCTCATTGCCTTTTGTTGAGAGACAAAAGGCAATTTCGTTTTCCGTTACTTTCACCCGTTACGATTTCCTGTAATATGTATAGCTAATGTATTGAACAGGGACAGCATCGTGAAAAAGGAATGGCTTACTCCGGAAGAACTGGCAATCGAAACGGGCTACAGTCGGCAGACGGTGAACAAATGGATCAAACGCGAGAACTGGACGACGACGCCAAAACCCGGCGTTCAGGGCGGAAAAGCGAGACTGATCCACATTGATGAGCGCGTAAAAAGCTTTATTCAGTCGACACGTAATCTCAATGAACCTACAGGCAATTATACTCCTCCACCTAATTCATTACCTGCGTTATTAATAAGTTCTGTCCAGCAAATGAGCCAGAATGAACAGGATCAACTTATGGCCCTGATTTTGCGGGAAGGGATAAAAGGTGTGCTTGAGCGTCTGGGCATTCGTGAAGAATAAGAAAACCGGAAGCGCGAGGCTTCCGGTTTTTTTGCGCCGCTGACAATCACGTCCCGCGGCTCAGACTTTAGTCGGGTGTTGTCAGTAAGTGTCCTGATAACATCACCGCCTGCCGTCAAAAAGAAAGATTATTCGCTCTGCGCTTCGCGCTCAGCAATAAAGGTCAGCGCTTTCTCAATACGCTCAACGCTACGGCTGCGGCCAATCGCTTCGACCGTCACATCCAGTCCCGGTGACTGCCCTGCTCCGGTAACGGCTACACGCAATGGCATACCGACTTTACCCATACCGACGCCTAACTCATCGGCAGCCTGCTGGATAGCGGCATGCACCGTTTCGGCATTCCAGTCAGTCAATGCAGCCAGTTTATCGCGAACCAGTTCCAGTGGCTGGCGGGCGACCGGACGTAAATGCTTTTTCGCGGCATCCGCATCGAACTCTGTGAAGTCCTGGTAGAAATAGTGGCAGGATGCCGCCATCTCTTTCAGCGTTTTGCAACGTTCACCCAACAGCGTAACGAGTTTCGCCAGCTCCGGGCCGGTACGTGTATCAATATTTTGCTGCTCGATGTGCCATTGCAGATGCGTGGCAACGTACTCCGGTGGCAGCGCATTAATATAATGATGATTTAACCACTGCAGTTTTTCCGTATTAAAGGCGCTGGCAGATTTGCTCACCGCGTCCAGGCTAAACAGCTCTGTCATTTCTTTAACGGAGAACACTTCCTGATCGCCATGGGACCAGCCCAGACGCACCAGATAGTTGAGCAGCGCTTCCGGCAGGTAACCATCATCACGGTACTGCATAACACCGACTGCACCATGGCGCTTAGACAGTTTTTTACCGTCATCGCCCAGGATCATGGAAACATGCGCGTAAACCGGTACCTGAGCCCCGATGGCTTTCAGAATGTTGATCTGACGTGGTGTGTTATTGATATGGTCTTCACCGCGCACAACATGCGTAATGCCCATATCCCAGTCATCAACCACGACACAGAAGTTGTAGGTTGGCGAGCCGTCGGTACGGCGAATAATCAGGTCGTCCAGTTCCTGATTACTGAATTCAATCGGGCCACGAATCTGGTCATCAAAAATGACCGAGCCTTCCTGCGGGTTACGGAAGCGCACCACATGAGGTTCGTCTGCGGCATGGTGCTCGTGGCTGTCGCGGCAACGGCCGTCGTAACGCGGTTTTTCACCGTTCGCCATTTGGGTTTCACGCAGCGTTTCGAGACGCTCTTTAGAGCAGTAGCATTTATAAGCCGTGCCTGCTTCCAGCATTTCATCAATGACGGCGTTGTAGCGATCAAAGCGTTTGGTCTGATAATACGGGCCTTCATCCCAGTCCAGACTCAGCCAGTTCATACCGTCCATAATGGCTTCAATGGCTTCCGGTGTTGAACGCTCCAGATCGGTATCTTCGATGCGCAGCACAAACTCGCCCTGATGATGACGAGCAAAGAGCCATGAATAGAGTGCGGTACGAGCACCGCCTACATGTAAAAAGCCAGTAGGGCTTGGCGCGAAGCGAGTTTTGATTTTCATTCAGTATTGCCTTAAATGCGCGGGTTCTTGTCTGGATGACAAAAAACAGGTTAGACGCGAAAACAGTGCGCACATTCTAGCATCTGATGATGAATCCTCAATGCATGCAACGTAGCAGAGCGGCAGCAAAGCCCGCATTTCTGCTAAGAAAACCAGCATATTGGATAAAATCCCTGCGAGATGTTTAAAATTAAACCGAACGCACAATTAAGTTTTAAAAAGCGTTGACTCAAAATCAACTATCCCTATAATGCGACTCCACACAGCGGGGGTGATTAGCTCAGTTGGTAGAGCATCTCCCTTACAAGGAGGGGGTCGGCGGTTCGAACCCGTCATCACCCACCACTCTTAAGAAGGTTTAAGATGGCCCGCAGTGACAAGAGATAAGATATGGGTGATTAGCTCAGTTGGTAGAGCATCTCCCTTACAAGGAGGGGGTCGGCGGTTCGAACCCGTCATCACCCACCATATCTTAGTCAGATGACACTCTTGTGAAGCAGTACCGAAGTGGGTGATTAGCTCAGTTGGTAGAGCATCTCCCTTACAAGGAGGGGGTCGGCGGTTCGAACCCGTCATCACCCACCACTTCGGGTCGTTAGCTCAGTTGGTAGAGCAGTTGACTTTTAATCAATTGGTCGCAGGTTCGAATCCTGCACGACCCACCAATGTAGAAAGGCGCCCTAAAGGCGCCTTTTTGCTATGCGCAAAAAGTGCAGGATGAGAACCTGCTGCAGGTTCGACTGAATCGCGCAGCGGTTCAGGCTGATGCGCCAGCATCACCCGAAGGGCGAGGCCCGCCGGGCCGAAGGCAATCCTGCAAGACCCACCAAATTCAGGAAAAAGCGCCTTCAGGCGCTTTTTTCGTTTCTGCGCTCCGCTGCCTGACGTGCGGAATGAGAATCTGCCGCAGGTTCAGTTACCCGCCCTGCTTTTTCCCACTGCCGAAATAATGAAACCAACAGCCGTATCCGCCACCGTTACCCGTCTACTCAACTGAATGGTAAGGACTAACGTTAATCTGTAAAAATCTTTTCGTAAATTTAACATTTTGAGGCATTAAGCTTTTGCCGCGCGCATCCGATAACCTAAAACGTCTAATTGCAAGGAGATCATCATGACAACTATTTCAACCAGCACACCGAGCATCGGCAGTGGCTCAACGTCAGATACGACAAGCGCCTCATCAGACACGGCAGCACAAATTGCCAGTCTGAATAAGCAGATTTCGCGCCTGAACGACCAGTTAAAAAGTCTGGGCGATGATAAAACACTGACCACCGAAGAAAAGAAGAAGCAGCAGGATACAATCAAAGCGCAGATTCAGGTTTTAGAAGCGCAAATCCAGCAGCTGCAACGCAAAGAGCAACAAAAAGCCGAAGCGAAACAGGCGGAAAAAGAAGGTAAAACCGTGTCAGCCGATGGCGTCAATCGCCCTACCCAAAATAATCAGCTCGACGTCTATATTTAAAACGCAGGACTGGAAGCACGTTGTTGCGTCAGCAGAGCTCCCTGCTGACGCACCTCCTGCCATATGGCCTCGCCCGCAGGCGTTAACGAGCGATTCTTGCGCTTAATTAATGTCAGGCTGCGATTGATCTCAGGATAGAGACGTCTTACCGTTAACGCGCGCCCCGCAGGAAGCGGTAACGCCAGCGCGGGTAAAATGCTGATCCCGATACCTGCATCCACCATAGGAAACAGCGTGGCCGGATGACCGATTTCCTGAACCACATTGATACTGATGTTCTGCTGACGTAACGCCGCGTCAATTAATATCCGGCTGCCCGACGCATAATCCTGAAGCACCATCGTACGTCCCTCCAACATCGGCCACCTTGCCTGCCCGACCTCAGCAAGCGGATCATCCTCCCGGCACAGCAGTAAAAAGGGTTCATCCAGTATGGCGCAGCAGTCGAATTCACTGTCATTCAGCGGGCCAATCACAATGCCAAAATCGACCTCGGCGTGACGTACGCTCTGAAGCACGGCCTGCTGCACCCGATCGTGCAGGATGATCTTTATTTCCGGGTAGCTCTGCTGACTGGCGGCAAGGCATTGCGGCATCAGGTGGGCTGAGATCGTCTGACTCGCCGCGATGCGTACCGTACCACTGCGTTGTTCGCCATAGCTACGAATATCCAGCAGCGTGGTGTTTATCTCTTCCAGCAACCTTTCCATACGTGAAGCCAGCTGCTGCCCGGCTTCGGTCAGCACCACCTCGCGCGTCGTGCGGTCCAGCAAGCGGACGCCCGTTTCCGCTTCCAGCTCTTTAATGCTGTGGCTGACCGCAGACTGACTCAGCCCAATCGCCTGCCCTGCCTGGCTAAAGCCACCATAATGCGCAACGGCCACAAAGGTGCGTAACTGACGTAGGGAGTAATTCATTAATTTCTCGCATAGATTCATTTAATAAATCAATTTTATTTCTAAACCCTCATCACGCACAATCACTCCAGACTTAATTTAACCGGATTTTAACGATGGGATTTCTCCGTATTGACCCGATGATGATCAAGCTGATCATCACTGTACTTCTGGCCTCTTTCATTCCGGCGAGAGGCGGCTTCGTGGACTTTTTCACGTACCTGACCACCGCCGCCATCGCCCTGCTGTTCTTCATGCACGGTGCCAAACTGTCACGCGAAAAAATCATCGCAGGCAGCAGCCACTGGCGGCTTCACCTTTGGATCATGTGCAGTACGTTTGTTATGTTCCCGGCGCTGGGGCTGCTGATTGTCTGGTGGCATCCGGTTAACGTCGGCGCAGAAATTTATACCGGCTTCCTTTACCTCTGCATTTTGCCTGCCACCGTCCAGTCGGCCATCGCCTTCACCTCAATGGCTGGCGGCAATGTGGCTGCGGCGGTGTGCAGCGCATCGGCATCCAGCCTGTTAGGTGTTTTCGTCTCCCCGCTGCTGGTTAATCTGGTGATGGACGTCAACAGTAACGGGCCAGGCGATGGCCTTGAGCAGGTGGGTAAAATCATGCTGCAACTGTTAGTGCCGTTTGTTTTAGGTCATCTGTCACGCCGCTGGATTAGCGGTTGGGTGGAAAGGAACCGTAGCCTGATTGGCATCACCGATCAGACGTCCATTTTGTTGGTGGTTTATTCCGCGTTCAGCGAAGCGGTGGTGAACGGCATCTGGAAACGCGTCGGGATTGATACGCTGCTGTGGATTCTGGCGGGCTGCATTCTGCTCCTGACGCTGGTGCTGATTATTAACTATCTTGCTGCGCGCCTGTTTGGCTTCAGTCGTCCCGATGAAATCGTGGTGTTGTTCTGTGGCTCGAAAAAGAGCCTGGCGAACGGCGTGCCGATGGCCAATATCCTGTTCCCCGCCAGCGCGGTGGGTATCATCGTCCTGCCACTGATGATTTTTCACCAGGTTCAGTTGATGGTGTGCTCGTTTATTGCCGGACGTTACAAGCGAACCAATGCGTTGCAGGCGGAGAAAAGCAAAGCGGCTGTCGTGGAATCGCAGAAATAACGGAAACACGTTCAGACACGCGGCCTCATGCGAGGCCGCGAACTCAGTCACCACGCTTTAAAGGTTTAACTAACCCTTCCAGCCCTTCAATTTTTATCGCCAGGGTAAGCTGCATCAGCTCCCCCAAACGACCAGCCGGAAACTCGCCGCTACGGGCGAACCACAGCAGATAGGGCTCTGGCAAATCAATCAGCATCCGGCCTTTATATTTGCCAAACGGCATGGCCGTATTCGCAATCTCGATCAGCGCCTGCTTATCCATCTCAGGTACCGAGTCGCCGGATCATTTCGGCTTCATCAATGATCTCAATGCCCAGCTCCTGCGCTTTTGTCAGCTTCGAACCCGCAGCTTCTCCTGCGATCAGCAAATCGGTTTTCTTCGATACGCTGCCGCTGACTTTGGCACCGAGTTCGATCAGTCGCGCTTTGGCATCGTCCCGGTTCATCTGCGAGAGTGAGCCCGTTAACACTACGGTCTTGCCTGCAAACGGACTGTCGATCTCGCCGGGGTTCACCGCCACCACCTGGGGCCAGTGGATGCCAATATCTTCAACCAGTTGCCGGATCACCTCGCGGTTGCTCTCTTCTTCCATAAAGTGCCGCACGTGCTTCGCGACGACCGTGCCCACATCCTGAACCGCAATCAGCGCGTCCAGATCGGCATCCATGACCTTTTGCAGATCGCCAAAATGACTGGCCAGGTTTGCCGCCGTGGCTTCGCCGACTTCGCGAATACCCAGCGCATAGAGGAAACGCGCCAGCGTAGTGGATTTGGCTTTTTCCAGCGCGTCGACCACATTCTGCGCCGACTTCGCGCCCATACGATCTAACCCGGTCAGGGTTTCACGGCTGAGCCGGAACAGATCGGCCGGGGTTTTGACGTACTCTTTCTCGACCAGTTGATCGATAATCTTGTCACCCATGCCGTCAACGTCCATGGCGCGCCGCGACACAAAATGCTTCAGCGCTTCTTTGCGCTGTGCGCCACAGATTAAGCCACCGGTACACCGCGTGACCGCCTCGCCCTCAACGCGTTCAACATCGGAACCGCATACCGGGCACTGAGAGGGAAACACGATCTCACGGGCATTGTCAGGCCCTTCGGTGGTTACAACGTTGACCACCTGAGGAATCACATCGCCGGCACGACGAATCACGACTTTGTCGCCAATGCGCAGGCCAAGGCGTTCAATTTCATCGGCATTATGCAATGTGGCATTGCTGACCATCACGCCTGCCACCTGAACGGGTTCCAGCCGGGCAACAGGTGTAATAGCGCCCGTCCGCCCCACCTGGAACTCGACGTCACGCACAATCGTCATCTGCTCCTGTGCAGGAAACTTGAACGCCACGGCCCAGCGCGGCGCGCGCGCGACAAAGCCCAGCTTTTCCTGCAATTCCTGCGAATCGACTTTAATCACCACGCCGTCGATATCAAAACCCAGCGTGGCCCGCTCTGATTCAACCTCGTGATAAAACGCCAGCGCTTCATCGGCGTTCTGCACCAGACGAATACGGTCACTGACCGGCAGGCCCCAGGCTTTGAACTGTTGCAGTCGCGCCATGTGGCTGCGGGGCATCTCGCCCCCTTCCAGCAGGCCCAGTCCATAGCAGAAGAACGTTAGCGGTCGTTTCGCGGTGATACGGGGATCCAGCTGGCGCAACGAGCCCGCTGCCGCATTGCGTGGATTGGCAAAGACTTTGCCCTCTGTACGGCGCGCCTCGGCATTGAGTTTTTCAAAGCCGCTTTGCGTCATAAACACTTCTCCACGCACTTCTACTCTGGCGGGAATATTGTCCCCTTTGAGGCGCAGCGGAATGGCACGAATCGTCCGCACATTCGTCGTGATATTTTCGCCTGTTGTGCCATCGCCGCGCGTCGCCGCGCGCGTTAATAAGCCATCTTCATACAACAGGCTGACCGCCAGGCCATCCAGCTTGAGTTCACAGCAATAGGTGAGATCGTCGGTGCTTTTCAGACGATCCTGGACACGCTTATTGAAGGCCCTGAAGCTGGGTTCATCGAACGCGTTATCCAGTGACAGCATCGGCACTTCATGGCGTACCTGCTCAAATACCATCAACGGGGCGGCCCCTACGCGCTGCGTGGGGGAATCAGGCGTGATCAGATCAGGATGCTGTGCTTCCAGATCCCGCAGTTCCCGCATGAGGCGATCGTATTCCGCATCTGGCACTTCCGGCGCGTCCATAACGTGATACAGATATTCGTGATGGCGCAACGTGGTGCGCAGTTCAGTGATGTGTTCCTGGACGGATTTCATATAACCCCATCAGATAAAAAACCCCCGACAGGCGGGGGTTCATCATAATAATTTGAAAAAGTGTGGATTACTCGCGGGATTCGACCACATCGCGGATACGCGCTTTGTAAGTTTCCAGCTTTTGCGGCGTCATCATCCGGCGTTCGTCATCCAGTACCACACCGCCCACATCGTCCGCGATACGCTGCGCGGACTGTAGCATCAGTTTAAAGTTCTGATTCGCATCGCCATACGACGGCACCATCATGAAAATGGAGACGCCAGGCGTGGTGAAGTCGGTCATTTCGTCAGGATTGAAGGAACCGGGTTTCACCATGTTAGCCAGACTAAACAGCACAGGACCGCTGCCTGCCGGACTGAGATGACGATGGAAAATGTTCATTTCACCAAACTGAAAACCGGCCTGCAAAATGCCCTGTAGCAAGGCTTCACCATTCAGCTGACCGCCTGAGTGCGCCGCGACATGCAGCACAAGCACCGCTTCTTTGGGCTTACTGCTGGTCTGCGGACGAGGTTCAGGTTGTTTCGGCTGCGGCGGCGGACTGACCACCTCAGGTTCAGGCTCATAGTCAGGCTCAGGTTCGGCCTGATAAACAGGATTAGGCTGAACGCTGTCCAGCGGATCGCTATCCAGCAACGGATCGGCCTGAACCGGCGGTGCGGTGAAGGCTGGTGGCTGGCGAGTCGGTGCAGGCCGTTGTGGCGCACGTTCCGGTTGCGGTGCCGGGTCAAAAAGAGGATCGCTTTCAGGCTGCGGCGCAGAAGGCTGACGCGGGCGCTCCTTAACAGGCTCACGCCGCACTTCAGGCTGTGGCTCGCGGATGTCGTCAAAATGAGGCTCCTGGTGCCCGCGCGTATTACGCACACGCACTTCACCGACGCCGTCATCAACGTCGTCGGTCAGCGTCTCATCATCATGTTCATCACGTTGTTTCAAACGTTTGTGCGGGCGATCGCGGAAGACTGAAGAGCGTTCTTTACGGCTGGTCCACAGTCCGTGAATAAGAAGCGCTATAATGGCGATCGCGCCAACAACGATTAATATCAGACGCAAATCCTGCATCATTGTATTCTCTGTTGTTCCAATACCTTGCCACCGCGGCAAACTTTATTCTCTAACTGTATTTGCCCTGCCAGATAAGTGCAAGTCTGTGCAGTATTTTCTCACAAATAAGATAGCTCACCGCCACTTTTTCGCTGTTTTTTTACCCAAACGGCACCTGGTCAGCAGAAAAAGCCAGGTTATAGTAGGCGCGCCTTAACATCTTCAGGAGAACTGGCTCGATGGCTGTGAATAATTCCGTTTCCTCTTTTAATGGCGTGCACTATTTTAGCCAGGGCTGGAAGCTAATCAGGTTACCGGGCATACGGCGCTTCGTCATCATCCCCTTGCTGGTCAACATCCTGCTGCTAGGCGGCGCCTTTGTCTGGTTATTTTTCCGTCTTGACGAGTGGATCCCCAAACTGATGTCGCATGTGCCGGACTGGCTGCAATGGCTCAGCTATGTGCTGTGGCCGCTGTCGGTGATTTCGGTGGTGCTGGTGTTTAGCTATTTCTTTTCAACGATAGCCAACCTGATTGCCGCGCCGTTTTGCGGCCTGCTGGCGGAACAACTTGAGGGGCGGCTGACGGGTAAACCACTGCCTGACAGCGGCTGGCTGGGCATGGTTAAAGACGTGCCGCGCATCATGAAACGCGAATTACAAAAGCTGGGCTACTACCTGCCCCGCGCACTGGGCCTGTTATTACTTTATTTAGTTCCGGGTTTTGGGCAGACGGTGGCACCCGTGCTGTGGTTTATGTTCAGCGCCTGGATGTTGTCTGTTCAGTATTGCGACTATCCTTTCGATAACCATAAAGTCAGTTTTCAGCAGATGCGTCATGCCTTACGCCAGCACAAGACAGCCAATATGCAGTTTGGCGCGCTGGTGAGCCTCTTTACAATGATTCCCGTGGTGAACCTAGCCATTATGCCGGTCGCCGTGTGCGGGGCCACCGCGATGTGGGTTGATCGCTACCGGGCGAACCTGGCTCGTGAAAGCCTGCGCTGAACATATCAACTATCCTTATGCAATTTTCGGCAGGTCTTATCGCCATGAGACATATAGATATATGATTTCTTTCCTTCCGCCACGGGGCAGAACAGGTATGCTCAGAGGGTTCCCAATAATTCATACAGTTAAGGACAGGCTATGAGTAAGATCTATGAAGACAACTCTTTGACAATTGGTCATACGCCGCTGGTTCGACTGAACCGCATCGGTAACGGCCGCATCCTTGCGAAGGTTGAGTCCCGTAACCCGAGCTTCAGTGTGAAATGCCGTATCGGTGCCAACATGATTTGGGACGCAGAAAAACGCGGTATTCTTAAGCAAGGTATTGAACTGGTTGAACCGACCAGCGGTAACACCGGTATTGCATTAGCCTACGTGGCCGCCGCGCGCGGTTACAAACTGACGCTGACCATGCCGGACACCATGTCTGTTGAGCGCCGTAAGTTGCTTAAAGCCCTGGGCGCAAATCTGGTCCTGACCGAAGGCGCAAAAGGCATGAAAGGCGCGATCGCCAAAGCCGAAGAGATCGTGGCCAGCGATCCCGACAAGTATTTGCTGCTGCAGCAGTTCAGTAACCCGGCCAACCCGGAAATTCACGAGAAAACCACCGGTCCCGAAATCTGGGAAGACACGGATGGTGAAGTGGATGTGTTCATTGCCGGTGTGGGGACCGGCGGCACGCTGACAGGCGTAAGCCGTTACATCAAAAACACCCAGGGTAAGAAATCCTTGATCACCGTGGCCGTAGAACCCACTGACTCACCGGTGATTGCGCAGGCGATGGCGGGCGAAGAGCTCAAACCCGGCCCGCATAAGATTCAGGGGATTGGCGCGGGCTTTATTCCGGGTAACCTGGATTTGGCGCTGATCGATTTAGCTGTCGGCATCACTAATGATGAAGCGATCGCCACGGCCCGTCGCCTGATGGAAGAAGAAGGCATTCTGGCCGGTATCTCTTCGGGTGCCGCCGTTGCCGCCGCGCTGAAGTTGCAGGAAGATGAAGCCTACGCCAACAAAAACATCGTTGTCATTCTTCCTTCTTCCGGTGAGCGCTATCTCAGCACCGCGCTGTTCGCCGATCTTTTCACGGAAAAAGAGCTGCAATAGCCCGTAGTTCGCCCTGGACAAACGCTTAAAAAGCACCCTGACGGGTGCTTTTTTGTGGCGCAGATCTCACTTTTACCATGCAGCCAATTGATTTCAGTCGTGTGGCTCTGGTATTTAGACTGCCAATTATTTCGATGCCTGAAATTAATCCTCCTTTGAAGTGGATCAAGCTGAATCAAGTTTCAGATTTAGTGAAAGGGCGAATCACGGCATAATTACCCGGTGACGTGCTCAACTCGTGTTTTGACACGCAGCGGGAATGAAACACTCATTCAAGCGCATTTGTTCGATTGTAAGTTGTATACCCGCGCACCTACACAGGCTAAAGTTACGGCTCCAGGCTAGACTTTAGATCCATAACACTCATCCTGAAAACGTTGGGGAAATAGAATGTTCCAGCAAGAAGTTACCATTACCGCACCAAACGGACTGCATACTCGCCCTGCTGCGCAATTTGTCAAAGAAGCTAAAGCCTTCCAGTCAGAAATCACCGTGACCTCCAACGGCAAATCGGCCAGCGCCAAAAGCCTGTTTAAGCTGCAGACTCTGGGTCTGACTCAGGGCACCGTTGTCACACTTTCTGCGGAAGGTGAAGATGAGCAAAAAGCCGTAGAGCATCTGGTTAAGCTGATGGCGGAACTGGAGTAATCTCCTTTCTGCTCCGCTTAAAACGACTCTTCTGCGCCATTGTGTGCAACATCTTGATCGCGGACAACCTGTCCGCGTTATTGCTTTCGTAGAGTACGTGTCACACGACTATGGCAACGCAACGAGTCCAGTCAGCCATCGTGATAAAAAGGTAGGGTTATGATTTCAGGCATTTTAGCATCACCAGGTATCGCTTTCGGCAAAGCTCTGCTGCTGAAAGAAGACGAGATCGTCATCAACCGTAAAAAAATTTCAGATGACCAGGTTGAGCAGGAGGTTCAGCGCTTTCTGCAAGGGCGTAGCAAAGCGGCTGAGCAACTTGAAGCTATTCGTATCAAAGCCAGCGAATCCCTGGGTGAAGAAAAAGCAGCCATCTTCGAAGGCCACATTATGTTGCTGGAAGACGAAGAGCTGGAGCAGGAAATCATCGACCTGATCAAAAAAGATCACGCCACTGCTGATGCTGCTGTGAACTCCGTCATCGACGCCCAGGCAAAAGCCCTGGAGGAGCTGGACGACGAATACCTGAAAGAGCGTGCGGCAGACGTGCGTGACATCGGTAAGCGTCTGCTGCAAAACATTTTAGGTCTGCACATTGTCGACCTGAGCGCAATCCAGGAAGAATCTATTCTGGTGGCGAAAGATTTAACGCCATCCGAAACCGCACAGCTGAATCTGAAAAAGGTGCTGGGCTTTATTACCGATTTGGGTGGCCGTACCTCGCACACCTCAATCATGGCACGCTCATTAGAAATCCCGGCGATTGTCGGCACCGGTAACGTGACCGCCACCATCAAAAACGGCGATTTCATCATCCTGGACGGGGTGAACAATGCGATTCACGTTAATCCGTCTGAGGCGGTTCAGGAAGAGCTGAAAGCGGTTCAGAATCAGTATCTGTCTGAAAAACATGAGCTGGCGAAGCTGAAAGATCTGCCGGCTGTTACGCTGGATGGCCATCAGGTTGAAGTCTGCGCCAACATCGGTACGGTACGCGATATCGCCGGTGCCGAGCGCAACGGTGCAGAAGGTGTTGGCCTGTACCGCACTGAGTTCCTGTTTATGGATCGCGACTCACTGCCGACTGAAGAAGAGCAGTTCCAGGCGTATAAAGCGGTCGCAGAAGCCATGGGATCGCAGGCCGTGATCGTCCGTACCATGGATATTGGCGGTGATAAAGACCTGCCTTACATGAACCTGCCTAAAGAAGAAAACCCGTTCCTGGGCTGGCGCGCCATCCGTATTGCGATGGATCGTAAGGAAATTCTGCATGCACAGCTGCGTGCTATCTTACGTGCCTCTTCTTTCGGTAAGCTGCGCATCATGTTCCCGATGATCATTTCGGTTGAAGAAGTGCGTACGCTGAAAGCGGAACTGGAGCTGCTGAAAGCGCAGTTACGCGAAGAAGGTAAAGCGTTTGACGAGTCAATCGAAGTGGGCATTATGGTGGAAACGCCTGCCTCTGCCGTGATTGCACGTCACCTGGCGAAAGAAGTCGACTTCTTTAGCATTGGGACAAACGATTTGACGCAGTATACTCTTGCAGTAGATCGTGGTAATGATTTGATTTCGCACCTGTATAACCCGATGACGCCTTCGGTACTGAACCTCATCAAGCAAGTCATTGATGCGTCTCATGCTGAAGGTAAATGGACTGGCATGTGTGGTGAGCTGGCAGGTGACGAACGTGCTACACTACTGTTACTGGGAATGGGGCTGGACGAATTCAGCATGAGTGCCATTTCTATCCCTGGCATCAAGAAAATTATTCGTAATACACATTTCGAAGATGCGAAGGCGTTGGCAGAGCAGGCACTGGCTCAACCTACGGCGGAAGACTTGATGAACCTGGTGAACAAGTTCATTAAAGAAAAAACGCTCTGCTGATCCACGAGATGCTGGCCCCAAATTACTGCTTAGGAGAAGATCATGGGTTTGTTTTCTAAACTTTTTGGCGAAAAAACAGATAGCGCTGGGACAATTGATATCGTAGCGCCTCTGTCTGGCGAAATCGTGAATATTGAAGACGTACCAGATGTGGTGTTTGCAGAAAAAATCGTGGGTGACGGTATTGCGATCAAACCAAGCGGCAACAAAATGGTTGCGCCGGTTGATGGGACTATCGGCAAGATTTTCGAAACCAACCATGCCTTTTCAATCGAATCCGATAATGGCATTGAGCTGTTCGTGCATTTCGGCATCGATACCGTCGAACTGAAAGGCGAAGGCTTCAAACGCATCGCCGAAGAAGGTCAGAAGGTTAAAAAAGGCGACGTGGTGATCGAATTCGATCTGCCGCTGCTGGAAGAGAAAGCAAAATCCACACTGACCCCTGTTGTCATTTCCAATATGGATGAAATCAAGGATTTGACAAAACTGTCTGGTCAGGTCGTCGTGGGTGAAACCCCGGTGATTCGCATCAAAAAGTAATACACAAACGGCACCTCAGGGTGCCGTTCTCTTATGCTTCACGTCTCTGCTTAATGCGGCTGCCAGCGGGGCAAACGCAGTGTCAGCTCCAGTCCGCCTTCAGGCCGGTTAACCGCCCTGACCTCGCCATGATGCGCCAGTACCACTTTACGCACAATTGCCAGCCCCAGCCCGTAGCCTTTACCCAGTAACGGCGAATTGACCCGGACAAAGGGATCAAAGATGCTGGACAGCTTATTCTCATCGACGCCTGGTCCCTGATCCCGCACCTGAATCGCCAGCCACTGTTGCTCAACCTGCAGGCTGACCTCAATGCGCTGACCCGGCAGCGAAAAGCGTAAAGCATTACGCAGCACGTTCTCAATGCCTCGCCGGCATAACTCAGCATTCCCGCGTACGGTATGATCGGCCTGCTCATCAACGTTAAACACGACCTCGACGCCGGGGATCTGCGCTTCATAACGGAGATCGGTAACCACCGCCTCTAATAAGCCGGCCAAATCAAAATAGTGTTCGCCCGGCACACTTTCATGCTCGGCACGCGCCAGGGTTAACAGTTCACCAATCATCTTATCCAGCCGCTGTGCCTCTTCGTCGATGCGATCCAGCGAGTCATTCACGTTTTCTGGCCGCTGTCGCGCCAGGCCCGTTGCCAGCTGCAGACGGGCAAGCGGCGAGCGCAGTTCATGAGAGATGTCATGAAGCAGGGCTTCACGGGCACGCACCAACGTGTCCAGGCGTTCAACCATGGCATCGAACGCCTGCGCCACGCTGGAGAGCTCGTCATGACGCTTACGCAGCGCAGGATAGAGCCTGATGCTTAAGTCGCCATTGGCTACCCGCGAAAAACCTTCACGCAGTTGTCGCATAGGGCGCGTCAGGTTCCATGCCAGCAGCAGGCTAAACAGCAACCCCACAGACCCGGCGAAAATGAACATGGGCTCAGGAATATTCAGGAAATTATGTGGCCGCCCCTCCCGGCTCATTGTGCGTATGCCTTTCAGATCGTACAGCAGCTCATAGCTCTTGCCGTCCGGGCTCTGTGCCTGGCGCACAAGATGGTCGGGAAAAAAGGATTTTTCGGGCGTTTCGGGCGCAAGCGGCGGTGCCTCTGCGTTGCGGAGATTATCCAGTGCGCGTACATGCAAAAACGCCCGATCTTCCGGGGCCCACTCCGCCATCATCGCATCCAGCGCTGACGGGCCGCCCCGCTCCAGCACCGACACGGCTGACGCCATCAGCGCGTCAGCCAGCCGCTGGGTGACCAAATATTCAGGGGGATGATGCCGTGTACCGGAAAGTGAGAAACCCAGCCAGATCAGCTGACTGATAATCAGGAAAACCAGCCAGAACCCCAGCAGGATCTTCCAGAACATGCGCCCACGGTAAGTTTGATTCATCGAATGCGATAACCAATGCTGCGAACGGTTTCGATGGTGATGCTGTCGGCGGTGAGCGCGCTGAGCTTCTGACGGATATTACTGATATGCACATCCACGCTGCGATCGTACGCTTCACGCGGTCGTCCCAGGCCTTTCTCAGACAGCTCGTCTTTCGTCACCACCCGGTCCGGTGAACGCAGCAGCAAATCCAGCAGATTAAATTCAGAGGCGGTCAGATCAAAGGCTTTCCCCTGCCATTCCGTCACGCGGTTGGCCGCATTGAGTGTTAACTCTCCCCATTGCAGCGTCTCTTTTTTATCCTGCAGAGGCGCATGCTCTTCAATCCGACGCAGTACGGCACGCAAGCGCGCCACCAACTCACGGGGATAACACGGCTTGGGCATATAGTCATCGGCCCCCATTTCCAGGCCGATAACCCGATCAATATTGTCGCCCTTGGCCGTCAGCATAATCACCGGCAGACGGCTTTGCTGGCGCACCTGGCGCAGGACATCGGTGCCGCTCATATCCGGCAGCATAATATCCAGAATCATGGCGCTGTACTCACCGGACAGCGCCCCCTGCACACCGGCAGTGCCGGTTAACACCAGTTGCGTATCAAAGCCTTCCGTGATCAGATACTGGCTCAGCATCGTGCCTAATTCTACGTCGTCATCTACCAGCAGGATTTTCATTGTTATCTCTCTTACGTCACTGGCGCTATTTTGAACCGGGCCAGCGAAACGCGCAGCCAGTTTTACGCGATCCTTACAGATGCCAGTAAGCTTAGCCAAATAAACAAGACTCAGGCAGCCGACGGCGCAGCATAAGCCTTCAGAGGGCGTAATGGCTGCGTGACGTTACTGATAAACGCCGGTAGAGAGATAGCGATCGCCACGGTCACAAACAATGGCCACCACGACGCTTCCAGGATGGGCGCTGGCAATACGCAGTGCGCCCGCGACCGATCCGCCTGAGCTGACGCCGCAGAAAATACCTTCACGCCGGGCCAGCGCCCGCATGGTCTCTTCGGCTTCCTGCTGCCCCATATCAATTACCTCATCCACCAACTCGGGCCGGTAAATGCCGGGCAAATACGCCTGAGGCCAGCGGCGAATCCCAGGAATGCTACTGCCTTCTTTAGGCTGCAGGCCAATCACTTTCACGCCCGTCTTATGTTCTTTTAAAAACCGCCCTACGCCGGTAATCGTGCCGGTGGTGCCCATACTGGAGACAAAATGCGTCATGCGCTGATTCGACTGGGTCCACAGCTCCGGTCCCGTGGTCTGGTAGTGGCCCAGTGGATTGTCTGGGTTATTAAACTGGTCCAGCACCGTTCCCTCACCGCGCGCCGCCATCGCCTGGGCTAAATCACGCGCGCCCTCCATGCCCTGCTCCCGACCTATCAGGACTAACTCGGCCCCATAGGCACGCATCGCATCCTGCCGCTCCTGGCTCATATTATCCGGCATCAGTAAGCGCAACCGGTAGCCTTTCATCGCCGCGATCATCGCCAGCGCGATACCGGTGTTGCCACTGGTGGCCTCAATCAGCTGATCGCCCGGTGTTATCTCGCCTCGCCGTTCCGCCTGATGAATCATCGACCAGGCTGCGCGATCTTTGACGGAACCGGCGGGGTTGTTGCCCTCCAGTTTCAGCCAGATCTCACTGCCATTGTCAGGCGTCAGGCGCTGTAACCTGATAAGCGGTGTATTACCGATTGTGTGTTCCAGAGTGGTCACGGTGCATATCCTGGCGAAACGATACCGTTACGAATCAGGCCAGAGCCTGAGGTATGGCGGTATAAACATTAAAAAAGGGCGGGACATTGTCCCGCCCTGCGTGAAAAAGAAAATATCAGGCGCTGTGCGCAAAGGCAACTGCCCGCAATGGCGTGGCGCCCTGATAGAGCCGGGCCTGTTGCAGCCCGACAAACAGGCGCTCGCCGCGCAGTGGCGCGGTCTGGTCACCGTCGAACACCAGCGAGAAAGGTTCGCTCTGCCAGCCCGCAGGCTGAACGACCAACTGCCAGAAATGGCCACGCGGACTCACCTCAAGGACCTGTACCGGTAAAGGGGTTTCCAGGCTGCTTTTACGCGAAACATCAATTTCCCAGGGACGCAGGAACAGATCAACCGCGCCCTGATGGGCGGAGGTATAGCCTAACGGCCAGTGATGCGCCCCGACATGGAACTGGGAACCATGAACCTCACCGTCAAAGCGGTTAACTTCGCCCAGGAATTCCAGCACGAAGCGCGTCGCCGGATCGCGCCAGACCTCATCCGGCGTGCCCACCTGCTCGATGCTGCCCTGACTCATCACCACGACGCGGTCGGCAACTTCCATTGCCTCTTCCTGATCGTGCGTGACAAACACGCTGGTGAATTTTAATTCTTCATGAAGCTGGCGTAACCAGCGGCGCAGCTCTTTACGCACCTGGGCATCCAGCGCACCGAAAGGCTCATCCAGCAGCAGAATTTGCGGCTCGACGGCCAGTGCTCTTGCCAGCGCCACGCGCTGCTTCTGACCACCCGAGAGCTGAGCCGGAAAGCGGTTTGCCAGATGCGATAACTGCACCATCTCCAGCAGACGTGTTACACGATTTTTGATTTCGGCACTGGATGGCCGCTCACGACGCGGCAGCACGGTCAGGCCAAAGGCAATGTTGTCACACACGGTCATATGGCGGAACAGCGCATAGTGTTGAAAAACAAACCCGACTTTACGATCGCGGGCATGCAGGCGACTGACGTCATGCTCATGAAAACGAATCTGGCCGCTGTTCTGATGCTCCAGCCCGGCGATAATTCGCAGCAGGGTCGTTTTACCGGAACCGGACGGCCCCAGCAACGCCACCATCTGGCCCGACGGGATATCCAGTGAAATATCGTTCAGCACCGCTGTGCGACCAAAGGATTTGTTGATTTGTTTAATCTCAATGCTCATGATTTTCCTCCAGTTGCAGGCGTTTGTGCTGCTGCTCTAAGCGCCACTGCACAATGCTTTTCAAAAACAGGGTCAGGATGGCCATGACGGTCAGCAACGCGGCGGCAGTGAAGGCACCCACCGTGTTGTAATCCTGATGCAGTAATTCGACCTGAAGCGGCAAAGTGTAGGTTTCGCCGCGAATGGAGCCGGATACCACAGATACCGCACCGAACTCGCCAATGGCGCGGGCATTGGTCAGCACCACGCCGTACAGCATTGCCCAGCGAATATTCGGTAACGTCACACGGCGAAACATCTGCCAGCCCGACGCGCCCAACAGCACCGCAGCCTCATCTTCATGACTGCCCTGGCTCAGCATGACCGGCACCAGTTCGCGAACCACGAACGGACAGGTCACGAAGACGGTGACCAGCACCATACCCGGCCAGGTGAACATCACCTGAATATTGTGGGCATCCAGCCAGCCGCCTGCCGGACCGTTAATGCCCCAGAACAGCAGGTACATCAGGCCAGCCACAACCGGCGAGACCGCAAACGGAATATCAAACAGGGTTAACAACAGCTGGCGACCAGGAAACGTAAAGCGGGTGACCAGCCAGGCCAGCAAGGTGCCGAAGACCAGATTAACCGGCACGGTAATCAGCGCCACCAGTACGGTCAGCCAAATCGCGTGCAGCATATCGCTGTCGGTCAGGTTACGCAGAGTCAGGCCAAGCCCGCTGTGCAGCGCTTCCCAGAAGATGGAGACCATCGGCACCACCAGCAGCAGCACCGAGATCAGCACACCCGTGCCGATAAGCAGCCATTTACCCCAGTTTACGGGCTGGCGATCGGCATGATTGAGTTGCGAAATATCGGCCATTAGTGACCTCCCAGACGACGGCCAAAGCGGCTCTGTAAGGTATTAATGGCAAACAGCAGCAGCAACGACGCCGCCAGAATGACCGACGCGATGGCGCTGGCGGCCGGATAATCAAACTCCTGCAGACGGACGAAAATCATCAGTGAGGTCACTTCTGTTTTCCAGGCAATATTGCCCGCGATAAAGATCACCGCGCCAAACTCGCCCAGGCTGCGGGTAAACGACAGCGCAGTGCCCGCCAGCAACGCCGGAGCCACTTCCGGCAGCACAACGCGACGGAAACTTTGCCAGGGCGTTGCGCCCAGAGTCTGCGCCGCCTCTTCGTATTCCGGACCTAACTCTTCCAGCACCGGCTGCACCGTCCGGACAACAAACGGGATACTGGTGAAGGCCATCGCCAGCGCGATACCAATCCAGGTGTAGGAAATCTTAATGTCGAAATGAGCAAACCATTGACCGTACCAGCCGTTTACCGAAAACAGACCGGCCAGGGTTAACCCTGCGACGGCGGTTGGCAATGCAAAGGGCAAATCCATTAAACCATCCAGCAGCGCGCGACCCGGGAAGCGATAACGCGTTAAAACCCAGGCCATCAGCATGCCAAACAGGGCATTGAACAATGAGGCAACGCCGGCCGACAGCAGCGTCACTTTATAGGCTGCAATCAGCTGGGGATTGGTCACCACGTCCCAGTATTGCTGCAATGTCATCTGCGACAACTGCATGATGAGGGCGCTGATGGGCAGCAGCAGAATCAGGCAGGTAAACAGCAGACTGGTGCCCAGGCTCAGGCCGAAACCGGGCAAAACACGTTTTTGGCTGGCTGCAAACATTATCCACGCCCCGCCGCTAACAGTTGATCCAGTTCACCGCCACTTTCGAAATGGGTTTTCATAACGTTATTCCAGCTACCAAATACGTCTTCAACCCGAAACAGCTGTGTGGCTGGAAAGCGATCTTTTTGCTGCTCCATCAGCTGCGGATTGTTCACGCGATAATAAAAGTCCGTAATGATTTTCTGTGCCTCGGGCGAATACAGCCAGGTCAGATAAGCCTTCGCCGCGTCGGCTGTTTTATTGTGTTCAACGTTTTTATCGACCCAGGCGACGGGGAACTCCGCCAGGATATCGGTTTTTGGCACCACGACTTCGTAATCCTCTTTACCGTACTGATTACGAATGGTGTTGACCTCCGATTCGAAGCTGATCAGCACATCCCCTAAGCCGCGTTCAGCAAAGGTGGTGGTGGCGCCGCGTCCGCCTGTGTCGAAAACCTCGACGTTTTTCAGAAACTGTGTCATCCAGGCGCGCGTTTTTGCCTGGTCGCCGCCGTCCGCTTTCTCTGCGGCACCCCAGGCGGCAAGATAGGTATAACGCCCGTTACCCGAGGTCTTCGGATTCGGGAAAATCAGCTTCACGTCGTTACGGGTTAAATCGGACCAGTCATGAATCTGCTTAGGGTTACCCTTGCGAACCAGAAACGCCATGGTGGAATAAAACGGTGAACTGTGATTCGGCAGGCGCGTTTGCCAGTCGGCCGGGATCAGTTTGCCTTTGTCATGCAGCACCTGTACATCCGTCACCTGATTATAGGTCACCACATCGGCACGCAGCCCTTGCAGGATGGCCAGCGCCTGTTTAGAAGAACCCGCATGCGACATTTTGATGGTGAGTTTATCGTCCGGATGTTGCGCATCCCACTGGCTGACAAAAGGCGCGTTCAGGGCGACGAACAGTTCACGTGAAACGTCATAAGAGCTGTTTAACAGCTCTGTGGCGTGCGCGGCGCCAGCAAGGCCCAGCGACAGCGCGATTCCGCTCACGATTTTTTTCATCGCTTTGAAGGTCATGGTTCACCCTGAAGAAATTTGATGCAGATCTCATCCGCAGATACAGCAGTTTATTTATAACTCAGCGTAAACCCGTAACGGTTTTATATATCGTTTGTTGATTTCAAAGTCGAAAAAGGCATAAGGCGGCGGGAAAAGAATGCGCAAAAACAGAATTGGGTTGGCAGGGCGCACTGAACGCCCTGCGGGAGGCAAAAATTACGGGGCTTAACGCTGCCAGACGAACTTGCTGAGTTTCCAGCTTTTCAGCGTGTCATCGGCGGGCAGTAATCCTTCCGGACCGTGCCAAGTCCCGCTGTAAACGTAGCGCAGATGCGGGCTGCCAGGCACACGGCATTCGACGTCATGATTGTCTAACCCGGCAGCCACAATGCAGTTATTAAAGGCTTTGTCATATCTGGCGCTAAACGCATCGCCAATTTTGCTGCCGTCGGCACTGGCAATGTCGTTGTCCGTCACCTCAATGCGGTCAACCTGTGACTGACCATAAATGACCAGCTTAACCTGACCGTCCTTCATCGCCTGCCAGAAGGACACCACTTGACCGTTCTGGCCACGCATGCCCTGACGCAGATCGTAGTTGCCCTTAAGCCCGTCTTTGATGGCCGATTCGTTCATCGCCGTGGCACTGTTGATCCCACCAACGCCCTGATCGCTGATCGTCAGTGAAGGACCAAACCAGTTCCATGGCAGCGCAGAAGACCAGTGGTAACTCAATGGATTCCACCAGCGTACCTGCTGGCTGCTGTTGGCGTCAGGGCCGGAGGAACTGGCACACCCACTGACCAGCATGGCCACCGTCAGTATCGTGTAACGAACAGCTTTCATGAAAACTCCTGTTAATAAATAGACCTGGGCAAAACGGATTGGAGTCGCAAAGCGGCAAAAAGTTTATTCGGGATCGTGTGGCGGCAAAAAGCAGGCGCGAAGCCGGACACTGATCAGTAACCACAGCAGTGCCAGCAGATCAAACAGCGTAAACAGCAGCGGCAACGGTGAGCTGAGCAGATCGGTCTGGACGAGTTGTACGCTCTGCCAGAGCAAATTCGCCCCTAACGAGACCACCAGCACCAGGCGCCAGCTGCGCCACACTCGGGGTAAACGCGACCGGTAGCCCGTGAGCAACAGCCCCGACAGCGCTGGCAGACCCAGCACCAGTCCTGACCAGAACGCCTGGCGATCCGGATAGAAAAGAGCCAGAAGATCGTTTCCCTGCTGGCGTGACGCGCCGGCCATCACCAGGAGCCACCAGGTGCGCGACTGCAATAGCAGAATCAGCCAGAAAAGAAACGGCAGGCGCAGTTGCCCTTTGTCGTCGTACTCCTCAGGCGGCCAGACCGAATTAATATTCACGATCTTCGATTAAACGTTTGCCCAGCAACACCACATCGACCGTTTCATAATCCAGCTTTTCATAGAAGGCAACGACCTGGTCGTTCTCTTCCCGCACCATCAGGTGAATTTTAGGGCAACCGCGCGCAATGAGTTTTTTCTCCAGGCGATTCATCAGGGCATTGGCAAAGCCGCGGCCCTGATAATCCGGATGCACCGCCAGATAGTAAGCCGCGCCACGGTGACCATCGTAACCGCCCATTACGGTACCGACGACTTCGCCCCCGACTTCCGCCACCAGAAACAGGTCGGCGTCATGATGCATTTTGCGTTCGATGTCCAGCTCCGGATCGTTCCATGGCCGTAACAAATCGCAGCGTTCCCAGAGCGTGATCACTTCTTCAAAATCTTCCTGGCGGAAGGTGCGGATTTCCATCTTCTGTACCTGCAGTTCACCTCAATTTGCTGATTATCACGCTTTCTTCGGCGGGTGCAACCCTGGCTGCTGACGGCAACGTTAAAAAAAAAGAAATTGCCTGTTACCAGGCTGAAAAACAAAGTAATAACCTGAAATGGTTGAAAGATCGCACCGGGCATAATGTTACGCTATAACACGGTGCATTATGATTGCTCAGGGACATGCACATGCACTTACTCAAACGTTTAATTCATCGTCGCCAGCTGCTGCTGTCCGGGCTGGCGCTCGCCATATTGTCCCCGCGCGCGGTGCAGGCGAAGGAACAGCAGGCTTCGCTCTCTACCCGACCCTCGTCGCCCAGGCCGCGGGTTAACAACGGCAAGCGCATCGTGATGCTCGATCCGGGCCACGGCGGTATCGATTCGGGTGCGGTCGGCGAAGAGGGTTCCGAAGAAAAACACATTGTTTTAGACATCGCCAGTAATGTGCGCAGTCTGCTGCAGTCACATCCGCGTATCGAGGTCCGCCTGACGCGTGACAGCGACCATTTCATTCCGCTCTACCAGCGGGTGGAGATTGCGCATCAGCACGGTGCGAACCTGTTTATGTCAATCCATGCGGATGGCTATACCAGCCCGGATGCCAGCGGTGCCTCTGTGTTCGCGTTATCCAATCGGGGTGCCAGCAGCAGCATGGCGCGTTACCTGTCGAAACGTGAAAATGACGCGGACAAGGTCGGCGGAGCCAACGTGGAACAGCAGGACCAGTATTTACAGCAGATTCTGTTCGATCTGGTGCAAACGGACACCATCAGAAACAGCCTGACCCTGGGCAAACACGTTCTGGACCAGATTCGCCCGGTGCATCACCTTCACAGTCAGCATACCGAACAGGCCGCCTTTGCCGTGCTGAAGTCGCCGTCCATTCCCTCGGTGCTGGTGGAAACGTCTTTTATTACCAATCCGCGCGAAGAGCAGTTGCTGGGCACGACCGCCTTTCGGCAGAAGATTGCCTCGGCTATCGCCACAGGTATCATTAACTACTTTGATGAGTATGATCGTCGAATGTCATAGTAGATCAGCTATAATCACGGCCAATTTTTACTAAGAGAAGCCTATCCCATGCCTGATATCTCCCGCGTAAAAACGTTCCTGCTGGATTTGCAGGATGAGATTTGTCGCAAGCTGACTGCCGAAGACGGCGGCGCGCAGTTCACTGAAGACCGCTGGGAACGCCCCGGCGGTGGCGGTGGACGAAGCCGTGTGCTGCGTAATGGTGCCGTGTTTGAACAGGCTGGCGTGAATTTCTCCCACGTTCATGGCGACCAGATGCCCGCCTCCGCGACGGCACATCGTCCTGAGCTGGCCGGATGCAGTTTCGAAGCCATGGGCGTTTCGCTGGTTATCCATCCCAACAACCCGTATGTACCGACCAGTCATGCGAATGTGCGCTTTTTCATTGCCGAAAAACCCGGTGCCGAGCCGATCTGGTGGTTTGGCGGCGGCTTTGATATGACGCCGTTTTACGGGTTTGAAGAAGATGCGCTGCACTGGCATCAGACCGCCTTCGATATCTGCCAGCCTTTTGGCGAGGATGTCTATCCCCGGTTTAAAAAGTGGTGCGACGACTATTTCTATCTGAAACACCGCGACGAGCAACGCGGTATTGGTGGGCTGTTTTTTGACGATATCCACGAGCCGGGCTTTGAACAAAGTTTTGCCCTTATTCAGGCCGTCGGCCGGGGCTTTCTGGACGCTTACCAGCCGATTGTGGCGCGCCGCAAGCACATGCCTTATGGCGACCGCGAGCGCCAGTTCCAGCTTTACCGCCGGGGTCGCTATGTAGAGTTCAATCTGGTGTGGGATCGGGGCACGCTGTTTGGCCTGCAAACCGGAGGCAGAACGGAATCCATTTTGATGTCCCTGCCGCCCATGGTGCGCTGGGAATATAACTATCATCCTGAACCTGACTCACCCGAGGCCGCGCTCTACCGTGACTTCCTGCCGGTGAAAAACTGGCTCAACCTGCCTGAGTAATCCACGCTGCCGGCTCAGGAACGTGCCGGGGCGGCAACCCGGGTCGCCGCCCCGGTTGATTACAGCGGCTGCGTCTGCGCTTCCACCACCGCCAGCGCCACCATATTGACGATCCGGCGCACGGACGCGATGCGCGTCAGCACGTGCACCGGCCGGGTCATGCCCATCAGCACCGGCCCGACCGTTACGCCTTCCGAACAGGACACGCGCAGCAGATTGTAGCTGATGCGCGCCGCTTCCACGTTGGGCATGATCAGCAGGTTTGCGCTGCCTTTCAGCGGGCTGTCGGGCATGATTTCCCGCCGGATGCTTTCCACCAGCGCCGCATCGCCGTGCATCTCCCCGTCGATTTCCAGCTCAGGCGCGCGCTGTTGCACCAGCGCCAGCACATCGCGCATTTTCTGCGCACCAGGCGCACTGGAGGTGCCAAAGCTGGAGTGCGACAGCAACGCCACGCGCGGCTCAATCCCAAAGCGACGGACGGTTTCCGCCGCCATTAACGTTATATCCGCCAGCTGTTCCGGTGTAGGATAGGCGTTGACGTAAGTATCCGCAATAAACGTGTTGCCATTCGGCAGTAACAGCGCATTCATGGCCCCGGCCACCTTCACATCACTCCGCAGGCCCAGCACGCGCTCCACAATCTCGTAGTGCTCGTTATAATCGCCGATGGTGCCGCAGATCAGCGCATCGGCCTCACCACGGTAGACCATGATGGCACCGATGAGGGTCGGATTACCAATAACGGCGCGCTGCGCCTGCTCGGGGGTGACACCGCGCCGCTTCATCATCTGGTAATACTCATTCCAGTACGCTTTAAAGCGGGGATCGGATTCGTTATTCACGATTTCAAAATCCTTTCCGGCCTCAATTTTTAGCCCCTGTTTTTCTAACCGCATGGCGATCACGTTGGGGCGACCTATCAGGATGGGTTTCGCCAGCCCCAGCGAGACCAGCTCCTGCGTAGCATGCAGCACCCGCACCTCTTCGCCCTCCGCCATCACCACCCGTTTCGGGGCTTTACGCGCCTGGGAAAAGATCGGCTTCATAAACAGGTTGGTCTTATACACAAACTCCGTAAGTTGCTCCCGGTAGGCATCAAAGTCAGCCACAGGCCGGGTTGCCACGCCGGACGCCATCGCCGCTTTCGCCACGGCAGGGGCTATCTGCACGATTAAACGTGGATCAAAGGGTTTGGGAATCAGATAGTCCGGTCCGAAGCGCAGGTCCTGATCGCTATAGGCCGAAGCCACTACGTCGCTTTGTTCCGCCTGTGCCAGTTCGGCAATGGCGTGTACGGCCGCCAGCTTCATCTCTTCATTGATGGCGGTGGCCCCCACATCCAGCGCGCCACGAAAGATAAACGGGAAGCAGAGCACGTTGTTCACCTGATTAGGAAAATCAGAACGTCCGGTGCAGATAATCGCATCCGGCCGTACGGCTTTCGCCAACGGCGGCAGAATTTCGGGATGGGGATTTGCCAGCGCCAGAATCAGCGGATCTTTCGCCATGCTTTTCACCATATCCTGCGTCAGGACATCCGGTCCGGAACAGCCCAGGAAAATATCTGCGCCCTCGATCACGTCGGCCAGCGTGCGCTTGCCGTGATCCTCCACGGCATAATCGGCTTTGGTGGCCGCCATATTGGGTTCGCGGTCACGGTAAATCAGCCCTTTCGAATCGCACACCTGAATATGGTCTTTCTGCAAGCCCAGCGCGACCAGCAGATTCATACAGGCAATGGCCGATGCGCCCGCGCCTGACACCACCAGCCGTACATCAGCGATAGCCTTGTTGACGATGCGTAGTCCGTTCAGCACCGCCGCCGTACAGATGATGGCCGTGCCATGCTGGTCATCATGAAACACCGGAATTTTCATGCGCTGCCGCAGTTGCTGTTCGATATAAAAACACTCGGGCGCTTTAATATCTTCAAGATTGATTCCGCCAAACGTGGGTTCCAGCGCGGCAATCACCTCGATCAGCTTATCGGGATCCTGTTCGTCGACCTCAATATCAAAAACGTCAATGCCCGCGAATTTCTTAAACAGAACGCCCTTGCCTTCCATCACCGGTTTCCCGGCCAGTGCGCCGATGTTCCCCAGCCCCAGTACCGCCGTACCGTTTGAAATCACCGCCACCAGATTGCCGCGCGCGGTGTACTTGTGCGCCGCCAGCGGATCGGCGGCGATTTCTAAACAGGGCGCCGCCACGCCAGGAGAATAGGCCAGCGCCAAATCCCGCTGGGTGGCAAGAGGTTTGGTGGGGGAAACCTGAATTTTTCCGGGAGTGGGATACTGATGAAAATCAAGCGCACTTTGCTTCAGTTGGTCATCCATTAAACATCCTTCTTCGCCAGGTAAGTGGATGTTCAGTATAGAAAGCACACCATCACAAAGCGGTGAGGCGGTTCAAAGAACCTTCTTTCTTAACGCACAGATTGCCACAGTCTACCCTGCGTCATTTTTCATGGCTGCTATCCTTAATGGCTGGACAGTCGTTATCCGCAGAAATGTCATCTCGGGTGGTTGCGCGCAACCCTCATCGCACAACATTCAGAGAAAACGCATTTTCACTGCACCTGGTCTGTTGCAATGTGGTGAGTCGGCGTTACTACGACGGGTAATGTCTGCACTGATTAGGGCACGAGGCCAGAGGTGTTCCCTTTTGTTACAACGTATTTTTCAAGGAGTGTAGAAATGAACCAGCTTGAAGCCCTTAAACAGTTCACGACCGTGGTGGCTGACAGTGGCGATATTGAGTCCATCCGTAATTATCACCCACAAGATGCGACGACTAACCCTTCGCTTATTCTGAAAGCATCTGCTCTCCAGCCTTACAAACATCTGATTGATGACGCCATCGACTACGCGAAAAAACAGGGTGGCAGCAAAGAAACGCAGATTATTAACGCCAGCGATAAAGTGGCCATTAACCTCGGTATGGAAATTCTGAAAAGCATACCAGGCCGTGTTTCGACCGAAGTGGATGCGCGCCTCTCCTTCGATCGTGGCATGTGCGTCACGAAAGCAGAAAAGCTGGTCCGCATGTATGAAGAGCACGGCATTGATCGCTCTCGCATCCTGATCAAACTGGCCTCCACATGGGAAGGCATTAAAGCCGCAGAAGAGCTGGAAAAGAATGGTATCCAGTGCAACCTGACGCTGCTGTTCTCTTTTGCCCAGGCGCGCGCCTGCGCCGAAGCCGGGGTTTATCTGATTTCGCCGTTTGTCGGCCGTATCTATGACTGGTACAACAGCCGCAAGCCCATGGACCCGTATAACGTCGACGAAGATCCGGGCGTGAAATCGGTGCGCCGTATTTACGATTATTATAAGAAGCATCGCTATGACACCATCATCATGGGTGCCAGCTTCCGTAAGGTCGAACAGGTACTGGCGCTGGCCGGGTGTGATCGGCTGACGCTGTCACCTAACCTGCTGGAAGAGTTACAGAACAGCGAGGCGCCCGTAGAGCGTAAGCTTGAGCCTTCCACTGAATGTTTCCATCAGCCGTCGCCGCTGTCCGAAGCGGAGTTCCGCTGGGAACATAATCAGGACCCTATGGCGGTCGAAAAACTGGCAGACGGTATTCGCCAGTTCGCCGTTGACCAGCAAAAACTGGAAGATGTGCTGGCGGCGCGCCTGTAGTTTTTCCCCTCTTTTACCGGGCGGGCTCACTCCCGCCCTGATGCTTAACAAGGGAGACCCTTTATGTCCTCACGCAGAGAGTTGGCGAATGCGATTCGCGCATTAAGTATGGATGCGGTACAAAAAGCAAAATCCGGTCATCCTGGTGCGCCAATGGGCATGGCAGATATCGCCGAAGTGCTGTGGCGCGATTTCCTCAAGCATAATCCGACCAACCCCGCCTGGCTGGATCGTGACCGCTTTATCCTGTCTAACGGTCACGGCTCAATGCTGCTTTACAGTTTGCTGCACCTGACCGGGTACGATTTACCGATTGAAGAGCTGAAAAACTTCCGCCAGCTGCACTCCAAAACACCGGGCCACCCGGAAATTGGCTACACGCCGGGCGTGGAAACCACGACCGGTCCGCTGGGTCAGGGTCTGGCAAACGCCGTGGGTCTGGCCATTGCGGAACGGACGCTGGCTGCGCAGTTTAACCGTCCACAACACGATATCGTTGACCACTTCACCTATGTGTTTATGGGCGACGGCTGTCTGATGGAGGGGATTTCCCACGAAGTCTGCTCACTGGCCGGAACGCTTGGTCTGGGCAAACTGATCGGCTTCTATGACCACAACGGCATTTCCATCGACGGAGAGACCGAAGGCTGGTTTACGGATGACACGCACAAACGTTTCGAAGCCTACAACTGGCACGTGGTCGGTGAAATTGATGGTCACGATGCCGAGGCCGTTAAAGCCGCAATTAAAGAAGCGCAAAGCGTCACCGATAAGCCGTCACTGATTATCTGCCGCACGGTTATTGGCTTTGGTTCACCGAATAAAGCCGGTAAAGAAGAGGCACACGGGGCCGCGCTGGGTGAAGAAGAAGTCGCCCTGACGCGCAAGCAACTGGGCTGGAATTATCCGGCGTTTGAGATCCCGCAAGAGATTTACCAGCAGTGGGATGCTAAAGAAGCTGGCGCGGCACGCGAAAAAGCCTGGAACGATAAGTTTGCCGCGTATCAGCAGGCTTATCCTGAACTGGCCGCAGAATATACGCGGCGTATGAACGGCGAAATGCCCGCAAACTGGGAAGCGGAAACTGCCCGATTCATTGCCGATCTGCAGGCGAATCCGCAAAAAATCGCCAGCCGCAAGGCCTCGCAAAATTCACTGGAAGCCTACGGCAAAATGCTGCCTGAATTCCTGGGCGGCTCTGCCGACCTCGCACCCAGTAACCTCACCATCTGGTCAGGTTCGAAATCCATCAAAGAGGATCCGGCCGGGAACTATATCCACTACGGTGTGCGTGAATTTGGTATGACAGCCATTGGTAACGGTATTGCCCACCACGGTGGTTTTGTGCCCTATACCGCGACCTTCCTGATGTTCGTCGAGTACGCCCGTAATGCCGCGCGCATGGCGGCCCTGATGAAGGCCCGCCAGATTCTGGTTTATACCCATGACTCAATCGGTCTGGGTGAAGATGGTCCAACCCACCAGCCGGTAGAGCAGATTGCCAGCCTGCGCGTTACGCCGAATATGAGCGTCTGGCGTCCGTGCGATCAGGTGGAAACCGCTGTGGCCTGGCAGGCTGCGATTGAGCGTCATCATGGGCCTACCGCCCTGATCCTGTCGCGTCAGAATCTGGCACAGCCGGAGCGTACGGCGGAACAGGTGGCGAATATCAAACGCGGCGGTTACGTCCTGAAAGACTGTGAGGGCACGCCAGACGTCATTCTGATTGCCACCGGCTCTGAAGTGGAGATTACGCTGGGTGCAGCAACGAAGCTGACGACCGGCGGCCATAAGGTGCGGGTCGTTTCACTGCCTTCAACGGATCTGTTCGAAGCGCAGGATGCGGCTTATCGCGAATCTGTGCTGCCTTCCGCTGTGAAAGCACGCGTGGCCGTGGAAGCAGGCATTGCAGATTACTGGTATAAGTATGTCGGGCTGGACGGTGCCATTGTCGGGATGACTACGTTCGGTGAATCTGCGCCAGCAGAAAAGCTGTTCGCGGAGTTTGGCTTCACGATAGAAAACATCGTCAGCCATGCCGAAGCCCTGCTGAAACCGGCATAATCCTCGCACTCACGCGATCCGGCTTCCTCAGCCGGATCGCGGTTTTGCTCTCAGCACGCCAGCCTGACGCTGGCGTGCTGCTTTCTGAAAACCCACCTTCTTCGGTAACCACGTTTTTCGCCGTGCCCCTGCATGCTGTGGTTAATCCTGCCGCCTTGCTGACCTTAACAACCGTTACTTTAAAAAGTGGCTCAGCAGCAGCAAAGAGAGCGAAACGTTGATGGCTCCACCGATACGCGTCGCGATCTGAGCAAACGGCATCAGGCCCATGCGGTTACCGGCGGTAAGAATGGCTACATCGCCCGTCCCGCCCTGCCCACTCTGGCAGCAGGAAACAATGGCGACATCAATGGGATGCATGCCAATCTTTTTCCCGACAAAAAAGCCCGTTGCGACCAGCGCACTGACCGTGCTGATAATGACCAGCAGATTGGTGAGCGTAAACGCAGTGACCAGCACATGCCACGGCGTAATGGCCACACCGACAGCGAACAGGACGGGATAGGTCACTGCGGTGCGGAAAAAGCGATAGACCACCTGAGAACCGGCCAGAATACGGGGCGAAACGCCATTGACCAGTTTCACCAGCACGGCCAGGAACAGCATCCCTACCGGCGCAGGCAGCCCTGTCAGCTTCTGCCCCAGCATCCCTACCATATAGAGCAGCACCGCAAGCAGCGCCCCGGAGGCAATGGCCGTTACGTCAACTTTACCGGAAAAAACGGACTGCAGCGGCTCGGGCTCAACGTTCGTGACATTCGGCATCAGCTGGCCTTCCCCGGTGAGGTGCGGATAACGTTTACCCAGTTGGTTCAGGCAGCCGGAAATAATAATGGCGGTCACGCCACCCAGCATCACCATCGGCAGGATACGGCCCAGCGCTACGCCCTGATCCATATGGAGCAACGCCGCATAGCCGATGGAGAGCGGAATGGCCCCTTCGCCGACGCCACCCGCCATAATGGGCAGAATGATAAAAAAGAAAATCTGGAACGGCTCCAGCCCCAACGCTAATCCGACGCCCATGCCGACAATCATGCCCACGATTTCACCGCACAGCATGGGAAAAAAGATGCGCAGAAAGCCCTGAATCAGCACCGTACGGTTCATGCTCATGATGCTGCCGACGATGATGCAGCAAATATAGAGATAGAGAATATTGGTCGATTTATAGAACTGCGTTGTTGAGGTCACCACGATATCGGGAAGTAACCCGTAATAGACCAGCGCAGAGGGAATAAAGGTTGCGCAGATAGCTGCGGCGCCCAGACGGCCCACCACCGGCAGACGTTTACCAAATTCACCGCAGGCAAAACCAAAAAAGGCCAGCGTGGCGACCATGACGACGATATCGCTGGCCAGTTTCCCGCTCAGGCAGTCCAGTGCAATGAGCACACCGGCCAGCACAAACAGAGGAAGAGGGATAATCCCGACTTTCCAGTTATCCATAATATGCCACCACTGCTCCTTCAGGGTTTTCCTGCGCGGTGAACGGGCCAGCGTATCAGACAGAAAAGAATTATCAGGTGAGCGCATTATTAACCTCTTTGCATCATCGTTTTTTTTCAGAATGCCGTGAAAAAAAGCGGAATTACGTGAAGGAGAAGGTATCTGGCATAAAGTTTTAATGGTGTTATTTCCAGAGCGTGATCCGCATCCTGGTAATCGTCGTGGTGTTTATGGTTTTTATTCCCCGCAGCCGTTGTTTGTCCTTTGCTGACGCTTCCCTGCCCTCTGAAAACGATTTAATCCCATTAATATCAAACAGATAAACGCATGTAGTGTCTGTTGTTAAAAAGATGATACATTGAAGTTATTATTCCAAAATGCGCGTGACAGTCATGAAATTGTCATTTCAAACGAAGCTGTTTCTTTCGCTCGTTGTTTTTTCGTCTGTCCTGTTCGTGTTACTGGGAAGCTATTACTACGTCAGCATCACCCGGCAGCTTTATCAGGCGATGAGCATGCGCGCGAAGGTGCAGGCAGACGAAATCGCGCTGATTCCGGAACTGAGAAAAGCGGTGGCGGATCGGGATATCCCGGCCATTAATATGCTGATGAGGGCTATTGCCCGGAAAAGCGATGCCAGTTTTATGGTGATTGGCGATAACCGTGGCCTGCACCTTTTTCACTCGGTGACGGCGGACCGGGTTGGCAAACCCCTGGTCGGCGGAGACAACGCGGCAGTGCTGGCAGGGAAAAGTATCACCACCATCCGGACAGGCGGACTGGGAATCTCCCTGCGCAGCAAATCGCCTATCCTGAACGATCGCGGGCAGGTGGTCGGTATCGTGTCCGTTGGTTATCTCGCCCGCTATCTGGATGCCATCACGTTCAGCAACATGATCAACCTGCTGATCGTGGCGGCCCTGGTGCTTATCGCCCTGTTTATTTTCTCCTGGTTTTTCACCTGCAATATTAAAAAACAGATTTTCTCGCTGGAACCGCGCGAGATCGGCCTGATGGTCCGTCAGCAAAACGCCATGATGGAATCGATCTATGAAGGCGTGATTGTCATCAATGAACACCTGCAGATCGAAGTGATCAACCAGGCCGCCCGAAAGCTGTTAGGCCTTTCACAGTCCGCCGAGGCGCTGCGAGGGCAGTCTGTCAGCCAGATCATTTCGCCCGTCCCCTTTTTATCGCAGCCCGTGATGCTGGAGAAAGATACCCACGATGAGATTAGCCAGTTTAACGCGCTCACCGTCATCGCCAGCCGGGTACGTATCATGCTGGAGGACGCGCTGATGGGCTGGGTAATCTCCTTCCGCGATTTTAACGACATCGACTCCCTTAGCGCCCAGCTCAGCCAGGTGAAACGTTATGTCGATAATCTGCGCATTATGCGGCATGAGCAGCTTAACCGAATGAACACGCTTTCCGGGCTGTTGCACATGGGGCGTTTTGAAGACGCGATTGACTACATTGAGGCGCAGTCAGAACACGAGCAGGAGTGGCTGGACTTTGTCTCCGCACGCTTCAGCTCGCCACTGCTGTGCGGCTTGTTACTGGGCAAAGCGGCACGCGCCAGAGAAAAAGGCGTTATCCTCCACTTTGATCCCGCATGCCTGATGGACAAGCCCTTTCCCCCACTGTCAGAGGCTGAACTGATCTCGGTCATTGGCAATTTGCTGGACAACGCGATTGAAGCCACGCAACGCGCCCCGATGCCTCATGAACCTGTTGAAGTGCTGATTAAGCTCAGCGCCCGTGAGCTGATCATCGAAGTGGCGGATCACGGCGTGGGCATTGCACCTGCCATCCGCGAATCCATGTTTGAACGTGGCGTCACCACGAAAACCCGGGGCGATCACGGCATCGGGCTGTATTTAACAGAAAGCTATATTACCCGCACAGGGGGAACCATTGAGGTCAGCGACAATGTGCCACGTGGCGCCATTTTCTCGCTGTTTATCCCCTGCGCGCAAACCCACCGCTGTCCCGTAACGGAAACGGAGAAGGTCCGCGATGCAACATGAGCCTGTGACTGTCCTGATTGTGGAAGATGAGCCTGAACTGGCTCAGCTTCATGCCGAACTGATTGGTAAACACCCTGAACTCAGGCTGATCGGTATCGCCGGGTCACTCGCAGAAGCCAGACAGCAGCTTGCCATCAGTGCGCCACAGCTGCTATTGCTGGATAATTATCTGCCCGATGGCAAAGGCATCACCCTGATTGGCGATCCGTTGCTGGCCCACGCAAACTGTTCCATTATTTTTATTACGGCGGCCAGTGATATGGATACCTGTAGCCAGGCCATCCGCAACGGTGCCTTCGATTACGTCCTTAAACCTGTGTCCTGGAAACGGCTTAACCGCTCGCTTGCCAACTTTATCGCTTTCGCAGACCAGCAGCGCACATGGAAGATTGTCGATCAGAAAAATGTCGATGTCCTTTATCAGCTACAGGCGAAGAACTACCCGCACGATAACGGCAGCAAAGGTATTGAGGAAACGACCCTCGCGCGGGTCCAGACACTTTTTACGCCAGCCACCACGCGGCTTTTTTCGGTTGATGAGGTGATGGCCGAAACCGGGCTCAGTAAAACAACCGCCCGTCGCTATCTGGAGCACTGCGTGGAAACCGGCTTTCTGACGGTAGAAATGCTGTATGGCAAAGTGGGCCATCCCAGGCGCATGTACAAACGTCCATGAACTGCGGCGCGCCACGCCGCCAGTGCAGCGGCTCGGTCCGGCGGCCTCTGCGGGGCAAAACATATCCCCCGCCCGCTGATGTCCATGGCCGCCATCGCCAGCTGACTGTAATCTGAAATAAAAAAAACTGTGCTTTGCTCTTCCCGTCATCCTTAAACTGATTACTATAGGTTTTCACCCGACTCCTATAGCGAAGCCCTCTCCGTTGAAAATGCGCACTCCTTATTTACTGGCTTTACTGGTTTCTTTGCTTCCCCTTAAAAGCACGGCGCAGGTTGCGCCCGATCCCTTACTGGCCTCCCAGATTGTCGATCGCTATGCAGAGCATATCTTTTATGCCAGTGGTGCCACCGGCATGGCCCTGGTGGCAATAGACGGTAATCAGCGTGTCTTTACCAGCTTTGGTGATACCCGGCCCGGCAACAATATTCGTCCGCAAAAGGATTCGTTAATTCGTATTGCCTCGCTCAGTAAATTAATGACCAGTGAGGTGATGGTAAAAATGGCCGAGCGCGGCGAGATTCGTCTGGACGATCCGCTGAGTAAGTATGCGCCTCCGGGAAAACGGGTCCCTGGTTTCGACGGTCAACCGATTCGGTTGATTAACCTCGCCACTCATACCAGTGGCCTGCCGCGCGAACAGCCCGGCGGTAAACCGCATCGTCCGGTTTTTGTCTGGCCTACGCAAAGTGAGCGCTGGAACTGGCTGAACACCGCCAGCCTGAAAGCGGCACCCGGCACCAATGCGGCCTATTCCAACCTGGGTTACGATCTGTTGGGTGATGCGCTGTCACGTGCGGCGGGTAAACCCTATCCGGCCCTGTTTCAGCAGCTGATCACCCGCCCGCTGGGCATGAAGGACACCACGTTTACCCCGTCACCCGAACAGTGCGCCCGTTTAATGGTGGCGGAAAAAGGAGCCAGTCCGTGTAATAACACGCTGGCGGCTATCGGCAGCGGTGGCGTCTATTCAACGCCGGATGATATGGGACGCTGGATGCAGCAGTTTCTGAACTCCTCCGTGAATCGCCGCACGCCACAGATCGATCGCCTGCAGACATTAATCTACCGTCGCGATCAGCTTCACAAGGTGGATGGAATGGACGTGCCAGGTAAAGCCGACGCTCTCGGCATGGGTTGGGTTTATATGGGACCGTCAAAGGGGCGTCCGGGCATCATTCAGAAAACCGGCGGTGGCGGGGGTTTCATCACCTATATAGCGATGGTGCCGCAGAATAATGTGGGCGTTTTTGTGGTGGTGACCCGATCTCCCCTGACCCGCTTCACGCCAATGAGTGACGGTGTAAATAACCTGCTGGCGGAGTTGGTGGGCAATCAGACCGGTTCCCCCATGATGGTGCAGGCGATTCCTTAACGGCTGCCATCCGCAGAGGCTGACTGGCTTACCCAGAGCGTGGGCCAGTCATCGCTGCTGTGCCAGGCATCGCAGGTTGATTCTTCGGCATATTCCGCTAACACAAAGTGCTCACCGTTAAACTGCCAGCGGGACGCTGTACCGCAGTCGCCCAGTCCCCGCCCTTTACCAAAGGTGTAAAGCTGGCCGGTTGCCGCATCGTAATCCGCATTAATCAGCTCCAGCTGGCGCTCTCCTCCCTCGGGCGGCGTAAAGGGTAAAGTCAGGCTGACACCGCGTGCCACATAGGGCGGCGCGCGCGTCACTTCAAACGCCCGATCGATCACGTTATACGCCCCCATCTCACAGCTCACCAGCAGCAAGGCTTTTTTGTCCGTCAGCGGCGAGACGCTGACTTCGCGTCGCAGTGGATCGAGCGAACAGGTGTCTGAATTAACCCGCCAGGTGCCGTAATCGATCAGGCCACTGGTTTCTTCCCGCGTCAGCGGTGCAGGCGCGGCCATGGGAGGTGGCAGTTGCGGAATCGCCGGAGCAGCAGGCACGCCGTTGCGTTCGCCCCGTCGAACCCAGGCGCTCATGCTATTCACCCGCCCCTGCACGTCGTCCATGTACAACAGGGCCGCTTTCATGCCACGCAATGAAACCTGTGGGCTGGCGCTGAACGTCAGCTGCAGATTTTTTGCATCCATGGTGAGTTCAAGAAATTCGTTAATGGCAATCGGGTTACGGGTCGCAAGATGATGCGGCTCTACGTCCCAGTGCTTGAAATCAGGACGAAGACGACGCTGATCCACCAGCAGATTATCTTTGAGCGCTGGACCCGGCAGCGCACCACTATAGGCACTGCCGTAATCAATACGTAACAGGGGCTGGTCATCCGCCCCGGCATGTCGCGACAGGGTCATCACCAAACCACGGTCACCCTGCGTGCTGCGCGCAACGCAAAAGGCCGCGTTATTGCAGGTTAACTGCCAGTCAGAAAACAGTTTCTGCACCGGTTCAGCCTGGACGGCGGCGACCATGAATAAAGGCAACGCAAACAGCGATTTCATCCTGTACCACATTAAGAAAATCGAGCCCCAACTTCTCTGAGTGGAAGATGATAGCGCAATCGCGCACGTCACGACGTTCGCATTCTGTGAAGTGCCCAGCAAGCGCAGCTAACTGCCTAAAAAACATCCATTTTGCAACAGCCGTAGCGCCCTGTCGTGCGCAATGCGGTCATCATGCGTATTCGTCAGCGTTCTCTCAATCGGATTCGTCGGACTATCCGGACAGGCAAAGCGGTCAAATACACATAAACGGGCAAAAGCGGGCATGATAGAGTCGCTGCAGAATGCAGGATAAAATGTTCACAGCGGATCCTGAGACCGCTAAATAACCCTTATTTAGTGAGACAAATCACTAAACAATATTATTTCTTTCATTTCGTTTCATTAAAACCCAGCACAGATCTCTTTATGCGCGTTGTAAAAACAGGTCCTGCGTACCCACGCTCAGGCCACATTTTTGCCGCGTGCCTTCCAGTACTTTATAGCCATCGGAGGCCATTATGTTGCCGATTGAACGCCAGCAGAGAATTATCGATGAATTAATGTGTAACGGACGGGTTATTGTCGCTGAACTCACCGCGTTATGTCGGGTTTCTCAGGAAACGATTCGCCGCGATTTAGCACAACTGGAAAAGAAAGGTATTTTACAGCGAAGCCATGGTGGTGCGGTTCCGGCTAAACGACACAGTGCAACGCTACAGGTTAATAATCGCGAGATTAATGAATCTGAATCGTCTTTTCGTCAACGCGTAAACGAACATGTTGACGCCAAAATGGCAATCGCGAAACGCGCGCTGGATTTTATTAGTGTGGGCGACTGCTTATTACTCGACAGTAGTACCACGTGTTTTTATCTGGCACGGCAATTACCGGATATTGAATTAACGGTATTAACCAATTCGTTACGCATTGTCCAGACGCTGGCAGCGCGCGGCAGTATTCGCACCATTTGTCTGGGCGGAGAATATTCAGATCGTTATGAAGATTTTCACGGCATTGTTACCGAGCAGCCGTTAAAAGAGTTTCAAATAAATAAGATCTTTTTTTCATGCAGCAGTCTGGGCAATGACGGTTATTTACGCGAAGGAAATGAACGTCATGCACATTTAAAACAACAGCTGATTCTGGCAGCAGAACGAAAACATTTATTACTGGATAGCTCTAAGTTTCTTCGGCCCTCATTCGCGCGTATTTGCCATTACCGTGATGTGGATTTTCTCATTACTGACCAGTTGAAAGATAAAGAGCTGGAACAGGAACTGGCCTGGAACGGCGTCAATATTATTGACTGCTCGCAGCGCCCCCAGTCTGTGCAGCTTATAAATAATTAAATGGAGCCTTTATGAAAAAACAGCTTATCGCCTGTTCGTTGTTCGCATTACTGGCTTTTCAGTCCCATGCGGCGGACAAAATACGCATGGGCATCGTGGTGAAAATCGGTGGTATTCCGTGGTTCAACGCTATGGAAGCCGGAATTAAAAGCGAAGCAGCCAAACGCGGCATTGACGCCTGGATGGTGGGGCCGACCGCAGCCGATCCTGCCCTGCAGGTGCGTGCCATTGAAGATTTGATTGCCCAGAAAGTGGACATTATCGGCGTCGTCCCCAACGACCCCAAAGTGCTTGAGCCCGTCTTGCAGCGCGCCCGTGAAGCCGGCATCAAAGTCATTACCCACGAATCGCCAGGCCAGAAGTTTGCAAACTGGGATTTTGAATTAGTGGATGCCGCAACGCACGGCATCAATCATATGAAAGCGCTGGCGCAATGTATGCATGACGAAGGGAAATACGCCATATACGTGGGGAGCCTGACGGTGCCGCTTCATCAGCAGTGGACCGATGCCGCGCTGGATTATCAAAAGCAGCACTATCCCAACATGCAGTTGGTTACGGACAAATTTGGCGTAGGCGAATCCCTGGACGAGTCCATCCGTACCACCAATGAACTGATGTCTAAGTATCCCGATCTGAAAGGCATTTTAGCCTTCGGTTCGCAGGGCCCTATTGGTGCCGGTCGCGCCGTTATGAACCGCAATAAAACCAATCAGGTCTGTGTCATTGGGGCGTTCAGTCCGGGTCAGGGCGCGCAACTGGTTAACCGCGGGGCGATCAAGGGCGGCTATATCTGGAATCCACATACCGCCGGTGAAGTGTTTATCCGTATTGCCGAGAAGGTGGAGAAGAACGAACCGATTACGGACGGTATGACGATTGACGGCCTGGGCAAGGTGAAAGTGGATCAGACAACGCACACCATTCTGGGCAACAACACGGAAAGTCTGGATAAAGCTAACCTGCCTAACCTGATCAAGCTGGGGCTGTAATGATGCAATCGGTCGCGCCGCAAAGGCTTATCACCCTGGAAAAACTGTCGAAAACCTTTGGGGGGAATCGTGCTCTGAGCGATATCTCGCTGACCTTGCTGGCGGGCGAAGTGCACTGCCTTGCCGGTACCAATGGTTGTGGCAAAAGTACGCTCATTAAAGTGATATCCGGCGTACATGCGCCGGATCGTGGCAGCGAAATTCGTTTAGGTGACGGAGACCGCTTGCCCCGCCTCTCGACTCAGCAGGCCAGAGACTTTGGTATTCAGGTCATCTACCAGGATCTGTCCCTGTTCCCGAACCTGAGCGTGGCCGAAAACATCGCATTTGAACACAATCTGCGCGGGTTATTTGGCTGGCATCAGCGCAAAACCCTGGTTGACAGTGCCCGGCGTATTGTTGAGGAACTGCAGTTTGACCTCAATCTTGACGACAGTGTCGCGCACCTTTCCATCGCTCAGCGACAGCAGGTCGCCATTTGCCGCGCGCTGGTGGCGGATGCGCGGCTGGTGATCATGGATGAGCCCACCGCTTCCCTCACCCGTACCGAAGTCAATCAACTGCTGCGCACGGTACGCTATCTCAAACAGAAAAAGATTTGTGTGGTCTTTGTCAGCCATCGCCTGGACGAGGTGCTGGAAATATCAGATCGCGTAACCGTCATTCGCGATGGCCGCAAGGTTGGCTGCTGGCCGGCGCAGGCTATGACACCGCACCATCTCACCGAGCTGATGACCGGGCAAAAACTTGATTATCAGTTAAAAACCCCTACGCGCAACGGTGATCGGGTCATTCTGGAAGTGGAAAACCTGCACCGTGCAGGTCAGTACCACGATGTTAATTTTCGGCTGTACGAAGGTGAGGTGCTGGGGCTGTGTGGTCTGCTGGGATCGGGACGTACTGAGCTGGCTCTTTCCCTGTTCGGCATGACCCGGCCAGACCGCGGCAGGATCTGGCTGGACAGTAAACCCGTGCGCTTTCGCAGTCATGAAGATGCCATCAAAGCCGGGATTGGCTATGTATCTGAGGATCGCCTGACGCTGGGGCTGATTCAGCAACAATCGGTGGCCGACAATATGGTGCTGCCCATTCTTAACCAGCTGCAAAACCGCTTCCACCTGATTGATGAATACCGCAAGAACAAGCTGATTCTTCAGTGGATTCAGCAACTGGGCGTGCGCGTTGCCGATCCACAGCTAGCCATCTCAACGCTGTCCGGCGGCAATCAGCAAAAGATTGTGCTGGCGAAATGGGTCCTGACGCAGCCGCGCCTGCTCATCCTCGATTCGCCCACCGTCGGCGTGGATGTGGGGGCAAAAGCGAGTATTTATCAACTTATTCACGAACTGGCACGCGAAGGCCTGTCGATCATTTTGATTTCCGATGAAGTCCCCGAGGTCTGGTACAACTGCGACCGCATTTTGCATTTCCGCGAGGGCACCATCCAGGCCGAATATCAACCAGACCGCATAGCGCAACAGCAACTGGCGGAGGTGATCAATGCCTGATTTTTCCCGTTTACGTCCTCATTCCAGTCAGGGCTGGCTGACGTGGGTATTGTTGCTGTTCATTGTGATTTTCTCCTTCGCCAGCGACCAGTTTCTGACCGTGCAAAACCTGCTGGATCTGGCCGAGAGTTACGCGGTTACCGGCATTTTCGCCCTCGGACTGTTTGTCGTGCTGGTGACCGGCGGCATTGATATTTCCTTTGCGGCCGTCGCCTCTGTGGTGCAGTACCTGATCGCCTCGCTGTTTGTGCATTACCAGTTTGCTAACGCGCCGCTGAGTATTGCACTGGCGATAGCCTGCGGCACGCTGTTTGGTGTCATTAACGCCTGGCTGATCATTTGGCTCCGGGTCGTCTCCATCATCATCACCATTAGTATGCAGTCGCTGCTGTTTGGCCTGCTGATGTGGGTGACCGGTGGACGCAGCCTGTATCAGCTTCCGGACTGGTGGATCACGCTGCGTAACGTGCTGCCGTTCGAATGGCAGGGACAAGCCTTTCAGCTCGGCCTGCCGCTGCTCATCCTGTTGCTCATTGCGGCGCTGACAGCAGTGATCCTCAACAAAACACATTTAGGTCGTCAACTCTATGCCGTGGGCGGCGATGCGGAATCCGCACGGCGTATCGGGATTCGCGTTGGCCTGATCTCCCTCTTTGCCTATGGCTGGCTGGGGGCCATGGCCGCGATTGGCGGACTGGTTCAGGTCTACCGCATGGGTGAAGTCGTCCCCAACGCCCTGGTGGGTGGTGAGCTGGATGTGCTGGCGGCAACCGTACTGGGCGGAGCCAGTCTGATGGGCGGCAAGGGCACCGTCAGTGGCACCTTGATGGGGGTTTTCCTGATCGCGGTTCTGAAGAACGGACTCAACCTGATCGGCGTATCCAACTACTTCATGAACATCGTGGTCGGTACCGTCATCATGGCCGCCATTGCTGTCACCCACTTTAAGAAGCGCAAAGAAACTGACGTCAGCTTTGTCTGAGGAGAGAAACAGATATGAAAAGATTCGCTGCGTTAAAACCGGATGGCACCAATGTTGGCCTGCTGCTTCTGATTGCCTTCTCGCTGGCGCTGTTCGGCATTCTGTTACCCGGCCGCTTTTTTACCGACGCCACTTTCCTCAGCATGGCGTTCCAACTGCCGGAACTGGGCTTACTCACCCTGGCGATGTTTATTGCCATCCTGAGTGGCGGACTCAATCTGGCGATTATCACCACAGCCAATCTGACCAGCCTGTTTATCGCCTGGGTCTTACTAAACAGGGTGCCGGACGGGGCCGGAACCGCTCAGCAACTCGTGTGGTTACTGCTGGCAGTACTGGGTGCGATGCTGATTGCTGCACTCATTGGCCTGATTACCGGCGTCATGGTAACGCGTATTGGCGCACATCCCATCCTGGTGACGCTGGCAACCATGATCACGATTAACGGCATCGGTATCTGGCTGACCAAAGGCGCGGCGGTAAGCGGTATGCCTCCCGTTGTAAGGGCTCTGGGTGCCGATACCTTACTGGGCGTGCCGTTGCCCCTGTGGCTCTTTCTGCTGGCGGCCGCCCTGCTGGCCCTGTTTCTGGGCAAAACCCGCGCCGGTAAGTGCATCTATATGGGCGGCAGCAACATCAACGCGACCTGGTTTAGCGGCATCAACACGCACCGTATGGTGATGCTGGTATATATCCTTTCCAGCCTGTTGTGCGTACTGGCGGGGCTGGTGATGATGGCGCGCTTTAACTCCGCCCGCATGGGTTATGGCGATGCCTATCTCTTACTCACCGTGCTGGCCATCATCCTTGGCGGCACCGATCCCAATGGCGGCTTTGGCCGGGTCACCGGCGTCGTGCTGGCGCTGATCGCGCTACAAATTCTTTCCACCGGGTTCAGTCTGATGAACATCAGTCCGCACGTCAGCCTGGCAATGTGGGGCGCGGTATTGATTGTGGTGCTGGCCGTTAAACAAGGCAAAGCCCGACTAAATGAAAGCCGGGCCGTAACGCGCAGCAAACGTTTAAGCGCGGCCCTGAATCCCTTGACTGAGAAAAAGGAAGTATAATGCGTATTCAAATCTCGCCGTCATTAATGTGCATGAATCTGATGGAGATTAAACAGCAGCTGGCGGTCCTGAACACCCGCGCTGATTTCCTGCACGTTGATATCATGGACGGGCATTACGTCAAAAACATCACGCTGTCGCCGTTCTTTATTGAGCAAATTCGTCCGCATACGCCCGTAGCGATAGACGTTCACCTGATGGTGGAACAGCCGACCGATTTTATCGAGGCCGTCGCGAAAGCGGGAGCAGACTATATCTGTCCGCATGCAGAGACCATCAACCGCGATGCCTTCCGGGTGATCAACCTGATCCGCAGTCTGGGGAAAAAGCCGGGCGTGGTTTTAAATCCCGCTACGCCCGTGTCGTTTATTCATCACTATATTCATCTGCTGGAGAAGATCACCGTAATGACGGTCGATCCGGGTTATGCCGGGCAGTCATTTATTCCCGAGATGGTGCAGAAGATCCAGCAGCTTAAGGCCCTGAAACAGGCACAGGGCTATGACTTCCTCATCGAAATTGACGGCTCCTGTAATCAACGAACCTACCGCACGCTACTGGAGGCCGGCGCAGAAGTGCTGATTGTCGGCACCTCAGGCCTGTTCAACGTGCATGACGATCTCAGCACCGCCTGGGACATGATGCGCAGCAGCATTGATGCCGCACAGGGACTGGCACAGGAGTCTGCATGAAACAACGCTGGCTTGGAATGGATATCGGTGGCACCAGCACCCGACTGCAACTGATGGAAGACGGCCAGCACTGGTGCGGATTCCGTAAAATAGCGACCGCCAGTTGGGCACAGCAAACGGATGCGCTTTACGCCCTGGGCGATGTGATTATTGACACGCTGGCGTCACAAGCGATTAGCGGCGTAATGCTCGGGCTCCCGGGTATTCTCAGCCGCGATCGTCAGCAGGTTATCTCGTTACCCTTTATTCAGGCACTGGATGGGCAACCTGTGGCAGCCCAGTTGAGCAAGCGACTGGGCGTGCCGGTCGCCATGGATAAAGACGTCAACCACCTGATGTTATGGGATCTGCTACAGCTTGATGCCCTGCCCGACAACGCGGTGGGATTGTATCCCGGCACCGGTTTAGGCAATAGCCTGTGGCTGGAAGGCCGCTTTTATCATGGTCATCATGGCGGCGCGGGTGAACTGGGGCATATTCCCCTGCCCGGCAATGACCTGCCCTGCCCGTGCGGCAATCGCGGCTGTGCGGAAACGCTGATCTCCGGTCACTGGCTGAGCCAGTGGGCGGCGACGCATCAGCCGGACACCGCCCTGTCACAACTGTTTACGCGACACGGGGATCATCCCGATCTGCAGGCCTTCGTCCAGCGGCTGGCGCACCTGATCGCCAGTGAAATGAACATCCTCGATCCGGAATACCTGATTCTGGGCGGTGGCGTGCTGGCGATGGCCGGTTTTCCGCTGGCGCAGTTACAACACCACATTCAGCGCAGTTTGCGGCCACCCGTCACGCGCCACGGTTTACGGATCGTGTTCAGTCATGCCACCGATTACACGGGCTGCCGTGGTGCCTGCCTGGCTGCCGAACGCCACTTTGGGGAGCGAAAATGAAAGGCAAAGTCTGTGTGTTTGGTTCATTCAATCTGGATATTGTCGCCGGTATGCGCCGCTTTCCCCTGCCGGGCGAATCGCTGATTGCTCAGCACAGCATGATGGGACCGGGCGGTAAAGGTGCGAATCAGGCCACCGCCGCACTGCGCGCGGGCGCCCGGGTGCACTATATTGGCAAAGTGGGCAAGGACGACTCTGGTGTGTTTGCCCGCCGCCATCTGGAAAAAACCGGGTTTGATGCGATTACACTGTTCACCTGTAAGGAGAAACCCACCGGCAATGCGTTGATCTACGTTGCCGGAAACGACGCCGAAAACATGATTTCCGTCTATCCGGGCGCCAACCTTACCGTGACGGCGGCGGAAGTCACGCGCTGCAAACCCACCGTCGCGGCGGCGGACATTCTGCTGGTCCAGCTCGAGAACAACCTGAGCGCGATACAGCGCATGATTGATAATGCGCGGGCCGCCAATACCTTTGTGATTCTTAATCCCGCGCCGTTTCAAAAAATCAGCGATACGTTGCTGGCAAAAGTCGATCTGCTGACCCCGAACAGTACGGAAGCGAGGCTGCTGACCGGCATCAACGTCAACGATATCCGCAGTGCCCGGCAGGCGGCAGAAATTCTGCATCGCAAAGGGGCGCGCCAGATCATTATTACACTGGGGACGGCGGGTGCGTTACTGTCTGACGGCCAGCAGCAACGGCATATTCCCGTGTTTCCTGCCACCCCGCTGGATACGACCGGCGCGGGCGATGCGTTTAACGGCGCGCTGGCGGCCAGGCTCGCGGCAGGCGTTGCGCTGGATCAGGCGGCGCTGTATGCGGCCGCGTTTGCCTCATTATGTGTGGAGCGACCGGGTGCGGCCCATTCGATGCCTTCGTATGCCGAGGCACTGGCGCGTCTGCAGGCGCACCCGGAGTGCGTCGCCGACCGCGTGATGACGTGCGTATAAAGCGGAAAGCCGATGCGATGGTTTGCGCATCGGCTTCGTGCAGGATTACAGCGTTAGCCAGCCTGCGATCAGGGCGTGCTGCAATAACATGATGGTTTTACCATCACGAATGCGTCCGTCTTTCACCCACGCCATGGCCTGAGGAAAAGGCATTTCCAGCACATCAATGGCCTCATCTTCAACACCGCCACCAGCGTTCTCGCGCAGTGATTCGTGATATTCCGCCGCAAAGAAGTGAATCAGTTCAGTGACGCCGCCCGGTGACATGTAGACCGAATACAGTTTTTCGACCTCGCCTACCGCATAGCCGGTCTCTTCAATGGCCTCTTTACGGATGCAATCCTCTGGCGAGTCGTCATCCAGTAAGCCCGCGCAGGCCTCAATTAACATTCCGTCTTCATTACCGTTCACGTAGGTCGCCACGCGAAACTGGCGCGTCAGCACCACACTGTTTTTTTCACGGTTATAGAGCAGAATTGTCGCACCGTTGCCGCGATCGTACACCTCGCGTTTGTGACGCACGACGTCGCCATGGCTGTCGGTTAGCTCATAGGTGATGTTACGCAACACAAACCAGTTCTCAGACAGCAGCTTATCTTTGATGATAGTGATTCTGGACGACATAGGCGCTCCGCAAGTGAGAAGGGAGCCAATGATGATAGGTCGTGGGATGCAAGAAAACTATCTGAATTACGTGTCTGCGCACGCAATCATCAAGACCGCCAAAAACACCGAAAAAAAATGCCAGCACGCAGGCTGGCATTGATATCTCAGGCAAGATCACCGTCAGGATGATTTGCCATCGTGCTCGTGATGCTCGTGCTCCGTGGCGGCAATTTCGTTAACGCGCTTACGCACACCAAACCAGCCCAGAACCAGAATCACCGCAATCAGCGGAATAGAGGCAATAGTGTACGTGCCGTTTGGATAGTCAAACGCCATTAAGACCAGCACGCTGAACAGGAACAGCAGCGTCAGCCAGGAAGTGAAAGGCGCGCCCGGCAGCTTAAAGCTGACGTCGTCGGCCTTGCCTTCTTTAATAGCTTTGCGCAGACGCAGCTGGCACAGCACGATAAAGCCCCAGGACGAAATGATCCCCAGTGACGCGACGTTCAGGACAATCTCGAATACCTGTGACGGCACATAGTAGTTGAGTATTACGCCGACAACATAGACGCAAACGGTAACCAGAATCCCGGCATAAGGCACCTGCTGGCTGCTCATTTTTGACATGAATTTCGGTGCTGAGCCGCCCATCGACATGGAGCGCAGAATACGGCCTGTCGAGTACAGACCGGAGTTCAGACTGGACAGCGCGGCGCTGAGGACCACGATATTCATGATGCTGCCGATATACGGCACGCCCAGTTTAGAGAAGAAGGTCACAAACGGACTTTGCCCGGCCTGATAGGCATTCCACGGCAGTAACAGCACCAGCAGCACCACGGAACCGACATAGAACAAACCGATACGCCAGATTACGCTGTTGATCGCTTTCGGCAGCATGGTTTCCGGATCTTTACACTCACCTGCGGCCGTGCCCACCAGTTCGATCGAAGCGAAGGCAAAGACCACCCCCTGCACCAGCACCAGCGCCGGTAACAGGCCGTGCGGGAACAGGCCGCCGTTATCCGTGACCAGGTGGAAACCTGTTGCATTGCCGTCCAGCGGTTTACCGCTGCCCAGGAACACCACGCCGACCACCAGAAATATCACTATCGCCAGCACCTTGACTAACGCGAACCAGAACTCCATTTCGGCAAACCACTTTACGCCGATCATGTTCATGGTACCCACAATCGCCAGCGCGCCCAGGGCAAACACCCATTGTGGGACATCGCCAAACGCGCCCCAGTAGTGCATATACAGTGCCACGGCGGTGATATCGACAATCCCGGTCATGGCCCAGTTAACAAAATACATCCAGCCTGCCACATAGGAGGCTTTTTCACCCATAAACTCGCGTGCATAGGAAACAAAGCTTCCACTGCTGGGACGGTGTAAAACCAGTTCGCCCAGCGCGCGCAGAATGAAGAAGGAGAAAATGCCACAGACCAGATAGATTACCGCCAGAGCGGGACCCGCAGCCTGTAAGCGGGCACCTGCGCCCAGGAACAGACCTGTACCAATTGCGCCACCGATAGCAATCATCTGTACGTGACGATTACCCATGGCTTTCTTATAGCCGGAGTCGTGGGAATTGAGCCAGCGTCGTTTCGCAGCGCGCATGTCTGCTGCGGTTTTCTTCGTAGATTTCATAGCCTTCCTGTTTGTCCTGACCATAAGTCATCGCGCATCCAAACGATTGCGTTTAGCAGTGCGAAATGGGTTTTCTTCCTCTGTGCGTTTGCCTGTGAGTTAACGAAAAGCAGCGCGGGAATTTACGGCGATGAATCCTAACCGTTATGCAACATCGAAGCAAAATATACCGAGGAGATAAGCCGGACGATTTGTAAAAAACTTTTCTGAGATCACAAAAAAACCGGCCGACAGGCGACCGGTAAGGGCTACAGGGAAGGTAACAGAGGGGTTTAGCGGTAAATTTCGGCAGTGCCGGTCCACAGGCTGGAGTCGCCGGGGTTATCAACCCCGATGACACGGAAATGGCGGGCACCTTCTGATTTGGCCTCCTGCGAAAGCTGGCGGGTGACATCATCCAGAGAGCCGTTCACATTTGTCACCGAGACGCTGCCGATACGTTGCAGCCCCTGGGCTTCCTGCCGGTCCACTGCCGTGGCAGCAAGAGTAGAGAATGAAGCAGTGGCCAACAGAGCAGCGCTAAGGTACACAGGTAATCGTTTCATACTTCCTCCTGAACTTGCGTGGGTCACTGAGTAAAACATGGTGTTGAGTATTAGCGAGGCAATGAAAGCCAACATGGGCAAGGTGTAAAGCTATGGCAGCAATGTTCATTCGTAAGTGGACATTCCTGGGAAACGTCAACGGGGGTGAGTTTGCGTACACAGCGCCGCTGTTTTCGGGCATTTTGTAATAAGTCGTCGGGTGTCTCTGGCACCGCTCTTATGATTCCCTGTCAGTAAAGGTGTTATTGTCGTGATTGTTAAACGCTCTGTTACCAGAAGTATCGCGCTGTCGTTAACGTGGATTGTCTTGCTGGCGTTACTGACGACCGGCCTGGCGCTGCTGACGCTTTCCAGTAGCCTGCGCGATGCGGAAGCCATTAATCTGGCCGGATCGCTGCGAATGCAAAGTTACCGCCTGGCCTGGGATGCCAGAGCAGATCCGCAGCTGCTGACGGCGCACCTGGCGCAGTATCAACAAACGCTTGATGCCGCCGTGTTACAGGAACTCGATCGCCCCTGGGTGCCGCGCAAGGTTATTAATCACTATCAGCGTTTACGCGAAGGCTGGCCCGGTCTGGCACAGCATCTGCGGGCGAACGCGTCAGATGCCTGGCGGCAACAAATGCCCAACTACGTTGACGAAATTAACCGCTTCGTACTGGCGCTACAGCGCTACGCCGAACTGAAAATGCGCGTCGTGGCCATCAGCAGCCTGACGGGCGTGATCGCCATTGTTGCGCTCGCTCTGATGACGATCCGCTTTACCCGCCAGCAGGTCGTTAAACCCCTCAATGCACTGGTCAGAGCCAGCCGCTATGTGGAAAGCGGCAATTTTGCCTTTCCGCCCCTGCATGTGCAGCAGCAGAACGAGCTGAAAGTCCTGTCACAGACTTTCAGCAGCATGGCTGCACAATTACAGTGCCATTATCAGCAACTGGAACAACGGGTCCGCGACAAAACCCGGGACTTAACCCAGGCGAATCATACGCTCTCCTTACTCTATGAAAGCTCACAAATCCTGACCAGCCGTTCGCTGCAACCGGCGCTTTTCGATGATGTGCTGAACCGCATCGTCGGCAAAGAGAATATTGCCTTCATTCAGCTTCAGGGCGAGCAGTTTACCTGTGAGGCGGGCCAGCACGATCCCGCGCTGGCCTGGCAGCATTTACCGCTGAAACAGGACGATCAACGTGTTGGCACGTTGCGCTGGCAAACCGGCGGCACGGCCCCTTCCGCCGCGTTAATGGGCAGCCTGGCCGCGATGCTGGGACGGTCGATCTGGATCTGGCAAACCCAGAAGCAGTACCAGCAAATGCTGCTGATTGAGGAGCGCGCCACGATTGCACGTGAACTGCACGACTCGCTGGCGCAGTCACTGACTTACCTGCGGATACAGCTGATGCAGCTTCGGCGCAGCCTGTCCGCCTCCGATCAGTCGGCACAGGCGATCATTGCAGATTTTGATCGCGAACTGGCAGAGGCTTACCGCCAGCTACGCGAACTGCTGGCGACCTTTCGTCTGACGATTGAAAAGGCCGATCTGGAGGCTGCTCTGCACGTGATGATTGCGCCGCTTCAGTCTCAGACTGTCGCTGATATCCGGTTGACCTGCCAGCCAGGCCTGCAGCAACTGGATGCCCGGCAACAGGTCCACGTCCTGCAAATTGCCCGGGAAGCCGTCCTGAATGCCATTCGCCATGCGAATGCCCGTTTGATTACCGTCGACTACCGGATCACGGATACAGGTGAGCATTCACTGACAATCACTGATGACGGCACGGGCATGATCAGCACAGAAGAACCCCCGGGGCATTATGGTTTCATCACCATGACCGAGCGCGCAGCATGCTTGTCTGGCCAGTTAGACATTCGTTCGCAGCCGTGTGGAACACAGATTGTGTTGCGCTTTCCACCGCGTCCGGCATCAGAGATTGACTAGCCGCACGTAACACGGCTTTACTTTTATTGCATCTCGCATCACAGGGCATGTGGCAGATCAACGGCAGGCCATCGGGTTAATCATTACAATGACAGCACCACAGAGGGTCGCTGCAGCCGCCGCTTGACGAACCGCATTGCCCATGCGACAACCTGCAGCGTCAGGTGACAGGGAGAAAACATGGAACAACCGACTTTAACAATCATGATTGTGGACGACCATCCGCTTATGCGTCGCGGTATTCGGCAGTTACTGGCGCTCGACCCGACGCTTCAGGTCGTCGCGGAAGCCAGCAACGGCACCGAAGCACTGGCTGAGGCCCGTCGCCTGACACCGGACGTCATCCTGCTCGACCTGAATATGAAAGGGATGTCGGGCCTGGACACGCTGAAAGCGCTTCGTCATGAAGGCATCCACTCGCGGATTCTGGTGCTGACGGTGTCGGATGCGCGCAGTGATATCTTCGCCATGGTGGATGCGGGAGCCGATGGGTATTTGCTGAAAGACAGTGAACCGGAAATCCTGCTAAACCAGATCGTACAGGCCACACAGGGCGAAAATGTCTTTAGCGAGGCGGTCCGGCATTCGCTCGCGACGCGTCACAACAGCGACGATCCGTTCCGTTTGCTGACAGAACGCGAACGCGACGTGCTTCAGGAAGTGGCGCGAGGCCTGTCCAACAAAGCCGTTGCTGATACCTTGCAAATTTCAGAAGAGACGGTGAAGGTACATCTTCGTAATATCCTGCGCAAACTTGAGGTTCGCTCACGCGTTGCGGCGACCATCCTGTGGCTTGAACGTCGACATCGTTGAGAAAAAGCGCGCCAATTTACACATTCTTTATAATTTCTCCACTTTTCAAACCCTGCCCGCACGTAAAGTAGTCGCCTGGTCGTGCGTGATGTCATGGAATACTTTCGTACGTTACGCGCTGCATCGGTCATATTAATAATAAAAGCAGTGAGGAGTGCCGATTCCATGTCGAATTTCTTTATCGACCGCCCTATTTTTGCCTGGGTTTTGGCAATTTTATTGTGTCTTTGCGGCACGCTCGCCATTATTTCGCTTCCCGTTGAGCAATATCCCGACTTAGCGCCGCCCAACGTGCGTATAACCGCGACCTATCCTGGTGCCTCGGCGCAAACGCTGGAAAATACCGTTACCCAGGTTATCGAACAGAATATGACCGGTATCGATAATCTGATGTATATGTCCTCGAACAGCAGCAATACCGGCCAGGCGCAAATCACCCTCACCTTTACTGCCGGCACCAATCCCGACGAAGCCCGTCAGCAGGTCCAGAATCAGTTACAGGCAGCCCTGCGTCAGTTACCTCAACCGGTGCAGTCACAAGGTGTGACCGTCAATAAAACCGGTGACAGCAATATTTTGATGGTGGCATTTGTCTCCACTGACGGCAGCATGAACAAACAAGATATTGCTGATTATGTCGCCAGTAATATTCAGGATCCCATAAGCCGAATTGATGGTGTCGGTGAAGTGGATGCCTACGGCACCCAATATGCCATGCGCATCTGGCTCGATCCCTACAAGCTGACCGCCTATGCCCTGACCACCGATGATGTGGTGAATGCCATCAAATCTCAGAACACTCAGGTGGCCGTCGGCCAGGTGGGCGGTTTGCCGGCAGTCAATAATCAGGCGCTGAACGCCACGGTGAACGCGCAGTCGATGCTGCAAACGCCCGACCAGTTTAAAGCGATTACCCTGAAGAATAATCCCGATGGCTCCGTCGTCACGCTGGGCGATGTCGCAACGGTGGCACTCGGCGCTGAAAAATACGATTCCCTCAGCCGCTACAATGGCCAGGCCGCCTCTGGACTGGGTATCAAACTGGCCTCCGGTGCCAACGAGATGAACACGGATAAGCTGGTGCGGGCACGTCTGGATGAGTTATCACACTATTTTCCGCATGGGCTGGAAGCGAAGATCGCTTATGAAACCACGCCTTTTGTCAAAGCCTCAATCACCGATGTGGTCAAAACCCTGCTGGAAGCCATTCTGCTGGTATTTGGCGTGATGTATCTGTTTATGCAGAACTTCCGGGCCACGTTAATCCCTACCATCGCCGTGCCGGTGGTGCTGCTTGGCACTTTCTGTGTGATCTTTGCCTTCGGCTACAGTATCAACACCCTGACCATGTTCGCCATGGTGCTGGCGATAGGCCTGCTGGTGGACGATGCCATTGTGGTCGTCGAGAACGTCGAACGTATCATGAGCGAGGAAGGGATCTCGCCGCGCGCAGCCACCCGAAAATCAATGGGGCAAATTCAGGGCGCGCTGGTGGGGATTGCGCTGGTGCTGTCCGCCGTCTTTATTCCCATGGCCTTTTTTGGCGGCACCGTCGGCGCCATCTACCGCCAGTTTTCGGTGACGATTGTCTCCGCCATGATCCTGTCCGTGCTGGTCGCAATGATCCTGACGCCAGCCCTGTGTGCCACGCTGCTCAAACCCATCGCCAAAGGTGAACACCACGGCGAGCGCGGCTTCTTCCGCTGGTTTAACTATCATTTCAACCGCAATGCCGATCGCTATGAGCGTGGCGTTGCCCGCATCCTGCACACAGGCGGCCGCTGGCTGCTGCTTTATGTGGGGATAATTGGCGTCATGGCGTTTCTGTTTCTTCACCTGCCTTCGTCGTTTTTGCCACAGGAAGATCGCGGCATGATTTTGACGCAGGTCCAGTTGCCCGCCGGTTCCAGCATGGATCAGACCTCGGCGGTGGTGGCCAAAGTGGAAAAATACTACCTGACGAAAGAGAAAGATAACGTGCTGTCGGTCTTCTCAACGATCGGTTCAGGTCCCGGCGGGAATGGACAAAACGTCGCGCGTCTGTTTATCCGTTTGAAAGACTGGGGTGACAGACCGGGTGCCGATCGTACCTCGTTCGCCATCATTAAGCGCGCGGGTAAAGCCTTTAAACACATCAATGAGGCCATGGTCATTGCGAGCAGCCCGCCGGCCATTACCGGGTTGGGTAGTTCATCGGGCTTCGACCTGGAGATACAGGATCATGGCGGCATCGGGCATGACAAGCTCATGGCCATGCGCGACATGCTACTGGACAAAGCCAGCAAAGATACGCTTCTGTCCCGTGTCCGTCATAACGGCCTTGATGACAGCCCACAGTTGCAAATTGATATTGATGAGCGTAAAGCGCAGGCGCTGGGCGTGTCGCTGGATACCATTAACGACACGCTCGCCACCGCCTGGGGCTCAAGCTACGTGAACGACTTTCTGGATCGGGGGCGGGTAAAAAAAGTGTATGTGCAGGCTGATGCGCCCTATCGCATGCTGCCCGATGATATCGACAAATGGTACGTGCGTAACAGCAGTGGCACCATGGTGCCCTTCTCGGCCTTTGCCACCAGCCGCTGGGAAACGGGCTCGCCGCGTCTGGAACGCTATAACGGTTACTCCTCACTGGAGATCGTGGGAGAAGCCGCAGAGGGCGTGAGTAGCGGTACCGCGATGAACGAAATGGAGAAGCTGGTTGAATCCCTGCCGCTCGGTGTGGGCTTCCAGTGGACGGGTGCGTCGTATCAGGAGCGGTTGTCCGGCTCTCAGGCTCCGGCGCTGTACGCCGTTTCGCTGCTGGTCGTGTTCCTCTGTCTGGCGGCCCTGTATGAGAGCTGGTCGATTCCGTTCTCTGTGATGCTGGTTGTGCCGCTCGGTGTGGTCGGCGCCCTGATCGCCACCTGGACGCGCGGGCTGGAAAACGACGTCTATTTCCAGGTCGGCCTGCTGACCGTTGTCGGGCTTTCGGCGAAGAACGCCATCCTGATTGTCGAGTTCGCCAACGAGCTTAACAGCAAGGGCGGCGAGCTGATTGAATCCACGCTTGCGGCTTCACGCCAGCGTCTGCGCCCGATCCTGATGACTTCACTGGCCTTTATCTTCGGCGTCCTGCCAATGGCGATCAGTAGCGGCGCAGGATCAGGCAGTCAGCACTCCGTGGGCACCGGCGTGATGGGGGGAATGATTTCCGCCACGCTGTTAGCCATCCTGTTTGTACCGCTGTTCTTTGTGCTGGTGCGTCGTCGTTTCCCGCTGAAAGAGAAACATCCCGACTAACCTGCCCGCCTGTCTGGCGAACCAGACAGGCAAAAAAAACGGCCTCTGGAAACAGCGGCCGTTTTATTTCTGTGTGTGGTAAGAACTACAGCAGAGGGGAAAGTGCCCTGCTTTTCTCGTGACGTGTTACTTGTTACGTAACATCGCTTCGATAAATTCTTTCCAGTTCCCCATTTCGGTGTCAATCATAGAACCCTCTCTTATTGTAGTGGCAATATTACGCCTTTTTTTTCGCCTGGTGAATACGTTTACACCTGTTAGTACTATCGGCAAAGACGCAAAAAAGCTGAGTCTTTTCTGATTTGCTGGCTGACGCACATTTCAGCAAAGCCTTAGCCTGACAGGTTTCGCGGGGTGCTTAACCAGGACGTAGCCTAAAAATGGCATTTAAGGAAATTCTTAAAGGAGAAGTGATAAACCAGGAAATCATTAGCGCTCAAACTGAAACCGTTTACGTACACCTCAGGGCTGTCTGTTTACGTATTTTATTCGATGCGGAGCGCCGCTGGCGGATGCTGCATAAGATCACACTATGGTAAACTGCTCAGCGCATTTTTACGGGACAGGAGTAGGCGATGAGCGGGCAATGGGTCATGTTTGGCATTAAAAATTGCGACACAATCAAAAAAGCACGGCGTTTTTTAGAGGCGGCCGGCGTGGATTATCGCTTTCATGATTACCGGGCTGACGGCCTGACCGACGAACAGCTCCAGCAGTTTATCGATGCCCTCGGTTATCAGGACCTGCTGAATACGCGCGGTACCACCTGGCGCAAGCTGCCCGAATCCGAGCGTGACAGCATTACGGATGCCGCCAGCGCCAAAGCGTTGATGCTGGCGCAGCCCGCGATCATTAAGCGCCCTGTGCTGCGCACCGCCGATGGCACCTTGCTGCTGGGTTTCAGTGAAACCCTTTACCAGAATCTTCTTCAGGAGAAGTCATAATATGTTTTGTCCGGTCATTGAGCTGACGCAGCAGCTTATTCGTCGTCCCTCTCTCAGCCCCGATGACGCCGGATGCCAGGCGCTGCTGATTGCCCGCCTGCAGGCAATCGGCTTCCACATCGAAACCATGAACATCGACGACACGCTGAACTTCTGGGCTACGCGCGGTGAAGGGGAAACCCTGGCCTTTGCTGGTCATACCGATGTGGTGCCACCGGGTGACGCCAGCCGCTGGATCAATCCGCCATTTGAGCCGACCATTCGCGACGGCATGTTGTTTGGTCGTGGTGCTGCCGACATGAAAGGCTCGCTGGCCGCCATGGTGGTTGCCGCAGAACGTTTTGTCGCAGTCAATCCTCACCATAAAGGGCGGCTGGCGTTTCTGATTACTTCTGACGAAGAAGCCAGCGGCACCAACGGCACGGTCAAAGTGGTCGAGCGGCTGATGGCGCGTAACGAACGTCTGGATTATTGCCTGGTCGGCGAACCCTCCAGCAGCGAAATCGTGGGCGACGTCGTGAAAAACGGCCGCCGTGGCTCGATTACGGCTAACCTGACGGTACATGGGGTACAGGGCCATGTGGCCTACCCACAGCTTGCCGATAATCCGGTACACCGCGCGATGCCCGCGCTGAATGAACTGGTGGCGACCGAATGGGATCAGGGCAACGCGTTCTTCCCGGCCACCAGTATGCAGATCGCCAATATCCAGGCAGGCACCGGCAGCAATAACGTGATCCCCGGTGAACTGTTCGTACAGTTCAATTTCCGCTTCAGTACCGAACTCACCGACAGCCTGATCCAGCAACGTGTGGCAGAACTGCTGGATCGCCATCAGTTGCGCTACACCATTGAATGGAAGCTCTCCGGTCAGCCCTTCCTGACGTCACGCGGTAAACTGGTGGATGCCGTAGTCAACGCCGTTACGCACTATAATGAAATCAAGCCGCAGTTGCAGACGTCTGGTGGCACCTCTGATGGGCGTTTTATTGCCCGCATGGGGTCGCAGGTGGTCGAACTGGGGCCTGTGAATGCCACGATTCACAAAATCAACGAGTGCGTGAAAGCATCCGATTTGCAGATGCTGAGCCGGATGTATCAACGCATCATGGAACAATTGATCGCCTGACAGCGAGGAAAGGAGCGGGCCTGTGGAGTTTATTAAAGATTACTGGTGGATCCTGGTGGTCCTGCTGATGGTCGGTGTGCTGATGAATGTGTATAAGGATTTGAAACGCATCGATCACAAAAAGTTTATGGATAACAAGCCCGATCTCCCGCCTCATCGTGATTTCAACGACAAATGGGATGACGACGAAGACTGGCCGAAGAAGAAATAACGCGTTTGCGCCCTCGCGGTCGCGAGGGCGTGCCCGGTTACATTGTCATAATCACATCATCATCGCCGGGTTTAGCCCCGCCCAACGCCTCGTCAAAGTAGCGTTTCGGCACCGTGTACTGCAGATGATGCAGGGCAAAATTCATGCTGCGGTGGTCGATGGCGTGGGCCAGATCGTCCACAACATTCAGCGTGACGTCACCGCCGAGTGCGGTTAAACGCTGTTCGGCCTGATGAGCATGTGCCAGTGGCACGCGGTCATCATAATCGCCATGAATCAGATGCACCGTCGTGCGGGTGCTGGCGCTCTCCGGCAGGGTAATAAAACGTCCGCTGAACACCACTGCGCGTCCCGCCAGATCGTTGTGCGCTTTGATGCCCTCCAGCACCATGCTTCCGCCCTGTGAAAACCCGACCAGCGCCGTGGCTTCCGGACTTATGCCGCTCTGCTGCTGCCAGTGACGAACGGACTCAACAAACTGCGGCATACTGGCGTTAACGCACTGCTGCTCGCTTTTATCATGAAGTCCGGCCTCACTAAACCATTGACCGCCAGGCCCTGGCGATCCCACCGACACGACCAGCGCCGCAGGGAAGGTTTTCGCAAACCAGCTGCCAATTTCCCCCATGGCGTCAGGGTTATCACCCACGGCATGGTAAAGCAAAAACAGCTGGGCAACTTTTGGGGGTTGCTGAACAATTACATATCTCAGTGTCATATCGACCTCCTGCTACTACTCTACGCGCCCTGGCACAGGATCATATTGGGAATATTTGAACGAGTTGGTGGATTTATTGCAATTGCTGACGAAACCCTTCGCCATCAATGTCTTGCAACGCCAGAAGTGCTTCTGCGGCTTCCGCGCGCAGTGCGGTGATTAACGCCTTGCGTCCGTTTAGCTGCGCGGTCTGCGCCAGCCGGGACAGATTGGTGTCGGCCCTGACGGCCTGCCTGAGAAGGCGTAACGGAGCCTGGCTGACAATGACCAGACGCTGGAGCACCGCCAGGCTTGCTTCAAACGGGCGTTGTGCCCAGGCGAACCCGGCTGCGAGCCGGGCATCAAACGGGGTAAACGCGCAGTCATCAGCTGCGGACAGGGGCAATGCCAGTGGTATATGTGCGCTGAGAAATGACCAGTCCCGCGCCAGCTGCTGCGCCGCTTTCTGCTGCAACTGCCTGCCGGACGACGTCAGTCCCAGCAGCGCCATCGCGGCATAGCAACCACTGCTGGCTTCGCGCTGGCTGCCAATGCGCGCTAACGTAAAGCCACAGGCGCGCCAAAACGCCCACAACGCTTCAGTGTAGCCGAAACTCACCGAGATATAGTCGTATCCGGTCGCCGCCGCGCAGGCCGCCGTGACCAGTTGCCTGCCGGTTCCCTGACGGCGTCCGCGGGGTGCCACGGCAATCCGGCTGATACGTAAAGCCCGCAGCGTGGCGGCGTCGGTGAAACCGGCATGGGCCGCCAGTGACTGCGCCACCAGATTGCCGCGCGGCCGTCTGTGGCCCGCCCATACTGCCTGAGCTAACGCCTCGCTCAGTCCGCCCTCTTCCACCAGCCAGAGCGCGCCCTGCAATACCGGGACAGTGCCCGCCAGCCACAGGTGCATACCTGGCGCATCCAGCAGGCGGCGTAAATCCAGCGGCGAGGTGCGATAATGAGCGCTGGTAAGCAGCTGATAAGCCGCCCGTAAGGCAGGCATATCCGTGCGTTCCGCCCGACGCGGACCGCCCACTCTCGCAGGGGGCATATCGGGCGTTTCTTCAAACAGTAGCGCCTGATTCAGCCAGTTTTCCAGCGGATCGTTGCGCGCCCAGCGCAGCGGTTCATCCAGCGTAAAATGGCGTACCTGCTCCAGCGCCGCACAAAACTTCAGCATAAAACCACGTCCGCTGCCTTCATAACCCTGAATGGTCGTTACCAGCAACACGCGACGAAAACGCGCTACCAGCGCATGCAGCAGCGGTGCGGGAATCGCCGCCGCCTCATCGACAATAAGCCAGTCAACGTCTGGCACGGTTTCCAGAGCCAGAATGGCATCGGGCGCCATAAAGCGGTAGTGCTCACCCGCGAAGGCAGACAGGACGCCCGTAGCCACTTTTGCCGGGGCGGTAATAAGGCAACGTGTGTTCTGGCGGGCGAGCATCCCGGCCAGAGCCGATTTGCCTCTGCCGCGTGCAGCGGTCAGGACCGCCACGCCTGCAGAAAGGCCGTTCAGCTGACATAAGATTGTCTGCTGCTGGACGGTTGCCTGGCTGTGCCATTCCGGTAAGGCTGGCCAGTCGGGCACGTTAAGTGGCGACGGCTGCCGCAGTAAGAGTCCCTGCGCATCCTGTTCGATCAGGCGTTGCAGATGGCGGATAAAGTGAGGTGTGGCAATGGGTTCGCTGACGTCGGCCCAACGCAGGCTGTCCGCGTCGGGTTGCTGTGGCCACTGTCGCCACGGCGGCACTAACAGCAGCAGCCAGCTGCCAGCCGTCAGCGTGCCCGCCAGCGCGGCGAATGCCTCGGCATGAAAGCCCGATCGGGCATCGAAAACGGCATGATGAAACTCACGCCCCAGTAAGGTACGGAACGCCGCTGGCACACAATGCGGGCCGGGGCCGAGAGGGACGTCACTCAGACACAGCCAGTCGCCCGCCAGTGCGTCGAACCAGCGCGCAGCCATCGTCAGGCTGTAGTCAGCATCACCACTGATAACGGCTACGCGCCGTATGCCCGCCGACGCCATCGCGCGGCTGGCGGCCGCCAGCGTCATCCTTTACCGGCGAAGGTATCGCACTGGCCAGGATTGCCGGTGTCAAAGCCACGCTTAAACCAGGTATAGCGCTGTTGCGATGTACCATGGGTAAAGCTGTCGGGCACCACGCGCCCCTGACTTTTCTGCTGCAGGCGATCGTCGCCAATAGCTTCGGCGGCATTCAGGGCTTCCTGCAAATCGCCCACCTCAAGGATCTTCTCCTGTTCCATATAGTGGCCCCAGACGCCGGCAAAGCAGTCGGCCTGAAGTTCCATTTTAACGGACAGCTGATTGATCTGGCTTTGACTGGCGCCCTGCTGCATCTGGCGTACACGGGGCTCAATGCCCAGCAGCTTCTGCACATGGTGGCCGACTTCGTGTGCAATCACATAACCCTGCGCAAAATCACCGCCTGCGCCCAGTTTGTGTTTCATTTCGTCATAGAACGAAAGATCGATGTAGACGGTCTGGTCTGCCGGGCAATAAAACGGTCCCATAACCGACTGCCCGGTCCCGCAGCCGGTGCGCGTGGCACCGCGATACATTACCAGTTTGGGTGGCGTGTACTGCTTATGCATTTGTCTGAACAGCTTGTCCCAGGTATCTTCGGTCGTCGCCAGAATGACCGAGGTAAATTTGGCCGCTTCATCCTGATGGGGATCGGCGCTGCGCTGTTGCTGTTGGCTACCCGGCGTCGCCTCGCCGCCCGTCAGCAACGGCGTCAGGTCATAACCGTAATAACCCGCGACGGCGACCAGAATCAGCATGATAATGCCCGCTTTACCGCGTGGCAGAGGAATGCGTCCTCCTCCCATGCCCGATGACTGATTACGGCGGTCTTCAACATTGTCGCTTTCGCGACGTCCTTGCCAGCGCATGTTTTGCTCCCTGTGGCCTGTTATGCAGATGGCATGATTTTAGTTGTGTGAGGCCGCAATCACCAGCTTTCCACCAAAATGAAAAAGGAGAGCCCGCGCTCTCCTTTTGTCGACAGACGAAGGGCAGACTCAGTCCAGCTTCACGCCCAGGCGACGGGCCACCGCTTCGTAAGCTTCAATCAGGCCACCCAGGCTCTGACGGAAGCGGTCTTTGTCCATTTTATCCAGCGTTTCTTTGTCCCACAGGCGCGCACCGTCCGGGGAGAATTCATCACCCAGCACGACCTCGCCTTTAAACAGGCCAAACTCCAGCTTGAAGTCCACCAGGATCAGCCCGGCATCATCAAACAGTTTGCTCAGTACGTCGTTCGCCTTGTACGTCAGCTCTCGCATCCGCGCCAGGTTTTCTTTACTGACCCAGCCAAAGGTTTCGCAGTAGGATTCGTTGACCATCGGGTCATGCTTCTCGTCATCCTTCAGGAACAGGTCGAACAGCGGAGGATTCAGTACCATGCCCTCTTCAACGCCCAGGCGCTTAACCAGCGAACCCGCTGCGCGGTTACGAACGACGCATTCTACCGGTACCATCTCAAGCTTTTTCACCAGCGCTTCGTTATCCGACAGCAGGGCTTCCATCTGCGTCGGAATGCCCGCTTCCTGCAGCTTCGTCATGATGAAATGGTTGAACTTATTATTGACCATGCCTTTGCGATCAAACTGCTCGATGCGGGCACCATCGCCTGCTGATGTATCGTTGCGGAACTCAAGTATCAGCAGATCCGGGTTATCGGTGCTGTATACGGTTTTCGCTTTACCGCGATACAACTCAGCTCGCTTTTGCATCTTATTAACTCCAAACATGAAAGATCCGGTTCTGAGGCAACATATTCAGGTCGATTGCCGTGACGCAATCGATTACCTCGACGTGCGCTATTATGCCAAAAAACAAAATAAAAAGGCCGGAGAATCTCCGGCCTGGGGTAATTTTATTTGTTCATTGCGGCCTGGAACACCGACACCAGCGCATCATTTTGCGCCTGCGTCAGCACATGGCCTTTAGGATCAATGAATTGCAGACTGGTTCGGTTATCGAGATCGCCAACCTGAACCTTGTAATCGCCGTTTGGCAGTTCAGGATCTTTGGTGCCAAGGCTGTCCCAGGTGCTGCTGCCCGGCGCTTTGTAGGTCACTTTCATGCTGCCGGTTGAACGGGTCGTATCCGTGACGTCCATGCCGACGCGTTTCATTGCCGCAGGCAGGCGCTGCCAGGCGACGTTGAACGGCGTACGTAATACCAGCATAGGCAGGCCGGTATCATCCGCTGCACTCTGCACATCAATCGCACCGTTCACGCGGCCCGCTGCGGCGTTTTCATTCGCCGTGGCAACCTTGTCCATGCCCGCCGCAATCTCATTCAGCATCTGCGCGGTATAGCGTTGGATCTGCTCTGGCGAGGTGATGTTAGTGCCTTCCTGCTGCAGTTCCAGCAGACGCACGGTCAGCACCTGCTGATAGCTCTGTGATTTCACACTGATCTGGTAACGCCCGCGATATTGCTTGTCTTCATCTGCGCGGTTCCACTGCACCCAGTCGGTGGTCAGCTGCTGTCCGGCGTCATTGCGCGACGCAATCGGGAAGTTTTTCGCCTGCACAACGCCCACAACCTGCGACCAAATTGATCCACGGTTGTTGTCGAAAATCAGTGCGCCGGTGTTATTGCTGAACTGCGCGCGTGAGCCGTTCATCAAGGCCAGCGGCTGCGCCGGTGGACGGATATCCAGCTGCTTGCCAACCGGTGCCTGACTGGTTGACGGTGGGATATCGTATTCGCCGTTCTGAACAGGCAGAATCATGCCCGGCGGCGCTTTTAACTCACGCAGCCCGCTGGCCTGCAGGTAAGATTCATCACCGCTGACCTGGCGCTTATAACGCTGATCGTTCGAACAGGCCGACAACAGCATCAGGGTGGAAAGCCCCACCACCGTTGCAATCGTTGACCGCTTTACTGAGTAATTCATTCACACTCCCTAAATTATCGCAAACCCGCTTTCACCAGCGCCTGCTCCACTTTTGGCTGTGCAACCGCCGTCAGTGGCGTCATTGGCAGACGCAGCGTGTCATTAGCGATTAATCCTAGCTGTTTTGCCGCCCATTTAACCGGGATTGGATTAGGTTCACAGAAAAGCGTCTGATGCAGGTGCATCAGACGCTGATTCAGACGGCGAGCTTCAACGAAATTGCCCTGCTGTGCCAGTTTGCACAGTTCGGCCATTTCGCGTGCTGCTACGTTTGCCGTCACCGAAATGACGCCGTTACCGCCCAGTTGCATAAAGTCCAGTGCGCTGGCGTCGTCGCCACTCACCAGGATGAACGCATCATCAACCAGCTCTTGGATCTGGCTGACACGCGATAAGTTCCCGGTTGCCTCTTTGATTCCGATAATATTTTTGATTTCAGCGAGGCGGGCAACGGTTTCCGGCAACATATCACAACCGGTACGGGAAGGGACGTTATACAGCATCTGCGGCAGGCTGGTGCTCTCGGCAATCGCTTTAAAGTGCTGGTATAAGCCTTCCTGGGTAGGACGATTATAGTAAGGTGTGACCGTCAGGCAGCCAACAACGCCTGAATTTTCAAATCGTTTGGTCAGCGAGATGCCTTCCGCTGTCGCATTGGCGCCGGTGCCGGCAATCACGGGAATACGCCCATCCGCCAGATCCAGGGTTTGCAGCACCACATCACCATGTTCTTCATGGCTCAGGGTGGCTGATTCGCCGGTGGTGCCGACGGAAACGATCGCCGCAGTACCGCTGGCGACATGGTAATCAATCAGTTTTTTCAAACTCGCACGGCAGACATTACCTTTGTCATCCATCGGCGTAACGAGTGCAACAATACTTCCCGTAAACATTGGCGATCCCCTCGACAAACAAGTGCTTCATGGTACGGTTTACACTTAGGGAAAAGCAAGCAAGCTCCGCTATTCCCGCGCTTGTCAGCAGTTTTTTTTATGTTTACCTTATGGTTATTAGCAAATGCACAGGGAATCCTATTTTGTCGCAATCTCAACCCCATCACTTGGTGATCACCGCTCTGGGTGTTGACCGTCCGGGTATCGTTAATACGATTACTCGCCACGTCAGCAGTTGCGGTTGCAACATCGAAGACAGTCGCCTTGCCATGCTTGGGGATGAATTCACGTTCATTATGCTGCTGTCCGGCAGCTGGAACGCGATCACGCTGATTGAGTCCACGCTCCCGCTCAAAGGCGCAGAGCTGGAACTGCTGATCGTGATGAAGCGTACGCACGCTACCGCACGCCCTCCGATGCCCGACACGGCCTTTATCCAGGTCGAGGTAGCTGACTCACCGCATATCATTGAGCGCTTTACGGATCTCACCGATAAGCACCAGATGAACATTGCGGAACTGGTTTCACGTATTCAGCCTGCTCAACACGGCAAGCCCGCCACACTCTATATTCAGATGACGGCACACAGCCCGACGCGCAGCGACGGCCCGGCATTTGAACTGGCGTTTAATGCGTTATGTCAGGAACTGAATGCACAGGGTTCGTTACGGCTTTACAGTCTGAGCGATGCGGACACCCACGAACTGGTTGTACCCGGCAGGTAAAGACGAGCGCCTCGCAGACTGTTCTGCTACGTTAAAAGTACGGTCAGGTGAGGAAACCGTCTGAAATTGATAATTTTCCATTTGGCTGTTTCTCGCCTCATGGTGTATTAACCACAGCATGAACCGAAAAAATGGAGAGATGTGATGAATCCACTGAAAGCCGGTGATACCGCACCGAAATTTAGCTTGCCCGATCAGGATGGCGAACAAGTGAATTTAGCCGACTTCCAGGGTCAGCGCGTTCTGGTCTACTTTTACCCTAAAGCCATGACGCCAGGCTGTACTGTTCAGGCATGTGGTCTGCGTGACAACATGGATGAGCTAAAAAAGGCGGGCGTTGAAGTCCTGGGAATCAGTACGGATAAACCGGAAAAGCTGTCACGTTTTGCAGAAAAAGAGCTGCTTAACTTCACGCTGCTGTCGGACGAAGATCACCAGGTATGCCAGCAGTTTGGCGTCTGGGGTGAAAAAACCTTTATGGGTAAAACCTACGACGGCATCCACCGCATCAGTTTCCTGGTCGATGCCAACGGCAAGATTGAAAAAGTGTTCGACGATTTCAAAACGTCCAATCACCACGACATCGTGATGGACTATCTTAAGTCTGCATGAGCCTCTCAGGGCGCGGTGAAAACCGCGCCCTGATTGTTTACCGACTCAGCGTTTCGTCAAGCGTGGCATCCGGCCAGGCATGCACCACCGCCTTCACCAGCGTGGCGAGCGGAATCGCAAAAAATACGCCCCAGAAGCCCCATAACCCACCAAAGATCACCACGGATAATATAATCACCAGCGGATGCAAATTAACCGCTTCGGAGAACAACACCGGAACTAACACATTGCCGTCCAGCGCCTGGATGACCAGGTAGACGGTCAGCAATGTCCAGAATTCCGTGCCCAGCCCCCACTGAAACAGGGCGACGCCAATGACCGGTATCGTTACCAGCATGGCCCCAATATAGGGAATCAGGACCGATATGCCCACCAGCACCGCCAGCAGCAGAGAGTAGTTGAGACCGAGATACAGAAACGCCAGCCAGCTGGCGATGCCGACGACGATCATTTCCAGCACCTTGCCACGAATATAGTTGGTGATTTGCTGATTCATTTCCTGCCACACCTCGGCGGCCAGACCACGGTTTCGCGGCAGAACACGTCGCACGGCGTTCAGCATCTGGTCTTTGTCTTTCAGCAGAAAGAACACCATCAGGGGCACCAGCACCAGATAAATCATCAGCGTCATCAACCCGACCAGCGAGGCCAGTGAGTATTTCACCAGTGAGTCACCCACGCCGCTCAGACGACCACGCAGGTTCTCGACAATCACATCAATAATGCCGGCATCGACCAGCGCCGGGAAACGTCGGGGCAAACCGGCCGCGTAGAGATAGAGCTTGTTGAGCATGTTAGGCAGATCCCGCGTCAGGTTAATGCCCTGCTGCCACGCCACAGGCGCGACGATCAGCACTAACACCAGCAGGATGCCGGCAAACAGCACCAACACAATGTTGGTGGCCCAGCTACGCGTGCAGCCAATACGTTGCAGGCGCACGGTTGGCCACTCAAGCAGATAAGCAAGAACCACGGCCACCAGCAACGGTGCCAGCAGGCCACTCAGGAAGAACAGAATGCAAAATCCCGCCAGCAGAATCACCAGCAGGCCAATCGCCTGTGGGTCGCTAAAACGGCGTTTGTACCATTGAATCAATAAAGCCAGCATGCCGTTGGGTCCATGACGTCATAAGGGGCCACGATTGTACCGGATATTTGGGGGCTGAAAAGGCGCGAAAACCGCGCTGACGAAAAATCCTCGCCGCTGGCGGCAGACCGTTGTACACCGCAGACGCTACGAGTCAGATCGCGCCTGCGGCAATTCAGACCGGGCACCGGGCCCGGCTGCTGGCAGAGATGACGCCGTTAGGCCTCATTCACCCAGATACGCATCTCCCCTTCTCCGCGATTGGCCCAACAGAACCAGGGAATAAAGGTTAAGGTCTGGGGTTGCGCCAGCGCAGGTGCTTGATCGTAATGCCACAGCAGCTGTTGCTCGGGTTCACCCGCCGCTTTTCTGATCCCTTCCGCCTGAATCAGCACCTTGTGCGCAAAGACCCCCTTCCCTGCAAAGGTACGGAATGTCGCCGACGCAGGCAGCCACAGATTATGTAACTGCTCGCCGTTATCCGCCTGTTCCAGGCAATAGATCAAGGGCCCGCGCTGAACGGCCACCTTGCCCGCCACATGGCGCACCAGCGGATTGCCGTAAACCCGGCGCACCGGCATGGGCAGGGTTAACGTTACCGTATCGCCTTCCTGCCAGTGACGGGTCAGATACAGGTAACCTTTGCACGCCGCCTCGTTCACGTCCGTCCCGTTACAGGTTATCTGCGGCGACGTACACCAGTCGGGCAGGCGCAAGGCCAGCGTATGGTTCACAGGCTGGGTGGAATCGATGGTGATCGTGACGGTTTCCTGCCAGGGAAGATTACCGCTGATCCTCAGGCCCAACGTTTGATTGCCAACCGGGATCTCGACCCGGTTACCAATATAGAGATTGATAAACAGCGCATCCTCGCGCGGCGTATAAATATAGTGGCCGAGAGAGGTCAGCAAACGAGCGATATTGGGTGGGCAGCAGGCACAGCCGAACCAGCGCTGACGAACCGGTTTCACATGATCGTAAATATGATTAAAAGGCAGGCTTTTCGGATGGACTTCCAGCGGATTGACGTAAAAGAAATGTTTTCCGTCCAGCGCCATACCACCCAGTACTGTGTTATACAGGGCGCGCTCCATGACATCGGCGTACTGGCTGTCCGCTTCCATTTCCAGCATGCGACGGGCAAACATCATCAGCCCAATCGAGGCACAGCTTTCGGCATAAACCGTATCGTTCGGTAAGTCGTAATCGCTACTGAACGCTTCACCGCTGCTCTGCGAACCGATGCCGCCGGTAATATAGAGCTGTCGCTGCGCCATGTTGTGCCACAGACGCAGACAGTCCTGTCGTTTCGATTCATCCTGGCTCAGCCGTGCGAGGTGCGCGACACCGGTCATCAGATAGACAAAGCGCACGGCGTGCCCCACCGCCTGCTGCTGTTCCGCAAGAGGTTGATGCGCCTGGCTGTAAGCCTTGTCCTTGATCATCCACGCGGGCCCATAGGTGTGCCAGTACGACGTCTGACCACGCTTCTGGTACTCATCATCATAGAAGTGCGGCTGCGTTCCCCGCTGCGTGACAAAATAGTCGGCCAGCGCCATGTAGCGCGGCTCCTGGGTCACGTCATACAGCCGCATCAGCGCCAGTTCGATCTCCGGGTGACCAGGATAACCGTGCAGCTGCTGCTCGCCGGGGCCAAACACGCTGTCGATGTGATCGGCGAGTTTGCACACCACCGCCAGCAGTCGTCGTTTGCCGGTGGCCTGAAAAAACGCTACGCCCGCCTCAATCATATGTCCGGCGCAGTAGAGCTCATGACACTCGGCCAGATTCGTCCAGCGATCCTGCGGGGCTTTTACCGTAAAGTAGGTGTTGAGATAGCCATCCTCACATTGCGCCGCCGCGACCAGCTCTATGACCTCATCGGCGGTCTTCTCCAGCTCAGCATCCGGCTTCTGGCACAGTGACCAGGCCACGGCTTCCAGCCACTTTGCCACGTCGCTGTCCTGGAACACCATCCCATAGAATTCGCCCGTCTGCTGGCCCGCCGCAATGCGGAAATTAGCTATGGCATGGCTCGGTTCGGCGTCGTCAATACGATCGTTAAGCGCGGCCCATTGATAAGGGATCACCACGTCCCGCACCAGATGCTGATACTGACCAAGAAACGGATCGTGAATCTGGAGCTTATGCAGATCGACTTCATTTACAGACATCATGCTCTCCTTAAGACTGGACATGGCGAATACGCAGGTCATGCGAAATCTGCGTCATCATCGGGTTAGTCAGCTTGCAGGCACGGACGGCAAAGGCCAGCAGCAGGTGAAAGAGGGCCGGTAACAGCGTTTCCATGGCGGTAATCGCATGCAGCGAAGCCGGGGTTTGATTGCCTGTGCCCGGTTTATAGGCCACCGCAATAAACAGCAGGCTGATGATGACGGCACTGGATGCCCATGCCAGCTTGATAAAGAACAGGTTAAAGGCGAAATTCATCCCCGATGAACGGACGCCGTTTTTCCACTCGCCATAATCATCGGCAAAGGCCATCAGGGCGAAGTGCAGCGGCAGGGTAAACCCAAGAATGACACCATTACTCAGAATGACCACCAGCCAGAGACTCTGCCACGCCGACCCAACCGGCAGAAACCACATGCACAGCGCCACCGCCGCCAGCACGATATTGGTCCAGAAGTAAAGCCGGACGGTATCAATGCGTCTGGAAAGCGGATTCACGATGAACGAGCCCAAAATAGAGGCTAAGGTCACCATGGTAAAAAACAGGGAGGTATAGGCCGTGCCTCCCTGAAGGACATAGGTAATGAAGTACATGTAGCCGCCGCCGCGGATGTTGAAGACGTTAATCAGCAAAAAAGACATCAGCAGCATCAGTAACAACTGATCGTTTTTGCGTAACCCGGCCAGATGTTCCCGCAGGGTGAACTTGCCCAACGTATCCAGCGGTACGCGCTCCCGCACCCAAAAGAAGCAGCACAGAAACATCACCACCGCCAGTCCGCACAGGATCCCGACCACTGCGCGATAGCCGAGCACCGCGTTTCCTTTTCCCAGTTCAGCGACCAGCCACGGCAGCCCTACTGAGACCAGAAAGCCAGCCACACCACACAATACAAAGCGCCAGGACTGACAGGACAACACTTCCGAGTGGCGCGTCGTCATGGTGTTAATCAGCGCGCAATAGGGCACATTGATGGCGGTATAGCTGAGTGAGAGCAGCAGATAGGTCGCAAAGGCCCAGACCATTTTCATGTCCATGCTAAGCGCGGGCGCGGTGAAAGTCAGCGTGCCAATAATTCCGACAGGCAGGGCTATCCACAGTTGCCAGGGACGAAAGCGGCCCCACCGGCTGTGCGTGCGGTCCGCTATCACGCCCATCACCGGATCTGATATCGCATCAAAAATGCGCAGCACCATAAACAGCGTACCGACCAGCGCTGGCGTTAAGCCAAACACATCGGTGTAGAAAAAGGTTAGAAAATTCGTTATCAGGCAGGTAATGACGGTGCCACCGGCGTCACCCAGTCCGTAGCCGATTTTTTCACGCAGGGACAGTATCTGCTGTGTGTTCGACTGCGCCAGTGTGTTCTGTTCAAGTGTCGTAGACGTCATAAAGTCTTCCTCATGCAGGACAGAGAGGGTTGCCCGCTTTATAACGGGCTTATCGGTGTTTTGGCGCCTTACCCGATGTATTCTGTCAGGAATCGGCTAACCCACAAGAGAACGAAAAAGTATAAAAAAGGGAGGATTCCGACCTGAGCGTTAAACTGTGAGCTTGATCAGACATGGCGGCTATTTTTAGTTAATAATCAGGGAGAAGAGTCTAAAAAACGCTATCAGCAGCGGGAAAAGGCATCATGATGTTCGACTTATCCATCGCGTTTCCGGTTCGGGTGCAAAACGGCGGTCTGTTTATTTCGCGCGGGACAGGGTCACATCCGGCGCGCAGACTGACCTCCTGGGAAATTATTTTCGTTGAGCGTGGGCAACTCACTATCCGTGAGGACGACGTGCTGTTTCGCGTGACGGCGGGAGAAAGTTTACTGCTCAGGCCCGGGCACTGGCATGTGGGAGAAGGCGTATTTCCGCCTGATCTGAAATTTTACTGGCTGCATTTCGACTGGTTGAAACATCCTGTACCGCAGACAACGTTACACCAGAGCCTGCTGCACCTTCCTCAACATACGCGCGTAGGCGATCCGGCTTATGTCATTGCCCTGTTCCGGCAGTTTCTCAGTGAACAGCAGAATATTCACCGTAGCGTGGCGCTGGAGTGTATTTTACTGCTTATCCTGCAGCAGCTCACCGTCCCGGCTATGCAAGAGAACACCGTTGACAGCCCCGGTGCCGATCTGGCCTGGAAGGCGAATCAGCTGATTCGCACGCAGTATCATTTGCCCCTGTCCACCTCGGGTCTGGCGAAAACGCTGCACTGTAATGCAGATTACCTTGGGCGGGTTTACCGGCGCGTTTTCCGCTTAACGCTGACGGAAGCCATTCACCGCCAGCGTATCGTCATGGCAGAAAAATTGCTGACCGGGGATTCCCTCTCGTTAACCGATGTGGCGCGTCAGTGTGGCTTTAATGATGTCGGATACTTTCGCCAGATTTTTCGCAAGCTAACGGGCTTAACGCCCGCCAGCTGGAAGCGACGCTACTGCCGGGAACATATCAATTCCTGAGCGCAGCCCTGCTGCATCGGGCATCGTTTCTGCCTTCAGACGATGAAAAGGGTGCGCCGCTTTCGCGCTATTTCGCGACGACAGTGCAGTTACGTCCTGCGTTTTTGGCCTGATAGAGCGCATCGTCGGCACGCTTCAGACTGGTTTCCAGCGGCACGCGGCGTGCACTCCATTCGGCCACGCCAATCGAGAGCGTGATATTGCCGACATTTTCCACCGCCTCGCCTGCGATGCTCAGACGTATGCGCTCAGCGATGGCCTCGGCGTCGGCCAGACTGGTATCCGGTAACAGCATCAGGAACTCTTCCCCGCCGTTACGGCTGACAATATCCTGCTTTCTGGCGCTTTGCTGGAGCGTTCTGGCCACCTGCTGGATCACCCGGTCGCCGACGTCATGGCCCCAGTTATCGTTAACGTTTTTGAAATGATCGATATCCAGTGCCAGCACGGCAAAAGGCTGTTGCAGCGTCTGGAAATAATCGAGCACGGCATTCAGGCCACGTCGGTTGAGGAGCTGGGTCAGCGGATCGGTTTGTGCCTCAGAACTCAGACGGCCAATCTTATCCTGCACCAGCCCGATACCGGTCAGCAGGGCACGTTTCACCTGCGCCGCCTCAAAATACCAGGCATGAATGCCGCCGATATCGTTGGTGGCGCTCTGACCATCAATCTTGCTGGCTTTGCGGGCCAGTTGCCAGAGCGGCATAGCGATCATCCGGGCCAGAATCACCGCCACCAGCAAGGTCAGAAGCGCGAAGGGAACCGAGTGTTTAAGGACTTTAAGTATCAGACCCGACAGCGGTTGCAGCGTCGCGTCTACCGGTTTTAGCGCCACGACCATCCAGCCCGTGGTCGGAACGATGGCATAGCCCGCCAGCCGGGTGGGTTTGTCGGTTTCTGTTAACACCAGTGAACCGTTATCTTTTTCCTGCCGTTCACGGTCGCTCAACAGCGGCGGTATGGTTTTGCCAACCAGTTGCCGGTTCTGGTGATAGAGCACCTGATTATTGCTGTCGAGCACAAAGACGCTGGTGCCGTCCCGGTAAAACTGTTCACCCAGCAGGGCATTCAGAATGCTTTTCTTTTTCAGGTAAATGGTGCCGCCGACATAACCGAGATAGTGTCCCTGACTGTTCCAGATGGGCCATGAGACAAAGATAAGCAGGTTATTGGCGGCGGAAACCGTGGGCTTGCTGATCATGGGCTGCCGGGTTTGCAGCGCTTCACGTGACGCATCACTGGTCAGATGCATGCCGGTCAGGGTCAGCGACTCCGGCGAGATGGCCCGCACCGTACCGTTTTCATCCACGACGGCCACCGAGTTAAAACTGTCCGTCTGCTCGCGCAGGCGATTCACTTCCGTTTTTAACAGTTCTTCGTTATCGAAATCCTTTCCCAGTACATTGGCACTAAAGTGCAACTGTGACTGCGCCAGACGAAAGAAAACCTCACTGGTCGAGGCCAGCTTAGCCGCGTAGGCGCGGTTGGCTTCCAGCGTACTGTCGATCAGCACCATGCGCTGCACGCGCCATGTGGCATATAAATTATTGGCCAGGGTGATAACGATGCTGATGATGACCAGCAGCGCAATAAGCGTGCGTAAGTCAGCTCTTGGACGGAAATTCATTAACATGGCGTTGACGCCACAGTGCGAAAATTCATTGTGCTGTGCCTGGCTCTGTTGTTTTTATCATATCGCGGTTCTACAGCCTGTAAGTCTACACGCTGTAGGACATTTTGAGCAGGCTTAAGCACAGTACAGTTCAAAAAATCGCCCTGACGCGCATTTAATCGATTAAACCGTTTTCGTCATAGAAGGGCCAGGGGCCGTCGTAGTCGCCGATTGCGCACTGGTGGGTGGTCATGCCCTGCTCCCGTTGCCAGCGATGCAGCAAAAACCCCGCCGGTTCCATCACAAAATTGGCCGGGCCATCCGGTTGCAGATCCAGCGCAACCTGGTGAGAAACGCCGGGCGCAATACAGGCCAGCGTGCCGGCAAACCGCGTCTGAACAGCCCGATGTACATGCCCACACAGCACCCGTTCAACCTGGGGATGGCGGGCAATAATCGCCGCCAGAGCTTCGGGCTGACGTAATCGCTGGCGGTCCATATGATCAATACCGCAGACAAACGGCGGATGGTGCAGCATCACCAATGTGGGCATGTCTGGTGACGCAGTGAGTGCGTCATCCAGCCAGCGAAGCTGCCGATCATCAAGTTCACCCCATGGCTGGTGCGGCACGCTGGAGTCCAGCGCCAGTAGCTGGACGTCCCTGACGATAAGCCGCCAGTTGAGCGTCGGGCCCTGTTGCAGATAAGTGTGATCGGGAAACGCGGCCCGCAGGGCCTGGCGGTCGTCATGATTACCTGCCATCAGGTAAAAGGGCCGTTCCAGCCCCTCCAGCGCCTGGCGCAGCGTCTGGTACTCTGCGGCGGTGCCGAAATCCACCAGGTCACCGGTAATCACGACCACGTCAGGACGCGGTTGCAGTGCATTCAGCGTAGCGATGGCCCGCAGTAACGCCGTGTGCGTATCGACTTTCTTATAAGACAAACGCCCCTGCGCTTTAATATGTAAGTCACTGATCTGTGCGATCAGCGTAGGATTAGCGGACACTCTTTCACTCCTTAAGCGGTAAATTCCAGCGCGGCCTGCCCGGCCAGTGACCAGCTGATACGCTGCCCGGCATGCCAGTTTTCGCGCGCGTGACGCTCGACCTGGATGGGCTTATCCAGGCCAATATCGATCTGCAGACGTTGAGAGGCACCGAGAAAGGTGCTGGCGACGATACAGCCGTGTCGGGCATAGCGCCCCGCTTCTGCCAGCAGGACATCCTCTGGACGACAGAATCTCACCGGCTGCCCCTGCTCATCGGTTTCAATGCAGTTAATCGCGCCCACGAAGTCCGCCACAAAGCGCGAAGCCGGACGCTGATAAATGGCCTGCGGCGTCGCAATCTGGACCAGGCGGCCCTGCTCCATGACCGCAATGCGGTCGCCCAGTGCCATGGCTTCCTGCTGATCGTGCGTCACATAGACGGCGGTAATCGCCAGCTTTTTCAGCAGATCGCCGATGTCTGCGCGCAGGCGTTCGCGCAGTTTGGCGTCCAGCGCCGCCAGCGGCTCATCAAAGAGCAACACTTTAGGCCGGGCCGCCAGGGCTCTTGCCAGCGCAACGCGCTGCTTCTGACCACCAGAGAGTTTATCGATATGGCGCTGGGCCAGTGCAGTCAGATCGACCAGTTCCAGCATCTCCTGGACTCGTGCCTCGCGTTCGGCACGCGGGATGCCCTGCACTTTCAGGCCGTAGGCCACGTTTTGCGCCACGTTGAGATTGGGAAACAGCGCATAGTTTTGGAACACCATCCCGACGTTACGTTTTTCAATCGGCAAATCGGTCACGTTGCGATCGTCAAACCAGACTTCACCCGGCGCATCGGTACGCTCCAGGCCACTGATAATGCGCAACGTCGTGGTTTTGCCACAGCCCGATGGCCCCAGCAGCACCAGGGTTTCGCCAGCGTGCACGCTGAGATCCAGAGGATGCAGCGCCTGGTGATGCGCAAAACGGCGCGCGCAGCCGCGCAACGTAACGTTAACAGCATCGTTATTCATGCCTTTTCCTCGCTGAGTGGCTGACGTGACTGACGTTCAAGCCAGTGATTACAGGCGTTAAGCATCAGCAGCAGGGGTAAAATCATTAAAATGAAGATCAAGGTGTACGCCGAGCCGACTTCCAGCCGCATGGAGGCATAGCTGTCGGCCAGGCCCACAGGCAGCGTTTTGGTCAGCGGTGTATGTAACATCCAGGTAATATTGAATTCGCCGACCGACAGCGTCGTCACCATAAAAGCCCCGGCAAGAATGCCGTTACGGCAGTTGGGAACCACCACGGTGAAAAAACGCTGCCAGAAGCCTGCCCCCAGGCTGGCGGCTGCCTCTTCCAGTCGGGGCAACTGGATAGCCTGCATCACGGCCAGAACCGGGCGAATCATAAACGGCAGCGTAAACAGCACATGGCCAATCAGGATAAAGACCCAACTGTCGCGCAGGCCGGAAAACTGGCCGTACAGCAGGATAATCCCCAGCGCCGTCGCCAGGCCCGGTAGCGCCACGGGCAGCATCAGGCACTCTTCAATACGTGACGACCAGCGCGACGGCGACTTGAGTAATCCCCAGGCGGCGGGCACGCCGACAACCATCGTGACAAGCAAACAGCTCACCGCGATCATCAGCGACAGCCAAAACGTGTCGCTGTACATGTCCCACACCTGTTCAACCCACTTCAACGTCAGCCCGCTACGCAGGCCGACAAAGTAGTTTTGCGTGACGCCCGCCAGCATGGATAACACCACCGGCACAATCATGAACAGGGCGGTCAGCGTCGTGATCGCGATTTGCAGCCAGAACAGTCCACGCCGTTTCATGAGGTCTTCTCCTCCCGGGATTGGGTCAGTACACGTGCCAGCATCAATCCCAGCCAGGCCACCGCGCCCATGACCACCGACAGCGCCGCCGCCGTGGCGAAGTTGGCATAGTTAGTAAACTCGCCGTAAATCGTGAGTGGCAGTACGCTCAGGTCGGTGCCCAGCGTAAAGGCGGTGCCGAATGCGCCCATACTGGTGGCAAAACACAGCGCACCGCTGGAGAGCAGTGCCGGTTTCAGACCCGGCACAATCACGTCACAAATAATGCGCCACTGGCTGGCGCCCAATGAGCGGGCGGCCTCCTCCAGCGAACGATCCAGTTTTTCACTGGCGGCGACCAGCGTGACAATGGCACGGGGCAGTGAAAAGTAGAGATAGCCAATAAACAGCCCCGTAAGCGAGTAGGCCAGCGTCCAGCGTTCATGAACCAGTTGCATACTGATCTGCGCCAGCACGCCCTGCCGTCCCGCCAGCATCACCACTAAAAACCCGACCACCACGCCGGGGAACGCCAGGGGGAACGTGAGCAACGCCAGTAAGGTGCCGCGCCCGGCGAAGCGCTGGCGAGCCAGAAAACAGCCCACCACGCTGGCAATCGCGAGCGTGACCAGTGTGACCGCCAGCGACAACAGGACGGTGTTAAACAGGCTTTGCAGATACTGGGGCTGGGTAATCACTGTCCAGTAACCACTGTGCCGGGTGCTGCGATCCGGCGTCATGCCCATCTGTAATAAACGGGCAAAAGGCAACAGCCAGAAGGCGGCAAAAAACAGTAAGGCCGGCAGCAGCATCCATGGCCAGTTGGCCCCCTGCTCACGTCGGCGAGACCGGTGGCGCGAGGCCACCGGTAAACCGCTGCGGGCATTCGACAAGGCCATTACCGAATCTCACTCAAATAACGGGCAGAGAAGGCTTTCTGTGCATCAGCCATCTGCTGGTAGTCAACAGTATGGGCGCGCGCGTAATCGCTGTCGGGCAGGAAGCGCTTTTTAGCCTCTGCGGACATCGCAGAAGGCCGCACCGGGCGCAGATAGGCGTTAGCCCAAATCGCCTGCCCTTTATCCGACAGCACATAGTCCATCACTTTCTTGCCATTGGCAGCATGCGGGGCGTTTTTTACCAGACTGATGACGTAAGGCACCGTCACCGTGCCTTCCTGAGGAATGACAAAGACGACGTTGGCGTGATCTTTATACTTCGCGCGATAGGCATTGAAGTCGTAATCCAGCAAAATCGGGATTTCGCCAGAGATAAGGCGGGCATAGGCGGTTTGTTTAGGCACAATCGGCTTGTTGGCCTGCAGCTTTTTGAACCACGTCAGCGCGGGGGTAAAATCCTGCATCGTGCCCCCTTTCGCCTGGTTCACCGCCACGGCGGCGACATAGCCGACAAACGCACTGGCGGGATCCAGATAACCCACCATGCCTTTGTATTCTGGCTTCAGCAGGTCGTCCCAGGACGTCGGCACCGGCGCGCCGCCCAGAGCATCGACGTTAACCATAAATCCCATGGTGCCAGAGTGCAGCGCGACCCACTTACCCTGCGGGTCTTTCATCCCTGCCGGAACCTGGTCCCAGTTGGCGGGTTTGTAGTCGGTCACCACGCCCGCCTGTGCCGCCTGAATCCCAAAACTGACACCGTAATACACCACATCGGCGACGGGGTTATTTTTTTCGGCGACGAGCTGCGCCAGGGCCTGGCCGGAGTTTTTATTATCCTGCGGCACGACAATACCGGTGTCTTTTTTGATCGCCTGGAGCTGTGTCGCCCAGTCCGCCCATTCCGGTGGGCAGTTGTAGCAAATCGCATTCTCCTCGGCCTGCGCCAGCGGGCTGGATAATGCACAGGCGGTAAGCAACGCCGCGCTGGCAAACAGCGCAATTTTATTGTGTGTAGACATGATGTTTTCCTGATGTTGAAGAATGAAAAATTGCTGCGATGCTCTCGCCTGAACGCAGGTGGTGGTCCAGTAAGCGCGAAGCCTCAGCAGACGAATCGAGAAGCATATCGATGGCACAGGCACCCAACCGCTCGCTGGGCTGCACCACGCTGGCCAGTGAAGGCGAAAGCTGTTCACCGATGGCAATACCATCGAAGCCCATAACAGACAGCTGTTGCGGTACGTTAATGCCTGCACGCGCGGCCGCCCCCATCAGGCTGATGGCCAGGAGGTCGTTACTGCAAATTACGGCGGTCAGCGGATCGCTGCCCGTCATCAACGGTAAAAAGGGATCGAACAGGGCGTGAATGTGGCTGGGCATATCAACCAGCGCGCTGGGCGTAAAGCCTGCCTGCTGCATCGCATCGCAATAGCCGAGGTAGCGCTGACGTGCACGGTCAGACTGCAACATCGGCCCTGCCGCCATGACAATATGCCGATGGCCCAGCGCGATCAGGTGCGCAGTGGCTTCTGCCATTGCCCGGCGGTTATCCACACAGACGCTGCGCCAGGCGGTGTTCTGCGGCATGTTATGCGCCAGAACGAAAGGCATGCGGGCTTCAGCCAGGGTGGGTAATACGGCGCTGCTGTCAGCATCTGACACGGTCAGGACCATCCCTGCTACGCGCTGACGCAGCATGTGTTCAACGATCGCCGCCTCACGTTCTGGCTGATAATCCGTTGTCGCGACCAGCAGGCCATAACCCGCCAGCCGGGCCTGGTGCTCCATCGCCTGAAGCTGTAACGCAAACACCGGGTTACTGAGTGATGGCAGCAGTACGCCCAGAGTGGTCGAACTCTGCGTACGGAGCTGGCGCGCAATATGGTTGGGGCGAAAACCCAGTGCTTCCGAGGCATCCAGCACCTTTTTCAGCGTGCCGGGTTTAAGCAGATGGGGATCGGAAAAGGCACGTGCGGCGGTGGCGCGCGAAACCCCAGCCCGTTCTGCCACACGAATTAAGTCACTCATTTCACCCTCGTCAGTCGCCAATGAGATCGATCTCATTGGCGCTTACACTAAAGGCGTTTTATGACATGCACATCGCGGAAAGATGACGTTAAGGTGACAGCGGCGCGCACCGCCATCGCGAGACTTACAGCATTAAAAAGGCATAACCCTGGTTTTGCAGCGTGGCAACGGTGGTGCCGCTGGAGATCGTGTGGGTGACGCGCGTATCAATCCAGTCACGCTCGAAATGGTGAAACGCCACTGACTGATCGCAAATGGACACTTTCACGCCCGCCTTTTCCAGTGCGCTAATTAACTGAAGGTTAGGATTATCCACCCCGTATGCTTTATGAAACTGTTCATTATTCAGTGCGGCGGGAACGGCATCACTGTTAATTGACACGACGAAATTCAGTTTATCTAACGGTACACCTGCGGCGTAATAGAGATTCGTGACGCGTGCCACGCGCTCCAGCCCCAGATTAGGCCGACGAATATCGCCTTCACTGCGATTAATTTGAAAAACAATTTTATTACTGAGATCCGCTACCGTGCCGGGTTTATACGCGGGTGTATCCACATAATGTATTTTTCCATAGCCCTGAATGGCCGGAGTGCTCCAGTAATCACTGGGTTCTGTTTTACTGGCAACTTTACCGCTGACCTTGTCGACTAATACTGGCAACTGCATAACATTCCCGCCAATAAATCCCGCTACCGCCGCTACCACAATAAAGGCTGCTGGTCGCATCACTCACTCTCCTGCTGTTTAAATCTGATGTATACCGTGCTACCGCAACGTCGGCGGCTCCTGAAGATGACGGCGGCTTATCTATATCACAGTGGTACAACGCGGAGAGCAGCTGAAATTCTTAATAGCATTTTGTCGGGACGGCTATAAAATAAAAACGGAGCGTGATAAAAAGTATTTTTTATCGACCGTGTTTTTTCTTTCTTATTTAAGATGGTTCATAAAGCGTGTCACGATTCGTGATTGGATAACGCGATTTCCTGGCGCTTCCTTGCCAGCCATAAATAGCCTGTCGGCAATAAAGGCATTTTAACCATCAATATTTTTAATTTACCTTTCTGATAATCGTTACGGTACACGGCCTTTTTTTCAGAGAATACCTGGGAAAATGGCCAGTATGTTCAGTTTTTTTGTTGCTTTTCAGCGCGTCCGCCGTGTGGCTACCCGGCCCGCATGTCAGTCCGCGTGTATCTTTGTATGCGGCCCTTGCGTTTATGCCAACGTTGTCGGCCATTTTCATCCGGACAGGCTGTTATTCAGGCGCTTTGCAGATCATTGTACCGTCAAATTTTTTCGTCAGGTTTGAAGCATTATCACAATCCTGCCGCGCAGTGGGCGCGATAACGTCATTTCATTCTTCATGCCCTGTGGTTAAGATACGCAGGACGCCTCGCTATTCGTGGGTAAAACAGAACATATTAGCGGCTTACCTGTCCCATTCAGGGATTCATTACAGGATTCAGGCATGTTGAACCGGTTAAAAAAAACGCTGATTGCTGCGCTACTCCCTGCACTCACGTTATCCTGTCCGCTAACCTCGCAGGCGGATATCAGCGACTCCCTGCCGGATATGGGCACGACCGCAGGCTCTACGCTGTCGATTAATCAGGAGTTACAGATGGGGGATTTCTATGTGCGGCAACTACGTGCCAGCGCCCCGCTGATTAACGATCCCCTGCTAAATCAGTACATCAATCAGCTCGGTCAACGGCTGGTTTCTCACGCGGACGCGGTTAAAACGCCTTTCCACTTTTTCCTGATTCAAAATGATGAACTTAACGCCTTTGCGTTTTTTGGTGGCAATGTGGTGTTGCACGCCGCGCTATTCCGCTTCACCGATACTGAAAGCCAGCTGGCCTCGGTGATGGCGCACGAGATCTCCCACGTGACGCAGCGCCATCTGGCGCGGGCGATGGAAGATCAAAAGCGCAATGCCCCGCTGACCTGGGTAGGGGCTTTGGGCTCGATCCTGCTGGCGATGGCCAGCCCACAGGCGGGCATGGCCGCCTTAACCGGTACACTGGCGGGTACCCAGCAGGGCATCATCAGTTTTACGCAGAATAACGAACAGGAAGCCGACCGCATTGGTATTCAGGTTTTGCAGCGCGCGGGCTTTAACCCGCAGGCCATGCCGGACTTTCTGCAAAAACTGGCCGATCAGAGCCGGTTTTCTTCCAAACCGCCTGAAATTCTGCTGACTCACCCCTTACCAGACAGCCGTCTCGCCGATGCGCGCAACCGGGCAAACCAGATGCGCGCGGTGGTAGTCCAGTCTTCTCAGGACTTTTATCTGGCAAAGGTGCGCACGTTGGGCATGTATCCGACCGGCCGTAATCAACTGACCGATGAGTTACTGAACCAGTATGCCAACGGTAATGCACGCGAGCAGCTGGCTTCCCGGTACGGCAAGGCGGTGCAGTTTTTGCAGGCCAAAAACTATGGCGAAGCAAAAAGGATTGTGACGCCACTTTTGGCTAAGCAGCCTGAGAACGTCTGGCTGCTTGACCTGATGACGGATATTGATATCGGCCTGAATCAGCCACAGCAGGCCATTGCACTGTTGACCGCGACGCAGGCGGCTAAAACCAGCCCGGTCGTTCAGCTCAACCTGGCGAACGCTTATGTTGAAGCGAAGCAACCCGCCAATGCCAGCCGCATTCTGAACCGCTATACATGGACACACAAAGATGACACCAACGGATGGGATTTGCTGGCTCAGGCTTCAGCACAGCAGGGCCATACCGACGAAGAGCTGTTTGCCCGTGCCGAAAGTCTGGCCTTAAATGGTCAGATCGCTCAGGCCATCAGTGCCCTGAGCCAGGCCAGTGCCCAGGTGCCGCTGGGGAGCCTGAAACAGGCGCGTTATGATGCGCGCATCGATCAGTTGCGCCAGTTGCAGCAACGCTTTAAGCAATATCAGAAAGGATAAGCAGTATGGTGACGCTTTATCATAATCCCCGTTGCAGTAAGAGTCGGGAAACTCTGGCACTGCTGGAGCAGCGTGGCATCCAGCCGGTGATTGTGCGCTATCTGGAGACGCCGCCCGACAAAGCGACGTTGCAGATTCTGCTGCAGAAACTGGGCATGGAGAGCGCGCGTCAGTTGATGCGCCGCAACGAACCGACCTATACCGCCCTGGCGCTGGATCAGGCAGCGTTAAGCGAAAGCGCTTTGCTGGACGCGATGGTTGAAAATCCCATTCTGATTGAGCGGCCCATTGTGATCAATGGCGATCGGGCCCGCTTAGGCCGTCCGCCCGAGGCGGTACTGGCGATTCTTTAAAGTCCAAGCGTTTCTTTAACAAACGGGATCGTGAGTTTGCGTTGCGCACTGATAGAGGCGCTGTCCAGACGATCCAGCGTATCAAACAGCGTGCGCATCTCCCGATCCAGCCGCTTCAGTAAAAACCGGCCGACGTCTTCAGGCAGTTCGAACCCACGCAGTCCGGCGCGAAGCTGTAAAGCCTGTAACTTATCTTCATCGGAGAGCGGCTGCAGACGGTAGATTTGCCCCCAGTCGAGCCGTGATGCCAGATCGGGTAAATGCAGGTTCAGCTGACGCGGGGGACGATCGCCAGTAATAAAGAGCCGGGTATTGCCGGTTTCCAGGATGCGGTTATAGAGATTAAAAATCGCCATTTCCCAGGCTTCTTCTCCCGCGATGCATTCGATATTGTCGATGCAAACCAGCGGCAGTTGTTCCATGCCGTCCAGCACCTCTGGAACAAACCAGGTGCGCTTATCCAGCGGTACATAGCCCACGGCTTCACCACGCGCGGACATTTCAGCGCAGGCAGCGTGCAGCAGATGGCTGCGCCCTCCTCCTTCGCGCGACCAGAAGTAGAGATAGCTGCCATGTTGTTGGCTTAGCGCCCCCTTGATCGCAGCGATCAGCGAGGGGTTTTCCCCCGGCCAGAAGCTGGCAAAGGTTTCGTTGTCAGGTAGATAGAGTGGCAATGACAATTGTGCCGGCGTGTTCAGAAGCACCTCAGCAAGCGAACAGGCAAAAATCGGGGGCAGTCTATCATAGTTTTTGCGAAGAGATGAATCGGGCGTCCCTGCCCGCGTCTTCAGGCCTTCATCATGACGATGTGTCGCGTGTCTCTTCTGCATCAAGCACCACTTCTTCCGGGCGCAGCAGGGAAATGACGCGGAAAATCAACGCCAGCGCAACGCCAACCAGCGTCGCCAGCGCCATCCCTTTCAGCTCGGCGGCACCGATGTGCACTTTCGCGCCGCTGACGCCAATGATCAGGATCACGGAGGTCAGAATCAGGTTTTGCGCTTTGTTGTAGTCCACTTTGGATTCGATCAGGACACGAATACCGGAGGCACCGATGACGCCGTACAGCAGCAAGGAGACGCCGCCCATGACCGGCACCGGGATCGCCTGTATAGCCGCTGCCAGTTTGCCCACGCAGGAGAGCAAAATCGCGAAAATGGCCGCGCCGCCAATCACCCAGGTGCTGTAAACGCGGGTAATGGCCATTACGCCGATATTTTCACCATAGGTGGTGTTTGGCGTGGATCCAAAGAAACCCGAAATGACGGTCGATAAACCGTTGGCGAACATGGAACGATGCAGGCCGGGATCACGGACCAGATCACGCTTAACAATATTGGCCGTGACCACAAGGTGGCCCACGTGTTCGGCGATCACCACCAGCGCGGCGGGCAGGATCGTTAACATCGCCACCCATTCAAAACGCGGCGTATAAAACGTCGGTAATGCAAACCACGGCGCACTTTCCACGCCGCGCCAGTCCACAATGCCCATAAAAGCGGAAAGCGCGTAGCCCACCAGCACGCCGATCAAAATCGGGATAATGGCCATAAAGCCACGAAATAACACCGAGCCAAAAACGGTGACGGCCAGGGTGAGCAGCGAAATCAGCACGGTTGTCCCGTCAGGCGCATGACCTTCAGCAGGGAGCAGGCCTGCCATGTTTGCTGCGACGCCCGCCAGCTCCAGACCAATGACCGCCACAATAGCGCCCATTGCAGCAGGCGGAAACATCACATCCAGCCAGCCGGTACCGGCTTTTTTGACGATCAACGCGACCAGACAGAACAGCACGCCGCAGAGAATAAATCCCCCCAGCGCCACTTCGTAACCCAGCGGCAGCAGGAGTAAAACAGGTGAAATAAAGGCAAAACTGGATCCCAGATAAGCGGGGATCTTGCCTTTACAGATAAACAGATATAGCAGCGTCCCGACACCGTTAAACAGCAGTACCGTAGCCGGGTTGATATGAAAGAGGATGGGTACCAGCACCGTTGCGCCGAACATGGCGAACAGATGTTGCAGGCTGAGCGGAATCGTTTGCAGTAATGGCGGCCGTTCGCTAACGCCGATAGCGCGACGAGTCATTAAAAGTCCCCTTGAGTTGATAGTCTGTTTTTGGTCAAAAAAAAAGCCGACTCTCTGGTCGGCTGATGAAGGTTATTGGCTGTTGCGAAAAAAAGCGGCTCGGCCTGCGCCTGCAGGCTGACAGCAAGGTGCTGCATGAAGCCGCCTGAAAAGGTCACTATTTGGTGCCGAAAATCTTATCGCCCGCGTCACCCAGGCCCGGAATGATGTAACCCTTGTCGTTCAGGCCCTGGTCCACGGAGGCGGTGTACAGCTCCACGTCCGGGTGCGCTTTCTCCAGTGCGGCAATGCCTTCTGGCGCAGCGACCAGCACCAGCACTTTAATGCTGCTGCAGCCGGCTTTTTTCAGGAGATCGATAGTGGCGATCATGGAGCCGCCCGTCGCCAGCATCGGATCGACCACCAGCGCCAGGCGCTCTTCAATGTTGGACACCAGCTTCTGGAAATAAGGTACAGGCTCCAGCGTTTCTTCGTCACGGTACACGCCTACCACGCTGATGCGCGCGCTGGGCACGTGCTCCAGTACGCCTTCCATCATGCCCAGGCCGGCACGCAGGATGGGCACAACGGTGATTTTTTTGCCTTTAATTTGATCAACCTGAACCGGGCCATTCCAGCCCTCAATGGTGACCTTTTCGGTTTCCAGATCGGCCGTGGCTTCATAGGTCAGCAGACTGCCCACTTCAGAGGCCAGCTCACGGAAACGCTTCGTACTGATATCATGCTCACGCATCAGTCCCAGTTTATGTTTGACCAGCGGGTGTTTAACTTCCACGATCTTCATTGTTGTTCTCCCGGAGTGAGTTGAGCTAAAAAAAAATCGCGGGATTATACCGCCTTTTTAGCATCGCGCCACATGTGCTTGCGCAATCCACCGCATAAAATAAGGATTGATGAAAATTGTCGGGGACGCAATCTGAGACTCGCAAACGTTTGCCTGCGCTGATAGAATTGCCGCGCTTTATATTAAACCACCAACCGCAACTCGCGTGGGGACCTCGCAGTGACCGATAAGACCTCTCTCAGCTACAAAGACGCCGGTGTTGATATTGATGCTGGTAACGCTCTGGTTGACCGTATTAAAGGCGTAGTGAAAAAGACGCGTCGCCCGGAAGTCATGGGTGGACTAGGCGGCTTCGGTGCGCTTTGTGCGCTGCCGCAAAAATACCGTGAGCCTGTGCTGGTCTCCGGCACCGATGGCGTGGGCACCAAGCTGCGTCTGGCGATGGATCTCAAACGTCACGATGCCATTGGTATCGATCTGGTTGCTATGTGTGTTAACGACCTGGTGGTACAGGGCGCGGAGCCTCTCTTCTTCCTGGATTACTACGCGACCGGCAAGCTGGATGTGGACACCGCATCGGCGGTCATCACCGGTATCGCCGAAGGTTGTCTGCAGTCAGGCTGTGCGCTGGTGGGCGGCGAAACCGCTGAAATGCCGGGCATGTATCATGGCGAAGATTACGATGTCGCGGGCTTTTGCGTCGGTGTGGTTGAAAAGTCAGAAATCATTGACGGTAGCAAGGTTCAGGACGGTGATGTGCTGATCGCCCTGGGCTCAAGCGGCCCGCACTCGAATGGCTATTCCCTGGTGCGTAAGATTCTGGAAGTCAGCGGCACCGATCCGTTGGTTGAGCAACTGGAAGGAAAACCGCTGGCCGATCACTTACTGGCGCCGACGCGCATTTACGTCAAAAACATCCTCAGCCTGATTGAGCAGGTGGATGTGCACGCGATTGCTCATCTCACCGGCGGCGGTTTCTGGGAAAACATTCCGCGTGTCCTGCCCGACAATACTCAGGCGGTGATTGACGAGAAAAGCTGGCAGTGGCCTGCGGTGTTCGGCTGGATGCAGCAGGCGGGCAATGTCAGTCGTCATGAGATGTATCGCACCTTCAACTGCGGCGTGGGCATGATCATCGCGCTGAGCCCGGCTGACGCGGATAAGGCCGTTGACCTGATGCGTGCTGCCGGTGAAAACGCCTGGAAAATTGGTGTGATTAACGCCTCAGACTCGGAAGAGCGTGTGGTTATTCATTCATGAAAAAGCTGGTTGTACTGATTTCGGGTAACGGAAGTAACCTTCAGTCCATCCTCGACGCCTGTGCAAACGGGCGTATTCACGGCAGCGTCGCTGCCGTGTTCAGTAACAAAGCCTCCGCCTATGGTTTAGTTCGCGCGCAGGAGGCCGGGATCCCGGCAAAAGCGCTTGATGCACGTGACTTTAACGATCGCGACAGTTTTGATCGGCAGCTGATGCGTGAGATCGATGCGTATGGACCGGATCTGGTGGTGCTGGCGGGTTATATGCGCATTCTGAGTCCGGGCTTCGTGGCGCATTACTCTGACCGTCTGCTGAACATTCATCCGTCGCTGCTGCCGAAATATCCCGGTCTGCATACGCACCGCCAGGCGCTTGAAAACGGCGATAAGGAGCACGGTACGTCCGTGCACTTCGTGACCGATGAACTGGATGGTGGCCCGGTCATTTTGCAGGCCAGGGTGCCGGTGTTTGCTGAAGACAGCGAGGCCGAGATTACCGAACGCGTGCAGCATCAGGAACATGCCATCTACCCACTGGTAATTAACTGGTTTACCGAAGGCCGACTGACCATGCGTGAGGGAAAAGCCTGGCTGGATGGTCATCCCTTACCCGCTCAGGGCTACGCCCACGATTAATGCTCAGGGAGCCAGGCTCCCTGCCCTTTCAACCGTAACGCCCGGTGATGTAATCTTCCGTCCGGCGCACCTGTGGTGTGGTGAAAATCCTGTCTGTGGTGTCAAACTCCACCAGCGATCCCTGATGCATAAAGGCTGTGTAATCCGACACGCGTGAAGCCTGCTGCATGTTGTGGGTGACCAGCACCAGCGTGAAATGCTGCCTGAGCGTACTCATCAGTTCTTCGATCACCAGGGTAGAAATCGGGTCCAGCGCGGATGTTGGCTCATCAAGTAACAGGACGTCCGGCTCAATCGCAATAGCGCGGGCGATAACCAGCCTTTGTTGCTGCCCCGTGGAAAGCGTCAGCGCATTCTGTGCCAGCTGATCTTTCACCTCACCCCACAGCGCCGCCGCCCGGAGTGCCCGTTCGCAGGCTTCATTCAGTACGCGCTTATCGCGCACCCCTTGCAGCCGCAGTCCGTACACCACATTTTCGTATACCGATTTGGGGAACGGATTGGGCCGCTGAAACACCATCCCGACCCGGCGACGCAGCGCAGAGACATCCTGAGCAGGTCGCATAATCGACTGCTGATCCAGCAGAATGTCCCCTTCGATGCGGCAGCGATCAATCACGTCGTTCATACGATTAAAGCAGCGCAGCAGCGTTGATTTGCCGCAGCCGGACGGGCCAATCAACGCGGTGATGCGATTTTTAGGCAGTTGCAGCGAGACATCCTGAAGCACCTGGCGCTCACCGTACCAGAGCGACAGATGATCAACGGTTAGCGCAATATCAGTTTCGGGCATCATAGTCATCGTCAGTTATTGAGTCATCAGGCGATAGCGTTCACGCAGGCGGTGACGCAGGCCCATAGCTAACAGGTTCAGCAACAGAATAATGAGCACCAGAAGCAGCGCCGTGGCGAAAACCAGCGGCCGGTCAGCTTCGGTATTAGGGCTCTGAAAGGCGAGATCATAGATCTGAAAGCCCAGATGCATAAATTTTCTGTCGAGGTGCAGGTAGGGGAACACCGCATCTACCGGCAGTTCCGGCACCATTTTAACCACGCCCACCAGCATCAGAGGCGCGGTCTCGCCTGCGGCACGTGCCACGGCCAGAATCAGTCCGGTTAACATGGCCGGAACGGCCATAGGCAATACCACGTTCCAGAGCGTTTCTGCCTGGGTCGCCCCCAGCGCCAGCGAGCCCTGCCGAAGACTGTCGGGAATACGGGAAAGCCCTTCTTCCGTCGCGACAATCACCACCGGCAAGGTCAGCAGGGCCAGTGTCAGCGACGCCCACAGCAAACCGGGCGTACCAAATGTCGGGGCGGGCAAGGTGCTGCTGTAAAACAGTTGGTCCACCGTGCCGCCCACCAGCCAGACAAAAAAGCCCAGCCCAAATACGCCATAAACAATCGAGGGCACGCCCGCCAGGTTGACCACGGCGATGCGTACCAGACGGGTCAACGCGTTGCGTTCCGCATATTCATGTAGCCACAGCGCCGCGATAACGCCCAGCGGCATCACAACTACAGACATCAGCAGCACCATGAGCACCGTGCCAAATATCGCCGGAAACACGCCAAACTCGCTTTCCCCTTCGGCAGGCGAATCGCTAATAAAGCGCCACACCTGCTGGCAGAAATGCCCCATTTTTTGCGTCAGGCTCATCGCATTGGGTTGCCAGGCTTCCACAATCTGCGACAGAGGGATGCGGTGATCAGTGCCGTTCACATCGCGCAGAATCAGCGCATCACGCTGGCTTTCCGCTTGCAGACTGTTCAGCCTGTCATTGAGCTGAAGAAGGCGGCGTTGCAGCGCCGCCTGGTTGGCCTCGTATTCTGACTGCGCCTGCAAATCAAACTGCTTTGCCGCGCGCTGATGCTCAGCCTGATCGTCCAACTGGTCCAGTTGTTCATTCAACCGGGCAATATCGACCCGGCGCATCTCGCTGGCCTGCTGCTCGATAAGCTTTACCTGTTCAAGGCGCTGTTGCAGAAGCGCCATAATGTCTTTTGCCGTAAGAACATCATTCTCTTCCCGCAGGCCGACAAACCAGCCATAGGCATTCCCCTGACTGCGGCGCTGCAGCACCATCACCTCGTCCGGCTGGCTGACAATCGGTGCCTGCTGACTCAGCACAGCCCGAAAGTCAGGCGCGGCCCAGTCCCGGTTGCCAGTCTTAATCAGATAGCGATGTACGTCGCCCGGTTTGCCGTCTGACGCGGCGGCAGGCGCCGGATAATGCGATTGCCGCTCAAGCGTTTCGCCCAGTACACGGGTTTTGCTGCCATCAGGCAGTGTGAACTGATAGAGATCGACGGGATGGGGCCAGAACGCGCGCAGCCCCTGCCATCCCAGTAGCGCGATCAACAGGGTAAAGGCCAGTAAACAGACCGTCACGGCACCCGCCGTAAGCCAACGCCAGCGATCGTTTTGTCGTATCGCCTTCATGCCTGCTCCTTATACTGGCTAAAACGCAGGCGCAGACGCTGGCGGATAAGCTCGGCAACCGTATTGATCATCAACGTAAAGACCAGCAGCACCAGCGCACTTAAAAACAGAATCCGGTAATGTGCGCTGCCAACGGCCGCCTCAGGCATTTCAATCGCGATATTGGCTGACAGCGTGCGCAGGCCACTGAACAGGCCGCCTTCAGTTTGCGGCGTGTTCCCGGTGGCCATTAAGAGAATCATGGTTTCGCCTACGGCCCGTCCGAAACCAATCATCAGCGCGGCAAAAATGCCGGCTGACGCTCCCGGCAGCACGACCCGCGTCAGGGTTTGCCACGGCGTGGCACCCAGCGCCAGTGAGCCCTGCCCCAGCGACGCCGGAACGCTGAACAGCGCATCTTCCGCCAGCGTAAAAATCATCGGCACCAGCGCAAACCCCATCGCCAGCGCCGCTATCAGCAGATTACGCTGCGCGTAATGCGGCAGCCAGTCACCGGCATCCGGCACGATTAGCGTCGGTAGCCAGAGCGTTAACGCCGCGACAATAAGCAGCACGGGCAGCAGCAGGATAACCTCATGGCCCGGCTGCCGCCAGCGGGCCGGTAAGCGGCGGGCCAGAATACCGCAGCCAAGCAGACTGCCCGCCAGCGTGACCGGCAGCAACAGAATTCCTGCTAATGCCTGACCGACATGGGGCGCTAACCATAATCCGGCAATCAACCCAATCACCACACTGGGCAACGCCCCCATCATCTCTATCGCAGGCTTCACCCAACGACGTAAACCGGGTGCCATAAACCAGGCGGTGTACATCGCGGCCGCCAGGGCAAGCGGCGTGGCAAAAAGCAGCGCCATACTGGCCGCTTTCAGCGTGCCCACCACCATCGGAATTAAACTGAACTTCGCCTGATAGCTGTCTCCGGCATTGGTGGACTGCCAGACCCAGTCGGCTTTGGGATAGTTTTCATACCAGATTTTTTGCCAGAAGTTACGCCAGGTCACATCCGGCCAGGGATTGGTCAGTTTAAGGGTTTCCCAACCTGACGATCGCTCCAGCAACAGGCTGTCACCCTGCGGCGAAAACTGCGCCTGCAGGATGCCGGGTGCTAACTGGTGTTGCAGAATGGGCCCATCCTGTTTGCTGGCAAAGACCTTAAGCAGGCCGGTTTGATCAAAGGTAGCGAAAACCCGGCGCTGCGCCTCACTGACGATCAGACCCTGTCCGGCGCTGTGTGCGAACGTGCGGATGGCGTGCAGGCGCAGGCCGTTATCGCCAGCAATGGAAAACCACTGCGTAATACCGTGACTGTCCTGAATTAGCAGCGTTTGGCCTCCGGCCAGTAACTGCATATGTTGGGGCGCTTCCGGCAGCATCTGCGTTTCCCGCAGCCAGGCCTGCCCGTCATCGATTTGCCAGACCCGTAGCAGGCGGCCTTCGGTGGTGTACAGCAGGTCGCCTTTAGGCGAAAGCACCAGATGCGCAGGCTGCAGACCCGGCAGCTGGATGAGCGCAGCCTGGCGGTTAGTTTCCAGCGTTAACAGACTGACGCCCGCGTCAGTGAGCGCTGCAATCCGCCATTGATCGGGACGAAGTGTGGCGACAGCCATTTCTTTTACGTCGCCCTGGGGCAGACGAAAGCCGCTATCGCCCAACGGAAAATGCCATTCGCCTTCGCCTTTGCTTATCACCGGCTGCAACAGGGTTAAACTGCCCTGTGCGTTGAGCAGCACCGTATTGCCATCGGCGCTCGTTACCACCTGTTGCGGCGCGGGCGTCAGCATCAGCGCGGGCTCAGGCGGTTGGCCATTCAGCGGTATAAATCGTGCCTTGCCATCACGACTGATACGCCAGCCAACGCTGCCTTTATTACCAATGGCCAGTGCGGGCGATGCATCCCAGAGCCGCTGATGACTGAGACTGTGCACACCCGGTGCGCTAAACAACGGCAGGACCACCCAGAGCAACCAAAAGAACAGCAGCATCATCAGTAACAGAATAGCGACCCCGCAGCACGTGACGAGGCGCCGCGTGTAACGGTCAATAGCACGACGTCGGCGATCGCTAAACTGGACGGGAATATGGTTTACGCTCATGCGGCCCTGATTATGCGGCGAAAATGAGTCGCTATGTTGCCCGTAGCGGCTTGATAAGACAACTTTTGCTGTTGGACAAGCCTGCCATACTCTCGCCATAATGCTGATGGATACTGTAGCGTCGTCAGTCCTGCAACCGTCATACGGAGTGAGAATGGGTCAGGTAAAGCTTTATATTGAAAAAGAAATGAGCTGGTTGTGCTTTAACGAACGTGTTTTGCAGGAAGCGGCAGACAAAAGTAATCCGCTGATTGAACGTATGCGTTTCTTAGGTATTTACTCAAATAACCTCGACGAATTTTACAAGGTCCGGTTTGCCGACCTGAAACGACGCATCCTGATTGGCGAAGAGCAAGGCTCCGCCAGCACACCGCGCCACCTGTTGAAGAAGATTCAGCAGCGCGTCCTGAAATCGGATCAGGAATTCGATGCGCTCTACAACGACCTGTTGCTGGAAATGGCGCGCAATCAAATCTTTCTGATTAACGAACGTCAGCTTTCACCTAATCAGCAAAGCTGGCTGCGTCACTACTTTAAGCATGAACTGCGTCAGCACATCACGCCGATCCTGATTACCCATGAAACCGACCTGACGGAGTTTCTGAAAGACGATTACACCTATCTGGCGGTCGAGATCATTCGCGGCAGCGATATTCAGTACGCGTTGCTGGAAATCCCGTCAGACAAGGTCCCGCGTTTTATTAACCTGCCTGCGGAGCCGCCGCGCCGCCGCAAGCCGATGATCCTGTTAGATAATATCCTGCGCTACTGCCTGGATGATATTTTCAAAGGTTTCTACGATTACGACACGCTGAACGCCTATTCAATGAAAATGACGCGCGATGCGGAGTACGATCTGGTCACCGAAATGGAGTCCAGCCTACTGGAACTGATGTCCTCCAGCCTGAAACAGCGTCTGACGGCAGAACCTGTGCGTTTTGTCTATCAGCGCGATATGCCGGATTCTATGGTGGCGCTGCTGTGCGACAAGCTGTCGATTTCCAACTACGACTCCGTGCTGGCAGGCGGACGCTATCACAACTTCAAAGACTTTATCGGGTTTCCTAACGTCGGGAAAAACAACCTGATTAACCGTCCGATGCCGCAGATTCGCCACATTGGTTTTGACGGCTTCCGCAACGGTTTTGACGCCATTCGTAATCGCGACGTCCTGCTTTATTATCCGTATCACACGTTCGAGCATGTGCTTGAACTGCTACGCCAGGCATCATTCGACCCCAGCGTGCTGGCGATTAAAATTAATATTTACCGCGTCGCCAAGCATTCCCGCATCATGGATGCGATGATTCACGCCGCCTATAACGGTAAGAAAGTGACGGTGGTCGTCGAACTTCAGGCGCGTTTCGATGAAGAAGCCAATATTTACTGGGCTAAGCGCCTGACAGAAGCCGGTGTTCACGTTATTTTCTCGGCGCCTGGCCTGAAAATTCACGCCAAACTGTTCCTGATTTCCCGTCGTGAAGGCGAAGAAATCGTGCGCTATGCCCACATCGGCACCGGTAACTTTAATGAGAAAACCGCGCGTCTGTACACGGACTACTCGCTGCTGACCGCCGATGCGCGGATCACCAATGAAGTGCGCCGGGTCTTTAACTTTATCGAAAACCCGTACCGCCCGGTGACGTTTGATCACCTGATGGTTTCTCCGCAAAACTCACGTCGGATGCTGTATGATTTGATCGATAACGAGATTGCGAATGCCCAACAAAAGCGCCCCAGTGGCATAACTCTTAAAATTAACAACCTGGTGGACAAAGGGCTGGTAGACAGGCTTTATACGGCCTCCAGCGTTGGCGTAAATGTTAATTTACTGGTTCGTGGAATGTGCTCATTGATTCCGGACTTGCCTGGGATCAGTGAAAATATTCGTGTGATCAGTATCGTTGATCGCTTCCTGGAACATGACCGCGTTTATATCTTTGAAAACGGTGGAGACAAGAAAGTGTTTCTCTCCTCGGCTGACTGGATGACGCGTAACATTGATTACCGTATCGAAGTGGCCGTGGCTATCCTGGATCCACAAATAAAGCAGCGCATTCTGGACATCATTGCCATTCAGCTCAGCGACACGGTTAAAGCGCGCGTCGTGGATAAAGAGCTGAGTAACCAATACGTTCAGCGCGGCAATCGTCGTAAGGTGCGGTCGCAAATGGCGATTTACGAATACATTAAGAAGCTGGAACAACCTGAATAACGCCTATGCCAATATCCCAAAAAAGTACGCCGAAACCTCAAGAGTTTGCGGCCATCGATCTCGGTTCAAACAGTTTCCACATGGTCATTGCCCGTGTGGTGGATGGGGCTTTGCAGGTATTGGGGCGACTGAAGCAGCGCGTGCATCTTGCTGATGGCCTGGATGCCAAAAATTACCTGAGCGAAGACGCCATGGAGCGCGGTCTGAACTGCCTGGCACTGTTTGCCGAACGCCTGCAGGGCTTTAATGCCAGCAACGTGACGATTGTCGGCACACATACGCTGCGTCAGGCGGTTAACGCTGAGACGTTTTTACAGCGCGCGGCAGAGGTCATTCCTTATCCAATAGAGGTGATTTCCGGTCACGAAGAAGCGCGCCTGATCTTTATGGGCGTCGAACATACGCAACCGGAAAAAGGACGCAAGCTGGTGATTGATATCGGTGGCGGCTCGACAGAGCTCGTCATCGGTGAAGATTTTGAGCCCCAGTTGGTCGAAAGCCGCCGCATGGGCTGCGTCAGCTTTGCCCAGCTTTACTTCCCTGGCGGCGAAATCAGCGTTGAAAACTTCCGTCGCGCCCGACTGGCCGCCACGCAGAAGCTGGAAACCCTGGCGTGGCAATATCGTCTGCACGGCTGGCAATATGCCCTTGGTGCTTCCGGCACCATCAAAGCGGCCTGCGAAGTGCTGCTGGCGATGGGCGAGAAAGAGAAGCTGATTACGCCAGAGCGACTGACAAAGCTTTATGATGAAGTGATCAAGCATAAATCGTTCGCTGCGCTGAGTCTGCCAGGCCTGTCTGAAGAGCGCAAAAGCGTATTTGTTCCGGGGCTGGCGATTCTTTGCGGCGTGTTTGATGCGCTGGCGATTCGTGAACTGACCCTGAGCGATGGCGCGCTGCGTGAAGGCGTACTTTATGAGATGGAAGGCCGTTTCCGCCATCGGGATATTCGCAGCCGCACCGCTCAGAGCCTGGCGAATCACTATGCCATCGACAGCGACCAGGCGCGTCGAGTGCTGGAAACCACCGAGCAGCTCTATCTGCAATGGCGCGACCAGAATCCCAAACTCGCGAATCCTCAGTTGGCGGCGCTGTTGAAATGGGCGGCGATGCTGCACGAAGTCGGCTTGACGATCAACCACAGCGGCATGCAACGCCACTCAGCCTATATTTTGCAGAACACCAACCTGCCGGGGTTCAACCAGGATCAGCAGATGCTGCTGGCAGCACTGGTCAGATTCCACCGTAAAGCCGTCAAAGTGGATGAACTGCCTCGCGTCACGCTGTTTAAGAAAAAACAGTTTCTGCCGCTGATATTCCTGCTGCGCCTTGGCACCTTACTGAACAACCAGCGCCAGGCGACGACACGTCCTGACGCGTTAACGCTGACCTGTGATGAGGGTCACTGGACCCTTACCTTCCCGGCGGGCTATTTCAGTCAAAATAACCTGGTCCAGCTCGATCTGGAGCGTGAGCAAAACTACTGGAATGAGGTCACCGGCTGGAAGCTGATTCTGGCAGAAGCCTGATTGTGCGGGCATTTGCTGCCCGCATTACCGAACGGATAATCATGACATTGCGAACCGATAACTATTTTGCAGAAACCTATGGCTTAACCCCTGTGCACTCGGAGGTGGCCGAGGCGCTGCCTAAACTGACACCAGGAAAAGCGCTTGATCTGGGGTGCGGAAGCGGACGTAATACGCTGTTCCTTAACCAACATGGTTTTGACGTGACGGCCTGGGATCACAATCCCGCCAGTCTGGAACGGCTCAATCAGATCATCGCCGCCGAAGGGCTGACCGGCATTCATACGGCGCTGCAGGATTTAAATCAGGTGCGTTTTAACGGGGCCTGGCAGGTGGTCATCTCGACGGTGGTCATGATGTTTTTGCAACCGGCCACCATTCCCCAGCTCATCGCGGATATGCAAGCCTGTACCGTGAAAAATGGCTTTAACCTGATTGTGGCCGCGATGAATACCGAGGATGCGCCCTGTCCGTCTGACTTCCCTTTCGCGTTTAAGTCCGGTGAGTTAAGCCATTACTACCGCAACTGGCACATTGTGAAATACAACGAAAACTGGGGACAGCTACATCGCAAAGATGAAAACGGCAACCGGATTAACTGCCGTTTTGCGACCCTGCTGGCCCAGAAAGCCAGCTATTGAGCCGTTGTATTTTTTTTAAACAGCGGTTGATTTACCCGGGCGACTGTGACTAAATATTGCTGTCGCCCGGTCCGGGTTATTACAGGAATTTCTTTGCGTGAACAGCGCCCTTTCTCCCCGAAGACGTAAAAAAAGCGTCAGTATGACGCGGGTTGTTTTACTCATCAGTTTTATCATTCTGTTTAGCCGTCTCGTTTTTATCCTGCCTGCGGCCTTCGAGCATCATCAGCAAAAGCAAACTGAATCCGCGCCTGCTATCCCGACGCTTTCCAGCAGTCGTTAATCCCTTACAGGCTTTTCGCTGACACATCCGCGCGCATTCCCGCCTGCGGGACGATTTTTTGCCTCCCTTTTTCAGTCAAAACGCTACACTTCGTGCAGGTGCTTTCAGACTAAAGGGATGCAATGTGTCTGCCTCACACACTCAACGTTTAAATGAAATTCGTCATCGTATTCTGACGCTGCTGCTCAATGAGCAGGGTCTCAGCGAGACACTACGGAATAAAGCCGGTCATCTCTCGCCTGAGCAGCAACGTGAAAATGTGATACATCGGGAAATTCTGCAACAAGACATCGACCAGCTCCATGCGGCTGACCTGGCCGACATCCTTGAAGCGTTGCCTGAAGAAGCCCGCCTGGCGCTCTGGAGCCTGGTGCCGCCGGAAAAACGCGGCCATGTGCTGGTTGAAGCGTCAGAAACCGTCTGGGACAGCCTGACCGACGAGATGAGCGACCGCGATATTCTCCAGGCTATCGCGCCGCTGGATATTGACGACCAGGCCTGGCTGGTGCGCTATCTGCCGCGCGGCCTCACCGGGCGCTTACTGACCTCTCTGGAGCCCAAACTACGGGCGCGTATTCTGAGCGTGATGAAGTTTGACCGCGATCGCGTGGGTCGGGTGATGGACTTCAATATCCTCACTGTACGCGAGGACGTCACGCTGGCGACCGTGCAACGGTTTTTGCGCAAAGGCAAAAGCATGCCCGACGGCACGGACAAAATCTTCATTACCAATGAACAGAATCAGCTGCTCGGCGAACTGCTGTTGACGGATATCCTGCTGAATAAACCCAAAACCCTGGTGAGCGAGGTGATGAATCCCCATCCCACCACCTTTCAACTGGACGATAAAGCCGAAGACGCCGCCAGTGCCTTTGAACGCTATAACCTGATTTCCGCAGCGGTGACGGACGCCCAGGGCAAGCTCATTGGCCGTATCACGATTGAAGATGTGGTCGACCTGGTAAACAAAGAAAACGAAAGCAACATCCGCAAAATGGGCGGGATCAGCCAGGAAGAGGATGTCTTTGCTCCGGTCCGTAAGTCGGTGCGAAATCGCTGGGCCTGGCTGGCCATCAACCTCTGCACAGCCTTTATCGCTTCCCGCGTGATTGGGCTGTTTGAGGGCACTATCTCACAGATTGTCGCGCTTGCGACTTTAATGCCGATTATCGCCGGCATCGGCGGCAATACCGGTAACCAGACCATTACCATGATTGTCCGCGCCCTGGCGCTGCATCAGGTTGAACCGGGCAACTTCTCGTTTCTGTTTAAGCGAGAAATTGGCGTCGCCCTGATTAACGGCCTGTTCTGGGGCGGGATTATGGGTGCCATCACCTGGCTCATGTACAGCAATATGGCACTAGGCGGCGTGATGATGCTGGCGATGGTGTTGAATCTTTTGCTGGCAGCCATCATGGGCGTGATGGTGCCGCTGGTAATGACCAAAATGAAACGCGATCCCGCCGTGGGCTCCAGCGTTCTGATTACGGCCATTACCGATACCGGTGGCTTTTTTATTTTCCTGGGCCTGGCGACGCTTTTCCTGTTGCCGCACTAGGGCTTAGTTTTTTGGTAACCGTAGCGCTGCACGGAACCCAACACGTTAAGCCGACGGGTTACCTGCGCCAGTTCGCAGGTGACCGCGGGTAGCTGGTAGTGATTGCGCTGCCCCAGCCACTCCAGCACGTCGGCTAAATGCCAGATAGCAGTTTTGCCATCATGCACCGGCAGCGGAAACTGTTTGCTGTGCGTCAGCATCAGTTTGCGCATATTTTGACGCGACACGCCAATAAGGTCAGCCACATCGGTTAAGCCGACAAAGTCCGGTGCCGCTTCGATCATGACCGCGCCAGGAATGGCAACCTGTACATCCCGGATCGCACTGTCGATCGCATCGCTGGCCGACATCGCCTGGCGGGTAAACTCCAGCGCCAGCTTGCCAGCGGTTCCCGCGCCCACCAGCGCATCATCGCATCCTGCCTCGGCCAGTTTTTCCAGTAGTGTATCAATGGATGCTGGCGTTTCAGGCAGTTCAAACCGCAAGGTGAAACAGTATTCCGTCATGTTAATGCCCTCGCTTGCGTTTTTTTATCTCACTACAGTTATCTACGACGCGCCGCAATGCTTTTGCATGGTTCGTCGCGCTTTTTGGTGTGTGCCAGATACAAGTCAGACAAAATTCCCCACACCGGCATGTCTCAAGATCTGAGGGGCAATACAGCTTTCCCCATGCATGATGACCGGAGGCAATAACCCGCCATCCGTAAGATTCTGCGTAACGTAATGCTGCCTCAATCTCTTTATTCGGGTGCCGCTTTCTGTCTACCATGGCGCGTAGCATTCCTTATATTTTCACGATTGTCAACTGACAACCTTGCGGTATTTTTGTGATGTGTGGACAGGATGCGAGCAGTCGGACGGCAGGTAAAACGGGTTGTGTCTAAAATGGAAAAGGCCGCGCAAAAAATGCGAGGCTGCGATGCCAGACATAACCATCAGAAAACAACGGAGGAAATATGTTTAACCCTGATGACCTGGTTCAGTCGAAAACGGGCGGTCCTAAAATGGTCGTGCTGCGTGCAGAAGGCGACACGCTTTGGTGCGCGCGCGTAGATGATGCCAGCAAAAAGGAAATTGAAATTAAAGCAGACAGCGTGAATCTTTATCACGAAGATGGTGATTTCGGCGTCTGCTGACCGTTTCTGCCGGGACGCGCTAACCTGTGGGCCGTTAGCGCGTCAGGGTAGACGAGGGCAGGACGTCAATGCGCCCGACGCCTCTCCCTGGCCGGCAATCAGGGATGATCATGTTGCAGGTTGTTATGCCCTACACCGCCGATAAAAGGCAGGCGCAGCTGAAACGGCGCAAATCCGACGCCAGCACTCAGTCCTAACAGATTAAACTCAACGCCCTCTTGCACGCCGATCGTTACGCCCGCCACGCCAAGCAGGGACAGTTGAACCCCGCGCCCTGAAGGCGGTAAGCCAACCGGACGCCATAATGGCCGATAGTCTTTCCCCAGAGCGTTAGCAGGCAGATTCAGTTTCAGCGCGGGCACGTTGCGCCCAATGTGCGCCATAAAAGTATTACTGTTCGGTCCGGGCCAGGCATGATAGGTCGTGGGCCAGGGATAGGTTTTGATGGCGGCTTCAATCTGCGGAATCAGGTTCTGCGCTTCAGGGCCACGGTGCTCCACCAGCAAACGCGGTTTTGCACCGTACCAGTAACCATCTGGCAAAGAGGCATTGCGCCTTACCTTATCGCCACTGCCCCAACTGATGACTTCATAACGCGTATAGCGGGTTTCACCTGCGCGTTTAAAAATAATCCACGGATGCACCGCAACGGCACCCTTCCAGCCATAGGTCGGCGCGGCATAAACCTGAATGATGGCCTGACTGGCGTTAACATGCGGATCGGGAGCGAGCCCTGCCGAATCCCGCCGGGCAGTCGCCCAGCCGCCCTGATTCAGGGCATCAGCGCCGCGCGTCGCCTGCGCCAGACTGGCCGCGAGCGACAGCACAATGACGGTAAGAAAGCAGAGACAAAAAATTTTCAGGGTCAGCATGAGGGTTCCCGGGGATCAGAGACAGGCTGTTATAGTGCAATAAAGCACCGGCTTTGACTTCACTTCGCCTGCGGCGGCATGACACGTTAGCTGCCCCTGGCACGGTCATGTGAATACAGTTGCCCAAAGAAGGCTGCGGTGCGTAGCATCATGAGCATCGCCCCCAGCGGCAGGCTATACAGACTGAACCAGCCTGAAACGCCCATCCTGTAAAGGAGCTGGCCGGTATCGTATCCCAGAATAAAGCAGGGATACGCGCGGCTCTCATTCAGCGGACAACCGGCCACACTGGCAACCTGCCCTGCCGTAAGCGCGATGATCAGCGGCGAGCATCCCATTAACGCATAAATCAGCATTTCTGCGCTGAAACGCATGGCAAGGTGACGCAAAGGTTTTTGCACGGTTTTCCTCCCCCGGTTATGCCAGTGCGCTAAGGGGACTGACCGCTAGCCTGATCCGCAATGCGCTGCAACCAGTCCCGGTAGCGCGGTTGTGCTTCTGGCAAAAGCAATTTACCGAGCGCGTCAGCCTCCCCCTCGACACCGAACATTTTCCATATCAGCGGTGTAAGCGCGGCTGTTGCACTGCCCTGATTTAACTCGGCTCGATCAAGACGTACCAATAATCGATAGCCTGTTCGCGAGCGTAGCGGCTTCAACATGAGTGTAGCGCGCAAAAAAAAGCAGGCGTTAAATTATCACCCGACCCTTTAAGCCACTAATAAACAAAGTTATTTTTTATTCCGCCCTCGCTATTTGGCGTGTTCATCCCACCGTGAGATAGTAAAAATTTAGATCGCTCACTATTTAGTTGTTTACAAGATGATAATTCACTGGCATTGTAGCCAAACTAAATAGCACACTACTTAATAGCAAACACAAGGAAACCCCAATGAAAGTGAAACTCACCGCAGGTGCTTTACTGTTAGCCAGCCAGATGACATCAGCATGGGCCAGTCCGGTCGAAAACGCACCGGAGCCCACCGTTGGCGTGGCGGCATTTCTTCACGCGCTTAACAGTAGCGGCGGAAAACCGATTGAAACCTTATCCCCTAAAGAAGCCCGCGCGGTGCTTACAGGGGCGCAGAAAGGCGCCACGCTGCCGCCTGCACAGATTTCTGAAAAGACCATTACGGCACTGGGTAAACCGCTGACGCTGACAATAGTCAAACCAGCGCATGCCGCTGGCGTACTGCCTGTGTTTATGTTTTTCCACGGCGGTGGCTGGGTGCTGGGTGATTTTCCGACACATGAACGTCTGGTACGCGATCTCGTGAATGAATCCGGTGCTGCGGCCGTGTTTGTAAACTACACGCCTTCGCCGGAAGCGCACTATCCGGTCGCCATTACCCAGGCTTACGAGGCAACAAAATGGGTAGCCGAACACGGCGCTGAAATTGGGGTGGACGGTAAGCGCCTGGCTCTGGTGGGGAACAGCGTAGGCGGAAATATGGTTGCCGCCGTTGCGCTGCAGGCTAAGCAGAATAAAACCCCGGCTATTCGCTACGATGTAATGCTGTGGCCTGTCACCGATGCAAACTTTGACGATGCTTCTTATAAGCAGTTTGCCAATGGCTACTTCCTGACCCGTAACATGATGAAGTGGTTCTGGGACAACTACACCACCTCAGAAAAAGATCGGAACAGCATTCTGGCCTCGCCGCTGCGCGCAACCAAAGAAGAACTGGCGGGTTTACCGCCGACGCTGATTCAGACCGCCGAACTGGATGTCCTGCGCGACGAAGGGGAAGCGTTTGGCCGTAAACTGGACGCGGCCGGCGTGCCGGTAACCGTTACCCGCTACAACGGCATGATCCACGACTTTGGTTTGCTGAATGCCCTGAGTAAAGAGCCAACGGTACGCACAGCGATAAGCCAGGCGTCCGTGGAGCTGAAGGAACATCTTAAGTAAGCATTGCCCGACCGGGGAGGTGCGTCTCCTTCTCTCCGGCAGAAATACTGTTAATAAAATCAGCCGAATAACGCCGGCTGATTTTTTTGCCTTATATGTCGACCTGGTGCCCCGCGTTACCCTTTTCCGCATCAGCAGAGGCTGTGCCTTATGGGTTTCGACAGGGTCTCGCAAGACAGCAGAAGGACGGAGAATAAAAAAGCCCGCAATCATGCGGGCTTCGTGCTTGATATAACCGACTGTCGGGCTATGCCGAAAGCGGGATTACTCCCACTCAATCGTCGCCGGTGGCTTACCGGAAATGTCATAGACCACGCGGGAAATGCCGTTCACTTCGTTAATGATACGATTGGACACGCGGCCCAGGAAATCATACGGCAGGTGCGCCCAGTGGGCAGTCATGAAGTCGATGGTTTCGACCGCACGCAGTGAAACGACCCAGTCGTATTTACGGCCATCGCCCATTACGCCCACGGAACGGACGGGCAGGAACACCGTAAAGGCCTGGCTGACTTTATTGTAGAGATCGGCTTTATGCAGCTCTTCAATAAAGATGGCATCCGCACGGCGCAGCAGGTCACAGTACTCTTTTTTCACCTCACCCAGTACGCGTACGCCCAGACCCGGGCCCGGGAACGGATGGCGATAGAGCATATCGTACGGCAGGCCCAGTTCCAGACCGATCTTACGCACTTCGTCTTTAAACAGCTCACGTAATGGCTCGACCAGGCCCATCTTCATCTCTTTTGGCAGGCCGCCGACGTTGTGGTGCGATTTGATGACGTGCGCTTTACCGGTGGCAGAGGCAGCGGATTCAATCACATCCGGATAGATGGTGCCCTGTGCCAGCCACTTCACGTCTTCCAGGCGCAGCGCCTGCTCGTCAAAGACTTCGACGAAAACGCGGCCAATGATTTTACGCTTCGCTTCAGGGTCACTTTCTCCGGCCAGCGCATCCAGGAAGCGCGCTTCACCATCGACGTGAACAATGTTCAGACCAAAGTGATCGCCAAACATATCCAGCACCTGCTGCGCTTCGTTCAGACGCAACAGACCGTTATCCACGAAAACGCAGGTCAGATTTTTACCAATCGCACGGTGCAGCAGCATCGCGGTCACAGAGGAATCGACACCACCGGACAAGCCCAGAATGACTTTGTCGTCGCCCACCTGTGCACGCAGGCGCTCAACGGCATCCTCAATGATTTTGGCCGGTGTCCAGAGCGCTTCACACTGGCAGATATCGATAACGAAACGCTCCAGCATGCGCAGGCCCTGGCGCGTATGGGTGACTTCCGGGTGGAACTGCACGCCATAGAAGCGCTTCTCTTCGTTCGCCATAATCGCAAACGGACAGGTTTCCGTGCTGGCAACGGTGACGAAGTCAGCCGGAATCGCGGTCACCTTGTCACCGTGACTCATCCAGACATCCAGCAACGGTTTGCCTGATGCGCTGATAGCATCCTCGATATCGCGAATCAGTGCGCTGGCGGTGTTCACCTCTACCTGCGCATAGCCAAATTCGCGCTCGTTAGAGCCTTCGACCTTACCACCCAGCTGCATAGCCATGGTTTGCATGCCATAACAGACGCCCAGCACGGGCACGCCAGCCGTGAAAACGTAGTCAGGTGCGCGCGGACTGTCGTGTTCTGTGGTGCTTTCCGGGCCACCCGACAGGATGATACCGCTGGGATTGAACTCGCGAATCTGCGCTTCGGTAACGTCCCAGGCCCAGAGTTCACAGTACACGCCAAGCTCACGGACGCGACGCGCCACCAGTTGCGTGTATTGAGAACCAAAATCGAGAATCAGAATGCGGTGCTTATGGATATTTTCCGTCGTCATTGAGGGTTTTCCAAAACGGTGACTTGATAAAGTAAAGCGCCCGGCTGTCGCCGGGCGGGAAATCTTGCGGGGTTATGAACCCATGCGGTAGTTCGGCGACTCTTTGGTGATGGTCACATCGTGCACGTGGCTCTCATTGATGCCCGCACCGCTGATACGGACGAATTCTGCTTTAGTGCGCAGATCGTCAATGGTCGGGCAACCGGTCAGACCCATACATGAACGCAGACCGCCCATTTGCTGATGCACGATCTCTTTCAGGCGGCCTTTATAGGCTACACGGCCTTCGATGCCTTCCGGCACCAGCTTGTCAGCGGCGTTGTCGGTCTGGAAATAACGGTCTGATGAACCTTTAGACATCGCACCCAGTGACCCCATCCCACGATAGGATTTAAAGGCACGGCCCTGGTAAAGTTCGATTTCACCCGGCGATTCTTCTGTACCTGCCAGCATAGAACCTACCATGACACAGGAAGCACCTGCCGCGATGGCTTTGGCGATATCACCTGAGAAACGGATACCGCCGTCAGCGATAACAGGGATGCCCGTGCCTTCCAGCGCCGCAACAGCGTCAGAAACGGCGGTGATCTGCGGAACACCGACACCGGTAACGATACGGGTCGTACAGATGGATCCCGGACCGATGCCCACTTTAACGGCGCTTACGCCCGCTTCAACCAGCGCCAGCGCACCCGCGCCAGTCGCCACGTTGCCGCCGACGATTTCGAGATCAGGGTATTTCGCGCGGGTTTCCCGGATGCGCTGCAGTACACCTTCAGAGTGGCCATGAGAAGAGTCGATCAGTAAGACGTCAACACCGGCAGCCACCAGTGCATCCACGCGCTCTTCGTTGCCCGCACCGGCACCGACAGCAGCACCCACACGCAGACGGCCCTGCGCATCTTTACAGGCATTAGGCTTACGTTCGGCTTTCTGGAAATCTTTTACGGTGATCATGCCCAGCAAATGGAAGCTGTCGTCCACGACCAGGGCTTTCTCGACGCGTTTTTCGTGCATTCTTTGCAGAACAACGTCGCGGGCTTCGCCTTCTTTCACCGTCACCAGACGCTCTTTCGGCGTCATCACGGCAGTGACAGGCTGGTTCAGATCGGTCACAAAGCGCACATCGCGACCGGTGATGATGCCCACCAGTTCGTTTTTCGCGTTCACCACAGGGTAACCGGCAAAACCATTACGCTCGGTCAGCGCTTTAACTTCGGCCAGTGTAGTGGTGGGCAGTACGGTCTGTGGTTCGGTAACCACGCCGCTTTCATGTTTTTTGACTTTACGGACTTCGTCTGCCTGGCGTTCAATTGACATGTTTTTATGAATGAAGCCCAGACCGCCTTCCTGTGCCAGCGCAATCGCCAGGCCCGCTTCGGTCACGGTATCCATCGCAGCAGAAAGCATGGGAATGTTCAGGCGAATATTTTTGGTCAGTTGCGTGCTGAGGTCGGCCGTATTAGGCAGGACGGTGGAGTGAGCAGGAACGAGCAGGACGTCGTCGAAAGTGAGTGCTTCTTTAGCGATTCTTAACATGGCAATACTCCACCTCGGGTGCGTGAGAATAGATAAAATATTGCCGCGGCATTATACAGGGCGTAATCGATTGCCTCCACTAGTTTTTTAGAAAAAGTCTTGATCCGCGCAACAGGGCCTGTAGTATCGACTAATTAACTTACTGATTTGGAATTTGATCTTCGTCACATGTCGCTGCCACCGAACGCCAATATTTTTACCGTAAGTCGTCTCAATACTACAGTGCGCCAGCTGCTGGAAAATGAGATGGGCCTGGTGTGGCTGAGTGCCGAAATCTCTAATTTTACCCAGCCGGCTTCTGGCCACTGGTACTTCACGCTGAAAGATGATGGTGCACAGGTGCGCTGCGCGATGTTTCGCAACAGCAACCGTCGTGTGACCTTTCGCCCGCAACATGGTCAGCAGATCTTAGTTCGCGCCAATATTACGCTGTATGAACCGCGCGGCGATTATCAGCTGATTATTGAAAGCATGCATCCCGCCGGTGAAGGCCTGCTCCAGCAGCAGTTCGAACAGTTGAAAGCAAAGCTGGCGCAGGAAGGCCTGTTCGCACCAGAACATAAGAAGCCCTTGCCGCAACCGGCAAAGCAGGTCGGCGTCATAACGTCTGCTACCGGCGCGGCGCTGCACGATGTACTGCGCGTGCTTCACCGTCGCGATCCCTCACTACCGGTCGTGATTTATCCCACCGCCGTACAGGGCGTAGATGCGCCTGCCGCGATCGTACGTGCGATTGAAATCGCTAACCTGCGGGCAGAGTGCGACGTGTTAATCGTGGGACGCGGCGGCGGTTCGCTGGAAGATCTGTGGAGCTTTAATGACGAGCGCGTGGCGCGCGCTATCTTTGCCAGCCACATTCCCGTGGTCAGTGCTGTCGGGCATGAAACTGACGTCACGATTGCTGATTTTGTCGCTGACCTGCGCGCCCCAACGCCATCGGCTGCGGCAGAAATTGTCAGCCGTAATCAGCTTGAACTGTTGCGTCAACTTCAGTCACAGCAGCAGCGGCTGGAAATGGCAATGGATTACTATCTGGCGCGTCAGCAGCGCCTGTTCAGCCGTTTAGATCATCGCCTGCAGCAGCAACATCCGCAGTTGCGCCTTGCGCGCCAGCAGACCCTGCTGTTCCGGCTACAACAGCGCCTGGGCGATGCGATGGAAACACGGCTTTGCCACGCCAGCCGTCAGCAGGATCGCCTGGCACAGCGGCTGGCCCAACAGCAGCCACAAGAACGCCTGTATCAGGCACAAAAAAGTCTGCAGAACTGGCACTATCGCCTGCAGCAGGCCATGGAAAAAATGCTTAACCGCGATAAACAACGTTTTGGTCAGCTTGCCGCGCAACTGGAAGGCGTCAGCCCGCTCGCCACGCTGGCGCGGGGTTTCAGCGTTACGACGGATACCCATGGACAGGTCGTGAAAAAAACTGGTCAGTTGAATAAGGGCGATCGGTTACGCACCCGCCTTGATGATGGCTGGGTTGAAAGCCAGGTCACGCAACTTATTCCTGAAAAACCGAGACGAAAGAAAAGCATTTCTTAACTATACTTCCTGGTACATCCCTCATGCCAAGGAGTCTCAAATGGCTTTCAGCGTTATTCCTCCCTATATTCTTCGCAAGATTATCGATCACGGCACCGGCCACCAGCAGGAGCAGGCACGTCGTACACTGACCCATGTTCAGCACCTGATGGCTGAACACTGGAAAAAGACGGCAGCGCCAAAGACCACGCAGGCCGGGAAGATTGAGCGTGAAATCTATGATGCCAAAAACCAGGAAACATTACCTGGCACGCTGGTGCGTAAAGAAGGCCAGTCTTCAAATGGTGACGTTGCTGCCGACGAAGCCTGGAACTATCTTGGTGTCACACACGACTTTTTCTGGCAAATCTATAAACGAAATTCTCTGGATAATCACGGTCTGAAACTAGCTGGGACGGTTCACTACGGTGAGAAGTACCAAAACGCGTTCTGGAACGGTCAGCAAATGGTGTTTGGCGACGGTGATGGCGAAATCTTTAACCGCTTCACGATTGCGATTGATGTGGTGGCGCATGAGTTGTCGCACGGCGTCACAGAAACCGAAGCCGGTTTGATCTATTTTGAACAGGCCGGTGCGTTGAACGAGTCCATGTCTGATGTGTTTGGTTCGCTGGTGAAACAGTTTAGTCTGAAACAGACAGCCGATAAGGCCGACTGGATCATCGGTGAAGGGCTGCTGGCAAAAGGCATCAATGGTAAAGGTCTGCGGTCAATGTCACATCCCGGCACCGCTTACGATGACCCGATGCTGGGGAAAGATCCTCAGCCAGGCCACATGAAGGACTATATTAAAACACGTGAGGATAACGGCGGTGTGCACCTGAACTCCGGGATCCCTAATCGTGCCTTTTATCTGGCCGCAAAAGCCCTGGGTGGATATGCCTGGGAGCGAGCGGGTCAGGCGTGGTACGACACGCTGTGCGATAAAGATTTACATCAGGATGCGGACTTCAAAGCCTTTGCACAGCTCACCGTGCAGCATGGTAAAAAGCGCTTCGACACCACGGTGGCGAGCGCAATTGAACAAGCGTGGAAAGAGGTAGGCGTGTTATGAGTCAACTCCCCGAGCTCACCGATGACGCAACGATTGTGGTAACGCAAGAAGGCGGCTTTGCTTTTATTCCTGGCTTACGGAATGAGCGTCGATTTCCGTTGGGCGAACTTCCGCCTCCCGAAAAAGCGCACGTCTGTCAGGTACTGGAACGGGCGATGCCTTTGGGCGAACCCGAGGAAAAAGCAGCAGAGGTGGGACGCGGGGATCAACGTTACTTTCGCATCCAGATTCAATATGCCACGCGCCAGCAGTCCGGCACGGTCGTCATACTGGTTCCCGAGCAACAGGCGCCGCCAGAACTCAAGTCGCTGTTGCGCGACGGTAAGTAACAAAGCCGCCTTCTCAGAAGGCGGCTTCGGGTTTGCCCTGCGGCACGTCTTATGAACCCGCAGCTTATCCTGTCGGGAAAACGGGTTTTCCGTTACGCAAAAAAAAGGGCCACGATGGCCCTTTTGTTTTATCGTCGCTTATTTGCTGTCTGGCAGCGCATAAGCAATCACATAGTCACCACGATCCGGCGACTGGCGTGCGCCGCCCGCGGAAATCACGATGTACTGTTTACCGGTTTTCGGTGAGACATAACTCATCGGTCCACCCTGACTGCCGACAGGTAAACGGGCTTTCCAGACTTCTTTACCGGTGGCGCTATCGAACGCGCGCAGGTAGTAGTCCTGAGTACCGGCAATAAACACCAGTCCACCCTGCGTCGCCAGCGTACCGCCCAGCGTCGGCATGCCAATAGGCATTTTCGCGCGCATTTTGATGCCGAACGGACCGGTATCTTCTACCGTACCTACCGGCACCTGCCAGACGATTTTCTGGGTTTTCATGTCAATCGCAGACAGGGTACCAAACGGTGGCGCCTGGCAAGGAATACCCAACGGTGACATAAAGCGGTTTTTGTTCACGGCATAAGGCGTGCCTTTCAACGGAACCGCGCCCATACCGGTATTGATGGCTTCCCCCCCGTTGCTGCCGCGTGAAATTTTGCTGGTATCAACCGGGATCATCTGTACCCACAATCCTAAACGCATGTCGTTAACAAACAACAGGTTGTTATTCGGATCGGTGGACATACTGCCCCAGTTCATCCCGCCCAGTGAACCCGGGAAACTCAGCGACTTATCAGTGCCAGGTACGGTAAACAGGCCGTTGTAGCGCATTGACTTAAACGCGATACGGCAGGCCAGCTGATCGAACGGGGTTGCGCCCCACATATCCGACTCTTTCAGCGTCTGATTACCAATCATCGGCATACCGGTCGAATGCGGCTGGGTTTTTGTATATTGCTCGTTCGGGATGTCACCCTGCGGCATCGGCAGCTCTTCAACCTTGGTGAGCGGCTTACCGGTCAGACGATCCAGCACAAAAATCATGCCGGTTTTACCGCCGATGACGACCGCAGGTTTGGTGCTGCCATCCTTCATCGGGAAGTCGATCAGGCTGGGCTGCATCGGCAGGTCAAAGTCCCACAGATCGTTATGAACGGTCTGATAAACCCACTTCTCTTTACCGGTTGTCGCGTCCAGCGCGAGTACCGAGGCTCCATATTTATGGTCCAGCGCGGTACGATTGGCTCCCCACAGGTCAACGGAGGAGCTGCCCATAGGAATGAACACGGTGTTCATGGCCGCATCGTACGACATCGGCGCCCAGGAGTTCGGCGTACTGCGCGTATAGTCCTTGCCAGGCATCAGGATGGCATTAGGATCGACATTGCCCGGGTCAAACGCCCAGCGCATTTTACCGGTGATCACATCAAAACCGCGCAACACGCCGCCAGGCATGTCGGTTTTCACGTTATCCGCCACGCGGCCGCCCACGACCACCGTGGTTCCGGCAAGCGTTGGGGCTGAGGTCAGCTGATAAAGCGGATCCGGCGCATCACCTAAGCCCGCTTTCAGATCGACGATGCCATGGTTACCGAAGTCTTCACAGAATTCACCGTTGTCGGCGTTGATCGCAATCAGGCGCGCATCGATAGTATTCATCAGAATACGGCGCTGACAGCTGTCTCCTGCCGCCAGCGTTACGGCCGGTACTGGCGTTGAGCCGGGCTGCGTTGGCTGGTTCAGCGGTTTCGTCGCGTCGAAATAGGCCAGACCACGGCAGCGCGGCCAGACTTCAGCCTGTGCGTTGATTTCACGCTTCCAGATCTGCTTTCCACTGTCTGCTTCGACGGCGATGACATTATTGTGCGGCGTGCACAGGTAAAGTGTATTACCGACCTGCAACGGCGTTTCCTGATCTTCCGCACCGTTACCGGTTGGGCTTTCGGGAATGTCCCCCGTACGGTAAGTCCAGGCAACCTGCAGATCCTTCACGTTGTCACGGGTTATCTGATCGAGCGCGACAAAACGGCTGCCGCCAGCGGTATTACCGTAGTTATCCCAGTTTTGCTGTTGCTTCGATTTCTCTACCGGAATCAGCGGCAGTTCAGGACCCGTTGCCGCCACGGTTGGATGCGGCTGGAACATCTGGACTAATGTAGCCACCATACCCACGGCGATGATGGCAGACAGCGCATAAGAGAGTTTTGCCAGCGAAGGTTTATTCTCGCGCTTGCGTAAGGCGGGCCAGGTAAGGAAGGTCAGAATCATTAAACCGGCGGGCACCATCAGGCGAGAAACCAGTGGCCAGAAGACCAGGCCAGCGTCCACCACCGCCCAGACCAGAGTCCCTAAAAATACCAGCAGGAAAAGCACAACCGCTGAGGATTTTGCCCGGAAAAACTGAATGGCTGACAGCACGATAACGATGCCCGCAACCAGGAAATACCAACTGCCGCCAAGCGTTGCGAGTTGTCCCCCGCCAACAGCAAAGAACAGGCCGGTTGCCAGTAGCACCAGCCCGAGCAGCACAGACCATATTCTCAATCCTTTACCGGATCGAGAGGATGTTTCAGCCATAACACTTACTCTCCTGATAAACAAAGTCCGCTCTTTCGCCCGCCGCTTTTCGCGCGTATCGCGGTTAACGTTGCAGGTTAATGAGACAGCGTTGTTTTAATTCCAATTAAATCAGACCTGCGTCCATGAAATGAATGATATGTTTCCGGAGGAAGCCAGAGCAGGCGATACTCCGTCATGACGCGGCGAAATTGTACCACCTGGTACGTTATGCAGTGAAGTTTTAAACCTGTTTGTTACTAAGCAATAGCATTTTCGCTACAAATTTTTACGCTGGATAAGGCCACGCCGATCCAGAGAGTAGCCCAGCGGACAACTAAAGTGATGTTTTGAGCTTTTAAGGGGACAAGGATGTACGTCAGTCGGTATCGGGAAAGTAAACCCGCATGCTGGAAGACGTCATCAGTCACCTCGCCTCAGTCACGTAAGGATTGATGACAATCGGGACAGACAGGCGCCCTGTGACAGCGGATATCCCATCCTGTGCAGTGGACCTTGCCGCTGTCGGGGACGAAATGCCCACAGTTCTGGCGCAGCGTTTTTCACCATTGTGTAAATAAGCACAATGCCAGGGCAAAAAAAGAGGGCCATCTGGCCCTCGATTAGTTAACGCTTATTTTTCTTCATGTGCGCCATCAGACGCTTACGCTTACGCTGTTGCGTTGGCGTTAACAGGTTACGCTTGCCTTCATACGGGTTTTCACCCTCTTTAAACTGAATGCGGATTGGCGTGCCCATTACGTTCAGAGAACGACGGAAATAGTTCATCAGGTAACGCTTGTAGGAGTCCGGTAAATCTTTCACCTGGTTGCCGTGAATCACCACAATCGGTGGGTTATAGCCACCCGCGTGGGCGTACTTCAGCTTAACGCGGCGACCACGCACCAGCGGTGGCTGATGGTCTTCTGCCGCCATGTTCATGATGCGCGTCAGCAGCGAGGTGTTTACACGCTTCGTTGAGCAGTCGTACGCTTCCGTTACCGATTCAAACAGGTTGCCTACACCGCTGCCATGCAGCGCAGAAATAAAGTGCACGCGCGCAAAGTCGATGAAGCCCAGACGGAAGTCCAGCGTCTCTTTGACTTCATCACGCACTTCCTGCGACAGACCATCCCACTTGTTCACCACGATCACCAGTGAGCGGCCGCTGTTCAGGATAAAGCCGAGCAGTGACAAATCCTGATCGGAAATACCGGCGCGCGCATCGATCACCAGCATCACCACGTTAGCGTCTTCAATCGCCTGCAGGGTTTTGATGACCGAGAATTTCTCAACCGTATCGGTGATTTTGCCGCGCTTACGCACCCCGGCGGTATCGATCAGCACATATTCACGATCGTCACGTTCCATCGGGATGTAGATACTGTCGCGCGTGGTGCCTGGCATGTCATAAACGACCACGCGATCTTCACCCAGAATGCGGTTAGTCAGCGTAGACTTACCGACGTTTGGACGTCCGACAATCGCCAGCTTGATCGGCAGTGTGGTCGGGTCGAAATCGTCCTCTTCTTCCTCTTCCTCACCGTTCTCTTCTGCGGCTAACGCGGCCCAGTAGGCTTCGTTTTCATCTTCTTCGGTGACTTCTACGGGATCAACCTTTTCCATCCACGGCAGCAGCGCCGTCTCCAGCAGGCTGGTCACACCACGGCCGTGGGACGCGGCGATAGCGTAGATCTCCCCCAGACCCAGTGAATAGAAATCCACAATGGCCTGATCCGGATCGAGCCCGTCCGTTTTATTCGCGACCAGGAATGTCGCTTTTTGACGCGCGCGCAGATGTTTTGCAATTTGCTGATCGGCGGGCATCATGCCTGCACGGGCATCCACCATAAACAGCACCACGTCGGCTTCTTCAATCGCCAGCAGCGACTGTTCCGCCATACGCGTTTCAACACCGTCTTCGGTGCCATCAATACCGCCGGTATCGATAACAATGAATTCGCGCCCTTCCACTTCGGCGCGACCATATTTGCGATCGCGAGTCAGTCCAGGAAAATCCGCTACCAGCGCATCTCGTGTGCGAGTTAAACGGTTAAACAGCGTAGATTTTCCCACATTGGGACGCCCAACCAGCGCGACCACAGGTACCATAACAATGCCTCAATAATGTATTAATTCGCCCGAATGGCGTGATTATAACGGCTTTAGCCGTTCAGTTCAGGCTTACGGCGCAAAGGATACCATGCCTGACTAAAAACGAAACGGCCCCTGATGAAATCAGGAGCCGCTGTGCCGGAAGGATAACCCTGCCTGACAACTTACCCGTTAGCGGGTAATGGCATAAACTTCACCATCTTTCGACTGAATCAGCAGCTTGTCGCTGGCGACAACAGGCTCAGTCTGGAAGCCCGAGCTGTCCAGTTTTTGCTGGGCAACAAAGCGGCCATCCGTTGTGTTCAGCCAGTGCAGGTAGCCTTCGCCGTCACCGACGACGATGTAGCCATTATACAGCACCGGTGAGGTCAGATTACGATGCAGCAGCTCGCTTTGACGCCAGATAGCGACACCGCCATCCGCATTCAGGGCAATCACACGATCGTCCTGATCTACCAGATAGATACGCCCGGCATCGACAATCAGATCTTTCACGCCGCCAATTTCACGTTTCCACAAAATCTGCCCTGAACGCAGATCCAGTGCGGAAAGGTTGCCATTGTACGCCAGCGCGTAAACCACACCATTTACAATGATCGGCGTGGTATCCACGTCGCTCAGGCGGTCGATTTCCGTCGCCCCGCTCGGCTGTGAAATACGCTGCTGCCAAATCAACTGGCCCTGATTCATGATCACGGCGCTGACGCGTCCGTTGTCGCCGCCCACAATCGCGCCACCAAAGGCAACTGACGGGGCTGATTCACCGCGCAGCGACAGCGCAGGCATGTCCAGGTTCACGGTCCACTTCACCGCCCCGGTCGCCTGATCCAGACCCTGCAACATACCGTTACTGGTATGAATCAGCACCAGGCCATCGCTGACCACAGGACGCGACAGCGCTTCGCCAGCCGCTTTGGCTTGCCATACAATCGAACCATCACTGGTGTTCAGGGCATAAACCTGACCGCGCTCACTGCCGATATACAGGCGATCGCCGCTGACGGTAATACCACCGGACAGCATGGCAGACAGGTTTTTAGAGAAGAAGCCGGTTTTCTCAGAGAGGTCGACTTTCCATTTTTCTTTGCCATCCGCTGCATCGAGCGCTTTTACGATACCAAAGCGGTCAGCCGCATAAACGGTGCCGTCTTGCCAGGTCGGATGCAGGTTGGAATAGAAATCGCCAATCCCGTCGCCCACGCCTGTACTCCATACTGTCTTCGGCGTGAACTGGTTTTCCACTTTCGGCAATGGGGCCATTTTCACTACATCTTCTTCGCCGCTGAACAGCGAGCAACCGCTGAGCAGGGTGACTGAAATCAGCCCCGGCAGCAGGTATTTACGTAATTCCATGCGCTCTCTCTTGACTGGCTTAGCTTAAGTTATTCATCTTCATCTGCATCATTTGCTTCAGCGCCGGAGACGCGTCAGATTCGACGCCTTTACTCCATGCATCGCGCGCGCCCTGCTTATCGCCTTTGCTCAGCAGCGCTTCGCCGCGGATGTCAGCCACAATGGCTGTCCAGCCATCACCCTTCACACCGTCAAGGGTTTTAAGTGCCGCATCAGCCTGATTCTGTTGCAGTTGAATGCGTGCCAGGCGCAGGTTAATTACCGCCTGCAGATTGGCATCTTTGGTGTCTTTTAATCCGTTTTGCAGCAGGCTCTCGGCCTTGTCCAGCTGATTGCTGTCGACATACTGCTTCGCCAGATCCAGCGCCGCCAGGGCACCATAGGTGTTGCTGTTTTCGCGGGCAAACGTGTTAACGGCTTCCAGCGTTTCAGGCTTGCTGACCTGCATGGCACTGGTGAGTTTCTGGTACTCAGCCGACACGGTTTTAGCAGAGTCCTGCTCATGGCTCGACCAGTAACGCCAGCCACCTAATGCAGCAATACCGATAACCACACCAATGGCTAATGCTTTACCGTTGTTGGCGAAAAAGCGACGCAGCGCATCAACCTGTTCGTTCTCATTGCTATACACTTCCACGCAATCCCTCTCCTTTCAATGGTTGTGCCATAACGCGCTTACTGTAACAGCGTGCGCAGTGCAGCCGCAGCATCCGCCTGCGCCAGCGTTTGCTGTTCGCCATTGCGCAGATCTTTGATCACGACCTGGCCGGCTTTCTGTTCATCTTCACCCAGCACCAGCGCCACGCGAGCGCCCCACTTATCTGCGCGTGCAAATTGCTTCTTGAAGTTCCCGCCGCCGAAGTTAGTCATCAGCTTCATGTCGGGCAGCTGATCACGCAATTTTTCGGCCAGCTGCATTGCCGCTGACTGAACGCCCTGACCTGAGGCGATAACATAGACATCGACATTACGCGCGGGTTCAAATTCTGGGTTCACCGCCTGCACTAACAACACCAGACGCTCCATGCCCATGGCAAAACCGACACCTGGCGTCGCACGTCCGCCCAGTTGTTCGACCAGGCCATCGTAACGTCCGCCGCCGCACACGGTGCCCTGCGAGCCGAGGCTGTCGGTGACCCATTCAATCACCGTGCGGTTGTAGTAATCGAGCCCACGTACCAGGCGCTGATTCACCGTGTAAGCGATACCGGCATCATCTAACAGCGCACGCAGGCCATCGAAGTGGGCACGTGATTCTTCATCGAGGAAGTCACCAAGCTGAGGCGCATCGTTCAGCAGCGTCTGAATATCCGGGTTTTTACTGTCAAGCACGCGCATTGGGTTGCTGTACATGCGGCGTTTGCAGTCCTCGTCCAGCGCCTCTTTATGCTGTTCCAGAAAGGCAACCAGCGCCTCGCGGTAACTGGCGCGCGCGTCAAGTGAACCGATAGAGTTCAGTTCAAGGCGCACATGGTCGGCGATACCTAACGCTTTCCACCAGCGGGCGTTCAGCATAATCAGCTCGGCATCAATATCCGGCCCCTGCAGGCCAAAGACTTCCACACCAATCTGGTGGAACTGGCGATAGCGCCCTTTTTGCGGACGCTCGTAGCGAAACATAGGGCCCATGTACCACAGGCGCTGTTCCTGATTGTAAAGCAAGCCGTGTTCGATACCGGCACGCACGCAGCCTGCCGTCCCTTCCGGACGAAGCGTCAGGCTTTCGCCATTACGATCGTCAAAGGTGTACATCTCTTTTTCAACCACATCGGTGACTTCACCGATTGCACGTTTGAACAGGGGAGTTTGCTCTACAATAGGTAAGCGAATTTCGCTGTAACCATAACTCGCCAGCACGGACTTCAGGACATCTTCAACTCGTTGCCAGATGGCCGTATCCGCAGGCAGAAAATCGTTCATCCCGCGAATCGCTTGAATATTCTTCGCCACGTTAAAATCTCTTAATGCAAAAAAACCTGTCCGGCATCATACCTCATGAGGATGAAACCGCACAGGCTCAGCTAAAAAAGTCGTGCATGCCGTACGCGCAAAGGATTATTTTTCCAGTTGCTGTACGTCGATACGACGGGTTTCATCCAGCATCGCCGCTTTGGCGCGAATGCGTGCTTCCAGTTGATCGATCATATTGTCATTGTCGAGACGATCGCGCTGACGGACACCGTCTTCGTAGAAACCGCTTTTCTTGTTGCTGCCGGTCACGCCCAGCGTGGACACTGTCGCTTCGCCCGGACCATTCACCACACAGCCAATGATAGAGACATCCATCGGCGTGATAATGTCTTCCAGTCGCTGCTCCAGCGCGTTTACCGTGCCAATCACGTCAAACTCCTGACGAGAACAGGTCGGGCAGGCAATGAAGTTAATGCCGCGTGAACGGATACGCAGCGACTTCAGGATATCAAAGCCCACTTTGACTTCTTCTACCGGGTCAGCGGCCAGCGAGATACGCAGTGTGTCGCCGATGCCTTCTGAAAGCAGTAATCCCAGACCAATAGCGGATTTTACTGCCCCTGCGCGTGCGCCGCCCGCTTCGGTGATCCCCAGGTGCAGCGGCTGCTCAATTTGTTTGGCCAGCAGACGATAGGACTCAACGGCCAGGAACACATCCGAGGCTTTTACGCTGACTTTAAACTGATCGAAGTTGAGGCGATCCAGATGATCGACGTGACGCATGGCCGATTCCAGCAGGGCCTGCGGCGTAGGTTCGCCGTATTTTTCCTGCAGATCTTTTTCCAGCGATCCGGCGTTAACCCCGATGCGGATGGGAATATTTTTATCGCGGGCACAGTCGACAACAGAGCGGATACGCTCGTTGTTACCAATGTTGCCGGGGTTGATGCGCAGGCAATCCACACCGTACTCCGCCACTTTCAGCGCGATACGGTAGTCAAAATGGATATCGGCGACCAGCGGGACATTGACCTGCTGCTTAATCAGTTTAAACGCTTCGGCGGCATCCATCGTGGGCACCGACACGCGAACGATATCCACCCCCACGCGCTCAAGGGCTTTGATCTGACTGACCGTCGCGGCCACATCGGTGGTGCGGGTGTTCGTCATTGACTGAACGGCGATGGGCGCACCATCGCCAATCGGCACCTGGCCGACGTAAATACGTTTGGACTTACGGCGGATAATGGGTGCTTGGTTATGCATATTTCTTCTCCACAATTGCCCGGAACACGCGTTACGCTGTTATTGCGCACCCAACGTCAGGCGAGCAACCTGGTTATTACGGATAAAGCGACTTAAATCAACGGGTTTATTCTGATATTCGACATGAACAGCTGCCGGCGCACCAATTTTCAGACGATACGGGGCCGTTCCTGACAGACTCAGTTTACCGCCACTGCGCTGAATACCGCTAAACAGTTTTTTGCCCGTCGCATCGCTGACTTCCAGCCAGCAATCAGCCGTGAAAGTCATCACCACCGCATTCGGATCGGCGGCAGGTTCGCTGACGGCCGCTGCGCCCACAGGCATGGGCTGCGTAGCGTTCGACGACGTCGGTGCGGTAGTGTTCTCTACGGGTGCCTGACTGGGTGAAACCACGGCATTGTTCTCTGCCGAAGAGGAGGTGGCTGCATTTGCGTTGTCGTTTTCAGCGGGCGTGCTGGCCGCTGTGCCGCTGTTAGCAGGAGCAGGGTTCGCCGCGCTGTTTCCACTGGTTAACGGCACGCTGGTACTGTTATCCGCTGGCGCGGAGGACGAACCACTGTTTTGCCCTAAGGGAATCGACTGGCTGTTGTCACCGCTGCTGCCGTTTTGGTCGGCCATCGACACCAGTTCATCCTGAGAGGCTTTATGGTTTTGCCACCACCAGGCCCCCGTCAGACCAACGACAACAAAGACCACCAGCCAGGTGAAGATCATTAACCAGCCGTCCCGCTTCTTGCGGCGTTTACCCAATGAGAAGCTTTGCATCGGTTCGATTTTGGCTGCCCGCACTGGCGTCTGTTTTGCCATCATCGGCAGCAGTTCCTCTTCAGGAATATGCACCAGACGCGCATAGGAACGAATATAACCGCGCAGGAAGGTAGAGGCTAAATCCGCAGGTGACTTGTCTTCTTCAATATCACGCACGGTAGAAAGTTTAAGGCACAGGCGTTCAGCGACATTTTGCTGCGTAAGTCCCATTTGCTCACGGGCGATACGCAGGCGGGCACCTGTGGAATGAACTGCAGAATTTTCTTGAGTGGCTTCAGTATTCATTAGCTAAATAACGCTGGTACTGTATCGATTGCGGAAAACGTCGCGCTAACTGGTCGCCATAACGTGAAACGTCTGCGTGATTTCCCTGTTGCGCGGCGAAACGTATGTGTAACGCCAGGCTGCGTGCCGTCTCCGGCAGCGGCTGGTAAAGCTCTAACAATAGCGCCAGGTTAGCCCATTGGTCATGTTCGACCGCTCTTTCAGCTTCAGCCAGCAGCGATTCTCCCTTACTTCTGTCCGCATCACGCGCATAAGACAATGCTGCTCGCGCTGACTGTCTGTCCCCTGCCCGCAGATAACAATATCCCGACAGTTCGTACGCATCGATGCGGGCGTCTCCTTCCTGCGCATCTTTTGCCCGGATAAACTGTTGATGCGCTTCATCATACTGCCCTAAAGTGCAAAGAAACGCACCGTAATTGTTAGCGATGTAACCATTATATGGGGCAATTTGCTGCGCCTGTAAAAAATGAAGATGCGCAGCAGAAGTTTGCCCTTGACGCTGAGCGAGCCTGGCAAAGGCCAGCTGCACCCGATAATCCTTTGGCGCTGCCGCCTGCGCGCGAAGGAAATTACGGCGCGCCGCACTGTAATCGTTTACGGCAAGGTAATGCATACCCAGCTGTAAACGCAATTCTGCGGCCCCGGGTTGCGACGGTGAACTGACACAACCGCTTACAACAAAAACGGCCAGTAGCCGCGCGCCTGCTCCTTTGCGCATAAGGTTTCCTTCCTGTCATCCGTGTGGTGGGCAGCAGCCTGCCACGCCGGTAACCGATCAGAAACCCTGTTCGTCCGCCTTTCAGATCGCCTTCACAGATATGGCTTCACCGGCCATCTTCTTACGCAGGGTACGTTTGGTGCGGTCGATGACTTCACCCGCCAGCTGACCACAGGCGGCATCAATATCGTCCCCGCGGGTTTTACGCACAATGGTGGTAAAGCCATAGTCCATTAGCACCTTAGCGAAGCGGTCAATGCGGCTGTTTGAGCTGCGACCATAAGGTGCGCCCGGGAAGGGGTTCCAGGGGATCAGGTTAATTTTGCACGGTGTTTCTTTGAGCAATGCCGCCAGCTCATGCGCATCATCGGTGCTGTCGTTCACGTGGTCCAGCAGCACATACTCAATCGTGACACGTCCCTGGTTGGCGTTGGATTTACCAATATAGCGTTTGACTGCCGCCAGGAAGGTTTCGATGTTGTACTTCTTGTTAATCGGCACGATGTCATCGCGCAGTTTATCATTGGGCGCATGCAGCGAGATAGCCAGCGCCACGTCAATCATGTCACCCAGCTTGTCGAGAGCCGGAACCACGCCCGAGGTCGACAGCGTCACACGGCGTTTTGATAAACCGAAACCGAAGTCATCCAGCATGATTTCCATTGCCGGGACGACGTTATTCAGGTTGAGCAGAGGTTCGCCCATGCCCATCATCACGACGTTAGTGATAGGACGCTGGCCGGTCAGTTTGGCTGCACCGACAATTTTTGCCGCACGCCAGACCTGGCCGATAATTTCGGAGACGCGCAGATTGCGGTTAAAGCCCTGTTGCGCCGTTGAGCAGAATTTACATTCCAGTGCACAGCCCACCTGGGAGGACACGCACAACGTGGCACGGTCGCCTTCCGGGATATATACCGTTTCCACCAGTTGATCGCCCACGCGAATAGCCCACTTAATGGTGCCGTCCGTTGAACGCATCTCTTCGGCCACTTCCGGCGCGCGAATTTCGGTGAGTTCCATTAAGCGGTTACGCAGCTTTTTATTGATGTCGGTCATCTGCTCGAAATCGTCGCAGCAGTAGTGGTAAATCCACTTCATCACCTGATCGGCACGGAACGGTTTTTCACCCAGGGACACAAAGAATTCGCGCATCTGCTGACGGTTAAGATCCAGCAGGTTAATTTTTTGGCTTTTGGGCGAAACGGAAAGCGGTGAGGTGGACGCGGGCGTCACAATCTGTTCGGACATAGTGTTCTCTGGCCTCGTTGTTACACGTTATGGCGCGGTTGGGAAAAGAAAAAATTACGCCTTCACTAAGCTGGCTCAATGAAGGCGCAATATTGTACAACATCTGCTGCCCGATAACAGGTGCGAGTGACCGCGGGTCAGCAGATTTTTGTAAAGCCGTGTACGCGTCAGTAATTAACGGGTACGTGGGCAGATTTCGTTTTCGCCGAAGAAGTACGCGATTTCACGGGCTGCAGACTCTGCAGAGTCAGAACCGTGAGTAGCGTTTTCGGTGAAGCTGTCAGCATAGTCAGCACGCAGTGTACCGGCCAGTGCGTTGGCTGGGTTAGTTGCACCCATCAGGTCACGGTGACGCTGAACGGCATTTTCGCCTTCCAGTACAGAAACCACAACCGGGCCAGAGGTCATGAATTCAACCAGACCGTCGAAGAACGGCTTGCCCTGGTGCTCTGCGTAGAAACCTTCAGCCTGCTCTTTGCTCAGCTGCAGCATTTTTGCGCCAACGATTTTGAAGCCTGCGCTTTCAAAACGGTTGTAGATAGCACCGATCACGTTTTTCGCGACGGCGTTTGGCTTGATGATAGAAAAAGTACGTTCGATTGCCATGATGACCTCTGTCTTGACGTTCTGAAGAAACCGAGGGCGCACGCCCCGGCTAAGAAACGGCGCCGATTATAGGGGTTGAGTGTGACGTTGCCTATCACAGAACCCATAATTTCTTGAAAAATCTTGATCTGTGTCGATGCGGAAGGCTTTCAAATCTGATTTAGCGCAAAAAACCATCATCCCCGTGTGAAGTTAACGGTCGCAAGCTGCCCGGCTTCATCCATCACCACCAGTTGATAGTCACCTGAGCGATCAAGACGCAGCGACAGCGTGCCGTTCTGGTTTTCCGCCGTCACGGGTTCACCGTTCAAAAACCACCAGCGCTGATTACCCTGCCCGCCCTGTGCCGCAACCGGCATGACCAGGGTGGAATTACCCGGCAACGGCTGCACCCGTTGCCCGTCAATGACGCCTGTGACAATCAGCGGCGCGCTGCTGCCCTGCGTGAGTGGCGGGCACTGACTGTCGATAGCCGGTAACCGCTGACGCCGTCGCTCCTGCAACGGTAGCCAGGCTTCCAGCGGTAAGGGCCACAGTAAACGATCGTGGCTGACAGCGTGCGGACAGTCAGCCGCCACGCGGCGGCCCTGGTCATTTAGCCAGTAGCGCAACCGTAAACCGCTGAGGCTTTCCTGGCCCGATGCCAGCAAAGTGGGCGGCAACGTGTCATTCAACACCCAGCTCTGGCGGCGCTGGCGGCAGTTTTCATCGCCCACAGGCAGCGGTTGTCCGCCCGGCCAGCAGATGCTGGCCACCGTAACCGATGCGGGACGAGGATCAACGGGCACCTCCTGTCCGGCTAAACGGTTCATCAGTACGCTGTTTACCTGATTCATCACGGGAACGGCAGACGCAAAACCAAACTGCCCTGCGACGGGCGTTGCATCGGGACGGCCAACCCAGACGCCGATCAGATAGCGGGGATTCATGCCCACCGCCCAGGCATCGCGATAGCCATAGCTGGTGCCGGTTTTCCACGCCAGCGGTACAACCGCAGGCAGGTTCCCTTTGCCCGCAGGCTGCGCTTCACCCGCCAGGACACGGCGGATAATCCACGCCGCGCCGGGCGAAAGCAGAGGCCGCTGCTGCAACGGTTGATCGGGCATCCAGCGCAGTTGCGCGGCGTTGCCCCGACGCACGAAAGCGCTGTACGCCGCAACGATCTCGTCCATGCGCGCGCCGGTGCCCCCCAGGATCAATGACAAATTCGGCTCGGCGCCGGGCGGAAAGCGCAGGTTAAGCCCGACATTGCGCAGGCGGGCCGCGACATTTTTGGGACCCAGCGCTTCCAGCACCTGCACCGCAGGCAGATTAAGGGAACGCACCAGCGCTTCGCTGGCGCTGACCGGCCCATGAAAACCGGTATCGAAGTTACCCGGACGGTAGTCGCCAAAACGGCGCGGCACATCCTGCAGCAGCGACTCGGCATGAATCAGCCCGTCATCCAGCGCCATGCCATAAACAAAGGGTTTTAAGATCGATCCCGGTGAGCGTACGCTGGCAATCATATCGACATGCCCGAAGCGGTTGTCGTCAGCAAAGTCAACGGAACCAACATACCCACGTACGGCCATGGTGGTGTGATCGACCACCAGAATGGCCAGCGAGGTGCGCGGCGGCAGCTGATTTTTGATGTTCAGCGTCATACTTTCCAGCTCACGCTGCAGCGACGGGTCCAGCGTTGAGACGATTTTTTCGTGAGTGCTGATCGACAACAGCCGCCGGGCCAGCAAGGGTGCCATCTGCGGCATTTGCCGTGGTGGCAGCCAGACCGGTTCCTGGCGGATCTCGGCCACCTGACGCGCAGACCAGACGTGATATTGCGCCAGACGGTCCAGCACTTTATTACGTGCCGCCTCAGCCCGTTCCGGCCAGCGGTCGGGCCGCAGGCGGCTGGGTGACTGCGGCAGCACGGCCAGCAAGGCGGCTTCCCCGCGGGTTAACTGCGACGGGGATTTGCCCAGCCAGCTCCAGCTGGCTGCGCCAATGCCTTCCAGCGTGCCGCCAAAGGGCGCGCGATTAAGATAAAGCGTCAGGATGTCGCGTTTTGACAGGTGCCACTCCAGTTGGAGGGCACGCCATGTCTGAATCAGCTTGCCGCGCAGCGTCCGCGGCTGCGGGTCGATAAGCCGTGCCACCTGCATCGTTAAAGTGCTGCCACCGGAAATTACACTACGATAGCGAAGATTCTGCCAGGCGGCCCGCAGCACAGACAGCGGATTAATACCAGGGTGATACCAGAACCAGCGATCTTCATAGGTCAGCAACGCCTGGATATAGGCGGGCGAAACCTCTTCCGGCGTGACCGGATAGCGCCAGATCCCCTGACTGTCGGCAAATCGCCACAACGGCGTACCGTCCTCCGCAACCACCACTCGCGCAGGCTGGACCGCTTTAAGCGGCAGTGGTGACAGCCGGTCCAGTATCAGCAGCGCAAGCAGCAGCCCCAGAACACAAAGCGGCAGCGCCAGCAGCCACCGCTTTCTGATGTGCCTGATCACGCACGCACCCGATTACTGTACATGCAGCTGCTGCGGTGTGCTGCCAATGGCGCGCCATTCGGGCACGTACATGGATTCCACCTGCGGCGGGGGCAATTGATAGCGCCCCGGTGTAACTGCCCGCGCCAGATAAATCAGCGTGGTGGGACGATACGTATCGACGGCCAGAGCGGCAACAAAGCGGTCATCACGGAACTCAATATGCCTGATGCTGGCCTGTTGCATATCCATCATGCTCTCTTTTAAGGCATCGGCGCTGTCCCCCAGACTGGCACTGCTGTCCGCCAGGTTCTGATTTTCCAGCTCCAGACCGGCGGGCAATAAATCCACCGCCAGCGCATCGCTAATGCTGCGTTTGGCTGAGACCGTCAGGCGCACCACCAGCAGTTCCCCGCTGCGCAGATTATTCAAATCGGCAGCCTGCCCATCCAGCGTAAAGTACTCGCGTTTAATCGCCATCATATGGCTGACTGGCGCAGGTGGACTCAGCGGATAGCCGACCACGTTCAGACTGGCGTACAGCGGCGTGCTGCCGACATTACGTACGTCAACGCCCTGAGTCAGTTGCTGATGATCCAGTCCTTTATTTAGCGGCGCATCTCCACTCACAGGCTGATCGCTACCCGAAAGTTGCGCCTGCCAGCGTTGCCCGTTGGCGGTTTGCAGCGTCCGGGCCGCCAGGTAAAGGGCATTATTCTCCTGAGTGGAGAACCAGCGCTTGCCCGTCACCTCTTTAGACAGTGACAGCAGCAGGCTGTTTTGCAGGTCCGGCTGCAGCTGATTTTCAGCCAGCAGCGCAATCATCATGCCCTGATCGCGCACGGTACTGCCGTAGTCGCCAAACCAGCGGTTCTCAGCGCGTGGCAGCGTTGCCCCCTGCATCACCGCCAGTTGCGCACGCTGTTCATCACCCATTAACTTCAGCGCAATGCCCAACTGCATCAGCGCCAGTCCCGACTGGGCCTTGTCACGCTTTTCATACAGCGCACGTAAGGCACCCAGCGGTGCCCGCTGCTGGCGCGCCAGCACCAGTCCGGCATAAGCCTGCACGCTGAAACGTAACGCTTCGACGTGCTGGCTGCCGCCTCCGGTAATCTGCGCCGGGTCCTGAAGATAACGCAGCAGGCGCGCGTTCGCCCGGCTGACGACCTCATCAGGCAACGCATAGCCCGCCTCACTGGCGCGCAGTAAGAAATCCGTCACGTAAGGCGTTAACCAGAATTCTTCTTCGCTCTGTTTGCCCCATAAACCAAAGCTGCCGTCCGCGCGCTGCATGCCCGCCAACCGGGCAATACCGGTTTCCACCGCTGCCCGGCGAACCTCATCAGAGCTGGTTTTGATACCCATGGCGGTAAGTTGCGCCTGGCTGGTGTACAACGATGGCCACAGCCCGCTCGCCGTTTGCTCCAGACAACCGTAGGGATAGGCATAAAGCGCACTGATATAGCGCGCAATATTCAACGGTGGGCGATTACTCAGCGTCAGTTGTCCACTGAGCGTAGCCGCGTCCAGGCCGGCAAAGGCTGCCGCCGTCACCTGCCACGGCTGCTCGCCGTTGATCACCGCGTCAAAACTGAGCGTCTGGGCCGGATAAGCAGGCCTTACGCCAATCTTCCACTGCTGCTGGCTGGGCCGCACCTGCTCACCCGGCAGATTCAGGCCTGAAATCGTGACCTGAACGTCACCGTCACCAAAACCATTTTGCGCGGTGACTGGCACCTGTAGCGTTTTCCGCTCACCTTTGGCCAGCGTCACGTTTTGCGTGGCCGCGCCGGACAGCGCAATAAGCCCCCGGGCTGCGAGATCCACCTTCAGCGTTTGCGGTAAATCAGTCAGGTTGGTGATATCCAGCGCCAGCGATGCGCTGTCGCCGCTGGCCAGGAAGCGCGGCGTGGCCAGTTCACTGACCAGCGGCGCCGCCACAACCAGCTTGCGCTCTGCCGCGCCAAAGCTGTCATCGCTCCAGACCTGCGTCATCAGGCGCAGTTCACCGTTAAATGCCGGGACAGGGAGCGTGATCGAGCCCTTGCCGTTTTTATCCAGCGTAACAGCCTGTAGCTGCTGAGCCACAATGTTGACGTGGGTAACGGGTTTCTTGCCGCCGCGCGTCAGCGTGTCGTCTTCGCCGTCGCCGCCAAAGCGCAGCGCTGCAAGGCGTCCGCCGCCTTCAATCAACTGCCCAAACACATCGTACTGGTCGACGTTATAACGTTTACGGCCGAAAAAGGCCTGCCAGGGATCCGGGGTTTTGTAATCCGTCACGCTCAAAACCCCGCTGTCCACCGCCGACAGCAGCACATGCACCTTATCCGGCAGCGGGCCGCCTTCACGACTGGCCTGCACATTGACCGTCAGGTTCTGCTCAGGGCGAACCTTTTCGGGCGCATCCAGCGTCAGGGTCAGGCGGCGCGCGTCGGTCGCCATCGGCAGATGTAGCAGTCCGACGGCACGTTTTGGCGTAGCGCCACTGGTTTTGTCCCCTTCCCGTACGACGATGGCACTAAAATAGAGATCGTGACGCTGCCAGCTGTTGGCAATCGGCACATCCACCGTCGTCCCGCCCTGCGGAACGGTCAGCGGCTGCCACCACAGCGTGCCGCTGCTGGACTCAACCATCAGATAGCCCTTGCCGGCCGTGGGCGATTCCACCTGCAGATGCACGGTTTCTCCGGGCTGATAAGCGGCTTTGTCTAAGCGGAGTTTGACCTGATCCGGGCGCAGAGCGCCCGTACCATTGGTATTATCCTGCCAGTCATAGCCCGCCTGAAAACGCACGCTGCTGACAATTTTTTCACCCGCCTGCACTTCCAGTCGGTAGCTGCCCCACTCGACCGGGAAGCTGACTTTGGTACTGCCCTCAGCGGGCACCGTAATCGATCGCTCATCTTCCTGCAGATCTTTCGCGTCGTAGCGTGACTGCCAGCCTTCACTGTCAGAGAAGCTCCAGTAGTAATCACGACGTTCGCGAATCAAGCGCACATTCAGCTTTTCTGCCGCCAGCTTTTCGCCCTGACTGTTGGCGTAAACAATGTCGAAATCGGCCAGGCTGTTTTCCGGCACGGTCGGCTCATCGCGATAACTGTCACTGCGGTAATCGTAGATCGACTTGTTGCCGAACAGGGGACGAATGCCCGGCAGCGCCTCCGCGGGCCAGATCGCCTGAGTGGCACGTCGGGTCACAGGCCGTCCACCCGTTTCCAGCAGGCTGGCCTGTAAAATCAGGTTTAGCGGCGAGTGGAGCTGGTCCCACTGATTCTCGACGGTTAGCTGGGCTTTGCCGTTCGCATCCAGTTTGATATCCACATCACCCAGGCTGCGTTTGACGCCCTCCTCAGTGATATCCCCAAACTGATAGCCAGGCAGTGCTGCCACCGCGTCCCGGGCAGGACGTAGATAGAGCTGCCCCTGCAGCGCATTCCCCGCCGCAGGCGCGCCATAGAGATAACGCCCCTCAACGTTAAAGGTGATATCCGCATCGGCAGGCTGAGGTTGCTCATCGTTTTTCAGCGTCAGCGACATGCGCTCTGGCAGGAAATCTTCGACGCGGAAATGCCACTGACGCGGCAGGTTATCACCGGTGTTCAGTCGCAGCATCCAGCCACCGGTCATGGCGGTCGTGGGCAGGCTGAATCGCTGCTGATACAACCCGTCCTGCGGTTGCCAGACAAAGGTGCGCACCACTTCACCGTCGGGCTGTACCACTTCGGCTTTAACCGGCTGGGCCGGTAACGGTTTGCCATCAGCATCACGCAGCAGCGCATTGGCGATCACCGTTTCGCCGGGACGGTAGATATCGCGCGGGCCAAACACGAACAGCTGCTTGTCATAGCCCTCCGGTCCCGCCACGGGAAATTCGGCTAAATCTAATGCCGGGCGAGCCAGATCGATGAGGGAGGTTTGATCGCCCTGTATTGCCAACAGGAACTTGCCCTTGTCTTCGGCTTTCAGACGCACATGCCCGCTGCTGTCGCTGGTGCCGTTTTGCAGGACCTGCCCTTTATCGTTCAGGACTCTGACATTGACGCCTGAGAGCGGATCGCCGTTTTCCAGACTCTGGGCAAACAGTTCAAACTGGCCCGGAAAACGGTGCAGTGACAGGCCGATATCGCTCAGGGTGAAGAGCGTGGCTGGCATACTGTAATGATACGTGCCGGCCTGTTTCATCACGGCCAGATAAACGCCCGGTTGCTGAAGCGGCTTGATGTCTTTTAGCGGCAGCTGCAGTTTTTCCCGCGTATTGCGTGCCGGGTTAAGCTCAAAGCGGCCGCTGTAAACCAGCTCGCTGGTTTTAAGCAGCTCCTGAGATTGCCAGGTTGAGAGATTACTCCCGTTATTCCACTGGGACAGGAATTGCGCCAGGCCCGCGTTTTTAATCCTGAAAAAATCGACATCCACCTGATCGACATTCAAGGCCAGCACCGGCAGGCCCTGCGCAATACGCAATGGCAGCAAAGAACCGCGACTGGCGAAGCCCACCATCGGCTCAATGTCGCGCGTGGTGATTTTTTGGCTGTAAGCCGCGGTCAGCGTTTCACCACTGGCGGCGCGCAAGCCCGGATCGACGGTCACAGTAAAGTGCCGTGAGGGTTCAGGATGGCGAAAACGCAGCGCCTTGCGATTCCCGGACAGCTCCCAACCGCCATCCACCTTGCCGCGCTGATCGTCCGTCAGCCGGACTTTTTTGGCCACGTCCTGCTTATCATCAAGCGGCTGATTGAACGTTAACACCAGTGCGGCGGCACCATCGAGCTGGAGCTCGGAGAGGTCGATAATGCTCAGCGGCTTACTGACCTGCGCACTGGCGGCAGGCGTTTCAGCGCTGACGGAAAAAGCAGGTAACGTGGCGGCAGACAGCAGCGCGCCGCCGATCAGCATGCTGAACAGCAGCCGGTTAATGCGTTGTTTCATGGTAAATCCTTCACCGTGCCCCAGGGGAATTGTTTTATAATGCTGCACGATTTCACATCAACCTTCGCATTTAATCAACGCTTCTCTTGAGATGGTGGGCACATTGCCCGACACTGGCATCACAGATTGCAGAGAAGAGGTTGTTATGACGACGCCACTGTTTGTGTCCGCCGACTGGTTACAAGAACATTTTAATGACGGCACGCTCCAGGTTCTGGATGCGCGTATGCTGCCGCCGGGCATGGAAGCCACGCGCGATATTCAAAAAGAATATCTGGCGGAGCATTTGCCTGGTGCGCCTTTTTTCAATATTGAAACGCTTTCCGATCACACCAGCCCTTATCCCCACATGTTACCCCGGGCCGAAAGCTTCGCGGTGGCGATGCGCGAACTGGGCATCAACAGTGATAAGCATTTGATTGTTTATGATGAAGGCAATCTGTTTTCTGCGCCCCGCGCGTGGTGGATGCTGCGCGCCTTTGGCGTGGCACAGGTCTCCATTCTGGCTGGCGGTCTGCAGGGCTGGAAAACGGCGGGTTATGCGCTGGCTGAGGGCGAGGTCAGTCTGCCGGAAGGTGAGTTTGATGCACAGTTCGATGAAGGCCTGGTGAAACGCCTGACGGATGTCTTGCTGATTAGCCATGAAGGCGGCGCGCAAATTGTCGATGCGCGCGCGGCGAACCGTTTTAATGCTGAGGTCGATGAACCCCGTCCGGGATTGCACCGTGGGCACATTCCCAACAGCCTTAATCTGCCCTGGAATACCCTGGTCGAGCAGGGCGCACTCAAGCCGGAAGCCGAACTGCGTTCACGCTTTGCGGAAGCCGGTGTGGATATCAGCAAACCCATCGTAGCCAGCTGTGGCTCTGGCGTGACTGCGGTGGTGTTGATTCTGGCGCTGACGGCTCTGGGTGCAAGGGAAGTGACGCTGTATGACGGATCCTGGTCCGAATGGGGCAGCCGGGATGATTTGCCGATTGCGAAGTAACGGTAAACGCGCGGCCGAACAGGCCGCGCAGTGTGTCAGATGATCCGCTGACCACCTTTGAACTCACGCAGGAAACTGCCCCAGCGGCGTTCATAAAAGGGCGTAATGTGCGCGGTAAAGAAGTGACTGATTCCGCGGTCCTCTGCCGTAATCTCACACACATCAATGGGTGCATCATCCAGTAATGTATCGGTGGCTACGCTGCCGGCCGCCTGAATAATTGCCTCAATATCGCTGTCCGCTTCAATACCAATCAACAGATTAGGCACATCATCCGCCTGTTCACGAATGCTGGCAATGAAAGCGCGTTTAACCTGCTTGTATTTGCTGAACAACTGCGTCAGCGAGTCGATCATCTGCGCGGGCGGTTCCGCGATTTCTGACAGCAGCAGTGACTGACCGCCTTCCAGCACCGTTTGCTGCATCAGGGCACTGCCCTCTTCCCCCAGCAGATGACTGATTTCCGCCGCAGAAAACTCTTTGCCCGTGGGCAACTTTGGATTAAGAAACAGCGTTTCGCCACGGGTCATTTCAAACAGCGTACGTACCGGCAGCCGCACATAAGGCTGCTCATCGTTGATCGCCTCGCTCATCGCCTGTTCGGAGGTAAAAAACGGGATCACACTGCTGCCATCTTCTTTTTCCCAGTGCTGCAGGTCGACAGGCGTGCTGGCATCCAACTGCTGCTGGGTGCTTTCCCCCGGCACCCATGCATCCGCCTCCAGCAGTAGCTGAAAAAACTCAGGACGATGGGCAGGCTCCGTGGCGGCCAGCTTCAGCACCTCTTCAAGACGGTTCATCATTCACTTCTACCTTCAAAAAGCGGTGACCAGGTCACCGCGGAGATTGCATTTATTTCAGTAACAGGTTGGCGATAGTGCGCACGCCCAGGCCGGTTGCGCCTGCCGACCATTGATCGACCGCGCTCTTACGGTACGTCGCTGAGCAGTCGATATGTAACCAGCCCTGCTGATAGTGGCTGACGAAATAGGACAGGAACGCTGCCGCGCTGCTGGCACCGGCAGAATGTGCCGGGCTGGCGATGTTATTCAGATCGGCAAAGTTTGACGGCAGATGACTGCGATGGAACTCTGCCAGCGGCAAACGCCAGAACGGTTCGTTTTCACTGACCGCACTGCCCATCACCGACTGCGCCAGCACATCGTCGAAGGTAAACAAGGCGTGATAATCGTTGCCCACCGCCGTTTTCGCGGCACCGGTCAGCGTTGCCGCATCGATCAGCAGCGTCGGATTCTGCTCGCTGGCATCGATCAGACCATCTGCCAGGACCAGACGACCTTCCGCATCGGTGTTCATCACTTCTACCGACTTGCCATTGCGGTAACGAATGATGTCACCCAGCTTAAAGGCGTTGCTGCTGACCATGTTATCCGCGCAGCACAGGTAAAGTTTGACGCGCTTTTTCAGTCCGCGCGCGATGGCCATGGCCAGTGCACCGGTCACCGTCGCGGCACCGCCCATATCTGACTTCATGGAGTCCATGGTGGCACTGGTTTTGAGGCTGTAGCCACCGGTATCGAAGGTAATCCCTTTACCGACCAGGCAGGCGTAAACCGGCGCTTCGCTATCGCCGGTGGGGTTAAAATCCAGTGCCAGGAAAACCGGCGGACGGTTTGAGCCCCGTCCTACCGTGTGCAGGCCCATATAGCCTTGCTCACGTAAATCATCGCCTTTGGTTATGCGATAGCTGACCGCTTCGCCACCTAACTCGCTCAGTAAATCTACGGCACTGTGTGCCAGCGTCTCTGGCCCTAAATCATCTGCAGGCAGGTTAATCGTATCGCGCACCCAGCCTACGATCTTACGGCGGCGATCAAATTCCGCCTGTTCATGTTCACCCAACTGCGGCCAGTCAACGCTGTTTTTGGCTTTCGGGCTGCGATAGCCCTGCCAGAAGGCCCAGCACTGCTCCAGATGCCAGCCTTCGCCCGTCAGGGCAACATGACGAATGCCCTGCCCATCCAGCTTACGCGCGGCACGCTGGATGCTCATCAACGCATCGGCTTCACGCAGGTGCACGTTCATACCGTTTTCATTGCTGCTTAACAGTGCTTTTTCACCCCAGCGCGCATCGGCGGGCTGGTTGCTGAGCGTGATATTCATCGGTTGTGTACTCATTGTAGGGCTCCGTATTTGTTATTCGTTTCATCCAGCCTGTTTTAGCGACGGCTTTTCATACAGATGTTACGCCGCACACCGCAGGCGTTGCCGGTGCGCAGTGGTCAGCCTCTTCAGGCCTGATTATGACTTCATGAGTTCACGCAGGCGCGTCACGGACTTCTGCACCAGCGCAATGGCATAATCGATCTCTTCTTCAGTGGTGAACCGCCCCAGTGAGAAGCGAAGTGAACTGTGGGCCAGTTCTTCGTTCAGACCGAGTGCGCGCAGAACATAGGAAGGTTCCAGACTGGCGGAAGTACAGGCCGATCCGGACGACAGCGCAAGATCTTTCAGCGCCATGATCAACGACTCACCTTCAACATCAGCAAAACTGACGTTAAGTATGTTGGCGCAGCTGTGTTGCAAATCACCATTCACCGTTACGCCGCCTGTCTCACGGATGCCGTGCCACAGTTTGTCACGCAACAGCGACAAGCGAGCCATCTCTTCTTCACGCACCGCTTTGGCAATGCGGTAAGCCTCACCCATGCCGACAATCTGGTGCACCGGTAAGGTGCCCGATCGCATATTGCGCTCGTGACCGCCGCCGTGGATCTGCGCATCAATCTGGATACGCGGCTTACGACGGACATAGAGCGCGCCAATGCCTTTAGGACCATAAACTTTATGACCGGAAAACGACATCAGATCAACAGGAAGTTCAGCGAGATCGATAGCCAGTTTCCCGACGCTTTGCGTCGCATCGACGTGGAACAGGATGCCCCACTCCCGGCACAGGGCGCCCAGCGCAGCGATATCCTGAATCACACCGATTTCGTTATTCACATGCATGATGGAAACCAGCACCGTGTCGTCACGTAGCGCGGCGCGCAGGTCGTCAGGCGCGATCAGGCCATTCGCTGCTGGCGTCAGCCAGGTGATCTCAAAGCCTTCACGTTCAAGTTGCAGGCAGGTATCAATGACCGCTTTATGTTCGGTTACGCTGGTGACGATGTGTTTACCACGCGACTGGTGGAAATGGGCTGCGCCTTTAATGGCGAGATTGTCGGATTCGGTGGCCCCGGAGGTGAAGACGATTTCACGTGGGTCAGCATTGACCAGCTCCGCGACCTGATTGCGCGCAACGTCCACCGCCTCTTCTGCCTGCCAGCCGAAACGGTGCGAACGGGAGGCCGGGTTACCAAACGTGCCATCCAGCGTCAGGAATTGCATCATTTTGCTGGCCACACGCTGATCGGCCGGCGTCGTGGCGGCATAATCCAGGTAAATCGGTAATTTCATTGCGCTACAGCTCCGTATAAAAAATCATACGTATTTATAGCAGATTCAGCCCCTGCCGCGTTAGCAGTAAGGGCCGGAGAAGCAGAGGATTAGGAGGCGCGGAGGTTAACGTTGATTTCCTGTGCGCGGGCGTGCTGGAAACGACGATTGTCGTTAGCATTCTGGCGGTCGGCCACATCCAGGATTTCCTGATTATTCACCAGCTCAGCCAGCGTAATGTTGTTCAGGAATTCGCTAATACGGACGCTCAGGTCACGCCACAACACATGGGTCAGACAGCGCTCGCCACCCTGACAGCCTTCTTTGCCCTGGCATTTGGTGGCGTCCACAGATTCATCAACCGCAGTGATCACTTCACCCACCGCAATCGCGCTGGCTTCTTTGCCCAGCAGATAACCGCCACCCGGACCACGAACGCTGGATACCAGATTGTGCTTACGTAACCGCGAGAACAGCTGCTCCAGATAAGAGAGCGATATACCCTGGCGTTCAGAGATGTCAGCCAGTGGAACAGGGCCTTGGTGAGAATGCAGGGCAACGTCCAGCATAGCGGTAACAGCGTAACGTCCTTTGGATGTCAGTCTCATAGCATACAACCTCAATAGCGTCCGGTTATCGGAGGATTAGCGAAGATGACGGCAAGTCTGACATTCCCGAGTAATTTGGTCAACTATTTAACCAAGTAATTTACTCAACTATTTAACCTGGCGTTTTACTCAACTATTCAGGGCCGTTTTGTTTCGGTCCTTTACGCTTCTCAAACGAGGCGAGCATCCCGCGCAGAATATTGAGTTCGTCGCGCTCAGGACGGGCGCGCGTATACAGACGACGCAGCTTGCTCATTACCTGGCCGGGATTGGCTTCACGGATAAATCCGCTTTCCAGCATCATCTGTTCCATGTGCTGGTAGAAACGCTCCAGGTCGTCAACCAGCGGATAAGGTGATTCCTCGTACTGCGGTTTGGGACTGGCGTTTTCCTGCGCCTGCAGCCAGGCCATGCGGACTTCATAGGCAATGATCTGCACCGCCATCGCCAGGTTAAGCGAGCTGTATTCCGGGTTCGCCTGGATGGCCACATGATAATGGCACTTTTGCAATTCATCGTTAGTCAGCCCGACACGCTCACGACCAAATACCAGGGCGACGGGGGCCTGCCGGGCCTCTTCAATACTTTTCAGGCCACATTCACGTGAATCCAGCATCGGCCACGGCAGCGAGCGGGAACGTGCACTGGTGCCGACCACCAGACTGCATCCGGCAATCGCGTCATCCAGTGAGTCGACAATTTTCGCCTCGCCAATCACGTCACTGGCCCCGGCAGCCAGCGAGATAGCCTGTGAATCCGGCTTCACTAGCGGATTGACCAAATAGAGGTTAGTTAAGCCCATAGTTTTCATCGCGCGCGCGACGGAGCCCATGTTGCCGGTGTGAGAAGTTTCTACCAGTACGATACGAATATTTTGCAGCATAATTGGGATCGGTCAGAAAATGATGACGCGTACTCTAACATAAAGCAGGACATTTACCGAACACCCTGCTATACTCCGCGCCGTTTTCCCCGTTCTTTAACATCCAGCGAGAGATACCGATGCATCCAATGCTCAACATTGCCGTGCGCGCAGCGCGCAAGGCCGGAAATTTAATTGCCAAGAATTATGAAACCCCGGACGCCGTCGAAGCCAGCCAGAAAGGCAGTAACGACTTCGTAACCAATGTTGACCGCGACGCAGAACGCCTGATTATCGAAGTGATTCGTAAATCCTACCCGAAGCACACCATTATTACTGAAGAGAGTGGTGAACTTGAAGGTGAAGATCAGGACATTCAATGGGTAATCGATCCGCTGGATGGCACGACCAACTTTATCAAACGCCTGCCCCACTTCTCTGTTTCTATCGCCGTACGCATTAAAGGCCGTACTGAAGTGGCGGTGGTATATGATCCTATGCGTAATGAACTGTTCAGTGCCGTACGTGGCCAGGGCGCGCAGCTTAACGGCTACCGTCTGCGCGGCAGCATCGCTCGCGATCTGGATGGCACCATTCTGGCGACCGGTTTCCCGTTCAAGCTAAAACAGCACGCGCCGGCTTACATGAACATCATGACCAAACTGTTCACACAGTGTGCGGACTTCCGTCGTACCGGCTCTGCCGCACTGGACCTGGCCTATGTTGCCGCAGGTCGTGTGGATGGCTATTTTGAAATCGGTCTGAAACCGTGGGATTTTGCCGCGGGTGAACTGCTGGTGCGTGAAGCGGGCGGACTGGTTACTGACTTCACCGGCAATCATGGTTACCTGCATTCAGGTAACATTGTGGCCGGTAATCCTCGTGTGGTTAAAGCGCTGCTGTCGTCCATGCGCGATGAACTGAGCGAAGCGCTGAAGCGCTAAAGAAAAAGGCGGCACATTCTGTGCCGCCTTTTTTAACGTCTTTCGGTTAGCGACGTTCGTTCGCCAACACCTGACGTGGCTGAGTACGACGTCCCACCATGCCCATCACGCCTGCCAGGACTGCTTCAATAATCAGGATAAAGAAGGCGTACCAGCTGGCTTTCGCTGTCGCTTTAGCCGCCTGCTCACCGGCTTCACGGGCTTTCTGCTCAGCCTGCTGTTTCAGCTCCTGATATTTCTGCATAGCCTGCTGATAGCTCTGCTCTGCCTGATTAACGATCTGCTCTGCTTCCTGATCGCTTTTGCCGGTGCGCGCTTTAATAATATTTTTCAACGCCTCACGATCGGCTGCCTGTAATGTATCAGCATGACGATCAATAACGCCTTTAAACCAGTTAGCTAAATCCGTGTCTGCGGTTTGCGGATGATTAGCGGTGTTATTTGCCTGGTTCTCTGCATTCTGCGCTTCATTATTCGCATCCTGCTTCAGTTTTTCAGGTTGTAATTCAGGCTTGCCTGTTTGACGCAGCGTCGTTTCCAGCTCACGCTGCATGTCATTTAAATTAATATTGTTTTCCTGCAGCTTGTCTTTTGCCATTTGGGTAACAGATGGCGCAGCGGCTGAAATACCCTGACCGACAGCCTGGAAGCCCGTGCCCAGAATGTTCATCGCACCGCCTAATACGCTACTGGCAAGACTGACGGCTAAATAAATCGTTATCACCGTGCTGATGCCAAACATCAGTAACCCATGCAGCGCGCCTTCGCGCTGTGCCAGACGTCCGGCAACATAGGCGCCCGCGACGATGGCGAGAAGCATTTCAATCGCCGTCCACACCAGCGCACCGGTGCCCAGATGTTTAAACGGATTGCCTTCCTGCAGGGGATCAATAGTCGTCGCGCCGATAGCTGTTCCCAGCAGAGTTAATAATATGTGAATTATCAGTGCGCAAATAACACCGGCAAAAACGGCACTCCATGAAATACGTTTTAGGGGCAAACCCGCTGTTCCAGTTACCAGCGGATCGGTGTTGCCATTATTAATACGGGTATCAGCCATGAGATATTTTCCTCGCAAAGCACGGAATCGTTCCGTTTTTATTCATCCCATTATTGGGAGGTGATTTAACTATTAACAGCGTAGACAGTGAAAACAAATTTCACCACTAAACAGTCAGCAGAAAAATAAAAAATAGTGAGGAATATATTGCAGAATGAGCAGCGAAAAACGCTTTTCGCTGCTATAGAAATCAGAAAGGCCGGATGCCGCCCGCCAACCCCGGCTGAGCAGATTGCCATAACGCACAGCCCGCAACGATTAACATGACGCTTCCCAGCAAAGCCAACAGAGGCAACAGAGGCAACAGACTGCGTGCGCGATCGCTTATGTGGCTGTTTGCACTCAGCCGTTGCGCCAGCGAACGCGATCGCTGCACCAGCAGACCAATCGCCGAAATGGTCAGGGCCGTTCCCATCGCCATCACCGCCGCCGAGAGGACGCCCCAGAGGTAAACGCCAATCACCTTAGCAAACAGCAGCATCATGATGGCTCCTGAACAGGGCCGCAGCCCCATCGACAGCACCACCAGTAACTGGGTTTTCACGTTAACGGCACCGGCTACCTGCTGTGCACTGGGCAGATGAGCATGACCGCAGCCGCACTGATCATCATGATGATGGTGTGGATGCAGAGCACGAATGTTCATCGCCGGTTTCGGTCGGAACAGTCGCCACAGAGAGTTGACCGCCCGATAACCTGTCCAGATTCCCAGGGCAATCACCAGAAGATAACTGCCCTTCTCCAGCCAGAAACTGCTCAGATGCAACTGGCGTGATGAGGTGTGCAATACCACCAGCATCAGGGTTACCAGAACAATCGCGACCGAACCCTGTAACAGCGATGCCAGCAGCGTCAGCTTCATGCTGGTTTTCAGTTTTGCCGGATGAGTGGCCAGGAAAGTGGTGATAACAACCTTACCGTGCCCAGGTCCTAACGCATGCAGGATGCCGTACACCAGACTAAACGCCAGTAATGACAGGCCAGCCCGGTGCGGATGTTCGGCAACCTGTTGCAGGAGCTGCGTCATCTCGCGGTTGAGGATTTTTTGCCAGAGCACACTTTGCAGCAGAATTTGCGGCCAGTACAGCCAGATCGCGCTGACCGCCGTCACCAGCCCGACCATGAATACTGCCAGTGGCCACAGCCGTTTTTTGGGCCGCGCTATGGTCGTCAGTGACATGTCAGAATCACCGTTTGCGCGAACTGCCTGCCCAGATCCATCTCTTCGGGTGGCGCATCGGCCTTGTCGAGCGATAAGGCATACTGCTTCAACGAGTCATTCGGCTTTGGCGTATGCAAGGTGAAGGCGCAGCGTGACTGCAACGCTGGCGGCACGGTTAAGGCGTCAGGCTTGTCATAGAACATGTCGACGAAATATGTGGGATCGAAGGTGAGAATCTCAAAGCGCTGACCGGTTAATGTAGGTGGCTCGGCCAGCGGCAACACAAACTCCAGCACCGCTTTGTTGCCACTGCGTGACAGATTGTATTCTTTTGGTAGATTCAAGAACTTCACCCGCTGCTTGTTATGCCAGATTTCAGAAAAATAATGTTGTCCCAGCACATTCGCCATTACGCCGGCTGCCAGTTTTTTCCAGACCACGGTGCCCGGTTTCGCATCGCTCGCGTCGTAAAGAAGATCGGCGGAGGTAATCTCATCCATGGTCCAGATCATTTTCAAGCCCGTAAACCGATCGCCGTCAGCAACCAGTTCCGTTTTCATATCAATAAAGCTGTGAGGATGTGCCAGTACTGACGAACTTATCAGGGTTAGCAGTGCGAAAAACATGCGTTTCATAATGTTATAAAGTAACGTTCCTGATAAAAAGGTTTCATAAGTAACAAAATTTTGTGACCCGCCTTAAACCTCTGAACAAAAAACCGGGTAAACCATTCACCGGTCAGGGCAGTTGGCTATTCTTAGCTAAAAATAGCCAGCGGGAATATTGATTGATGAGTTCTGCTACATCTTCAGCACCACTCTTCACCGTTTCTCAGCGTCGCTGCCACCTGTTGTTATTGCTGTTTCTGCCCACTCCCGTGCTGACGCTCACCCGGTTAAGCCTGCTTAACGGCGTGGATGCTGCCACCGCCAGGCAAGATATTGCCGCCGTGGGTGATGAGATACAGCGCTATCATCAACTGGAACTTCACCAAATGGTGGATGGCAGCTTGCGCATTCATGGTACAGAGCTGGACAGACGAATTTGTCTTATACATAACCTGCGGCGCAGTTTGCGTCTGTCGCAGACGTTTGTCTGTGAGCATTTTGCGACACCGCTTCGCCAGCGCCTTAAGCAAATGAAAATTGAGAAGGCGCTCTACGATGAAACCAATCTACAGGCACTCATCCAGCACTGCAGCCTGTGCCTTGATCGCCCTTTCAGTACACGCGATCAACTCTTTTTACAAATATTTATGAAATACGGCCTGTGCCAGCGCCAGCCTGCCCTCTTTACTGCACAACAGCAGGCCTGGCTGGCGATGAAGGCGGAGCGCCGCGCGGCCACTGATGTCATTCGTCACTGGAAAAAACGGTGCCATCTCGCACCGGATGCGAGTGAAACCGACTTCTGGACATTACTGTTCAGCCTCATCCACGCGCCGCATCCGGACGCCATCCGTCACGCCAGTGAACAGCGGCTCATGCGCGCCACGCATCAACTGATTGATGACTTCGAGGCTTCGTCAGGCACCCCTTTTCCTGAACGTGCCGAACTCCAGCAGCAACTGTATACGCACCTGGCGCAGGCGCTGGATCGCACTTACTTTACTATTGGCATTGATGACAGTGTGGCACAAGACGTAACCAGGCTTTATCCGCGCCTGCTGCGAACCACTCAGCAGGCGCTGGTGGCGTTTGAGCAGGAATACGCGATTTGTTTTAAACCGGAAGAAGTCAGTCTGATAACCATTATTTTTGGTGCCTGGCTGATGCAGAGCAGCGCCCTTCAGGAAAAACAGGTGCTGCTCCTGACCGGTGACGATCCGGCGCTGGAACAGGACGTTGAGCAGCAGATCCGGGAAATCACCTTATTACCCGTTAATATCACCTATCAGCATGTGGATGATTTTCAGCGCGACGGCGCGCCGCGCGAAGTTGATTTGATTATCTCGCCTTATGTCACCTCCCTGCCGCTGTTTTCGCCCCCGCTGATCCATGCAGAATTGCCGTTGACCGAATATCATCAGCAACGCATTCGTTATTTGCTGGAGTCCTGACGCGGGCGCAGAAACAGCGCAGGCAGCGCCACCAGCGCCATCACCCAAAACAGCTGTCCATGAAGATGGGTAAACAGCACGCCACAAATCATCGTCATCACGGCGATACCGCCGCCCATCGCCAGCGCCGAATAGAGCGACTGCAACCGAATCACCTCCGCACCCTGCCGCGAAGCAATGAAACGCATGGCTGCCAGATGGCAGACCGTAAACGTACCGCAGTGGAGAATTTGCGCCACAATCAACACCGGCAGTGCCGTGCTGGCCCCCAGCAGGCTCCAGCGAATTAACGCGCAAACGCCGGACAGCAGCAGTAAATCGCGCGCCTGCCAGCGGTGAAACAGACGGTGACTCAGCGCAAAGATCACAATTTCTGCCACCACGCCAAGCGACCACAGATAACCAATGCACGAGGCGGAATAGCCACTTTCCTGCCACCAGATCGCGCTGAAGCCGTAATAGGCCGCATGCGCTCCCTGCAGCAGGGTGACGCACACCATGAAACGCCAGACCGCGTTTTCCCGTATCAGATCGCGCCAGGCCTGCCAGCCACCGCTGACGTTGCTCTTGCGTTCGCTGCCCTGAGGGTGTGTTTGCGGCGTCAGTAACATGCCCGCCAGCATACTTATGACGCCCGCTGACAGCAGCATTAAAATCGCCTGGGATGAAAAAGCCGTCACCAGCATACCGGTCAACGACGAACTGATGACGAAGGCCAGAGAACCCCAGAGGCGCACCGGCCCGTAGGCCAGACCAATTTGTTGCGTCCAGGTCGCCGCCAGCGCGTCACTTAAAGGCACCAGCGGGGAGAAAAACAGATTAAAGCCGGTCATCACTAACAGCAGCCACAACCACTGTTGTCCAGTCCAGTATCCCACGGCAAAAAGACAGGTCAGCAGCGCCAGCAGCCGCAACGCCGTAATCAGTTGAGAAGGATGTTTAACCTGCGAGGCGATGAACAAACTACCTACAAAACGCGCCACCATGCCGCAGCCAAGCAGCAGGCCAATTTGTTCGGGGTTCAGTCCCACGCCTTTTAGCCAGACGCCCCAGAAAGGCAGGTAAATACCGTAACAAAAAAAGTAGGTGAAATAGCTTAATCCAAGCCATCTGGCGGAGCCGATTGCCATGTTCCCTCCAGCAATAGTGTGACCGGTCGTGTTAAGAGGTCGATACTTTGTCAGAGCCACGTGAGACGGGCAATAAAAAAGGATGGCCGGGGCCATCCTTTTTCCACTGTTGACTCACCTGACGGGATCAGGCGTAAACCGGCAGGCGCGCACAGATATCCAGCACTTTTTGCTTCGTGCGTTCAATCGTGGCTTCGTCGTTCACATCGTCCAGCACGTCAGCAATCCAGCCGGCCAGTTCACGCACGTCCGCTTCTTTAAAGCCACGACGTGTGACCGCTGGGGTACCGATACGTACACCGGAGGTGACAAACGGGCTTTTCGGATCGTTCGGCACGCTGTTTTTGTTCACGGTGATATTGGCACGGCCCAGTGCCGCATCCGCTTCTTTACCGGTCAGGTTTTTGCTCACCAGATCAATCAGGAACAGGTGGTTGTAAGTGCCGCCTGACACGATGTTATAACCGCGTTCCAGTAAGACCTCGACCATCGCTTTCGCGTTTTTTGCCACCTGCTGCTGGTAGGTTTTGAACTCGGGTTCCATCGCTTCTTTGAACGCCACGGCTTTACCCGCAATGACGTGCATCAGCGGGCCGCCCTGGCCGCCAGGGAAAACCGCAGAGTTAAGCTTTTTGTACAGTTCTTCGTCGCCACCTTTCGCCAGAATGATGCCGCCACGCGGACCGGCCAGCGTTTTGTGGGTTGTAGAAGTCACAACGTGCGCGTGCGGTAAAGGGTTCGGGTAAACGTCAGCCGCAATCAGACCCGCAACGTGCGCCATATCCACAAACAACCAGGCACCAACGCTGTCTGCGATTTCGCGCATTTTGGCCCAGTCGCAAATACCCGAGTACGCAGAGAAACCGCCAATGATCATCTTAGGCTGGTGCGTTTTTGCCAGCTCAGCCAGTTCGTTGTAGTCAATTTTACCGGTTTCATCGATACCGTAAGGCACGACATTGTAGAGTTTGCCCGACAGGTTAACAGGCGAACCGTGCGTCAGATGACCACCGTGCGCGAGGTTCATACCCAGAATGGTATCGCCTGGCTGCAGCAGGGCGGTAAACACAGCAAAGTTAGCCTGTGAACCTGAGTGCGGCTGTACGTTGGCATAATCTGCACCAAACAGCGCTTTCGCACGATCGATAGCCAGCTGCTCAACAATATCTACATACTCGCAGCCGCCGTAATAACGTTTGCCAGGATAGCCTTCAGCATATTTATTGGTGAGCTGTGAACCTTGCGCCTGCATTACACGCGGGCTGGTGTAGTTTTCAGAAGCAATCAGTTCAATGTGCTCTTCCTGACGCACTTTCTCTTGCTCCATCGCCTGCCACAACTCGGCATCATAATCGGCAATGTTCATTTCACGCTTTAACATCCGCATCTCCTGACTGGCTATCTTTAAATCGGCAAATTACGCCCCCAAAGGGCGAAGGCAGACAGTGTAAACCCTTTTACCAGGGGACGGTAGGGCCAATCCCCTCTTTTTACGCAAACGTTTGGCTTCGCATTGGCGATGTGTTTTTGGCTCGCTTTGCAAGCGGTTTCCCGCTGTTTTTCCCCGCACCCTGTAACGGAAATTTTCCATTTCTCCGTCTGAAAATTTGCCGCTCAGTCTTCCTGTAAACCACAACGCTATTTACAGAACAAAACACCCGGCTATAAGATGCATTTAAAGTGCAACTTTAAGTAAGGTATTCCCATGCTTGATGCCAAGACGATTCACATTGTGAAATCCACCCTTCCCGCGATTGCCGCATGCGGCCCCGATCTGACGGCCCATTTTTACAGTCAGATGCTCTCTCATCATCCAGAGTTAAAGCATGTCTTTAACAGGGCCAACCAGCGCAATGGCGCACAGCGTGAAGCGCTGTTTAATGCGATTTGCGCCTACGGGGCCAATCTGGACAATCTGACGGCGCTACGGCCAGCCGTCGAAAAAATTGCCCAAAAGCACGCCAGCCTGACTATCCAGCCTGAGCAATATAAAATTGTGGGTGAGTATTTACTCGTCTCTATCGACGCCATGCTGAATCCTGGCGAAGCGGTGCTCGCCGCCTGGAGACGCGCCTACACAGTGCTGGCCGATATCTTTATCCAGCGTGAAGAAGCCCTTTATCAGGCATCGGCACACCAGCAAGGCGGCTGGCGCGGCACGAGAGCCTTCTTCATCAGCGCGATTGAGCAACAAAGTGACGTGATCAAAAGCGTTACCCTCGCTCCTGTTGATGGTAAACCCATTGCGTCCTTCAGGCCGGGGCAGTATGTGTCACTGCATCTGCAGCCAGCGGGCTTCCGTTATCAGCAAATTCGTCAGTACTCACTCACCACCGTCAGCAATGCGCAGACTTACCGAATTGCGGTAAAACAGGAAGCCGGGGGAAGAGTCTCAGGCTGGCTGCATCAACAGGCCAAAGCAGGCGATGAGATTCAGCTGACGCCTCCACACGGGGATTTTTTTCTCCAGGCAAGCCCGACGACGCCGGTCACGTTGATTTCAGCGGGCGTAGGGCAAACGCCTATGCTGGCCATGCTGCATGCGCTGGCTGCCCGGCAGCACCCGGCAGCGGTCAACTGGTTACATGCCGCTGAAAACGGCCAGCAGCATGCCTTTGCAGATGAAGTGCGCGCGGCCGGTGACCTGTTGCCTGATTTTGCCCAACATATCTGGTATCGCGAGCAAAATCAGGGTGATGCAGGTCGTTATGATGCGCAAGGCCTTATGGATCTGGCGAGCGTTTCACCACGTCTGCAGGAGGTGAATACCCACTTCTATCTTTGTGGGCCGCTGGGCTTTATGCAGTTCGTCGTTCAGCAGCTGCTGGCGGTCGGCGTGACGGCGGACAGGATTCACTATGAGGTGTTTGGTCCGCATAAGGTGATGTAATAATAAAAAAGCCCGCGACAGGCGGGCTTTCGACAAGGACACGATTAAATCGCTTCCTCGTCTTCTTCACCGGTACGGATACGCACCACGCGAGCGACATCGAAAACAAAGATCTTGCCGTCGCCAATTTTGCCGGTTTGCGCGGTGCGCATGATGGTTTCGACGCAGGTGTCCACGATATCATCGCCTACCACCATTTCAATTTTTACCTTCGGCAGGAAGTCCACCATATACTCTGCCCCACGGTAGAGTTCCGTGTGCCCTTTCTGACGGCCAAAGCCTTTCACTTCGCTTACGGTCATCCCGGTGATGCCGACTTCAGCAAGCGCTTCGCGCACATCATCAAGTTTGAATGGTTTAATTATTGCATCGATCTTTTTCATGTCAGACCCTTTCCTCGCGCCCTCCGTGGTCAGAGGGATTTTTTAAGTATAAATGTCGCTGGCCATGCTGCAGGCTGGTGCGGCAGAAAATTACTCTTTAAAGTCACTGGCGTCCAGTTCGTGACGTGACAGCAGCTTATAGAATTCAGTACGGTTACGTCCAGCCAGACGCGCCGCGTTGGTCACATTTCCTTTGGTCATCTGCAACAGCTTGCGCAGGTAATTGAGTTCAAACTGATTACGCGCCTCGACAAAGGTTGGTAATGCGCTGTTTTCGCCGCTCAGTGCCTGCTCTACCAGCGCATCGCTGATCACCGGCGAGGAACTGAGCGCCACGCACTGTTCAATCACATTCACTAACTGACGCACGTTACCGGGCCAGCTGGCGGAGATCAGGCGCTTCATCGCATCCACCGAAAAACTGCGCACCTGCGGTTTGTGACGGTCCGCGGCCTGGCGCAGCAGATGATTAGCCAGCAGCGGAATATCCTCGGTACGTTGATGCAGCGCCGGTATTTTCAGGTTAACAACGTTCAGGCGATAAAAGAGATCTTCACGGAATTCGTTTTTCTCCATCGCTTTCGGTAAATCCCGGTGCGTGGCGGAGATAATCCGCACATTGATATCAATATCGTTGTTGCTGCCAAGCGGCCGGACTTTGCGCTCCTGTATGACCCGCAGCAGTTTCACCTGCAGCGCGGGCGGCATATCGCCGATTTCGTCAAGAAACAGCGTCCCGCCTTCGGCCGCTTTAAACAGGCCGTCGCGCGCGCTGACCGCACCGGTAAAGGCACCTTTCGCGTGACCAAATAACTCCGATTCCAGCAACTGCTCGGGCAAGGCACCACAGTTGATCGCGATGAACGGCTTGTCGGCGCGCGGACTGGCCGCATGGATAGCCTGCGCCAGCACCTCTTTACCCGTCCCGCTTTGCCCGTTGATCAGCACGCTGACATCCGACTGGGCAACCATGTGCGCCTGTTCAAGTAAGCGCAGCATCTGAGGATTGCGTGTTACGATGGCTTCCCGCCAGCGGTCGTCGCTGACCGGGACGCGCTGCGCGAGTGCTTCATCGATTGCCTTATAAAGCGCATCGCGATCGACCGGTTTGGTTAAAAAGCTAAATACGCCCTGCTGGGTTGCCGCGACGGCCTCTGGAATCGAACCGTGTGCGGTTAAAATGATGACCGGCAAGCCCATATGGCGTTTCTGGATTTCGCCAAAAAGCGCTAGGCCGTCCATCTCATCCATGCGCAAATCGCTTATCACCAGATCGATTTTCTCTTTCTGCAACAGCCGAAGCGCGTCAGGCCCACTGGCTGCGGTGGTCACCTGATAGCCTTCGCTGCTCAGCCGCATCCCTAACAGTTTCAGCAGGCTGGGATCATCATCCACCAGCAGCAGATGTGCCGCATGTTTTATCATTACTGCTCTTCCTCTTGTGGCAACGCCGTTCCATGACTGCCTTCTGGCATCTCTGAGGTTTTGCGCGACGAAAGCTGGCGTTCGATATCGGTTAACCGCTCCAGCTTGCTTTGCGTATCGCTTAACTGCTGCCGTAATTTTATCTGCTGCTGACGCAGCGCATCCGTCTGCGCATCGCTGCTCTGCTGCAGATGGACGTACCGCGAACGTAGCGCACTTAAATCCAGCTGTGCCGCCTGGTTACTGCGCCAGAGCTGGATGAGTGCCCGCAGGTTTTGCGGGAACTGCTCACTGTAGCTGTCCAGCTCGGTGATATAGTCGCGCCGTTCCAGTGGCGTTACGTTGCCATTTGCCATGAGTACGCCCTGTTTAAAGGCTCGCGACCAGCTGTCTACTGGCCAGCGGTGCGCCTCGGCGCGGGCTTCCGCGGGCGAAAGTCGTTCGGCGCAGTCAATACTGCGCATCCAGTAAAGAGGATTGGCAAGCGCGGCAGTGTTTTCAATATGCCAGATATCGCTACAGCGGGTTGTCAGATAATCCACCAGGCGCGTTTCAGGCACCGCGACAGAGTTTGGTGCGGGCTGGGATGCCGAGGTCGCCGGTGAGGAGGCACAGCCGCTGAGCATCAGGGTGCTCAGTGCGCTTATAAGAATCGCGGCAAAAAATTTCATACTTCAGACTTTCCCGGCGGTGGTATTCAGTTCAATGCGAAAACAAACATCCGCGTCATCGCGGCTGACCAGTTGCAGGTTGCCGTGCATACGGCGCAGACAATCCTTTGCGATACTTAACCCCAGCCCACTGCCTTTAACCGGCCCTTTGCGCTGATGGCTGCCCTGAAAAAAGGGCTCAAAGATCATTGCCTGCTCATGCTCGGGAATGGGCGTACCGCTGTTAGCGACCTCAATGATGACTGTATCGCCCTGCTGCTGGCTACGAAGCCAGATGTTACCGGATTCATTGCCATAGTTCACGGCGTTAGAGTAGAGGTTATCAATTACGCTCATTAATAGCATAGGCTCAGCCAGGCAATCTGTGGCCTTCAGATCGATCTCAACATGCATCTGTTTGTTACGCGCCGAAAGGGCGTGGGCATTCACAACGTCATGCACGATATCGTCCAGTTTGATCGCCTCAAGCGTGATTGGCCCATCAGCGAGCCTGCGGTTGTAGTCGAGCAATTGTTCAATCAGGTGCTGCAAATGACGGCTGCTGGTATCGAGTATGGAGACGATTTCTTTCTGCTCCGGATTTAGCACGCCCGCGACTTCATCCGCCAGAAGCGCCGTGCCCTCACGCAAACTGGCCAGCGGGGTTTTCAGTTCGTGTGAAAGGTGGCGTAAAAATTCGTGTCGCTGAGATTCAAGCCAGTGCAGCCGCTCGCTCAGCCAGACAATACGTTGCCCCAGCGAACGCAATTCCCGTGGCCCCCGAAACACCATGCTGCTGCCCAGTTCCCGCCCTTCGCCAAGGCGGTTAATCATCCGTTCGACACTTTTGACCGGACCGATGATCATGCGGGTAAACAGCAGCGTGAGTGTCAGGCTGATAATGAACAGAATCAGCGCCTGCCAGCCAAAGAACTGACCGCGATCGGCGATTTCGCGCTGAAGCTGTAAGCCGCGGGCGAATACCACCTCCCGCGTGTCGTGCACCAGTTGTGCGTTGGTTGCGGAAAAACGGTCAAGCGCCTGCGCAGCACTGCCCATCGGATTACCGTTCTGGCACTGCAGGGTTTCCAACAGCGGCAGCGTGTCCCGTAGCGTCTTAAAAGCCGGTAAATCGGGCAGATTATCAGCATGGGAGCTGAGCATCTGGCTGTAACGAATCCGCTGCGTCTGATACAGCTTCGCCAGCGAGGCATCACCCAGTACGCAATACTGACGATAGCTGCGCTCCAGCTCAATGGCGGTTCGTGCCATGGCTTCGCTGCGCCGGACATCGGTAAAGGTGTTGCGGTTAGTGTCCGCCGCCTGATTGCTGAGTGCGGAGAGGCTTTCCCATGCCTGCCAGGCCAGTACCAGTAAGGGCAGGAGCACCAGCAAAAAGGCCATCAGCACCAGCTGACGCAGAGATTGGGGGAAAAAACGCCATTTTTTCACGCGACGGCTTCCATAAAGATACGCTTACCGGATGCTAGCGGAGTCGGCCCGGAGAAGGAAGAGGCAGAAAAGAAAACGGCAGACCATCTGGCCTGCCGCAGACGCGCCGCCTTAGCCACGCGTGAGAATGGGTGGAGCCTAACTCAACGTTACGTCCGATGCTTGATAACGATGCAATGCATACGATTATCGGTGTGGTGGACGGCAGGCTCCGTTTGGTGCGTCATTCGGGCTTTATGAGCTCTGACCGCAGCGCGGTGGCATTCATAAACAAGTGAATGAGCAGCGCAATAATTATAGCAAAGATCATGCCAACAATAAAAGCCCCTTTCTGTTCAGGCTCTTGCAGGTAAGCGAGCAGTGAAAGCGGCCCGTTCAGACCATCCGGTCTGGCGAATGTGTCGCCAAATGCCAACACATTTTCATCGTACCTCTGCCGTATAATAAAATCATAGAGATAGATGTCACCAATCAGCGACATCAAAAGGTGACGGCTGTCTCCTTTTGCCAACATCTCGTGCCCATAAAAAAAGGGAGGCACCTGGCCTCCCCATTTTTTTACGGCAATTAACCCAGTTGTTTGCGCGCGTTACGGAAAATGCGCATCCATGGGCTGTCTTCCCCCCACTCCGCCGGATGCCAGGAGTTGCTGACCGTACGGAAAACACGCTCAGGATGCGGCATCATAATGGTGACGCGCCCGCTTTCGTTGGTCACGGCAGTGATGCCATTTGGCGAACCGTTCGGGTTGGCCGGATAGGTTTCCGTCACCTTACCGCTATTGTCCACAAAGCGCAGCGCCACCAGCCCTTTGGATTCCAGCGCCGCCAGGTGAGTACCATCGCGCACTTCTACAAAACCTTCTCCGTGTGATACCGCAACAGGCATCCGCGAACCCGCCATGCCATCCAGCAGTAATGACGGGCTGGCGGCCACTTCAACCAGGCTGAAGCGCGCTTCAAAGCGCTCAGACTGATTACGCACGAAGCGCGGCCACAGTTCGCTGCCAGGAACCAGCTCGCGCAGGTTGGACATCATCTGGCAACCGTTGCAAACACCCAGCGCCAGCGTTTGCGGACGATGGAAGAAGGCTTCGAACTGATCGCGCACACGCGGGTTGAACAGGATAGATTTCGCCCAGCCCTCACCGGCTCCCAGTACGTCACCGTAAGAGAAGCCACCACAGGCCACTAACGCCTGGAAACGTTCCAGATCGATGCGTCCTGCCAGCAGATCGCTCATATGAACGTCCACGGCGGTAAAGCCTGCGCGGTCAAAGGCTGCGGCCATTTCCACATGAGAGTTAACACCCTGCTCACGCAGCACGGCCACGCGCGGACGGGCACCTGTAGCAATCATCGGCGCGGCAACGTCCTCTTCCGGCCTGAAGGTCAGGCTGACGTTAAGACCCGGATCGTTGTCGTCCTGTTTTGCCTGATGTTCCTGATCAGCACAGGCCGGGTTATCACGCAGACGCTGCATCTGCCAGGTGGTTTCCGCCCACCAGGTACGCAGCGTGGTGCGACTTTCGCTGTACACAGCACTGTCGCCTGAACGAATCACGAAGCGATCGCCCGGCTGTGCGCTGCCCAGCACATGACTGCACTGCGCCAGTCCATGTTGAGCCAGAATCTGCTCGACACCTTCACGATCGGCGGCCTTGATCTGAATGACTGCGCCCAGTTCCTCAGTAAACAACGCCGCCAGCGCATCACTGCCCAGCGCCGCGATATCAACATCTACACCGCAGTGACCGGTAAAGGCCATTTCTGCCAGCGTGACCAGCAGGCCCCCATCGGAACGGTCATGGTAGGCCAATAGTTTCTGTTGGCTGACCAGCGCCTGCATCGCATTAAAGAAGCCTGCCAGCTGCTGTGCATCACGTACATCGGCAGGCTTGTCGCCCAGTTGACGATACACCTGCGCCAGCGCGGTTGCGCCCAGAGTATTGGCACCGTTACCCAGATCGATCAGCAGAAGCAGGTTGTCCTGATCCGCCATCAGTTGAGGCGTCACGTTGCGACGAACATCTTCGACACGAGCAAAGGCGGTAATCACCAGCGACAGCGGCGATGTCATTTCGCGTTGTTCAGTGCCTTCCTGCCAGCGGGTTTTCATCGACATGGAGTCTTTACCCACCGGGATAGTAATGCCCAGTGCCGGACACAGCTCCTCACCGACAGCTTTCACGGCGTCATACAGGCCCGCATCTTCGCCCGGATGACCCGCGGCTGACATCCAGTTTGCCGAGAGTTTCACACGCTTCAATGACCCCACGGGCGTGGCGGCCAGGTTTGTCAGCGCTTCACCAACAGCCAGTCGTGCTGAGGCGGCAAAGTCGAGCAGCGCCACCGGCGCGCGTTCGCCCAGAGCGAACGCTTCACCATGATAGCTGTCTAGGCTGGCGGTCGTGACCGCACAGTTGGCTACCGGGATCTGCCAGGGTCCTACCATCTGATCCCGTGCCACCATGCCGGTCACACTGCGATCGCCGATGGTGATCAGAAAGGTTTTTTCCGCCACGGTCGGTAAGTGCAGAACGCGATTCACCGCCTCCGTTAAGACGATGCCATCACGGTGTAACGGTGTGCCCTGCGCCTGCTGTTTGACGACATCGCGTGTCATTTTCGGGGTTTTCCCCAACAGCACATCCAGCGGCATATCAATTGGGCTGTTATCAAAGTGGCTGTCGTTGAGCGTCAGATGCTGCTCTTCTGTGGCTTCACCGATAACCGCAAAAGGCGCGCGCTCACGCTCGCAAATCGCCGTAAATTCAGCCAGCTTTTCGGGTGCCACCGCCATGACATAACGCTCTTGCGATTCATTACACCAGACTTCCAGCGGGCTCATCCCTGGCTCATCGCTGAGGATATCGCGCAGGTTGAAACGTCCACCGCGACCGCCATCGCTGACCAGCTCAGGCATGGCGTTCGACAGCCCGCCCGCACCGACATCGTGGATAAACAGAATCGGGTTGTCGTCGCCTAACTGCCAGCAGCGGTCAATCACTTCCTGGCAACGCCGTTCCATTTCCGGGTTATCACGCTGTACGGAGGCAAAGTCGAGATCAGCGTCAGACTGGCCCGATGCCATAGATGAGGCCGCCCCGCCGCCCAGACCGATATTCATTGCCGGGCCGCCCAGTACGATCAGCTTTGCCCCGACAGTAATCTCGCCTTTCTGGACGTGATCGGCACGGATGTTCCCGATGCCACCCGCCAGCATAATCGGCTTGTGGTAACCGCGCAGTTCGGTGCCGTTGTGGCTGTTGACCTGTTCTTCATAGGTACGGAAATAGCCATTCAATGCAGGACGGCCAAACTCGTTGTTAAACGCCGCGCCGCCCAGAGGGCCTTCAGTCATAATGTCCAGTGCGCTGACGATGCGCGCGGGCTTGCCAAAATCCTCTTCCCACGGCTGCTCAAAGCCCGGAATACGCAGGTTCGACACCGAGAAGCCGACCAGACCGGCTTTCGGCTTCGCGCCCCGTCCGGTCGCCCCTTCGTCACGAATTTCGCCGCCGGAGCCGGTTGCCGCGCCAGGCCACGGCGAAATCGCCGTAGGATGGTTATGCGTTTCGACCTTCATCAGAATATGCGCCGCTTCCTGGTGGTAGCCATATTCCCCGTTTTCGGCATCCGCAAAGAAGCGTCCTACTTCAGAGCCTTCCATCACCGCCGCATTGTCTTTATAAGCCGACAGGACATAATCCGGCGTTTGCTCAAAGGTGTTCTTAATCATTTTAAACAGCGATTTCGGCTGTTTTTCGCCGTCAATAATCCAGTCGGCGTTAAAAATCTTGTGACGACAGTGCTCGGAGTTCGCCTGAGCAAACATATAGAGTTCGATGTCGTTAGGGTTACGGCCCAGCTTCGTAAAGGCTGCCAGCAGGTAGTCAATTTCGTCGTCTGCCAGCGCCAGGCCCAGCGATTTATTGGCATGAACCAGTGCCTGACGGCCTTCACCCAACACATCAACGCTTTTGACCGGCTGAGGTTCGTGGTGGGCAAACAGTTGTTCGGCCTGATGGAGGTCGCTGTACACCGTTTCCATCATGCGGTCATGCAGCAGCGCTGACAGCGTTTGCCACTGGGTTTCCGTCAACTGGGGTGCCTGAACATAAAACGCCAGACCGCGCTCCAGTCGACGGACCTGTGACAGATCGCAGTTATGCGCAATATCTGTCGCTTTTGAAGACCATGGCGAAATGGTGCCTGGACGTGGCGTGACCAGCAGCAAACGCCCTTGTGGCGCATGTTCAGCGAGAGAAGGACCGTACTTGAGCAGGCGCTGCAGACGGGATTTTTCATCCTCACTCAACGGCGCGCTGACATCGGCAAAATGGACGTACTCAGCGTAAATATCACTCACCGGCAGATGAGCGTCCTGAAAGCGGGCCAGCAGTTTGTTTACACGAAATGCCGACAGGGCGGGCGAACCACGCAGAATTTCCATCATAAGATCTCTCGTCTTTGAAACGCCGGGTGCGACGCTTCATTGGGCGCAACAGGGGGAAAACGGGGCGTATTATAGAGAAAGCCACTCCGCGACGAAACCGTTTGCGCAAAATTTATGGCCAACAAGATTTGGCTGATAATTGCGCAAAAATTGCTTTATAAGTTGCTCTGCCTAAGTTTGTTGCGCAAAATGCCCCTCGCTCTGGGAGTTAAAACAAGATCAATACTGCCTTAAAAGACAGAGGCCTTGGAGCCATCGAGAGATAACTATTTGAAACGCCTGAAATTAAACTATCTGTTTATCGGTCTGCTCACCGTGCTGTTAGCGCTGGCACTGTGGCCATCCATTCCCTGGCATGGGAGCGGGCAGGATACGATTTCACAGATTAAAGCACGGGGAGTGCTACGGGTCAGTACCGTAAACTCACCGTTGACTTACTACACCGTGAATAAAGCACCGGCCGGGATGGATTACGAGCTGGCGAAGCGTTTCGCCCGTTATTTGGGCGTCAGGCTGGAAATCACGGTGCGCGCGAATATCAGCGACCTGTTTGATGCGCTTGACGACGGCAAAGCCGATTTGCTGGCCGCAGGCCTTATCTATAATAATGAGCGACTGAACCGCTATCAGACGGGCCCCAGCTATTACAGCGTTTCCCAGCAGTTGGTTTATCGTGTGGATAAAACTCGCCCGAAAAACCTGGGCGATTTAAAGGGACGGCTCGTCGTTGCCTCCGGATCGGCTTATCTGTCTACACTTAAGAGCGCCAGAGCGGATCACTATCCCGACCTTGACTGGGCTATCTCGACCGATCAAAGCCCGAAAGCGCTACTTGAGGCCGTCGCCGAGGGCAAGCTGGATTATACGATTGGCGATTCCGTCACCATCGCACTGCTTCAGCGCATCCATCCACAACTGGCGGTCGCCTTTGACGTCACGGATGAAGAGCCGGTGACGTGGTATATGCCCCGCGAAAGCGACGACAGCCTGAACGCGGCCATGCTGGATTTCTTTAATGGCATGGGCGAAGAAGGCGCAATGGCGCGGCTGGAAGAGAAATACCTCGGGCACGTTGGCACCTTTGATTATGTGGATACGCGCACCTTCCTGCGTGCGATTGATACGGTTCTGCCTGATATCAAACCGTTATTCGAGAAATACGCCAGTAATATCGACTGGCGTTTGCTGGCCGCTATCTCTTATCAGGAATCACACTGGAATCCGCAGGCGACATCACCGACCGGCGTACGTGGCATGATGATGCTGACGCGCAATACCGCCGACAGCGTGGAAGTGGGCGATCGAACCGATCCTGAGCAAAGTATTCGCGGCGGCAGCCAGTATCTGCAAAATATGATGGATAAAGTCCCGCAGTCCATTCCGGAAGACGAACGTATCTGGTTTGCGCTGGCCGCCTACAACATGGGTTATGCTCATATGCTGGATGCCCGTAAGCTCACGGCAAAACAGGGTGGCAACCCGGACAGTTGGGCTGATGTGAAACTGCGCCTGCCGATGCTGAGCCAGAAGCGTTATTACGCGCAAACGACCTACGGCTACGCGCGGGGCCAGGAAGCGTATAACTACGTGGAAAATATTCGTAAATATGAGATTAGCCTGGTGGGCTATTTGCAGGAGCAGGAAAAGCGCCTTGCCCAGCAGGCCGCGCTGGAAGCGGAGATGGGCAAAGGCTATCCTGCCGTTTCGCCACAAGTGGCAATGAATTAGCTTTCGCGCTGCGCCTGTCGCAGCGCTTTTTGTTGCTGACGACGCATGCGGAAAAAGTCGCTCAGCAGCGCCGCGCACGCGTCTTCCAGCACGCCGTGATCTAACCTTACCTGATGGTTCATCCCCGGATGGCCCAGCACGTCAATCAGCGAACCGGCTGCGCCGGTTTTCACATCGTGCGCGCCATAAACCAGACGACCTATCCGGCTATGCACCATCGCGCCGGCGCACATGACGCACGGCTCCAGCGTCACATAAAGCGTGGTATCCAGCAGACGGTAATTTTCCAGTACTTTCCCGCCCTGACGAAGCGCCATAATCTCTGCGTGCGCGGTGGGATCATGCTGACCGATAGGCCGGTTCCAGCCTTCGCCAATGACGCGGTCGCCGTGAACCAGGACGGCGCCTACCGGCACCTCGCCCTCATCCCATGCGCGTTGCGCCAGCGTCAGCGCCCGGCGCATCCAGTATTCATCTTGTTCTTGTGTCACACGAACCACTCCCGGCAGCAAAAAGCGGCGCATTATACCGGGCATGCCGGCAAAACCGAAGCTCAGTACAGGTTATTCTAACTGCTGCAATTCACCTGCCGGCGTGACGCGCCAGCGATGCTGACAAAAGAACAATAACGGGTTGTCCTGCTTGCTGTCGCTGTAACCACTATAGAGTTGCAGTGGTGTGCCGATTTGCTCTTCTAACTGCACCACTTTTTCGTGGCCCAGACAGCGCAATTTCAGCACGCGCCCCCCCAGGCCGCGCTGCATCTGGCTGGCAATCAACTTTACTCTGGGCAGAAACGCCGAATCGTAATAGACCTGCTCCACCAGCGACTGCGGCGAGCCCGTAATCAGCCACACATCCGCATCATCGCTGCTGAGGTACTCGCTGAGACGCTTCTGCACCACCGGAAACGCTTTCACGCGCTGGCGAAACCACTGAGCAAACTCGGCCTCCAGTCGTAACAGGGTGGTTTCAGATCGGCCAAAAGTGATTGACCAGAGTAACAGGCTCATCGGCCAGCGGGCCGCACGCCCTTTGAACAGCAGCCCTGCGCCGACGACGGGCAGCAAAGGCACGACCAGTAGCAGATTCAGGGGTTTACGGCGCAGCAAATAGCGCATGAAAGTGCCAAACATATCCTGTTGGTGCAATGTGCCATCAAGGTCGAAAAACACCACGCGACGTTGTCTCTCGTTGGTCAAACAACTCTCCTTTTTAACGAATATGCATCAACAGCCTCTATTGTAGTCATCTTCGCGCAGCGAGGCGATGACTGTCATTTTTTATTCCAGTGGCTACAATGCTTTTAGAATCATTTATTCCTTGCGGACGCACCGCTACATCATGAGGACTGAGCATGAGTTCATTGCTGCGCATTCGCCAGCTTTATCCTTCACTGGCGCTGAACGAACGCCGGCTGGCGGATTTTTTACTGTCACAACCGGATCGGGCACGGCATTTAAGTTCACAAAAGCTGGCAGAAGAAGCTGGCGTCAGTCAGTCCAGCGTCGTTAAGTTTGCGCAAAAACTGGGATATAAAGGTTTTCCGGCACTCAAGCTGGCACTGAGCGAATCGCTGGCCGATAAAGATGCCATCACCGTGCATAATCAGATCCTCAGTGACGATCCCCTTAAGGCTGTGGGTGAAAAATTACTGACAGAAAAGCTGTCGGCCATTCGCGCGACCCTGGATATTAACAGCGAAGAGAAGCTGAATGCCGTCTTGCAGCTGCTTAAGCGCGCACGCCGTATTTTATTGGTCGGAATCGGCGCATCCGGCCTGGTGGCAAAGGATTTTTCCTGGAAGCTAATGAAGATTGGCATCAATGCCGTCGCGGAGCAGGACATGCACGCGCTGCTGGCCAGCGTACAGGCCATGTCATCCGGCGATGTGCTGCTGGCGATCTCTTACACGGGTGAACGTCGTGAGATTAACCTGGCCGCGCAGGAAGCAGTGCGGGTGGGCGCGGACGTGCTGGCCTTTACCGGCTTTACGCCTAACACTTTGCAGCAGTGCGCCACGCACTGCCTGTACACTGTTGCAGAAGAACAGAGTACGCGCAGCGCCGCGATCTCCTCGACTACCGCCCAGTTGGCGTTAACGGACCTGCTCTTTATGGCGCTGGTACAGAACGATCCTGAGCGCGCGTCCAGCCATATTCGCCACAGCGAGGCGCTGGTGAAGAAGCTGATTTAGGAAGAAGGGAAAACGCATCTGATATTGCGATTGTTGTAAAGTACAATGAAGGAAGCCAGCGATATCGCTGGCTTCTAAAACTGAATTGAGTATTAGCTGTGTATTAAGGCCGACTAACTACTGCTTATATCTTGCGTAGAAATAGGCAAATATTGCCCCATACCTGTGCTGGCTGAGTCGACTGCAGCCTGATTTTTTGCAACGAGATAAAAGGTATCAACAGATTTTTTTGTTGCATGCTCAGCGGAGTAGAGAGCGAATTTAACCACTTTCTTGCCACCGTCATACTTACATTCCATGTCCCAGCTCATTGCCGTTCCGGGCGCGGCTTTACATTTACCCTTACCATAGCTGTATTGCAGGAAGTTATTCGTTTTATTTTCTGCTGCTGTAACGAAATCAGGCCGAGATCCACCCGCGGATAAGCTTCCATAAGCGGTTGTTGCAGCCAGAACAGCCACGCCGGCTATCAAAAAAATTCTTTTTTTCACCTGACACAATCCATCGATATTATTGATGAATGCATATTATCGGAAAACTCTTAATCACGCACCTGATCTCTGTCATTTTTATGACAAAATATTTCTATCACCCCTTTTTTCTGCATAATCCTTACAATTCTCGCTGTGGTGGTTTTTTCTACACGCGGCGCTGTCCCCGCACGTGTATCGCTGAATTTGCTAAAAGTTATACTTTTATGCTTACTCTCCATGAAGACTATATAGATTTAAATTATCGAATAATCAGTAAGTAACGAACATTAATGGTGCGTATGACTTTTTTTAGTTATTCGCATCATGTTTGACGTTGAAAGAATATGCTACTGTCAGCCGACTCCGCATGACCTTTAACATTCCAACTTTATGTTAATGACCAGCCAGGCTTGCAATTTGAAAGTTACAAAAGTCGTCTAAGGGTTCGACATATCTCATCAGGAATATTTTCTACCGCAACAGATTATGTCGCCAAAACGAAAAAAAGTATTTATCGATTGGGAAACCGCGATGTCTTTACTGATTACAGAACGATGCATTAACTGCGATATGTGTGAACCCGAATGCCCGAACCAGGCTATTTCGATGGGTGAGATGATTTATGAGATAGAGGTGAGCCGCTGTACCGAATGTGTGGGACATTATGATGTGCCGACCTGCCAGCGGGTTTGCCCTATTGATAACACCATTGTGACGGATCCCCAGCACATCGAATCACGCGATGCGCTGTGGGATAAGTTTGTTGCCCTGCACGGTTAGCTTTCGATAATGACCGTAGCACAGGCATAGTGGCGCTCGTCGGCCAGGGTGACATGGACATGCTGTACACCCAGTCGCTGCGCCACCTCAGCAGCATGATCGAAAAAACGCAGGAGTGGTTTACCCAGCGCATCGTTGTAAACTTCAAACTGATTGAATGCCAGTCCACCGCGAATGCCGGTGCCAAACGCTTTGGCTGCCGCTTCTTTAACGGCGAAACGTTTAGCCAGAAAACGCACCGGCTGACGATGCTGCTGATACTGCTGCCATTCGGCCTCACTCAGCACGCGACGCGCCAGTCGATCGCCAGAGCGAGAAATCACATCGGCAATCCGCTCTATTTCGACGATATCGCTGCCCAGTCCCAGAATAGCCATTAGCGACGCGCTTCTCGCAGCAGCTGTTTCATGGCTTTGACGGCGTCAGGCAGGCCGCTCATCACCGCCCGACCAATGATCGCATGACCGATGTTCAGCTCATGCATTTCCGGCAGCGCGGCAATCGGCAGGACGTTGTGGTAAGTCAGACCGTGACCGGCGTTAACTTTTAATCCGCGGCTGGCCGCAAAGGTGGCCGCCTGACGGATCCGGGCCAGCTCAGCGTCGCGTGCCGGGCCTTCAGGGGCTTCAGCATAGGCACCGGTATGAATTTCAATATAAGGCGCGCCGCTGGTGACAGCCGCTTCGATTTGCCGGTGATCGGGATCGATAAACAGGGATACCAAAATGCCCGCCTCACTGAGTTTTTTTACCGCGGCATTAAGTTTTTCCTGTTGTCCGGCGACATCCAGTCCGCCTTCGGTGGTCACTTCCTCACGCTTTTCCGGCACCAGGCAGCAGAAATGCGGTTTGATGTCACACGCGATATTCAGCATCTCATCGGTGACCGCCATTTCGAGATTCATCCGCGTTTCGATGGTATCACGCAGAATACGCACGTCGCGGTCGGTAATGTGGCGGCGATCTTCCCGCAGGTGCACCGTGATCCCATCCGCGCCCGCCTGTTCGGCGATAAAAGCCGCCTGGACCGGATCAGGGTAATGGGTGCCACGCGCGTTGCGGACGGTAGCAATGTGGTCGATGTTAACGCCTAACAGTAACTCAGCCATGACAATCCTCGGTTCATTATGGTCATTGTATGGAGTGTAACGCGCCCTGATGCGATTCCGCTACGACCCGCATCAGGGCTCGCCGGCAATATCGGGCTTTTTTTTCGGTGTAAACTGACGGAAAAGCTCCTGACTTTTTAACGGTTTGCCCCCCAGATAGGGTTTCAGCGCCATGCGGGTAAAGCGCTTCGCCGCGCGCAGGGCATCCGCATCGGGAAATTCACGCGTGGAGAGCGCCTGCAGGTGTTTACCTGTAAAGCTGCGCTGATTGAGCACCAGACTGGCGATGAAGCCCTTCTCTTCCCGGTAGCTGTAGGTCATGTCTTCACTGACCGGTTCACCACTGCCTGCGCAGTGCAGGAAATCCACGCCATAGCCAAGGTGCCCCAACAGCGCCAGCTCGAAACGACGCAGTGCAGGTTCGGGTGAACCCTCGGCGGCGGCCAGCGTCTGGATACATTGCAGATAGTCAAAAAACAGGTCGGAAAAGGGGATGTGCTGTTCCAGTACCCGAGACAACAGCTCGTTGACGTACAGGCCGCAGTAAAGCGTGATACCACTGAGGGGGAGAGCAAGCGAAACCGCTTCGGCATTGCGCAGCGTTTTCACCTCACCACGACCGCTCCAGCGCACCAGCAGTGGGGTAAAAGGCTGAAGTGTGCCTTTTAACTGAGAACGCCGTGATCGTGCTCCTTTTGCCAGGACACGAACACGGCCTTCACTTTCACTAAACAGGTCAAGCAGCAGACTGGTTTCGCTGAAAGGACGACTATGCAGCACAAAGGCGCGTTGCCAGCCTTCCATTTATTCAGAGATCGTCTGTGTAACCCAGACTACGCAGCGCACGTTCGTCATCTGCCCAGCCGGATTTAACTTTAACCCACAGTTCGAGATGCACTTTGGCATCGAACATCTCTTCCATGTCCTTACGCGCTTCAATACCAATGGTTTTGATTTTGGCGCCTTTATTGCCAATCACCATTTTTTTCTGCCCTTCGCGCTCGACCAGAATCAAACCGTTGATGTCATAACCGCCACGCGCGTTAGACACAAACTGTTCGATTTCGACTGTGACCGAGTAAGGCAGTTCCGCACCGAGGAAACGCATCAGCTTTTCACGGATAATTTCGGATGCCATAAAGCGCTGTGAGCGATCGGTAATGTAATCTTCCGGGAAGTGATGGTCAGATTCCGGCAGATGCTTGCGGGCGATGGCGGCGATGGTGTCGACATTTTTACCGCTTTCGGCCGAAACCGGCACGATATCAATAAAGTTCATCTGCTCGCTGAGGAACTGCAGGTGCGGTAACAGGACGCTTTTATCCTGAATGTTGTCGATTTTATTGATCGCCAGCAGAACCGGCACTTTGCCATCGCGCAACTTGTTTAACACCATCTCGTCGTCGGGCGTCCAGCGCGTGCCTTCAACCACAAAGATGATCAGTTCAACGTCACCGATAGAACTGCTGGCCGCACGGTTCATCAGGCGGTTGATCGCTCGCTTCTCTTCCATATGCAGGCCGGGCGTATCCACGTAAATCGCCTGATAAGCGCCTTCCGTATGGATGCCAATAATGCGGTGACGGGTGGTTTGCGGCTTACGCGACGTAATTGAAACCTTCTGCCCCAGTAACTGGTTCAGTAAGGTGGATTTACCGACGTTAGGCCGGCCAACTATCGCGACAAAGCCGCTGTATGTAACATTTTCGCTCATTCGAGTCCTGAGGTTTTCAGCGCCGGTTGCGGCGCCGGGATAATACTGTTATTCCAGACCAAGTTTAATCAGCGCCTGTTCAGCCGCTGCTTGTTCAGCTTTACGGCGGCTGGAGCCCACGCCCACCACCGGTTCTGCCATGCCACTCACCTGACAGTGAATGGTAAATTCCTGATCGTGGGCTTCGCCACGAACCTGCACCACTAAGTAACTTGGCAGCGGCAGATGACGGCCCTGCAGGTATTCCTGCAGGCGCGTTTTCGGATCTTTTTGTTTATCACCCGGACTGATTTCGTCCAGGCGCGTCTGATACCAGTCAAGGATCAGCTTTTCGACCGTCTGAATATTACTGTCGAGGAAGACACCACCAATCAGCGCTTCCACGGTGTCCGCCAGAATAGATTCACGACGGAAGCCGCCGCTTTTTAATTCGCCGGGCCCCAGACGCAGGCATTCACCCAAATCGAATTCACGCGCCATCTCTGCCAGCGTATTACCGCGCACCAGCGTCGCGCGCATGCGGCTCATGTCGCCCTCATCCACACGCGGAAAACGGTGGTAGAGCGCATTTGCAATCACGTAGCTCAGAATCGAATCGCCTAAAAACTCCAGGCGTTCGTTATGCTTGCTACTGGCGCTGCGATGCGTCAACGCCTGCTGTAAAAGTTCAGAATGTGTAAAAGTGTAGCCCAGTTTGCGCTGAAGCTTGTTAATCAGGATGGGGTTCATGCGATTCCAGTTCTGTTTTGCGTCTGTCACTCTGCATACCAAACAGGGCTGAGAATCCAACACATTCTGTTTGGTGTGCAGTGGCCCCCATGACGGAGGCCACCCTATTTTGCCTGACTCTCAGGCTGGCTTAATGGATACCGCCGATACGACTCAGTCGTACGCCGGTTGGCCACTGGCCTTCTTGTTTTTCAAAGCTCATCCAGATGGCGACCGCTTTACCGACCAGATTGCGCTCGGGAACAAAGCCCCAGTAGCGACTGTCGGCGCTGTTGTCACGGTTATCACCCATCATGAAATACTGCCCCTGCGGCACAACCCAGCTCGCCTGCGGCTGGCCGGGCTGCTGATAGTACATGCTCGCCTGGCTTTGTGCTTCCGTCACCAACAGAATGTCATGCGTCACATTGCCCAGCGTTTCTTTGCGCGTGGCCAGACGTAATCCACCGCGCATGGTTTCATTCAGCGGCACCTGGTAGAACCCGTTACCGGCTTCGTTACCATCAAACCCGCTAAACGTCTGAACAAACTTGCTTGGCTCAATGTTGCTGTAGGTGACTGGCAACGCTTTGCTGCAAGGCTTGCCATTATCGCAGGCCGGATTAATAGTCAGCGTTTTACTGTAGGGATCATAGGTTACACGATCGCCCGGCAGGCCAATCACGCGCTTGATGTAGTCCAGGCTTGGATCTTTTGGGTATTTAAAGACCGCAATATCGCCACGCTTAGGATGCCCGGTGGGGATCAGCGTGGTTTGCGTAATCGGGTCTTTAATGCCGTAAGCAAACTTCTCGACCAGAATAAAGTCACCAATCAGCAGCGTGGGCATCATCGATCCTGACGGGATCTGGAAAGGCTCATACACAAATGAGCGCACAAAGAATACCACGGCCAGCACCGGAAATACGGAGGCAGCGGTTTCAATCCAGCCCGGCTTAGGCGCCATTTTTGCCAGCGTTTTTTTATCGAGCGTGCCGCCTGACTGCGCCTGTGCCGCCGCCTGCAGCGCCCGGCGCTGTGGTGCCCACTTGATACGATCGATCACCCAGAGAATACCAGTAATCAATGTCGCTATCGCCAGGACTAGCGCGAACATATTAGCCATTTAAGATCCTTATTTGCTGTCTTTTCCGACATGCAGAATGGCGAGGAATGCTTCCTGCGGCAGTTCAACGTTACCGACCTGCTTCATTCGCTTCTTACCCTCTTTCTGCTTCTGCAACAGCTTTTTCTTACGACTGACGTCACCGCCGTAACACTTGGCAAGGACGTTCTTACGCAGCTGTTTGACGGTTGAGCGAGCGATAATGTGGTTGCCGATTGCCGCCTGAATCGCAATATCAAATTGTTGACGTGGGATGAGGTCTTTCATTTTCTCAACCAACTCACGTCCACGATAAGGTGCGTTATCACGGTGGGTAATCAGCGCGAGCGCATCAACACGTTCTGAGTTAATCAGCACGTCGACGCGCACCATGTCAGAGGCCTGAAAACGTTTAAAATTGTAGTCCAGTGAAGCATAGCCGCGCGATGTTGATTTCAAACGGTCAAAGAAGTCGAGCACCACTTCAGCCATTGGAATCTCATAGGTCAGCGCAACCTGATTGCCGTGGTAAACCATATTTGTCTGAACGCCACGTTTCTCGATGCACAGCGTAATGACGTTGCCGAGGTATTCCTGCGGCAGCAACATGTGACACTCCGCAATCGGTTCACGCAACTCTTCAATGTTATTGAGCGGTGGCAGCTTCGAGGGGCTGTCCACATAAATGACTTCGCCGCCCGTGGTTTCCACTTCGTACACCACCGTCGGTGCGGTCGTGATCAGATCGAGATCGTACTCACGTTCCAGACGTTCCTGAATGATCTCCATGTGCAGCAGACCCAGGAAGCCGCAACGGAAGCCAAAGCCCAGCGCGGTTGAACTCTCTGGCTCGTAGAACAGAGAAGCATCGTTCAGGCTCAGCTTGCCCAGCGCATCACGAAACGCTTCGTAGTCATCAGAACTAATCGGGAACAGACCGGCGTAAACCTGCGGCTTCACTTTTTTAAATCCAGGCAGCGCTTTGTCCGCCGGGTTACGTGCTGTTGTCAGGGTATCGCCCACCGGCGCGCCCAGAATGTCTTTAATGGCGCAGACCAGCCAGCCGACTTCGCCACAGTTCAGTTCAGTGCGGTCAACCTGCTTCGGCGTGAAAATGCCCAGTCGATCGGCGTTATAAACCTGGCCGGTACTCAGTACCTTGATTTTATCGCCTTTACGCATGGTGCCGTTTTTCACACGAACCAGCGAGACAACACCCAGGTAGTTATCGAACCAGGAGTCGATAATCAGTGCCTGCAGCGGCCCTTCCGGATCGCCTTCTGGCGGCGGAATATCGCGCACCAGGCGCTCCAGCACTTCAGGTACGCCGACACCGGTTTTCGCCGAGCAACGCACGGCATCGGTGGCATCAATACCGACAATATCTTCGATTTCCTGTGCAGCACGTTCAGGATCGGCGGCAGGCAAATCGATTTTATTCAGCACCGGCACGACTTCCAGATCCATCTCAATCGCGGTGTAGCAGTTAGCCAGGGTTTGCGCTTCAACGCCCTGTCCGGCATCCACCACCAGCAGCGCACCCTCACAGGCGGCCAGTGAGCGGGAAACTTCGTATGAGAAGTCAACGTGTCCCGGCGTGTCGATAAAATTGAGCTGGTAAGTTTCGCCGTCTTGGGCTTTGTAATCGAGCGTCACGCTCTGTGCTTTGATGGTAATACCACGTTCACGCTCAAGGTCCATTGAGTCCAGAACCTGCGCGGCCATCTCGCGGTCAGTTAATCCGCCACAGATCTGAATCAAGCGGTCAGAGAGCGTGGATTTACCGTGGTCAATGTGGGCGATGATGGAGAAATTTCTTATGTGCTTCATTTATAGAGATATCTTCACGTAGAGAATCAGTTAGAAACCTGAGCACAGACACATTCAGGAAGATCGCTCTTAACCCACAATCCTGTCAGCCTCATTAATGACGACGCATATTACACTGTTAAGGCCGCGCATAAAAGAATGGAACGTCGTGGAAACGAAACAGTTTTTTGCACGTCAGGCTTAAGACAAAAGCCGCAACAAGTGCGGCTTAAGCAGGGGTCAGGCTTCGCTTTCAACACGAAGCGCATCTGGGGGCAAGGCGATATTAAGTATAACCGGCTGGAAGGCCTCACTATCGCCAAATTTCATGGAAATGCCTTTGGCGACGATAAAGCCGCCAACTCCGCCTAACAGCGCGCCGCAGGCGGCGGCCAGGTCGCTGCCGAACAGGGCCTGGAACACACCTGCGAACAGAAACAGGCCAAACAGCGGCGTCATGTATACCAGCAGTGCCGAACCGAGCAGGCTGCTCTCTTTGATGCCCAGTTCGACACGTTGGCCCGGAGCCAGGGGCTTGCTGCTGGCGATTTGCATCACATGCGCATTCTTTGGCCCCAGCTTATTCAGCATATGGCTGCCACAGCCTTTGCGTGCCTGGCAGCTGTTGCAGGAGGTTTTGGCTTCGGTATGCAGTGTGGCGATACCATCCTGCCATGCCACCACGGTGGCCCATTCTCTCATCATTTTTTTGCCCCAGGATTAACACTGTCCGCGATACGTTTGGCCGTCGCAGGCGGTAACTCGCCAACGACCGTAATTTCGTAATTATCGCGTATTACGGTTTCCACCGTACGACGTCCCGTGCGCAATGTCTGTGCGACGCTGTTTTTATCTGCCGGCGTAACGTTTACAGCAAAGCTAAACAGACCATCGCTGTACAGCCGGGATTCAAGGGATTTATTTAACGCGGGAAGCATACGCCGGCTTTGGGAAACGAGCGTCATCCCTGCGGGAAGCCAGGCGGGCTCCCAGTCCAGCGTCGCGTTGTCTGATTTGGTTAATGAGAGCGACGGCGGCAGATTGGCTTTTTCAAGGCCCTGCATCAGGTTGCGTACGCCATCATCCACCGCGAAGCTGATCACGCGAAACTGTTCCATCGTTTCACCGTCACGATCCAGCAGATCCACGCGCAGCGGCAGCTTGGTATCCACATCCAGCCATACAACATAGCTGTAGCGCGTGCCATCGCGCGACACTACGCGCACCACATCACACATCTGATCGGCAATGCGGGAACGGCCGACGGTAATAAAGTCATAAGCCGCATCAAGTTTGGCAAAGTCGGCGTAGATAATCGATGGCAACGCATCAACGATGTGATTGCCGGGAAGCGAGAAAGGCTCAATACCCGGTTCGAAATAGCTGATGTCGTTGCCGCGCTGAATGACTTCGCGACGCGGACCGTCCATCTGCAGAATCTGTGCATAGACGCGATCGTCGATTACTGCGTGACGATAACGGAGCGATTCCATACCAAGACGGGAAACGTTGATGTAGGCGAATTCGTAGTTGAGCGTCTGACTTGCCTGCTCCATCTGCTGTAATAACGCCCCAGACGCAGAAACCTGCGCTGGGGCGGCAGTGGACCACAACAGGCTGCCCGTCAGAAGACTAACGGCATACCATAGCGGCTTCATTACTGCTGCTGCATTCCTAATGACTGATTACCCGGTACATTGGCCTGCGCTTGTTTTGGCGCATTGGTTTCGAACTGCAGCTGATCGGCGTGCAGACGACGCTGAAGTTCGTAGTCCTGCAGCATGGTGTTCACGCGGCGACGCTGGTCCTGCACCTGTTGTGAGGCATTGCCTGAACCAAACATATCCGAGGGGACACCCAGACTGACAGGTGACGCTTTGCCCATCACTGGCAAGGTGTTGAATACCGGTGAGTCAGAGCTTTCCACGCTGCCGTTGGTGGGTTGGTTATAGTGCTGAACACCCACAATTACCGCCAGGGAAACACAGGCTGCGACGCCGACCTGCGTAATCTGGGCCGCCCAGGGGCGAACTTTGTGCCAGAACGGCATTTTTTCCCAGCGAGAAGGCTCGGGCTGTGCTTCAGGAATCAGGGACGTCACATTACGCTGTGGCTCGTTTTCGATGGCAGCGGCAACGCGAGCAGAAATATCAAAATGCAGGTGTTCACCAACATCGCCACGCATGGTGTCGCGAATCAGATGGTAGCGTTCCCAGCTTTTTTGTAGATCTGCATCCTTAGACAGGGCTGAAATCAGCGCGTTATCTAAAGCCTCACCATCCATTAAAGCGGAAAGTTTTTCTTTCTGCATGCCTAATACCCTTCCAGTAGCCGTTATCACTGACGTTGGATAAGCGGTTGAACTTTATTATCAATGGCCTCACGTGCACGGAAAATACGTGACCTTACCGTGCCCACCGGGCAATCCATAATGACGGCGATCTCTTCATAGCTCAGACCGTCAAGTTCCCTGAGGGTAATTGCCATTCGCAAGTCCTCAGGAAGCGCCTCGATGGTACGAAAGACGATTTGTTTCAGTTCGTCAGACAACATTAAGTTCTCAGGGTTCGAAATTTCTTTTAACGCACCCGCACTTTCGAAATTTTCCGCATCAATTGCATCAACATCGCTGGAAGGCGGACGGCGTCCCTGAGCAACCAGATAGTTTTTGGCTGTATTCACGGCAATCCGATACAGCCAGGTGTAAAACGCGCTATCGCCACGGAAAGAATCCAGTGCCCGATACGCTTTAATAAATGATTCCTGAACGACGTCAGGCACATCGCCTGAAGGCACATACCGTGAGACCAGGCTCGCGACTTTATGCTGGTAACGGATCACCAGTAAGTTGAAAGCTTTTTGATCCCCCTTCTGAACCCGTTCAACCAGAACCTGGTCCGCTAACTGCTCGCTCATCCGAGGTAAAGTCTCCCCAAATACTTTCTTATGCGTTAAGGAACTGCCAGCACACAGCTATTGAGCAAGCATGCGCTTTGAGTCATTACGTGGCGAAAAGTTCATTTTCGGCCGCTTTGCTGCAGGATTACACAGTTTGTTGATTTTCGTTCAATGTAACACGCGCAAATCGCAGGCAGAGTAACCTATGACAGCCGCTTTTTCATCTTTAAATCCTTGTATTCGATTAAGTTTGGTATGAAAAACAGATTTTAAACGGTTAAATGACTAACCATTTGATATATCTCATAAATTAGATTTAGTCCGCTATCACGCCTGCTTGCGTGTTCAAAATACTTCACAAAAAACCATCAAAGGCTTATGCTCGGGTCATTCTTGTTTAGTAAATTAAACACTATGACAACATTCTCCCCCTCAGATTATCAGTGTGATGTGCTTATTGTGGGCAGCGGTGCGGCGGGACTGTCACTGGCGTTGCGGCTGGCCTCGCATTACCGGGTCACTGTGCTCAGTAAAGCGCAGGTTAATGAAGGCTCAACGCTGTATGCGCAGGGCGGCATTGCGGCAGTGTTTGATGAAACTGACAGTGTGGATTCTCACGTTGAAGACACGCTGATTGCCGGGGCGGGCTTGTGCGATCGTGAGGCTGTTTCATTTGTCGCCAGCAATGCGCGGCACTGCGTGCAGTGGCTGATCGATCATGGCGTGGCGTTTGATACCGATCCTCAGGCCGGCGGTGAAATGCGTTACCACCTGACGCGAGAAGGCGGCCACAGCCATCGCCGTATTCTGCACAGCGCCGACGCCACCGGCCGGGAAGTGGAAACCACGCTGGTCGGCCAGGCGTTGCGTCATCCGAATATCCGCATCCTGGAACGCACTAACGCGGTGGATCTGATCCTGTCAGACAAACTGGGCTTACCGGGCCCCCGCCGGGTAATGGGGGCCTGGATCTGGAACCGCAATCGCGAACGGGTCGAAACCTGCCAGGCGCGCGCCGTCGTGCTGGCCACGGGCGGCGCGGCCAAAGTTTATCAGTACACCACGAATCCTGATGTCGCCTCTGGTGACGGCATTGCGATGGCCTGGCGAGCAGGATGCCGGGTCGCTAACCTGGAATTTAACCAGTTTCACCCTACCTGCCTGTTTCATCCGCAGGCGCAAAACTTTCTGCTGACGGAAGCCCTGCGCGGCGAAGGCGCCTGGCTGGTGCGGCCCGATGGTTCGCGGTTTATGCCTGACTTCGACGAACGCGCGGAGCTGGCCCCGCGCGATATCGTCGCCCGCGCCATCGATCATGAAATGAAACGGCTGGGCGTAGACTGCATGTATCTGGATATCAGCCACCAGCCGCCGGCCTTCATCCGTTCCCACTTCCCGATGATTTACGAAAAACTGCTGACCTTTGGCTTTGATCTGACAAAGGACAGAATCCCTGTGGTGCCCGCCGCGCATTACACCTGTGGTGGCGTGGTCGTCGATCGGCATGGCCGCACCGACATCGATTGTTTATATGCAATCGGTGAAGTCAGTTATACCGGGCTGCACGGTGCCAACCGCCTCGCCTCAAATTCTGTCCTGGAGTGTCTGGTATATGGCTGGTCTGCCGCGGAGGATCTGATGCGGATCTTACCTGAAACGGAGACCGTAGATCGTTTACCGGCATGGGATGAAAGCCAGGTGGATGATGCCGATGAGCGCGTGGTTATTCAGCATAACTGGCATGAGCTACGGCTGTTTATGTGGGATTATGTCGGCATTGTCCGTACCACTAAGCGGCTGGAACGCGCGTTGCGCCGCATCAGCCTGCTTCAACAGGAAATCGACGAGTACTATCGCCACTTCCGGCTGTCAAACAACCTGCTGGAACTGCGCAACCTGGTACAGGTGGCAGAGCTGATGGTGCGTTGTGCGCTGCAACGCAAAGAGAGCCGCGGGCTGCATTTTATTCGCGACTATCCCGATACGCTGGCGGAAGCGCAACCGACCGTCCTGCAGCCCGGCGATCACATAAACAAATAGAAGTCACGCGTTAGGCTTTGCCAGGCGTCAGAATACTGCCGGTCGGCATCGCGGATAGCCAGGCGTTCAAACAGGGTTTCACCCGGACTGGGTGAAAACCCCAGCAATACACGATGCGGCGGACGGTGAGCATATTCCGCCACATCGAAGCGAAAGCGCAGATGCCAGCCCTCCGATTGTGCCTGCGCAATCACCTCCTGCCCTGTCGTCTCAGGCAATATCACACAAAAGAAGCCCTCTTCTTCTATGAGCAACGCTGCGCAACGTAATAAGGTCTGATGGTTTAAGGTACCGGTCGCGCGTGCGCTGTCGCGTGCCGACGTTGAGCAGGCCACGCCAAGTGTAAAGTAAGGCGGATTACTGACGATCAGTGAATAGCGCGTATTGCTGTTTTCCGCCCACTGCGCGATATCCTGTTGATGAACATGAATACGCGCAGCCCAGGGTGACTGACAGGCATTCTCGCTGGCCTGTTGCGCAGCGTCGGCATCGAGCTCCACCGCATCGATCACCACATCAGAATACGTTCGCTGGGCCAGCATCAGCGCAATCAGGCCCGAACCGGTACCGATATCAAGGATGCGCTTTACCCCGGCGACCGGTGCCCACGCGCCCAGCAGAATGCCATCAGTACCGACCTTCATTGCACAGCGGTCGTGTGCGACAAAAAACTGCTTGAAGGTAAACCCGTTCTTTTTTAACTGCGGCCGCGCCTGCGGCTTGTCCTGCATCATACTCAGCGACCATTCACCTGTTTTTCTGCCGTATAGCTGGCGCCAAGTGTAACGTGCCAGGTTGGGGAATTCACGCCGTTGACGTAATCTGACGCAGTCAATACCGATAAACAGATGAAGATTATGTCCGATCTGTCTATAATCAGCGCCCCAAACTGAGGTAGAACATGACCGTAACCACATTTTCCGAACTTGAACTCGACGAAAGCCTGCTTGAAGCGCTGCAGGAGAAAGGCTATACGCGCCCGACAGCAATTCAGGCTGCTGCCATTCCCCCCGCGCTGGAGGGCCGCGACGTTCTGGGTTCGGCACCTACCGGGACCGGGAAAACCGCCGCGTATTTATTACCGGCGTTGCAGCACCTGCTCGATTTTCCACGCAAGAAGTCTGGCCCGCCACGTATTTTAATTTTAACGCCAACCCGTGAACTGGCGATGCAGGTTGCCGACCAGGCGCGGGAACTGGCGAAACATACGCATCTGGATATCGCCACTATCACCGGCGGCGTGGCCTTTATGAACCACGCCGAAGTGTTCAGCGAAAATCAGGACGTTGTGGTTGCCACCACCGGCCGTCTGCTGCAGTACATCAAAGAAGAAAACTTTGACTGCCGCGCAGTGGAAACGCTGATCCTGGATGAAGCAGACCGCATGCTGGACATGGGCTTTGCCCAGGATATCGAAACCATCGCGGGTGAAACGCGCTGGCGTAAACAGACGATGCTGTTCTCCGCTACGCTGGAAGGCGAGCATATTAAAGATTTTGCCGAGCGCCTGCTGAACGAACCGGTTGAACTGGAAGCCGATCCCAGCCGTCGCGAGCGTAAGAAAATTCAGCAGTGGTATCACCGCGCCGACGATCTTGAGCACAAAACCAAACTGCTGGTTCACCTGTTAAAGCAGCCGGAAGTGACCCGATCCATTGTGTTTGTGCGTAAACGTGAACGCCTGCATGAACTGGTCAGCTGGCTGCATGATGCCGGAATCCGCACCAGCTACCTGGAAGGGGAAATGGTCCAGGCTAAACGCAACGAGGCGATTAAACGTCTGGTGGAAGGTCGGGTAAACGTGCTGGTCGCCACCGATATCGCCGCACGCGGGATTGACGTGGAGGATGTGAGCCACGTGATTAACTTCGATATGCCACGCACGGCGGATACCTATCTGCACCGCATCGGCCGTACGGGCCGTGCCGGTCGTAAAGGCATCGCCATTTCGCTGGTCGAAGCCCATGACCATCTGCTGCTGGGTAAAGTCAGCCGCTACGTTGACGAGCCGATTAAAGCACGGGTGATTGACGAGCTGCGTCCGGTCACGCGTGCGCCTTCGCCAAAAACCACCGGAAAACCGTCGAAAAAGGCGCTTGCAAAGCGTGCAGAGCGAAAAGCCAAAGAAGAAGAGAAACCGCGGGTGAAAAAACGCCATCGCGATCTTAAAAATGTCGGTAAACGCCGCAAGCCAAGTGGTAGCTCATCCGGCAGTGAGAATGCGGAATAAAACAGCACGCTTCTAAAAAAATCGCCTCCTGAGAGGCGATTTTTCATTGTTCAGGTGGCTAAAGCCCGGTTTCGTCTCCATTCAGCATCAAACATCATAAAGCCGCCCGGCTGGATATTTCACCCGATGACAGTCATGTTCTATCTGTCTGTTAACGCGTAGGAATTTGTCCTTCTGGCGCTGCGTTTTATTTCAGCACACAGCCAGTTTATAAACTTTCCGTAAAGGTTCGGGCAATGACGTCACGCTGCTGTTCAGGCGTCAGCGAATTAAAGCGCACGGCATACCCGGAAACACGAATGGTCAGCTGCGGATACTTCTCAGGATGTTTCACGGCGTCTTCCAGCGTTTCACGGCGCAGGACGTTAACGTTTAAGTGCTGACCGCCTTCCACGCGTACCTGGGGTTTAATCTCGACCGGTACTTCACGGTAAGCCATGTCCCCTAACTCACCAATCGCGACAATCTGATCGTCCTGATAGCCCGCTACGGCACACAGACAACGTGCCTGAGCGGTTTCTTCATCTAACAGCCAGAACGAATTCACTAAGGCCGGATTGTGTGACTGGGTAATTTGAATACCTGTGATCATCTCAGTGTCTCCTGCAAGGCATTGGCTGGACCAATACCGTCAATAAATCAATGATGAGCAACTGGTATATCACTCGCTCATGACGTTAGTTTTGACCTGAATCAAGTACAATCGGGCACTTTTTGGCCACATTGCTAAGCGATTGATTTTTAAAACGTAGCGGGACTATATTTTATTGGATTTTTAAAATAATTTTAGGCTTCATGTCTGGATACTGAACAGCTAAGCTTAGCGTTCAGAACACAAGGGAGTTGATTATGGCTGCAAAGCTGACCTGGCACGATGTGCTGGCTGAAGAGAAAGAGAAGCCCTATTTCATTGAAACCCTGAAACAGGTCGCCAACCAGCGGGCTGCAGGCGTGACCGTTTATCCGCCGCAAAAAGACGTCTTTAATGCCTTTCGCTTAACGGAGTTAGGCGATGTGAAAGTGGTGATTTTGGGTCAGGATCCTTACCACGGGCCGAATCAGGCACATGGTCTGGCTTTTTCTGTATTGCCGGGCGTGCCCATTCCGCCTTCCCTTCAGAACATGTATAAAGAGCTGCAGCAGGATATTCCGGGCTTTGAGAAACCCAGTCATGGCTATCTGGCCAGTTGGGCAGAGCAAGGCGTGCTGTTGCTGAATACCGTGTTAACAGTGGAAGCGGGCAAAGCGCATTCTCATGCCCGGCTGGGCTGGGAAACCTTTACCGACAGGGTGATTGACGCGATTAACGCGCAGCGTGAAGGGGTAATCTTTTTACTGTGGGGTTCGCATGCGCAGAAGAAAGGCAGCATCATTGATCGCCAGCGCCATCATGTGTTGCAGGCGCCGCATCCTTCTCCCCTTTCGGCACACCGCGGCTTTTTTGGCTGCCAGCATTTCTCAAAAACTAACGCCCTGTTAAAAGAAAGCGGCAGAGATCCTGTTGACTGGACACCGGTTTTACCTGAACCGGCAGCCTGAACACAACGGCCGCGTCAGTGCGCGGCCGTTGTGAGATGAGGCTACAATCAGGCTTTCGCCTTGGCCACTGCAACCATGGCCGGACGCAGTAGACGCCCATTCAGGGTATAACCGCGTTGCATCACCATCATCACGTGGTTAGGCTCGACCTCGTCAGATTCCATCATCGACATCGCCTGATGAACTTCAGGGTTGAACGGCACGCCGGTTTCACCGACCACTTCAACACCGAATTTACGCACTGCGCCCAGCAGCGATTTCAGCGTCAGCTCAATGCCTTCCACCATCGAAGCGGATTTCTCATCTTCTTTGTTCGCCAGCTCCAGCGCACGCTCCAGGCTGTCAATCACCGGAAGCAGCTCGTTGGCAAACTTCTCCAGCGCAAATTTGTGCGCTTTTTCAATGTCCATCTCGGTACGGCGACGCACATTTTCAATCTCTGCCTGTGCACGCAGCTGCGCGTCACGCACGCCGTTCTGCAACTGCGCTAACTCAGCTTCGAGCTGAGTAATGCGCTCATCACGCGGATCCACCTCACCTGCTGTCTCCGCGTCCTGAGGTTGCTGTTGTTCCTGTTGAATTTCGTCTGAGACTTGCTCGTTTGGGGTGTTCTGTTCTTTACTACTCATGAATTTCTCCGCGTTTTGCACATTCACTTCGCTGGTTGGCTTATTATGGGGATTGGTTTGGCGGTTTCAAGGGAACACGTCACATCATCGTGCCGATTTGGCTTATGAGGAAGACCCACTCGATGAACAAACACTTTAACTGCATTGGAATTGTGGGCCATCCACGCCATCCCACCGCGCTTACCACGCATGAAATGCTGTGCCGCTGGCTGACCGGTAAGGGCTACCGTGTCATTGTCGAACAGCAGATTGCGCAGGAACTCTCACTGGGCGATGTCCAGACTGGCACGCTGGCAGAAATCGGCCAGCAGGCGGATTTAGCCGTCGTGGTCGGCGGTGACGGTAATATGCTAGGCGCAGCCAGAGTACTGGCGCGGTATGACATAAAAGTGATTGGCATCAACCGCGGCAATCTGGGATTTCTGACGGATCTGGATCCAGATAACGCGCACCATCAGCTTGATGACGTGCTAAACGGCAATTATTTTGTGGAAAGCCGCTTTCTGCTGGAAGCGCAGGTATGCAAAACCGACTGCTCACCCCGCATCGGCAGCGCGATTAATGAAGTGGTACTCCATCCGGGCAAAGTCGCCCACATGATCGAGTTTGAAGTGTACATTGATGAGGTGTTTGCCTTTTCACAGCGCTCAGACGGCCTGATCATTTCTACGCCGACCGGATCTACGGCCTATTCCCTGTCCGCAGGGGGCCCGATCTTAACGCCGTCGCTGGACGCGATAACGATTGTGCCGATGTTTCCGCACACCTTATCGGCCCGGCCTCTGGTGATTAACAGCAGCAGCACCATTCGCCTGCGCTTTTCGGCCCGCCGCAACGACCTGGAAATCAGCTGCGACAGCCAGATTGCGCTGCCTATTCAGGAAGGGGAAGATGTGCTGGTCCGCCGCAGCGAAAACCATCTCAATCTTATCCATCCCAAAAACTACAGCTATTTCAACACGCTGAGTTCCAAACTGGGCTGGTCAAAAAAATTGTTCTGAAAGTGAGCGCGCCCTCTTTACTGGATAAAAAACCAGTTTATACTGTATGAAAAACCATATGTGTTTATTCATACAGGTGACGCTATGCTGGCACAACTGACCATCAGCAATTTCGCTATCGTTCGTGAGCTCGACATTGATTTTCAACGTGGCATGACGGCCATTACCGGTGAAACCGGTGCCGGTAAATCTATTGCTATCGATGCGCTCGGATTGTGCCTCGGCGGTCGCGCGGATGCCGATATGGTGCGTCAGGGTGCCAACCGCGCAGATTTATGCGCGCGCTTTCAAATCAAAGCCTCGCCTTCCGCTCAGCGCTGGCTCAGCGACAACCAACTGGATGATGGCAATGAGTGCCTGTTGCGCCGCGTGATCAGTGCCGATGGCCGCTCACGCGGTTTTATTAACGGCACGGCGGTTCCGCTTTCACAGCTTCGCGATTTAGGCCAGTTGCTGATTCAGATTCATGGCCAGCACGCGCACCAGTTGCTGCTCAAGCCCGACCATCAAAAACACCTGCTGGATGCCTATGCCGGGCATGACGCGCTGCTGGTTGAGATGCGTGCGGCGTATCAGACCTGGCATCAGAGCTGCCGTACTCTGGCGCAGCATCAGCAGCAGGCGCAGGAACGTGAATCCCGTCGCGAATTACTGCAGTACCAGCTCAAAGAACTGAACGAGTTTGCCCCGCAGGCAGGTGAGTTCGAGCAGATCGACGAAGAATACAAACGCCTGGCCAACAGCGGACAGCTGCTTTCAACCAGCCAGCAGGCACTTCAGCTTCTGGCGGACAGCGATGACACCAACCTCAACAGTATGCTGTACAGCGCACGCCAGATGCTGTCAGAGCTTACCGCACTGGATGACAAGGTCAGCGGGGTTTATAACCTGCTGGAAGAAGCGGCCATTCAGTTGAGCGAAGCCAGCGACGAACTGCGTCACTACTGCGACAGCCTCGATCTGGATCCCAATCGCCTTTATGAACTGGAACAGCGTATCTCGCGGCAAATCGCGCTGGCGCGTAAGCACCATGTCACGCCGGAAGGCTTACCCGCTCTCCATCAGCAATTGCTGGATGAAGCAGAGCTGTTATCCCAGCAGGAAAGCGATCAGGAAAGTCTGCAAACGTTGGTTACCGAACATTATCAGGCGGCCTTACAGTGCGCGGAACGACTGCACGAACAACGTAGCCGCTTTGCGGATGAGCTTCAGCAGTTAATTACCCAGAGCATGCATTTGCTTTCGATGCCGCACGGCCGCTTTGCCATCGACCTGGTGTTTAATCCCGATCAGTTAACGGCGGATGGCGCAAGCCGCATTGATTTCCAGGTGACGACCAACCCTGGGCAGCCTTTACAGCCGTTGGGCAAAGTTGCTTCCGGCGGTGAGCTGTCACGTATTGCGCTGGCCATTCAGGTGATTACGGCCCGCAAGATGGAAACCCCGGCGATGATCTTTGACGAAGTTGACGTGGGCATCAGCGGCCCTACCGCCGCCGTCGTCGGCAAGATGTTGCGCCAGTTGGGCGAATCAACACAGGTGATGTGCGTTACGCATCTGCCGCAGGTCGCCGGTTGCGGACATCAGCACTTCTTTGTCAGCAAAGAGACTGACGGCGAAATGACGGAAACCCATATGCAGCCGCTGGACAAGCGCGCACGTTTGCAGGAACTGGCGCGTTTACTGGGCGGCAGCGAGGTCACCCGCAACACGCTGGCTAATGCTAAAGAACTTTTAGCCGCCTGATATGCACTTTTTTAACACAGCGTGGTCATATGCATGCTCTGTAGAGGTTTCCAATAGCGAAAAGGTTTATTATCATCGACAGCTATTGTCGCCTGAATAATAAAGCCTGCCGCAGGCAGAGTTCAGAATTTGATGGCAGAAGAACAGCCTGTAAAAGGCGTTTGGCCCCAGAAAAGGAATGTATAGATGCGCTGTAAAACGCTGACTGCCGCGGCAGTGGTAATGTTGATGATGACCGCCGGATGCTCCACTTTAGAGCGCGTGGTTTATCGTCCCGATATCAATCAGGGAAACTATCTGGTTGCCAATGATGTTGCCAAGATTCATACCGGCATGACTCAGCAGCAGGTGGCCTATACACTGGGTACGCCGATGATGAAAGATCCGTTTGGTAGCAATGTCTGGTACTACGTATTCCGTCAGGAACCTGGCCATGAGAAGGTCAAACAGCAGACACTGACGTTGACCTTCGACCGCAGCGGTGTGCTGACCAACATCGACAATAAACCTGCCCTGTCCTCGCAAGAAGGCTAACGGTTGATTCTGACCGTCGCTATCGCGGCGGTGATTAACCCGCAGAAAGCAAAAAGGCGCTCATCAGCGCCTTTTTCATGTTCTTCGATCTGACCAGTTATTTCTTGCTGCTGGCCGCGCGTTCTGCGCGTTGACGACGCAGTTCTTTCGGGTCGGCAATCAGCGGGCGGTAGATCTCAACCCGATCGCCTTCCTGCACGATATCCGTCAGTTTCACCGGGTGGCTGTAAATGCCCACTTTATTGCTGGCAAGGTCGATATCAGGCCGCAGCTCAAGCAAACCCGATTTTTTGATGGCCTGCTCGACCGTACTGCCCTCTTCCAGCTTTACGTACTGCTGATACTGTTTTTCAGGCAGGGCGTACACCACCTCAACCGAGATATCAGGCACTGTAAACCTCTTTGGCGCGTTGCGTGAACGCCTGCACCATGCTGTTGGCCAGTTCTTTGAAGATGCGACCGAATGCCATTTCAACCAGCATATTGGTGAACTCAAACTCCAGGCTAAGTTCGACCTTACAGGCATCATCGCCGAGATCGATAAAGCGCCATCCGCCGGTCAGCTTGCGGAACGGGCCGTCGACCAGCTGCATATGAATGCTCTGGTTGTCGGTCAGCGTATTACGGGTAGTAAAGGTTTTACTGATGCCCGCTTTAGACACGTCGACTGACGCCGTCATCTGATTTTCAGAGGCATCCAGCACGCGGCTACCGGTGCAGCCCGGCAGAAACTGCGGATAGGCATCGACATCGTTTACGAGTTGGTACATTTGTCCGGCGCTAAAGGGGACCAGCGCCGAACGACTAATCTGAGCCATAATGGTTCCTGTTCGTCACAAAACCGCTAAATAATAGCATTTTCAGCGATTAAACAAAAATTCCTCATTGTCATGGTGTGCTAGAATACCCTGTTTCCTGCTGCCCCGCTGGACTGGGGATGCGATAACCGACCAAGTGATGTAAAATACGCGGCATTATGACAAAGAAAAAAGCACACAAACCCGGTTCTGCCACCATTGCCATGAACAAGCGCGCCCGCCACGAATACTTCATTGAAGAAGAGTTCGAAGCCGGTTTGTCGCTACAGGGATGGGAAGTTAAATCACTCCGTGCAGGTAAAGCGAACATCAGCGACAGCTACATTTTGCTGCGCGATGGCGAAGCCTATCTGTTCGGCTCAACCTTCCAGCCGCTCGCCGTGGCTTCAACGCACGTAGTCTGCGATCCTACCCGCAGCCGTAAACTGCTGTTGAAAAAGCGTGAGCTGGATTCACTGTATGGCCGCGTTAATCGCGAGGGCTATACCGTTGTTGCGCTGTCGCTCTACTGGAAAAACGCCTGGTGTAAGTTAAAAATCGGCGTGGCTCGCGGTAAGAAAGAACACGACAAGCGTAACGACATCAAAGATCGCGAATGGCAAATGGACAAAGCGCGTATTATGAAGAATGCCAATCGTTAAATACTGGAATTCGATACGCTTTTTTGCTAGTATTTGAAGTTCTGGGGCTGATTCTGGATTCGACGGGATTGTGAAGCCTTAGGAGCATGCCGAGGGGCGGTTGGCCTCGTAAAAAGCCGCAAAAAAATAGTCGCAAACGACGAAAACTACGCTTTAGCAGCTTAATAACCTGCTGAGAGCCCTCTCTCCCTAGCCTCCGCTCTTAGGACGGGGATCAAGAGAGGTCAAACCCAAAAGAGATCGCGTGGATGCCCTGCCTGGGGTTGAAGCGTTAAACTTAATCAGGCTAGTCTGTCAGTGGCGTGTCCGTCCGCAGCTGACCGGCGAATGTAAAGACTGGACTAAGCATGTAGTGCCGACGGTGTAGTAATTTCGGACGCGGGTTCAACTCCCGCCAGCTCCACCACACAATGATCCGGATACGTCCGGTGAAATCCTGAAAGCCCGCACGGCACAAGCCCTGCGGGCTTTTTTTTGTGTCTGTAATCGTCCGAGTAAATCCGGCTAAATCCAGTGATTATTGGTATACGTTTAGGTATACGGTAGGATGTATACCTAAAGCGTATACCAATTCATGAAGGAGCGGCCATAGTGGCACGGACAACACGCCCCCTGACTAACACCGAAATTCTTCGCGCTAAAGCGTCAGAGAAAGAGCTAACGCTGCATGATGGCGATGGGCTTTTCCTGATAGTAAAAACTAGCGGTAAAAAGCTTTGGCGTTTCCGTTATCAACGTCCGACAACAAAGCAGCGGACTATGATTGGGCTCGGTGCCTTCCCTGCCCTTTCGCTTGCTGATGCCCGAGGATTAAGAGCGGATTACCTTGCTTTATTAGCCAATGGAATTGATCCACAAATTCAAGCTCAAGTTGCAGAGGAACAGGAACAAATCGCTCTGGACAGTATTTTTTCAACGGTCGCTGCAAGCTGGTTTCAGCTCAAAAGTAAAAGCGTTACCCCTGATTACGCTAAGGATATTTGGCGTTCACTTGAGAAAGATGTTTTCCCTGCAATCGGTGAGATACCCGTTCAGCAAATCAAAGCACGAAAACTGGTTGAAACCCTTGACCCAATTAAGGCTCGTGGAGCGCTCGAGACTGTACGTCGACTAGTCCAGCGAATTAACGAGATAATGATTTATGCTGTAAACACTGGTCTGCTTGATGCCAATCCAGCGTCTGGTGTTGGGATGGCCTTCGAGAAGCCCAAAAAACAAAATATGCCGACGCTTAGGCCTGAAGAATTACCAAAACTCATGCGTTCTTTGGTGATGTCTAATCTCTCTGTTTCGACTCGATGTTTAATTGAATGGCAACTCCTGACACTTGTGCGCCCTTCAGAAGCCTCAGGTGCCCGCTGGGCAGAGATTGATCTCGATGCAAAGGTCTGGACTATTCCAGCCGAACGGATGAAGTCTAAGCGTGAGCATGTTGTACCTCTATCACCTCAGGCATTAGAGATTCTGGAAGTAATGAAACCAATTAGTGCTCACCGAAAGCATGTTTTTCCGAGCAGGAATGACCCAAAGCAACCGATGAATAGTCAGACAGCTAATGCCGCGCTTAAGCGCATTGGTTATGGTGGGAAATTAGTTGCTCACGGATTACGCGCTATTGCAAGTACTGCACTCAATGAAGCCGGATTCAATCCTGATGTTATTGAAGCTGCTTTAGCACATTCAGACAGAAATGAAGTTCGAAAAGCTTATAACCGATCAACTTACTTGATTCAAAGAGTTGAGCTTATGGATTGGTGGGGAGACAAAGTAAAGAATTAAAAATATCTGCGCTGTATTTATGCCTACAGCGCAATAAAATCATGTTTTCTAATTTAATTTATTTGATATCAATAATGAATCTGCTTAATTATATCTCGCTTGACGCGCAATGCTCTTCCCAT